>NZ_JAOPFU010000028.1 GCF_025515275.1 Catenovulum sp. 2E275
AATTTGAGTGCCTGAGTTTTGCTTAATTCGCCCTGCGCCCAAGGTTTACCCCAGGTGCTACCCGGTTTATAAGCCGTTTGTTGGCCTTCTAACCAGCTGAGTTTGCCAGCCGTCCGGCTAATTTTTTGTTTTACTGTGTTGATTAAATCAGCCGCCTGAGCCGAATTAAAAGCCGACATGGCAACCGGAATAGAAGCTGCTATGGTCGACTTTTTAAGAAAATCTCGTCTATCCATTTTTCACCTTTTTTAAAAATATGTTGGAAAAATTAATTGAATTTATTTGTTCAGCCAATAAGTAATTTATAAAGATGCAGACTTAGCCTAAGCAAAATTTGCATGTTTTTAAAATACAGAAAGGCAGGTAGCGAACTACCTGCCTTAATTAGTATTAATTAAAATTTATACGAGAAGCCAACTGAGTAGTCACGGCCAGACCATTGATAATCAGTTGATAAACCAGAGCCCGCATTAACGTGTTTAACTTCATCTAGCAAGTTACGAGCATCAGCAAATATTTTCAGCTTGTCGTTAATTCGGTAAGTAAATTTAGCGTCTAAATAACCGGCATCATCAACATAAGCTGGGTTACCAGAACGAATGCTCGGATTAGCCAAATATTTACTACGGAAGTTATAAGCTAATTTAAGGTTCCAGATTTTAGTCTCATAAAATGCAGTTAAGTTATAAGCTTCCTTAGACATAGATGGGAACGCCAGTTCTTCTTTTGTTAACTGGTTAAACAAACCTACATCTTCTGACCACATACGGGTATAGTTTGCATTAACCCCAAACCCGTCAAACGGTGCTGGTAATTGAGAAAATACCGTCGAAGCTTGTAATTCAATCCCTTTCGTAATTGCGCCCTCTCCATTTAATTTTTGACGAACATCCCATAAACGGCCGTCACCAAAAAAGTCGATATCGAAGCGCTCATTCGCATCCAAAATCCAGCTATTCATTTTTTTATAAAAAACAGCCGCTGCAACAATCGATTTTTCATCTGGATACCAGTTTAAAGCAACATCAAACTGATCTGCACGATAAGGGTTTAAATATGGGTTACCAGCTGTACAACGATTAACTGGTGTGTCTTCTAACTGCTGCTCAGTTGTTCGTGAATAGTCACGGCAATCTGCATTTGGGTTTAAGTCAGCAGTACGCGGACGAGCCATTACTTTTGCCGCCCCCATATATAAAATAAGCTCTTCAGGAATAATGCCTAGATTTAAATTAATACTCGGCAGAGTATCTGAATATTCAGTGCTAAGTGTTTTTTCACCAACAAATGTATCTGGGTGATCTTCATCTTCTTCCCAGTTTGGAATACCAGTTTCTTCATCAACAACAACCACAACTTCACCAGTATCAGGATCTACTTCTGTGGCATCAACATAAATACGTTCAGTAACGGCACCATTAGAGTCAGTAGAAGATTGCACATAACGTACCCCAAAGTTACCCCATAAACGCATATCGGCTAATTCAGTTTCAAAATTGGCCTGTAAATAAACCGCGTTTGATTTTACTTCAACATCAAAACTATCAGTATCAGGGTCTAAATCTGAAACGCTAGTAAAGTCTCCAGTAGTTTCTTGTAACGCAGGAATAAATGTATACGGGTTAATCGCTACCCAGCCCGGGAATTTTTTATCTGAGCCTTGAAAAAACTCAACTGGCATAGTTAAGTGACCTTCAACTGATGCGAGTTGATCTTCCGGTGTCCATGTACTGTTAGCTCTGGTACTCACATCTTGAATAATGTCATAACGCCAAATATTTTTTTCAACTTTCTCAGTAATATGTTGAGCACCCGCTCGGAAAATAGTGAAAAAATCTGAGTCTGGAATGTAAGTTAAATCTAACTTAGCCATGGCTTCTGACGAGTCATTTTGTACTGGTCGTAAAGAATAGCGTGAACGATTATTCCAAACTTCAGGATCTGCAAAATCAACCGTTTGAGTTGGGTCGTCGTTCATATATGCATTGGATAAATCAATATAAGGCAAACCTGCATTATCTAGTGCAGAAATTTGAATGCCTTGAATATTGCGGGCTCTAACCTGTGCGTCATGCTGTTCATATTCTTGTGCTGCTGAAGAGTAAGCAACAATCCCTTCTATTTTTAAAGCATCTTTTTGGTATTCGAGTCCGGTTTCAAACATTTCCGACTTTTCTTCCCATTGAAATTCAACAGTTCGGTTAGTAATCACTGTTAAATCAGAAGCTTCAAACCCAGTAACAATATGGCGATCATCTACTTCTATTGTGCCAGGTACTAGTCTCGAATCAGCGGTAATATCAAATTGTAAATTATAATCTATCGAATCTTTATCACGTTTATTATAGGTATAACCAATATGGCCGGATAAATTATCATTAAATTTATATTGCCCCATGGTGTTAAAACTTAACCGTTTTTCGTCACGATTCCACGAACCATAGCGAGGAATTCTTGGTGATAAGTCATACCACTGCTCTCTACAAGCTGCATCTTCACAATCATCTACATTAGTGATGTTGGCATAATCAGAATTAACAAATGTTTTTTCGTCCGAGCCGTCATAATCGTTCAATAATACCCAGTCAGTATTACGGGCTGCGCTGACATTGGTATTTTTAATACTACTGGTAATGTTGGTTAATACACCAAAATCGTCACTAAATTTATATACCCCAGTTAAATTTAATTTAGGCATATAATCTTCAACAACATTATTGTATTGAACTTCCCCATTCATAGACAGAAAATGGTCTTTAAATTCATTTGGCTTACGGGTATTAATTTTAATTGTGCCGCCAATACCACCTTCGGTTAAACGTGCTTCTGAGCCTTTAATAACATCTAGTGATTTAACGAGTTCAGAAGCCATATCTCTGAAATTAACTGCACGTGAGCCATCTGTGCCTTTTGCACCGACACTGTTCATTTCAACCCGAACTAAATCAGGATCAACCCCACGCACACTGACTAAAGAGCCTTCGCCGTCCGATCGGTCTAACTGAATACCGGAAATACGTTGCAGCGCTTCACCAATATTTTTATCTGGGAACTCGCCTATATCTTCAGCCACTAAAGAGTCCATCATAGTGTCAGACATTTTTTTACGGTTTAACGCCCCTAACTGACTTTGACGCATACCCGTTACAGAAATAGTTTCTACTTCTTCTTCGGTTTGCTGTAATGCATTTTCAACACTGCGAACTTCTGTGCTGTTATCAGCTTGCTGAGCATATGCCGAAGCGCTAGTACCAAAGTAAGCTCCCGTCAGTAATAAACTAATCTGGGCGGCTACTTTTGTCTTATTTAATACACTACCAACGTTATCTTTTCTAACGTTGTCACTTTGTTTTAAAACAATATTTGAATAATGAGTTTTCATTGTTATCACCTCTGTTAATCTCCGCATCCATTCGGCAAAAAAATGTCAAATTTCATTTAACATTAAATTTACAACAACCCAATAATAGATCAATCCACAAGACAAGGTCAACAAAAATAATCAAACTTAACCAAATGCACTCAAACAAAAACATAAAATCCCGTTAAAACGGATAAATAAACTTCTATTTATTTATCCTTTTGATTGTAAAAGCGACAAAAAAACAAACAAATAAACATAATCAATCATTTTCTTGCAATATTATTTTTTTACGTGTATTTTTTAAATTAAGTAAATCAAGTGTGTTTTTTGTTAATAACAGTCTCATATTAAACTTAAAAAATGACAACGAAATCAATAGATAACTAATTGATTTAAAATAATTTTTATATTAACCAGATATTTTTAGAAACAAAATGATTGCTAATGTGACTCAAAATATCTGATATTTATCTTTAACAGAGGAAAGCAACATGAAGTATTGGCTAGTCTTAATAGCATTTTTGTCTGCAAGGGCATTTGCTTCTATCGATTTAATTCAAAACCCTGATGCAAGGGATTCAATTAGTTTAAACGGACAATGGAATGCCATTGTTGACCCTTATGATGTAGGCGATAAACGAAAATTTTATGAAAACGCCAAACAAGAAACCCCTGATCAGTTATTAGAATATAACTTTGCCTCAGCTCAAAAACTAAAAGTACCGGGCGATTGGAATACTCAAGACGATAAACTCTTTTTTTACGAAGGCACTGTCTGGTATCACAAAGATTTTACGGTTAATAAAAAGTCTGGCAAAAACTATTTAGTGCATTTTGGCGCGGTTAATTATTTAGCAACCGTTTATTTAAACGGCCATGAAATTGGTACGCACGAAGGCGGTTTTACTCCATTTCAATTTAACGTAAATGAGCAATTAGTAGACGGCGCTAACTCGATTGTTGTAAAAGTAAATAATCGCCGTGAACCAGATTTTATTCCAACCATGAGTACTGACTGGTGGAATTATGGTGGTATTACGCGTTCAGTAAAACTAATTGAATTAAATGATAGCTATGTAGATGACTACAGTATTCAATACGTTAATGGCAAAGTTCCACAAATTAAAGCCAAAGTGAGTGTTAAAGGCAAAGTTGCCGGTGCAGTTGAATTGCATATTCCAGAGTTAAATGTGCGCCAAAGTTTAAAGTTAAACAGTAAAGGCGAAGCACAAATTAGTTTTAATGCTAATCCAAGATTATGGACGCCAGAAGCGCCTAAATTATATCAAACCGAGTTAGTTTATGCCGGCGAAACCGTTAAAGATAAAATTGGCTTTAGATATGTAGAAGTAAAAGGCGACGATATTTTATTAAATGGCCAACGCATCTTTTTACGCGGTATTTCAATTCATGAAGAAAAACCAAGTGGTGCAGGCCGTGCATGGAGCGAAAGCGAAGATCGCACTTTATTAAACTGGGCAAAAGAGTTAGGCAGCAACTATGTCCGTTTAGCCCATTATCCACATAACGAAAAAATGTTACGTTTAGCTGATGAAATGGGCTTATTAGTGTGGGCTGAAAACCCTAACTATTGGGGTATTCAGTTTGAAAGTGATGTCGTTTTAGAAAAAGCCAAACAGCAATTCACTGAAATGTTAGTACGCGATAAAAACCGTGCATCGATTATTTTATGGTCTATTGCCAATGAAACGTTAAATACTAAAGACAGAAACCATTTTTTAAGTAGCTTAGCAAAAACCGTTCGTGAGCAAGATCCAACTCGTTTAGTGACTGCTGCACTTAATACCCAAACAACGACAGAATACGGCCATAAAATTGAAGATCCACTTGCCAGCGTAGTAGATGTAATTGGTATTAACAGCTATTGCGGCTGGTATTACGATGCACCAAAAGATTGTGCCAATTACAAATGGGTAACTGAATATAAAAAACCAATTGTGATCAGTGAGTTTGGTGGCGGTGCATTACATGGCTGGCATGGCGATGAAAATGAAAAATACACAGAAGAAAATCAGGTTGCGGTTTACAAATATAACTTAGAAATGTTTGAAAACATGGCGCAATTACGGGGTATGTCACCGTGGATTTTAAAAGACTTTTTATCACCACGCCGCCCGTTAGCAAATGTACAGGATTATTGGAACCGCAAAGGTTTATTATCTGAAAGCGGTGAAAAGAAAAAAGCTTGGTACATAATGCGCGACTGGTATGCCGAAAAAGCAGAGTCTTTTAAATAAGTAAGCATTAAATAAAGCAACTGGCAGTAAATAAATTAGCCGGTTACTACCCTCTCCTGCCAAAGCCGATTTTATTCCCCGTTATAAAATCGGCTTTTATTTTAATTCTGCTCAAAATAACCTAGATTAGACAACTCCACCTGACTCTTTAATTAAAACCAAATAGATTGATAAAATTTGAAGTTTATGCAAATCAAATTTTTGCTAGTTAGTTTCAGGTTATCGCTCAAATCTAGCTTTAAGTATAAGATTGAATAAGCTGTTTGATATAAGATTGGTGTGACACGTTATGGCGAGACACTGCTCACATTAAACACTGTTTTATATGATGGCTTACACTGCTTCGCAGCTAAACCATCCTACAATTTAAAGCCAACATATTAGCCGGTCAGGTAAAGTGGCTAAAAATATCAATTAATTTTGTGCGACAACCAATGTATTTCGTCCGGCATGTTTTGCTTGGTATAAAGCTTTGTCTGCAATCATCCAAAATGATTCTAAATCACCGCTTGCTTCGGCTATACCCATACTGGCAGTAATTTTAAAAGTATCAGTCGTTTTAGGAATAGTAATCATTAAATTATTAATATCTTGCTGAATTTGAAGTGCGAGTTGATGAGATTGTATTAAGTCAGAGTTAACCAATAAAATCGCAAATTCTTCACCGCCAACTCTAGCGATAACATCGTGTTTTCTGCGATATTGGCTAATGGTTTTGGCAAATGTAACCAAAGCTTGATCGCCAGCCTGATGGCCATAATTATCATTCACCGCTTTAAAATGGTCGATATCCAACATAATAAAGCAGCAAGGAAAACCCTCACGTTGTGCCAAATTTAACACTCTACGGGCGTTATCTTCCAAACCTCGGCGATTATTTAATTGGGTAAGTTGATCGGTTACCGCTTGTTGAGATAAACGCTGGTTTGATTGAGCAAGCTGAACAGATAATTTTTTAAATTTATAAATAATAAAAGCGGCAATAGCCAATAACAAACTCGCAAAGCCACCAATTTTAGCGGCTAATAAATAATCTGTTTTTGTTTTTTCGGTAAATAAAAACCCATCTAAATTAACTTCAGCCTGAGTCATATTCAATTGCTGGTAACTTTGTGCAATAAATTGCCAACGGCCGGGATTCATGTGGCCTAATTGTACCAGTTCAGGGATCACTAACTCTTTAATTGTGCGGGCTTCAAATCTTAAATGTGCCAGTGTTTTTTGAGGGGCATATTTTTGATGAATCAGTTGAATGGTTTCATCAATATGATTTAACGCATATTCCCAACCCTTTAAGCTCGCCTTTTTAAAACGCATGGTTAAATTAGCTTGCTCTGTTGCCTGTTGTTCACTGGTAATTAATACGTCGCTATAAAAATTAATGCCATAGTCTTTTGGATTAATAATGTTGTATTCAATGCCTTGCTGCTCTAAATAATAAGGTTCATTTGAAATATAACCATCGTAAGCTTGTGCTTTGCCACTAATTAAATCATTGATATCAAAACTGGTAGGCTGAATATTCAGTGTGCTGGACGATAACCCTTCCCGTTCCAGCATAATTAATAACTCAGCGCTTTCCGGTGGCGGCATAATTAATACGGTATGGCCAATAATGTCTTGCGGGGTATTAATTTTATCTTTCTTTAAGGTAATCCATACAATCGGGGATGTTTGCATAATTGCCGCTAAAGCAACAACTGGCTTGCCTTCCATTCGCTCAATCACCACGCCTGAACCTGTTATCGCAAAATCCACCTCTCCTTTTAATACACTTTCAATGGGTGATAAGGCATTTGGCCCGCCTTCAATTAATTCAACATCAATATTTTCTTCGGCATAAAAACCTTTTTCTTTTGCCATGTAATAACCAGCAAACTGAAATTGATGCAACCAGCGTAATTGAAGTTTGACAGAATCAGCCGCATAAGCGGGAAGTAGTATTGAATGCAATAAAACAACAGCCCACAAAAAATAACTCAAAACACATAGATAATTATTTTTTAAATGTTTCACCCGAATACAAAGTCCTTTCAAGAATAGATATGAGAAATTAACCTAAGTTCTGGATAATCGCTTACAGGCTGTCGCTAACTGATTATCCGGCTTGAGGTTAAATTAATTGAAAACTGGTCAATTTTATCAAAAGCTTAGCTAAATAAACGGCTTTGTGCCACGTTTATTTATCGCTATAGCCGTAATCAATTTGCTATTTCATTTTAAATGGCTGGAGTCCGCCATTTATGCCGCCGTAAAACGGTCTAAAGCCCGCTCCACAATGTGATTGCAACCAACAAACGGTTCATTATGTTAGAGTTGTTTTGTAGGTTGAAACTATCTAACCATGCTATGGTCTTAATCAATTTTTGTTGTATAGATATTTTTTGTATAGATAAAGGATATTAAATTATGCGAGGACTTTTTCAGCAGTTAAATACGCGTTTTCCCAAACCCAACATATTCAGTGCTTTTTTAATTGGGGCAGCCTGTTTAACTACCACTATGGCTCAAGCTGCACAACCACAATACGGCGGTGAATTACAGGGTTTTGAATACCCTTATCCGGTAAAATATTATCAGTTTGAATCTCAGGGTCAGGCATTAAAAATGGCTTATCTAGATATTGCTCCTGCCGTTGCTCCTCAAAATACAGCATCGCCAACGCCAACTATTGTGCTAATGCATGGTAAAAACTTTTGTGCCGCAACTTGGCAAGATAGTATTGAGCGTTTAACTCAAGCTGGTTTTAGAGTAATAGCGCCCGATCAAATCGGTTTTTGTAAATCAACGAAACCCCAACATTATCAGTTTAGTTTTCATCAACTTGCAACCAATACGCATAACTTACTGAACAGTTTAAATATTAAAAATGCCAGTGTAATGGGCCATTCAATGGGCGGCATGTTAGCCACCCGCTATGCATTAATGTTTCCACAACAAACCCGTCAGTTAATTTTACTTAACCCTATTGGGTTAGAAGACTGGAAAGCCAAAGGAGTGCCTTACCAAACGCTGGATCAAAATTATCAGGCTGAGTTAAATAAAACTGCAAAAGGCATTAAAAATTATCAGCAGCATACTTATTATGTCGGTCAGTGGCGGCCAGAGTTTGATAAATGGGTAGATATGTTAGCCGGTATGTATAATGGTAAAGATAAACAAAGAGTTGCGTGGAATCAGGCGCTTACCTCCGACATGGTATTTACTCAACCAGTCGTTCACGAGTTTAGCCAACTTAAAATACCTACTTTATTATTAATCGGTGAAAAAGATAATACCGCTATTGGTAAAAATAACGCCTCAAAAGCGGTACAAAAAACATTAGGCCGATACGACATTTTAGGCGAGCAAGCAGCAGAAAAAATCCCGAATGCGACTTTGGTTGAATTTGCCGATTTAGGTCATTCTCCGCATATTCAGCAGCCAGATAGATTCCACCAGACTTTACTCCAATACTTAACAAGAAATTAAATATCAACCATCGCTTTTTCTGATTAGAACTGAACTTAATTGGACTAAAAGCGCTAACGACTAATTTTATACTCCTACTAATAAAACGAAATGAGTAGGAGTATAAAATGTATTAACTAACAACTAAATTTTGTACATTTTTCTCAATCACATTCTCACCTAACAACTGCTCAACTTTTACATTTTTTAGCTCTACATTTTTTACTGGCATCTCATCTTGAGCCTCTATTTTGCAAAGATGTTTGGCCGTTTTTACCTCTATATTTTCTAAATATAAACCTTCTATCGGTGTCAGACGTTTTTCATAAGTAGGGACTAAATTACGCCACTGGTATAGTACATCTGTTTCTACAGCTAATGGCGCACCACCTATATTATGTGCTTTAACATTACGCATATAAATATTTTTGACGTAACCACCACGACGCTCATTAGTTTTAATAAACATTAAATTTCCAGTTCCTGAGTATTGAGTGCCATCATCAAACTGACAGTTTTCAACTAACACATTTTCTACCCCACCAGAAAGTTCACTACCAACAGCTAATAGTTGATGGCCTTGCTTGATCCTACAATTTCTCATAACCAAATTTTTAGTTGGTACGTTTATACGCCATGCATCTTGGTTACGGCCAGATTTAACAGCTAATGCATCATCACCTTGATCAAAAATGCTATCCTCTATCAACATATTTTGGGTCATTTCTGGATCAATTCCATCATTGTTATGGCCATGAGCTTTAACATTAACTCGACGAATTACGACATCTCGACATAAAAAAGGATGAAGCACCCAAAATGGACTATTTTCTATATTGATATCTTCAATCAATACATTCTGACAACGATTAAACTGAATAAAATGCGGCCTTAAATTAGCACCTTCATAAGTCATCACTCTGTCTTCAACAGGGATCCCTTTTGCAGCTTGGTGATAAAGTGAGGCTAAAGCTTCCATGTGAGGTTTAGGTCGTTTCCCCCAAATTGTCCAAATATCCATCTGGGTTGTTAATAACCCTTTACCTGTTATAGCTATTTCTACGCATTCATAAGCATAAATAAGTGGTGAATAGTTATAGCACTCCATACCTTCCCAAGTTGTTTTTACGGCAGGTAAATAATCTTTCGGATCACCAGAGAAATGTAATATAGCACCTTCTGCAATATGTAAATTCACAAAACTTTTAAAATGAATAGGACCAACCTGCCAGCTTCCTTCGGGGATAAACACAATCCCTCCCCCATTTGAATGGGCCGTTGAAATAGCAGCTGCAATAGCTCTATCATTCGATTCTTTACTTTCTGGCTTTGCTCCAAATTCTTTAATATTAAATACGGGTGCTGCTGTAAAGTTAGGAATTTTTATTGGGGGCATACTAAACGGAGCTGAAACAGTAATTGTATCTATCATGACAGGCTGTTTAGCAGATGAAAAAGTGGAACTACAACCAGAAACAAGGGCCAGTGAAACACTGGCTTGTAAAAAATGGCGTCGAGATAACTCTAAAGAAGATCTTTTCATAATATACCCAATAATGTATTTATATTTTTTATTAGTAACGAAATCTAGCGGCAAAAATACTTACAAAAACCTAAGTATTTTTCTGATCAGAACAACATAGATACATGCAGTAAATGCACAAGGTAAATATAAAAAGAAAAAGGGCACCAAAGTGCCCTTTTTTATATAGTATTAAAGTAAATTAAAATTACATTTTGTAAGTAACACCGATTGAGAATAAGCGACCAGACCACTGAACGTCGTTAATACGGCCTGTACCAGAGTTCTCAACTTTAGCTTCTTTACCTAGGTTACGACCATCAACATAAAACTTAAGGTTGTCACTATAGCGGTAAGTAATTTTACCGTCGATATAACCAGCAGCGTCAACAAACACAGGTAAACCGTCAAATACGCGTGCATAATATTCATCACGGTAGTTATAAGTTAACTTGATACTCCAATCTTCATCTTCATAAAAACCTTCAAGGTTATATGAATTTTCAGATTGACCTTTTAGCGGCATTTGCTCACCAGTTAACGGGTTAAAGTCATCAACATTATCTGCAGTAATATAGGTATAGTTAGCTTTTGCACCTGTGTTTTGTAAAAAGCCAGGTAAGAAAGTAAAGAAAGTTGAAGCCTGTAACTCAACCCCTTTTGTAGTAATACCTTGTTTATTGGTTTGTTGAGTAACATCCCATACTCGGCCATCATTAAAGAAATCAACATCTTCATGTACCTCTGCACCAAATACATAGCTGGTAATATCTTTAACAAAATAGGCAGCAGATAAAATAGAAGTCTCGTCAGGATACCAAGTTAATGCAACTTCATATTGATTAGCACGATATGGGTCTAAATCCGGGTTACCCGCTCTACAAGTATTAACATAAGCTAAGTTACCTGCTAGAGGGTAATCATGAATCGTACAATCCGCATTAATATTTAAATCATTGATTTGAGGTCTAGCCATTACTTTAGCAATACCTAAATACGCCTGAAAACCATCAAACATTTCTAGAGTCATATTTAAGCTAGGTAGTACATCAATAAATTCTTCTGTGATAGCTTGACGGCCTTCAAACCAACGATCGTCTGTTCTATCTTCTTCCCCGCCTAAATTCTCTCCATTAGGACCCTTAATTGGTATACGGTTTCCGTTGTCATCTAATACAGGTGTACCATCATCATTCTTTTCAAACTGTTCAACTAAAACACGAATACGGGTATAGCCTTCAGATTCAGTTTCAGTACGGGCAATACGTACACCAAAATTCCCCTTTAAGGTCATATCGCCTAAATAAGTTTCGAAATCAGCTTGCGCATAACCAGATTGAGTTTTAACACTTATGTCATAACGGCTTTGTGCTGAATCTAGATTATCACGTGCAGAAACTGCTGATGAATAACCACTACGCTCCAATAAGGCTTCTAAGTATGGTTCAGTATCAATCGCCATATAGCTTTCGATAATATCTACACCTGAATCATAATCTCGGAAAAATTTATCGGTCGCAAAACGATTATTAGCATAAACATACTCATGATCATCCTGCGTCCATATTTTAGTTACACCGTCTACTGTGTAAGGATTACCCACAGTTTGCATAATATTATATGACCAACCATCATTAGCAAACTGTTGATCTGTCATAATAAAACCAGTATAGAATTTTGTAAAAAAGTCCGAGTCTGGGATATAAGTGACATCTAACTTAGCAATATTTTCAGCAGCATCACTTTGACTAGGTGCATATTTAAATCTATCAAGTGAAGTATATTGATTACCATCATTATAATTAAAGGTATTAAAAATATCCTCTTCATCATCTGGGTTGATAATATAAGCATTGGTAAAGTCAAAAGTAGGCAAACCTTTAACCTGTTCAATAACGATACCACCTACGTTATTTTGAGCACTTTGGGTATCACGTGAATCAATATCTTCAAACGTGGTTGAACGAGCGATATAACCTTCGATTTTTAACCCATCTTTATTGTAATCAAAACCCGCCTTCATTATCTTACGTTCTTGATCCCAATCAAAGTTCAGAGTACGGTTACGTACCGTCGCCCCCGCTAGATATCCCTCAGGATTAGCATCCGAAGTAATTCGACCTGTTGTTATTAATTTATAAACATTTTTATCTGCTGTTACCGCATCTGCTGTAGAATTAAATGTATCGCCGATCTCAACTTGGAAGTTTCTATCAGTTGCAACCTTATTACGACTACTATCGGTATAAGAGATATCAAAAGATAATTCATCAGTTAATTGATATTGTGCTTCTATATTGGCTGATAAACGTTTTTCCTGACGACCCCAAACACTGTAACGTGCATTACTTGGGCTATATTCATACCATTGCTCTTCACAAAGCTGTTCATCTGCTGCTGATAAAGCGCCAGATGAACAAGAATCTTTCGTTGTATACTCTGCAAAATCTTGATCAGGAGCAGTCTTATTAGGATCATTGTCTATATCACGATATTTTTGCCAATTTGTATTTCTTAAACCATGGAACATTTGATGTTGATCAGATGCGGTCACATTCACCAAAAAGCCAAAACGATCCGAAACTTTATATACGCCAGTTAAATTATATTTAGGCATATACTCATCAATCATCGTATTGTATTGTGCTTCCGCATTAAACTGGAAAAAGTTATCAGTAAATTCATTCGGTTTACGGGTATTAATTTGAATCGTACCACCAACACCACCTTCTGTAATACGTGCTTCTGAGCCTTTATATACATCTATTGATTTAACCAACTCAGATGCCATATCACGGAAATCTACGCTGCGGCTACCACCCATACCCATAGCTGTAACGCCGTTGACTTCAACCCGAACTAGGCCAGATTCAACACCACGAACACTGACCGAGCTACCTTCACCCATATCACGTTCAAGCTGAATACCAGATACACGTTGAAGTGCTTCTGCTACGTTTTTATCCGGAAATTCACCGATATCTTCAGCAACTAATGAATCCATCATAGTGCCGGCATTCTTTTTACGATCTAGAGCACTTAATTGACTATATCGAATACCAGAAACTTGAATCAGCTCCATTTCTTCATCATCTTGTGATGCTTCAGTGTCTGTCTGATTTTGCGTTTGTTGAGCCTGTTCAGATTCTGCTGCAAATGCATTCACCCCAGAAAATGCACTAATAGCAGCGCCAGCAAATAAAATAGAAGCAATTCGGTTAGCTAAAGATTTTTGTTTAAAGTGTGGAATAGCCGATTCAGTGCTATCTATTTTTTTAGACTGATTGTAGTTATTCATTATGAAATCCTGCGTTAATTGTTAGTAGGTGAAGTTTTTGTTAAATACAAAACTTTTTTTAACAACAAGGATAGTATAACCAAAACAAATCAATTTCAACAATTATTAAACAAAAAAACCAATTTCAGTCACGCACAATCATTAAGTGCTCTATTTATCTTTAATTATACTGAATCCCACTCACTTTTTAATTAACAAATACTCAGTAAATATATCAGAAATAACAACTATCATTTCTTTTTATCAAGCAGAGATAAACAAGTAGAGTTTATTTGATCTTACACAATGGAACTATCAAGCTATATTTTGGTTTAAAAGTAACTAACATTAGTCATAAAAACACAATTAAAAACATAAAATACTCACACTATTAACTTAACCGACCATAAAATCGGTATAAATTAAAAAAATAAAACCAATAGTTAAGATATTTTTTTATATATTGTTAAATAAAGATTAAAAAACACTGGATATATGATTGTTAGTGATTTATTATGACTGCTGTTGGTGTTATTTTGGTTTAAATAAAACGATAAATAATCGATCTGGTTAGCACTAATTTTTTAATTAATAGGGTAATTTGATGTAGTTTTTTTGTTAATTCTGCATCATCTTCTTAAAATCATTTTCGGAGACCGCATAATGAAAATAGACGGAAGGTATCTCAAAGATAAAAATCGCGTATTTGCAAAGGCTTTATTACCTTTAGCGATTACAACAGTTCTGGTTGGTTGTGACAGCGAATATACGCCAGCAGAACCTTTCACTCCAGCACCATTAACTGATGCTGAACGTGACACCAGCGGCAATTCACAAGTAGAAAATCTAGACTTAGGTTTAATTGTTATTCCAGCAGAAGATGCTGGCGAAAACGCTATTAGCTGGCGTTTGTCAGGCTTAGATGAGCAAAGAGTCGTTTTTAAAGTTTATAAAAATGGCGAGTTTATGCAATCAGCACGCCCTGGCGACCCAACCTTTTTAGTAGACATTAATGGTCTACCTACTGACACATATCAGGTTAAATCTTTTGTTGATGATGTTGAAAAATCAGCGTCGAAAGTTGTTCAAGCTCAAGCAAAACCATACTTAGCTATCCCTTTGAGTACTCCAGCTAATGGCTTTGTGGATGGTGTTGAACATAGCTATACTGCTAACGATGTATCTGCAGCTGATTTAACTGGAGATGGTCAGTACGAGCTAATCGTAAAATGGGAACCGGATAACGCTAAAGATAACTCTCAAGCAGGTAAAACAGGTGATGTTTTAATTGATGCTTACACCCTAGAGGGTGAATTATTATGGCGTATTAACTTAGGCCAAAATATCCGTGCTGGCGCGCATTATACTCAGTTTATCGCTTATGACTTTAACCAGGACGGCCGTGCAGAAGTAGCAATGAAAACAGCTGATGGTACTATTGATGGTCGTGGTAATGTGATTGGGGATGCTGAAGCAGAATATAGAGATGATGCTGGATTTATAACTGATGGCCCAGAATTCTTAACTATGTTTGATGGTATCTCAGGCGAAGCAATTAGTACTATTGATTATATTCCTCCTCGAGGAGACAGATTTAGTTGGGGTAAGGATTCAGATGGTACAAACCGAGTAGACCGTTTCTTAGCTGGTGTAGCTTATCTAGATGGCAAAGTCCCTAGTTTAATTATGTCTAGAGGTTATTATGGCAAAGCTGTTGTAGCGACATTTAATTTTGATGGTGAAAACTTAACAACTAACTGGGTATATGATTCTTCTACTGATACCACAGAAAACAATATCGCTGGCCAAGGTGCACATAGTTTAAGTGTCGCCGATGTCGATGGTGATGGTAAAGATGAAATCATCTTTGGTGCTGGTACTTTAGATGATGATGGAACCTCATTATATAATACGGGTTTAGGCCATGGTGATGCGCTTCATGTAACAGACATAGTACCAAGTCGCCCTGGCTTAGAAGTCATGATGGTTCATGAAGGTTCTGGGGCTTATATTAATGAAAACGGTAACTTTGGTGTTGAAGTACATGATGCCGCCACCGGTGAAATTTTATACTCACAACCAAGTAATGGTGATGGCGATGATGTTGGCCGTGGTTTAACGGGTGATATTGACCCTAACTATCCAGGTCTAGAAAGCTGGGGGTCAAGAGGTGGCTTAATGGCCGCTGACGGTACCGTAATTTCGCAAAATAAACCATCCATGAACTTTATGACATGGTGGGATGGTGATTTATCACGTGAAATGTTAGACGGTAACGCCGAAGGTGGTTTAAGTGTTACTAAATGGAATCCAGACGATAAAATTGTTGAAAAAGAAGCATTATTTGACTCTAAAACCGTTAAAAATGGTACTGGTGTTTCAAATAACGGAACTAAAGCAACTCCGGGTTTATCTGCCGATATTCTTGGTGACTGGCGTGAAGAAATCGTAACTCGTAACGAAGATAGCACTAAGTTATTGGTTTATGTTTCAAATATCCCAACAGATATTCGCTTACCGACTTTAATGCACGACAGACAATATCGTACAGCAGTTGCTTGGCAGAACGTTGGTTATAACCAGCCTCCGCACCCAAGTTTCTATATGGGTTCAGATATGAAGCTGTATGATCATTTATTAAAAGATTTACCACAGTTTAAAACAACGGCTGTAGCGGGTACTCCAGCAACCAATATGGTCGCGCAAGGTAATAACAATAATATTATCGTTAAAGTATACGGCGGCTCATCTGAAGTTGGTTCGGTTAATATTTTACGCGCAACTAGCAACGACAAAGGCGCTGCTCAAAGTGTCGGTATGTTAGAAGGTGGCGAAACAACGTTTGTCGATACTTCTGCTGTGCCTGATACCACTTATTATTACTGGACGGAAGTTAAAGACAGCAGTGGTAATACAATTGCTGGTTTAGATCATGTATCTCAAGCACGTATGACTTCAACATTAATTCCAAGATTAGAAGTTGCCAGCTTAAATAACTACATTGATTTAACTTGGGTAACTAATTTACAGCTTGAGTCTATTCATATTTATCGTGCGGAAACCACTGAAATGGGTGTTATCCCTGAAAAACCTCAGGCTTATTACGCAACGGTAAATGCTAATGCTAAAACTTGGACAGATGCAGAGACCACAGATGGCAGTAAATATTATTACTGGGTTGAGTTAACCACTAAAGATGGAAAAACAGTTATTACAGACCCTGTTTTTGGTGAAAATATTTTAGCTCAAGAGACTAATCTGGATTACACCTATAAAGATGGTGTAATGACAATCTGTTGGGATTTCAAAAATTTCGATCCGATCACTTATATCGAATTGCTAAGAAATACCCAAAATCAAGCTAGTGGTCGTACCCGGGTTGTCCCTTTTGGTCGAGCTGAAACACCGGCTTTTGCTGAGAAAGATTGCTATGTAGATACTGCTGTTACGCCAAAACCTGCCGAGGGAGAAGAGCCTGCAGTACCTGCAGATGTAAATTACTGGTATATGTTTAAGTACAATACAGCAACAGCATCTAATGTTACCTCTGAAATTGTTGGTCCGTTTATTACTACAGAAGGTAGCAGAACAAACTTTACCGGTGAAGCTGACCCTGTTCTTGAAACTATCAATTTAACTTGGGAATTAAGAAACTTTGGTCAAAGCATTACTAATGTAAATGTTTACCGTAATACAACGGATTCTTTAGATGGTCGAGTATTAGTTAAAGAAAATGCTAGAGCAACTGATGGTCGTTTACGTGATACTGGTGGTGATACTGGGTTTACCAACGGAACAACTTATTGGTATTCATTTGAAGTCACTTTAGAAGACGGTACAGTTGTTGATACTACGCCAGAAGGTAATATTTTATTTGAATTACCTCAGCCTGAATCTAACATCATAACTCGATTAGAAGATGGTGGTATCCGTATTGACTGGAATCTTAAATACTACAGTGGTGTTTACAGTAATATTGAGATTATACGTAATACCGAAGCTTCTGCCGATGGTGCAGTAGTAGTTGCGTCTAACTTAGAGCCTCGCAGTGCTTATGCTGATTATGATGAAAGTTTAGTAGAGCTTCAATCGTACTGGTATATGATGCGAGTTACGCTTGAAGATGGCACTGTCATTACAGATGAACCAACCTCTGAAATCGTTTATCAGAAAAATCCAAGTACCACTAGCGTAACCATTCAAGAAAATGCAGATGGTTATTGTGAAATGCAAACTGGTTTATTGGAATCAAACTGGGCAGGTTATGAAGGCGATGGTTTCTCTAATACTGACAATGCTGAAGGTATGTATATCTCGTATAAAGTAAATGTCCGCGAAGCTGGTACATATAGATTCTTGTTACGCTATGCAAATGGTGCAGCTGATAACAGATATGCTAGTGTAACGATTAATAATACAGCTAATGCTTTCAATATTGATATGGATGGTACCGGTACTTGGGATACATGGTTAGAAACTTATTCATCGTACGACCTACAGCCAGGCGAAACTACAATTAAATTAGTTTCAGCTACAGCTGGTGGTTTAGGTAACATTGATAGTTTAACTATTGACAATTTAACCGGGACACAAGGCCCAACAGCAATTGCTTGTGCGCCTTAATTAGAGTACTCCTAGTTAATAATAAAACGTAGAAAAAGGTCAGGTTATTTCCTGACCTTTTTATTTTACAAGTCTAATAACTCGCTTTATAAATCCAACCCTATGCTTGCAAAAGGTGAAATAACAGAGCAAGCTTTCTGCAATATGCCTTACCTACAATGTACATACATCAATAAAAATACTCCTGCTGCTAAAACTTTAAAGAATCAAGAGTGAATTAATACTTAACTTATTGATCTGAAAAGTTCACATCTGTCCAAGAAACAATTAATTTTCAATAAAACAAGCTGAATCAAAATAAAGACATACGTAAATAACTCTCCTACTTTCAGCTAAAAAATAGATCGCTGAGAAAATTTATAACTTTTTGATTACAACTTAACCTAGACACCCAGCTCACTTTTATCAGACAATCTAAGTCGTTTAAATTTAGAACAAAGGAATTTAAGGAATAAAGATGAGTATTATGAAAAAATTGACAATAACGATTAGTTTATTTTTTGCTATGTTTTTCTGCCATGCAGAGCAATTTAATGTTTTATTGTTTAGCAAAACAGCTGGTTGGCATCATAAATCTATTAACCAAGGTGTTAATGGATTGGAAACACTTGCAAAACAACATTTTTTTAAATTAGATTGGCACGAAGATGCTAATCGATTTAATGACGAATTTTTAAAACAATTTGATGTCATCGTTTTTTTAAATACAACAGGAGATATTTTAAATAAAGACCAGCAGGCAGCATTTCAACGTTTTATCCAATCAGGAAAAGGATTTGTTGGTATCCATAGTGCGGCAGATACAGAATATGACTGGCCATGGTATGGAAAAATGATTGGGCACTATTTTAAGATACATCCTCAGATTCAAACGGCTCAATTAAATATACTAAATAATCAGTTTCCAGGTATGGTTGCATTTAATGATAAACAGTTATGGACTGACGAGTGGTACGATTTTTATCCAAGTAAGCAAACTAATTTAAATTATATTTTAGCTGTAGATGAGCAAAGCTATTCACCTGAAGCAAGTTGGGGTGATATTAAAACTAAAGGGATGGGAGATTTTCACCCTATTGCTTGGTACCACAATTATGATGGCGGCAGAGCTTTTTATACCGCTCTTGGGCACATGCCATCCGTTTATTCAAATGAACAATTTCTACGTCATCTATATGGAGGAATTTATTGGGCTGCAACTGGTAAAGGAATCAAGTCAAATTAATTTAAAACTCCGATAATATACATATCAAAGTTATCATCTGATTTTATAGTGGCAATTTTGAATATCAGATTAATATAAATCTTAGCTGGTCATAAAAGAGCTTTATAACCAGCCAAGATTTATTAACTATTGCTAAACGTGCTGTAAAGCAGATGACATTTAAATACTCTCATACTGATATTAATTAACTTTAGCCTTACTTAATACAATACTTTGTTTATCTTTCGTTTTTTCTGCTTTTAAGCCAAAGTTATGGGTTAAAATTTCAGTAATGTTATTTAATTCACTTACTTTTATCCGGGCGACTATTTTCATTTGTTTTAACTCAGCTTGTTCCAGCTCAAATCGATATTCAGTGTATTGAGCTAATGTTTGCAAAACGGTTTCGAGCGGCTCACCATTAAAAGTTAAACTACCCGTTTGCCACGCCAATAATTGATCAATTTGAGCTTGTCCCACCTGCACTTTTTGGGCATTCTTCAAACTATTTTGCTCAGTTGAAAGCTGTAGTTTTTCACCTTTATTAACACTGATAACCAAATGATTATCAGGCTGGTTTTGATTGGCTGGTACAGGTTTAATCTCTGCAACGGCCACAGTGCCATCAGTTACAATTAACTCCACTGCCAGCTCATTTTCAATCGCCACATTAAACGCTGTGCCAACGGCTTCAAAAGTTTTATCTTTGGCGATAACCGAAAGTGGCCAGGTTTGATTATGAGCCACTTCAATATGAAGCTCGCCTTTATTTAAATAAAGTAAACGACGGTTATCAGTAAATACCACTTTAACCTGAGAATTGGTATTCAGCCGTAAGCTAGATTGATCCGGTAAAATAAAATGCCCTTGCTCACCAATTTGGGTATGAAAGGTTCTTACATATTGCACTGTATTCGTTTGAGAGTTATGCGCATCTAAAATCACAGAATCCTGATATGACTGATTTGCACTAGGCGCTGGAGTTTGTGCAGTTTGCATAAACCACAATAACCCAACACAAAATACCGTACTAAGAGCAACCGCCATTTTAGGTAGCAAGCTCGTTTTTCGGCGTTGCTGGCGTTTTTGATACGGAAATATCGGTGCTAAATTAGCCAGCATATTGGCATCCGTTACCGGCTTAGCGACTTGATTAAATAACTTTTTATGTAATTCAGACTGATTTAACCAATCCTCAAACTCAACCTGTTGAGTTTGGCTAAAGCCCTCTTCTTGTTTAATTAACCAACCGGCGGCATCCAATATAATTTGCTCTTTGGTTTTTAAATCAACCACATTGGCTTTATCTGTGTTTTGGTTATGATTAATCATGGCGACGACCTCTCCCTTGCATAGTTGCAAAATCGCCCTGTTCACTCGCTTCGGCTTGGTGCACAAGCGCCTGAAATTTTACATAACCACGCTGCAATTGAACTTCAACAGTGCGACTACTTAGCTCTAATTCGTCGGCGATTTCTTTAATTCTCATTCCGTATACTTTCTTCATAATAAAAATTTTTCGGCACTGCGGCGGCAACTGGCGTACAAGCTGGCAAAATAATAAAAACTGTTCATCTGCTTCAACTTGTTGGTAGGTTGAGTCCTGATGCTCAAAACCAAATTCAGATTCATCCTCAACAGAATCATTTTTTTGTGACTGAGGTTTGCGTAAAAAATCAATCGCCAGATTTTTTGCCACTTTATAAATAAAGCTTTTATTAATACTGGCGGTTTTTTCCTGCTGATGCTGCCAAACTTTTAAATAAGTTTCCTGCACAATATCGTCTACCTCATCCGGTGGCACAATTGAAGAAACAAAGAGTTTCAAACGCCCCCGAATAGACTGAAAAAATGAGACTGAGTCTTGTTTATTATCCATACTCTAAACCATGTTTACCGCAACTTGAGTGATGCTTTAGCTATATAACGCAGCAGCGCAAGAAAATACTTACTTTATTCAAAAATAAATCTGCTTACAGATTAATCCATCAATTTGTTAAATAAGAATAACAAAACCATGAGATGCTTAAAAATGATTATTTCCCCAAAAAATAAAATATATAAAATTCAATACACTAAAAAAAATTTAAAAATATTTATTTATTTTATTAATTTTTTGTAAGTATTTTTGATTTTAAATTTCGTTATATGAGCGTGTTTAATCAATTATGTTTGTTTAATTGAAACACTATTCAATGTCATTGCTCACTCTTTATGTTGTTTTAAGGTGACAGAATAGGATTGAAACAGGTCAGGAAGTTATGCCTTTTTTTATGCTTTAACATACAAGTTAAACATAAAAGCAGGCTCATTTTCTGGTTACAACAAAGACGCCAAGAGAATTTAAAATGAAAAATACTAAAGTATATACCAGCGTGATTTGTGCATTATTGGGGTTATCAAGCGCACAATCATTCGCCGCAGAGCAAACAGACAATACTGCTGAAGATATGGAAATAATTGCAGTAAAAGGCTTTAGAAGTTCACTTAACAAAGCGTTATTAGATAAACGCGCCAATGTAAATGTAAGCGAGTCCATTTCTGCCGAAGATATGGGTAAGTTTCCAGACCTCAACATTGCTGAATCATTACAGCGTGTCCCTGGTGTTGCCATTAGTCGTGAAGGTGGCGAAGGTCGCCGGATTACTTTACGTGGTTTAGGCCCGGATTTTACCCGCACTACGTTAAATGGAATGGAAATTCCATCGACCACTGATGAACTGGATTCTTCGGTTAGCGCATTAAATGGTGGCCGTGCATTTGAGTTTAATATGTTTGCATCTGAGCTGTTTAATCGGGTCGATATTCAAAAATCACCGATGGCTTCAATAGAAGAAGGCGGTATTGCCGGTACTGTCGATCTATACTCAGCCAAACCGTTTGATAATCGTGGTTTTCATGTAGCAGCCTCAGCACAGGCTAGTTATAACGATGTATCAAAATCAGTCGACCCACGCATTGCGGTTATGGTTTCTAATACATTTGCAGAAGATACGTTTGGTGCATTATTTTCAGTGGCTTATTCAACTCGCGATGTTAACCAAGAAGGTTTTGGTACCGTTGGTTGGCAAACACCCGTTGTTAACAATATGACTTATGTTGATAACCCAAATTTAGTGGTTAACGGCACCCCGGCTAATAATAATTGCCAATTAAATGGTGAGCAGGTCAATGCAGTTAACTGTTTATATACGCCGCGTTTACCGCGTCCTGATTTTTTTGGTAACCAGCAAGAGCGCGTTGGGATTACCACAGCTTTACAATGGGCACCAAATGACGATACCGAAATCACCTTTGATTATCTGCATTCAGAACTTGAAAATGACCGCGCGTTTTATAATTTTTATGAAATGTACCGTAACTATTTTTCGCAAATTACCCCGCTTGAAATTACGGTTCACGAAAACGGTAAACAAGTTGAAGCCGGTTTATTTGACGGTTTAACTGGCCGAATTGAAAGCCGTGAAACTTATGCAAAATCAAAATTTGATCAATATGCATTATCCGGTGAATTTAACTTTACCGAGCGTCTGCAATTAAAAGCCATGTTAGGTTTAGCTGAATCTGAATTAAGACGTGAAGAGTTTCGTCATATTATGGATACACTAGAAACACATCAATTTGGCTTTGATTTTTCTAATAATGCGAACTCGCCAGATGTTGAGTATTTTTATAACTTTAATGATCCAGCCGAATACAATTTAAGCTCATTTGATGGTGCAGGTGAAACAGATAAACGTAATATTACTGGTAAACTTGACCTTAAATATGATGCCGATGAGGTCACGATTAAAACCGGTTTAGCTTATAACGACCGCAGTATTACAACCCGTGGATATAGTTTACCCGCATTACAACTAAATAGTGCGGTAGGCTTTACTGAGGATTTCCCTGAAAGTGATTATGGCGATGGATTTGACGGTAATACGTTCCCATTTATTGTCGCTGACTTTGCCAAAATGAAAGAAGAAATAGCCAGAACGACTGGTGCAAATGGTTGGCAAGAGCAACCCGCTAATGGCTATAAAATTGAAGAAGAAACTATGGCAGCGTATCTTGAGTTTGATACTCAGTTCGATATTGCCGACATGCTATTAATGGCAAACTTTGGTATTCGTATGGTGGATACAGATACCACTTCAACCGGTTATGTAGAAGTAGATGGTAGTGTCTTACCTATTATCGCCAAACATGATTACAGCAACTTTTTACCCTCAATGAACTTAGCGTTAGAGGCAGTAGACGATGTGATTGTCCGTTTAGGGATAACCCGTTCTATGACTCGCCCAAGCTTAACTAAATTAAGTCCGGGCAAACCTGGATTCAGATACATTGAAGGGTTTGCTACGGTTGGTAACCCTTATTTAGACCCTTACGTATCTAATAATTTAGACTTAGGGGTTGAGTGGTATTTTGACGATGAAGCATTATTAGCTGCAACCATCTTTTATAAAGATGTAGAGTCTTATATTCGCTCCACTCAAGAGGATAAATTAATTGATTCCATTTATTATCCGGCAATTGAGCAAGATCCAAGTTTTGACCCACGGATATCGGTTGATCCTTACACCACACCTTATACACATTTTTCGTCTGATAATGCCGAAGGCACAGACATTAATGGTATTGAGTTAATTTACCAACAACCACTGAGCTTTTTACCGGGCTTTTTAAGCAACACAGGTATTGTCGCCAACTATACTAAAGTGCACTCGGGTGAATTAGTCGGTGTTTCTGAAAACTCTTACAACTTCACTTATTATTATGAAGAAGAAGATTTTGGTGGCCGTATCTCGGTGAACAGCCGTGATGATTATTTCCTTGAAGTCCCAGGCTTTACCGGTAACGCACAAAGCGCGGCAACCGGACCAACGCACGTTGATTTTTCATCGTTTTATAACATCAATGAAAATGTCACCGTGTCGTTTGAAATTATTAACTTAACCGATGAATACTCAAGACTTTATATGACAGGTGACGGTACGCTTAACTTAATGCGTGAGTACAATCACTCTGGTCGTCAGTTCTTCTTAGGTGTTCGTTATAATCAGTAAACTCTAACCTCAAATAAGCAGCTCGGTTAATTTAATCAACCGGGCTGCCAATTTGGACATAATATTTAAAAGGAATCTAAATGCTCAACTCACTTGCCGGCAAAGCGCTACTTTGTTTTTTCAGTTTAATCCTTTTAGCTTGTTCTAATCAGCAGCAGCCAGACTCTAATACAGTCACAACTCAAATTAAAATGCTCAGCGGTACTGGCAGCCACGATGCAATCGAGTGGGATTTTTATTGTAACCAAGGGCAAAATTGCGGTAAGTGGTCAAAAATAGCTGTCCCTTCTAACTGGGAATTACAAGGCTTTGGGCATTACAATTACGGTACAGATAAAACAAAACATAATGAACAGGGTATTTACCGTCGTTATTTTACTTTAGCGGATAATTGGCAAAATAAAACCATAAAAATTGTGTTTGATGGTGTCATGACAGACGCCACAGTGCTAGTCAACAATCAACAGGTCGGGCCAAAACATCAGGGCGGTTTTTATCGTTTTAGCTACGATATCACGCCTTTTATCCACTTTAATCAACCAAATGAATTAAAAGTGATTGTTGATAAAGTATCTGCTAATTCAAGTATTGAAACTGCTGAAAGACAAGCCGATTATTGGGTATTTGGCGGTATTTTCAGACAAGTATTTTTACAAGCTTTACCGCAAAATCATATTGATTGGGTGAGTTTAGATGCCAAAGCCAGTGGCGAATTTAAGCTAAATGTCTATTTAGCGCAAAAAAATAGTTTAACAACAGCCAGCCTAGATAAAGTCCAAGTAGTTGCTCAAATTCAGGATTTAAACGGTAATCACATTGGCGATAGTTTTAAAGCACCATTAAACAATGCAATGGCTAGCTTAAATACACACATTAATAGTCCTGCATTATGGAGCGCCGAAACCCCTAATTTATATCAAGTTAATATTAAACTACAAAATCAGCATAAAACCTTACATCAAATCACCAAAACATTTGGTTTTCGTACCTTTGAATTAAAACCGCATGATGGTTTGTATCTAAATGGAGAAAAAATTATTCTCAAAGGGGTCAACCGCCACAGTTTTCGTCCGCAAACTGGCCGTACCACAACGCCGCAAATTAGCATAGACGATATAAAATTAATTAAAAATATGAATATGAATGCGGTCAGAATGTCACATTATCCACCCGATGTTCATTTTTTAGAGGCCGCCGACAAACTCGGCATTTATGTTATTAACGAGCTGACCACATGGCAAAAACCGGCTTACGATACAGCATCAGCACGCCGCTTAGTTGCCCAATTAGTCAAACGAGATCAGGTTCATCCTAGTATTTTATTTTGGGCAAACGGCAATGAAGGTGGCTGGAATACCGAAGTGGATGATGATTATGCTAAATACGATCTACAAAACCGGCCAGTAATGCACCCTTGGGAATTATTCAGGCACCTAGATACCGACCATTACCCTACTTATCAAGATTTATTAGCCAAACCAGCCCAAGGTGAAGTTTTTATGCCCACTGAATTTTTGCATGGCTTATACGATGGCGGCCACGGTGCAGGGTTACGTGATTTTTGGGATTTAATGATGTCCAGTCCGCTGGGGGCCGGCGGCTTTTTATGGGTTTTAGCCGATGAAGGCGTAGCCAGAACCGACCAAAATGGCAAAATAGATACCGACGGCAACCATGCACCTGATGGCATTATTGGCCCAAATGGTGAATTAGAAGCCAGCTACTTTACCATTAAAGAAATCTGGTCACCGTTACAATTGACTAATTTAACCAATGGTCAACTTATCTCTACACAATTTAATGGTCAGTTAAATATCAAAAACCTTTACGATTTTAATAATCTAACTAACTTAACATTAGAATGGCGTTTGTATAAAACACAAACTGCATTTGATAAAGCAACCCACTCACCTCAGTTATTTGCAAGTTCTGAGCAAGTTTTACCTAAAACTCAACCAGACAACATTGCCAATCTGCAGCTCAATCTACCAGCCAATTGGCAACAACAAGGCTGGTTAGAAGTTGAAATTTTCGATAAAACCCAAGGTAAAGGCAAACAAAAATCTATTATAAACTGGTCTTGGCCTATTCAAACTGCGCAACAAAATGCAGCCTTAACAGCACAAACATTTAAGCAAAATCGAGTTAATAAAATACCTGAGCAAGCGGTAAAAATTATTCACTCAGATAAGACAAAACTGATTGTTCAAGCTGCGGATTTAACCCTTGAGTTTGCCCAAAACAGTGGCCGATTAATGAAATACCAACGTAAAGGCCGCGTTCATAACTTAACAAATGGTCCGCTATTAGTTCGCTCTGATGATTCATTGCACAATAAAAATATAGAATCTTGGCAATTACATGATCCAACCCAAAACGAAGCTGAGCAGAAAAGCAATACCCGTTTACAAACACAGCAAATTAATGACGGCTTAAAAATTACCCTTATCAATCCACCAAAAGGCATTGTAAAACAAGTTTGGACAGTACATAAGCAGGGTTATTTATCACTTGATTTGGATTATCATTTAGATGGACATTATGTGCTACATGGCATTAGTTTTAACTATCCACAATCGGCATTTACTCAAAAACAATGGCTAGGAAAAGGCCCTTACCGAGTTTGGGCAAACCGTTTAGAGGGCGTGAATTATGGCGTTTGGCAAAACGAATATAATCAAGGCATAGCAGGTGAAAACTGGATATTTCCAGAATTTAAAGGCTACTTTGCTAACATCAATTGGTTAGCAATTGGTGACAATAATAACCGGATTCACTTTTCAACGCCGAACCAAAACTTGTTTGCTCGCGTATTGCAACCAGAAAATGCATCTCAACCAGCCAATACGTTGGCTCTCGAATACCAAGGCGAAATCAGCTTTTTAAATAGAATCAGTCCAATTGGTACTAAATTTAATCAACCTAAAAATTTAGGCCCACAAGGGCAAGCGGCTTTTGAGCAAGGTATTCAGAATATTAAATTAGATATTTTTTAAGCAAACAACCAAATAAGTGCTTGGGGTAAAACCCGGTATCACTTCGCAGCGCCAACGCTTCTGGCGCTGCGAAGCTGGTATCTTATAAAATAAATCTTAAAGCGTTAAATAATTACCATACCGTAACTAAAGCTTTTTATTCCACCACAATATTTGAAGGTGCCAGATAGCTACGCAGGCTATCTTTTTTTACTTGAGTAACAAATAAAAATTGTCTGATATTTGTCCCCATGCTTGATTTTACATCTAATAGCGTGCCTATCGGCCCCAACCGATAAACTTTGATTTTGCAAATGCCTGATAATGGATATTGACTTGAAATGCCAAAAGTTGAGATATGTAACAATTTATCTCGTATGAAAAATGCAGGTGTCAGTCTGATAAAAAAAGTGATAATCCAAGCACCTATCCCAATCACTAATAACCATTCATAAATGAATAAAACCCGTTCAAAAAGTACATTTAGGTCAAGTTTTGTTGATGCGGCTTGCCCTCTTGCTGGAGCCCCTTTGGGGCTAAACAGCACAATAAAAGTAAATACAATCGCAGGTGTAGGAACTAACCAAAGGTAGGAGAAAAGAGCTTTCCAGCTAATTGTTTGTTTAACTTCACCATTGCGCCAATATTTCATTGTTTTCTCTTATTGTATTGTTTTGATTAGGTAAATATCGCCCACTAAATCAGAAGCCTACCTGAATGCAACAAATTGATAAATAGATTTTTATGCAAACTAAAAAGCTGATTTATAACAAATCAGCTTTTGTGGTGGCTTAGAGTGAATACAACAAAAATTACTTTATTAAAGTTAATTTGGCCGGCTGTCCTTTACTGAGGTTCAAAGTTAGCAGATTTTTAGACGCGTCAAATTGATAAGGAATTGTTTGACCGGCTTGCAGCACAGCTTTAGGTTGATCTTCAATGATCAAACTCATATTTAGCTTGTGATTAAATGCTGGAGCAGTGATTTCAATTTGTTTTGGTGATGACATCATCCGAATCGTTTTAGCCTGATTGGCATCCAGATAATCAATATATTCAAATTGTGTTTGTGCTTTTTGCATTGCCGGATAAGCATGAATAGTTAATTCTGGTTCAAATAGCTGCCAATTTTTAGCATTACCTTGAATAATATTCCCGGTCACCAAAAGCTGATTCTGCCCAATAAACCGTGGTAGTTTATTTAATGGCGCTGAAATTTTAATCGTTTTGCCACCTTGATATAACTTAGCCGGGTTATCAAAATCAGCCCAGTGGCCTTGCGGTAAATAGACTTGGCGCTGATAAGCTTTTTCAAATACGGGGGCAACTAATAAAGCTTTGCCTAAATAAAACTGATCCCATATTGAATAGGTGTTCTGATCCGTTAAATGGCGATAAGTTAATGGCTGCATCAGTGGCCCGTTTTGCGCAGAGGTATGTGCAAGCGAATATAAATAAGGGACAAAACGCATTCTGTCTTCTAATATCTGACGATAAATTTGCTGAAAATTCTCATCATATTTATTTGGCAGACGATCACCATGTTTACTGCTTTGCCCATCTACTTTTATCTCAAAAAAGCCAGTCATACTGCCTGCTTGCATCCAGCGAATATATAAGTCTTTATCAATTATGGCTTCGCCTAAATAACCAGAAACATCAGTCCCCCACACTGGAAAGCCCATAAAAGAAGCACGCATTGCATTAGCAAAATTGGCTTGTAAACCTTGCCAGCTCGACCTTGGGTCACCTCCCCATATAGCACTTAAATAAGGTTGGCTGCGGTGATAGGCGGAACGAGCAAAATTAAAATGTTCATCTCCCCAATAATCTTGCAGCGCATCATTAAATGCTTTAGCGGTTAATACCGCATATTTATTTTTACGTTCGTCGACTGTCACACTGGCATCAGTCCAAACTTCATGCTCGCTAAACATTTCATCGAGCCGATCAATTTTATGCCCTTGCACACCAACTTTATATTGCTTATTGGTAAGTTCTTGTTTAAAGGCTGCTAACGAAGGATTGTCAGTTAAATCCAAGTAGTTATATGAACTGGTTAGGTGTTTATCAAAGCGTGGATCTTCAAAAAATGGGGTTGAAGCCCAAGTCATAAATTTCATCCCAAACTCATTATTAATTTGAGCTATCCATTGCTTGGGATCAGCAAAATTCTGATTAAAATTCATTTTTGACCAAGCATGTGCACCGTCGCTGTAAGGCCGATCAACAAACCAGCCAGTAAAAGGCATTTTTAAAGCTGTCAGGATTTTGATATCACTGATAATTTCAGCAGCATTGGCATTATTATTACGCCAGCCAATTGCCCCCATTGCCCATACTGGTACTTTTTTAGGTTCGCCAATTAAATCAAAATAGGCTTGATGAATCTGCTCGCCACTATCGCCTAAAAATATATACCAGTCGAGTTTGTTGGCATCGTGATGAATTTTATTTTCACCGTTTATATCAAAGTAATATCGGCCTTTAGCAAATGAGTCAAAAAAAGCACCATAACCATAGCTGCTGATATAAAACGCAGAATAAGCAGACGCATAATTTTCGTGTAAATTATTGTTATTGCCGTTAATTTCAACATCAATCACTGCACCTTTTAAATCGGGAGATAATTGATTATCGGGTTGCAGTGGTTCACTTAAACCAAAAAAATGATCACCCAAAGCATTAAATTTTAAAGTAACATGGGCGAGCCATTTAGGTTGTGCATAGATGCGATAACCACCTTTAACTAAACTGATTTCAAATTCAACTTGCCGGTCGGCCGTGTCGTAAATACTTTTATACATTTCCACCTGATCAGAAAATGAAGCCACCAAAGTTAATTTATCTTGAGTTGCCGATGTTAACTGCCAAGTTTTTGCGCTTTGGTAATTCAATAAAATGTCTTGCAAATCAATAATCGTTTTACCATCTTTTAAAATTTGTAGTTTGCCATTATCGAAATTAAGCTGGCTATTTTGATAAGTTAGCTGTGCAGCCAAGCTGGGTAGCGCCAGCCAACTTAATGCAATGATAAAAACGTGTATTTTTTTAATCATTTTAATGCCTTATATTTAATTTTGACTATTTATTAATTGGACTAACACTCAGCTCGGTTATGGTAACTGGCCCTAATAACCCCGATTTTTTGGGTTGCCAGTGTTCAGCGGTAAATAAACCGTTTTGACGGTTTTGTGGTTTTCTCGCCGGGAAATTAATATTGTAGAAAGTTTTATAGTTTAGATTATGTTGATCCATGTAACGGATTCGGTTTGCCATTGTATTACTAACAATAACTTCTAAACGGTTGCTTGCTTTTAACTCCGAAGTTTTTAGCACTACCGAAAAATCAGGTCCGGTTAAAGTTTTAATTTTATGCCCATTGATAAACACTTGCGCACTGTTAGCAACTTCACCTAAATTTAAACGTATATAATCAGTGGCTTTATGATTAGATAAATTGACATTTGAAAAATAAGTGACATAACTGGCACGGCCAGAAAAATATTGATATGCCTGCCCTAATTCACTCCAGCTCATTAATTTATCCAGTTTAAGTGCAGGTGCTAATTCAGGCCCGCCAGAAATAAAAGACAACGCCCAAGGCTGAGTCAGTTTGGTTGTATTTCCGGGTTTAAAATACAAATAAGGTTTAGCTTTAAATGGCGCTTCTCGGCTTAATAACAAGACACTTTCTCCGGCTTGTAGCTGCACATGTATTTTTTTATGACCAGTGCCATTTGATTCAACTTCAGCTAAACCTTGAGTTAAATCATGCGGATTAATCAGTAAGTTAGAAGATTCTAACTTGGCTAAAGGCAGCCAAACATCCTGAGCTTGCAAACTATCATTCACAATAAAGTAGAGTTTTCCGGTTTGATAGTTTTTGCGGATTGCACGAATACCTTGTGGTAACTGAGTTTTTATCCAATCAGGATTGTGATTAAAACTTTCAAAAGTAACAGCCGGATTATCTTGTTGCCATAATTGGCTAAGCGCTGAAAACACAGCTTGATTTTGGCTAATATTGGCATACCCAGTTGCTTTTTTTGGATGCTGATCAAAAAAGATGATTTGTATACCCTGCTCCGCCAGCTTAAATAAAGCTTGATAGGTTTCAAGCGGCATATAGTTTGTTTTAGGGACTAAAATCGCTTTATAGTTAGATGCTTTAGTATTGGTGTCGATTTGTTTTGAGGCTAGCTTAGCAATTTGTTTATCTGAAACAAAATCAAATGCATAGCCGTTGTTTAATAATTTATCGGCCAGTTTTTTAACTTCCGTTTTATTAAATTTTCCCCAGATATCAAAGTGCTCCAGTAAGTTATCTGAAACTTGAGCATATCTGTCATAAATTGGAAAATAGACTAAGTAGTCATTATCGTGCTGGCTGTTTTGCAAATAATATTGCACATTGGCAGCATATTGATTGAGTTCAGCCCAGTCGTGCCAGAGTGGGTTTCTGTCATTAAAATGAATCGCAGCATAAAATAAATGCCCCGGCCAAGCCGCATTTTTTGGGCTATAAGCGGTGCCATGATATACCAGATGATTAACCCCACCGAGCCAATAATTTTCCATATTTTTACGGATATCAGTTAAATCTGATTCAAAATGTTCATTTAACCAAGTTGCGGCTTCTGCCCCAATTAAAGGTTTATTCGTAAAATTTGCCGAAGACGAAGCAAATTTAATTTTGATCATCTCTTCACCTTCGGTTTCTGGAATATCCACCAACTCATATAAATCTAAAATATTTGCGGGTGAACCATGAGCCTGATTACGAACCAGCGCCTGGTTATTATGCGCCCAGTTTTTCCATGTTTGGGTAAAGTTGTGATATAGCATATCTTCAATGGTGGTGCGGTAATCGGTTAATATTTGACGACCATATTCCGTATTTTCTTTATTTAGCAGTACAGGCAAATGTGTTTTTAAATCATAGCCATGTAATTGCTTAAAATGGCTAAATAATGCAGGAGTCCAATTGCCTTGCCCGGCAGCATCATCAACTTCGTAAGAGTCATTAAAAAAAGCTCTTAAGTAACTGATATCCTGCCCTTTAAATGCAAGATCAAATTGTGCAAGGTAATCTTCAAGTGCCGGTTTTGAGAAATGATCAATCACTAAACCTTCTCCGCCCGGCGCTGCTCGCTCAACCATTTTGCCATGCTGCCCCATAAATATGGCATATAAAGTCCAATTGCCGTGCGGCGCTATCCAGTTTAATTGTCCGTTGTAAACTTTTTCTGTTAATTCGATGACGTCACCAGAATCGCTATAAGCCATTAAGCTCAAGAGCGGTAATGATTTTTCAAAACGGATTTGATCGATAGCTAACGCTTGTAGATTTTGATTAGCCGACAGTGGTGTTTTAATCAGTTCAAACGAAGCTTTTTTATTTAAAGCCTTTAACATAGGTTTTTGAATGAACTCTATTTTATCAGTCAACTGCTGACCTTGAGCTAACTGATATTGTTTATAATTAATATTTTTTGCAGCCTGAGTTTCACTAATCCATGGCCCACCAAACGGCCAGCCGGTGCCAGTTGCTAAATCGACACCTAAACCCAATCGCTTAGCTTCATTTAATGTATGAATAAACATTTGCATCCATTTAGGGGATAAAAATTCAATAAACTGATCTTCTTCTCCGTAAGTACCAAAAATAGGGGTAATTTCAACACCACCAACACCAGCAGCTTTCAATGCAGCTAACTCATAGGAAATCCCAGCTTGAGTAACCGCATTGCCATGCCACCACCAGCGTGTCCATGGTTTATGTTGATTGGTTAATGTTAAGCTTTGTGCAGAATTGAGGTGAGATTTTAACAGTGAACTATCTTGTTGTGGTGCTTGTTTGCAAGCGGCTAAGCTAAAAAAAGCAATAGCTAATATTATAAAATCTCGAATTTTCTTGGGATGAAAAGCCATCTGTCTATCCATTTTGTTATCCGGTTTAGTAAGCAATTTGCCTGACCGGTTTGCTGTATTTTTTAGTTATTAACGTTTTACAGCCAAAAAATACTTAAGGTTTTTACAAAATAGTCATCACATTACAGACAAAGGTAATATCAGGCGCCTGAATTGAGGTTAAATAACCTGAGCTGCACATAAGAAAATTTGCCCAACGGGCTATTTTTCCGCCTCTCATCGTTATTTTTCTGACTAATAGCTCACTATTAGGTACAGAAAAATGCCTTGATAGGACGAAAAACTATCCTCGTTGGAACGTAAATAAGCTTGGTTTGGTATTATTTAATCCAATAGTTGAAAAATTTACTTCAACACTCCTTATACACACCTCAGGTTAAATAATTTCTCGTTTTAACTTAAATGTTAATAGAAATAATGTTATTGTTACATTTATTAATCGTTTATGATTATTTATGAAATTTTATGATTTTTTAGCTGAGCTGGAAATACGTGAATACAGGTCATTTTACCTTGTTATTTAAACCTAATGTAATCAAACAACTGTCAATTCCATTATTGATGGTACGTAGGTTATTTAACCCATTAAAAGCTCACGCTGTTTTCAATTTATGTTTAGCCATTGGTTTACTATTTAAGCTGGCAATCAATCCGTTGCAGGCTAACGAAGCCTCATCTGAAATAACATTTCATATTGAAGCCGGTGATGCAGCGATGACCTTATTAAAATTTGCCGAACAAGCTGATGTTAGTTTCGCTGTCCCAATGTCTGAATTGACCGGTATTCAAACCAAGCCGCTTAGCGGTAAATACTCCATTGTGCAAGCGCTTAAATTATTACTGGCAGATTCACAGTTACACGCCTTTTTAGACTCACAGCACCGAATTGTATTAAGCAAAAAAGTGGTGAAAAGCCATGATGCTAAACCAAGTTATCTCGCAGATACCAACATTGAAACTATTAAAATTAAAGGGTTTAGAAGCTCACTCAGTCAGGCGCTTATTACCAAACGCGCTAATATTAATTTGAGTGAATCTATTTCGGCCGAAGATATAGGTAAATTCCCTGATTTAAATATTGCCGATTCATTACAGCGTTTACCCGGAGTGGCGATTACTCGTGAAAGTGGCGAAGGCCGCCGTATTACTCTACGAGGTTTAGGCCCTGATTTTACTCGGGTAACTTTAAACGGGATGGAAATTCCAACCACCACTGATGAGCTGGATTCATCGGTGAGTGAATTAAATGGCGGTCGCGCATTTGAATTTAATGTTTTTGCATCTGAGTTGTTTAATCGAGTGGATATTCAAAAATCGCCCACCCCTGCAATTGAAGAAGGCGGTATTGCGGGTACAGTCAATTTATACTCAGCTAAACCCTTAGATAAACCTGGCTTTACCTTGGCCACCTCGCTGCAAACCAGCTATAACCCTGTATCCAATGCTTATGATCCGCGTGGCGCATTTTTAATTTCAAATACCTTCGCCGATCAAAAATTTGGCGCATTATTATCATTTGCTTATGCGAAACGCACAGTAGCTCAGGAAGGATTTGGCACTGTTGGCTGGCAAACCCCCGTTGAAAATAATATGACTTATGCTGATACGACTCAGCTACAGATTAGTGGCGATATAGCTGAGCAGGATTGTTATTTAAATTCGCAACAAGTTGCCGCAGTGAATTGTTTGTGGACCCCCAGATTGCCTCGACCAGACTTTTTTGGCAATCATCAAACGCGTCTTGGCATTACCTCCAGCTTACAATATCAGCCGGTTTCGACCGTTCAACTCACATTAGATTTTTTACATGCTCAGCTTAAAAATAATCGTGATTTTTATAACTATTATCAAATGTATCGTAATTATTTTAACCAGATAACCCCTTTGCAAATCAGTGTCAATAAAAATGGCAAGCAAGTCGATGCAGGTTTATTTGATGGCCTCACCGGACGCATTGAAAGCCGCGATACACAAAGCTTAACTCAATTTAATCAATACGCGTTATCTGGTCAATGGCAGCTGAATGAATCGACCCAAATGAATGGCATTTTAGGGCTAGCAGAATCTCATTTTCGCCGTGAAGAACTACGTCATATTATGGATACGCTGCAAACTCATCAGTTTGCTTTCGACTTTACACAAGACTCTAATTCGCCAGAGGTCACCTATTTTTATAATTATAATGACCCCGCAGCCTATAACTTTAAATCTTTTGATGGTGCAACCGAGATAAATAAACAAAATATTACCGCCAAACTCAATTTTAATTACACCGGCCAAATTTGGCATTTACAAACCGGTGTAGCCTACAATCAACGAACAGTAACCAATTTAGGTTATAGTTTGCCCATGTTTGAAGCTGATTCAGCAGTTGGTTTAACTAAAGATTTTCCTAAATCTGATTATGGGCAATATTTTAACGGTGAGGTATTTCCATTTATTGTTGCAGACTTTGTTAAGGTTAAACAAGCCAGAGGTAAATTAAACTGGATTGAGCAAATTCAAGGTAATTCTGAAATTGTTGAAACTACCAAGGCCGCATTTATTGAACTTGAACACCAGCATGAATTTAAAGAGGTGTATTTAACCACTAATTTAGGGTTTCGGCTGGTAAAAACAGATGCAGATTCAACTGGTTATACAACCTTATATAGCCAGATTGAAGCGGTTAATGCTGAGCATAGTTATACTAATTTTTTACCCGCCTTAAATGTGGCGCTGGAAACCCCGCAGGATATTATTTTTAGGTTGGGCGCAACCCAAACCATGACCCGGCCAAGCTTAACAAAACTCAACCCGAGTAATCCGAGTTTTCGCTATGTTGAAGGTTTAGTCGCCGTTGGCAACCCTTATTTAGATCCTTATAAAAGTAGCAATTTTGATTTTGCAATGGAGTGGTATTTTCAACCAGAAGCTTTAGTGGCAGTTAACTTTTTTTATAAACGGATTAAAGATTACATCCGCTCATCTAAGGAAGACAAAATGGTCGATCCTATTTATTTTGATTCGATCAGAGCAGATTCTAATTTTGATCCCAGTATATCGGTTGATCCTTTTACTCAAGCTTATACCCATGTTTCTTCTGAAAATGGCGAAGGTACTAAAATTAACGGCATTGAGTTTAGTTACCAACAGCCTTTTCATTTTTTGCTCGGCAAATGGGCTAACACAGGTTTGACCGCTAATTATACTCAGGTGCATTCAGGTGAAAATGTTGGAGTATCTGAAAATTCACATAATTTAACTTTGTATTATGAAGAACCCGCTTTTGGCGCACGTATTTCAGTTAATAGTCGCGGTGATTATTTTACCGAAATTCCGGGGTATACCGGCAATAAACAAAATGCAACACAAGGCTCCACTTATGTTGACTTTTCATCTTTTTATAACCTAACCAAACAAACCACACTCATTTTTGAAATTGGCAATTTAACTGACGAATATAGCCGCCATTATGTGACTGGAGACGGCAGTATGAACTTAATGCGCGAATATAATCACACTGGTCGTCAGTTTGTATTGGGTGTCCGATACAATCAATAAAGATCAAGAAAACAAAATATTATTAACAAATTAAGTGTTTTTGCCATTCCATTGATTATATAAATATTATAATTTAAGCCTAAGATCCAAAGCTTAAAGAATATAAACAAGGAAAACAAAAATGATCTTAAAACATAAGCTAAAACAATTTTGTCAGCTCAGTTTAGCGAGCCTTGTCATCACCGCAGGTTTATCTGCCTGCTCGGTTAATTCGTCAACGTCTGTAGCGCTCGATCCCGCATCTACTCAGCCGAATCAGCATGCAATTCAAACATTAAATTTAGTTAAGCAGCTTGATCCTGATACTCAACAAATTACAGATAAATCCGACTTAACCGCCTATTTATTGGTTTATTTTAAAGATGAAACACATTCAGCTTATTTTGCAACTTCAACAGACGGTTATAGGTTTACCGATGTAAATAACGGTGAACCAGTCTTAATCGGCAAAGCAGTTGCCGAACAATTGGGCGTGCGAGACCCACACATTTACCGCGGCCCAGATAATGCATTTTATATGGCATTAACCGACTTACATATTTTTGCTAAGCGCGAAGGTTTAAGAGCGACAGAATGGGAAAGGGACGGCGATAAATACGGCTGGGGTAATAATAAAAACCTGATTTTAATGAAATCCTACAATTTAATTGATTGGACATTAGCACGCGTGCCGGTTAATCAATTATTTCCTCAAGCGGGCGATTTAGGCTCAGTCTGGGCACCACAAACCATTTACGATGACACAACTAATCAATTAATGGTTTATTTTACCACCAGACAAAAAAACGAACCAAATTATATGGTGTATTCGTATGCGAATTCGGACTTTACAACTTTAACTACCACCCCTAAACAAATTTTTTATTATCCAAACCCTAAAATTAATACGATAGATGCTGACATCACCAAAATTGGTGATAAATACCACATGTTTTATGTTGCTCACGATAACCCGGGCAATTTAAGGCAGGCAATTTCAGACAAAATAAATGCAGACTATCAGTTTGATCCAACTAAAGTCGACTCAGAAAAAGTGGCAGCTGAGGCCCCCAATTTATGGCATCGTCACGGCACTGATACTTATGTATTAATGTACGATGTTTTTCACGCAAAACCACGCAATAACATGGGGTTTGCCGAAACTACAGATTTTAAAACATTTAAAAATATCGGCCGGTTTAATGAGCCGGATTCACCAATGAAAGCGACTAATTTTGAAGGACCAAAACATGGCGCAGTGCTCCCAATTTCAATTAAAGAACTCGACCGCTTAACCCAATATTTTAACCAACCGTAAAGTGGTTTTGATTCAAGCTGGCATAACAAAACATAAGCCAGCTTGTGTGATATTACGCTTTTAAAAATCGATAGTTTAGCGAATGAGCAACTAATACCTTTTCCATTTAATTTTGATGAGTTCAAATTTTTACTGTAGATCGGCGTAAACGCCGATCTACAGGTGCACTCAGACGTTCAAAACTTTATGGAAATGGCAACTAAACAAAGGTATACCAATGAAAAAACTAGCACTGGCTGCAGCACTTAGCGGCTTATCTTTTATACAGGCTTGCAGCGCAGCACCCAACAAAACAATCACAGTGAATATAGATGCCTCTAAACCCGGCGCAATGATTCATAAAGAAGTATATGGTCAATTTATGGAACATTTAGGCCGCGGTGTTTACGAGGGGGTTTGGGTAGGTGAAGATTCGCCGATTCCAAATACACGTGGCATTAGAAACGATGTAGTCGCAGCACTTAAACATATTCAAGTGCCCGTTGTACGCTGGCCGGGAGGCTGCTTTGCTGACGAATATCACTGGCGCAATGGCATAGGTGAAACCCGCCAGCCGTCACTCAATGTAAGCTGGGGACAAATTGAACCTAATACCTTTGGTACACATGAGTTTATGGATTTTATTGAACAAATTGGTGCCAAACCTTTTGTATCCGTTAATGTTGGCTCAGGCACAGTACAAGAAGCACGCGAATGGGTGCAATATATGACAACGGATGCAGATTCCCCGATAGGTTCTGAACGGGCAAAAAATGGTAGAACAGAACCTTGGCAACTAGATTATGTTGGCATAGGTAACGAAAACTGGGGCTGCGGCGGTAATATGTACGCCGAAGAATACGCTAATCAGTATCGTAAATATCAAGGTTATGTGCGTTCATCTGCACCACGTGGTAATCGACCACAGCTAATCGCCACAGGTGCAGATACAGATGATTATGAATGGACAGAAACCGTGATGAAAAAAGCCATGATGTGGCGACCCGGTAAAACATCCCCTTTACTTTATAATACAGACCGACCACTGATGGATGGTTTATCTTTGCATTTTTACACTTTGCCAACCAACGATTGGGGCAAAAAAGGTCAGGCAACTGGATTTAATGAAGATTTATGGATCTCAACCATGCAACGTGCATTGTTAATAGATGAATTAATCCGTAAACATGGTGCAATCATGGATAAATACGATCCACAGCAAAAAGTGGCAATGGTAGTAGATGAATGGGGTACTTGGTACGACTACGCACCAGATAGTCCGGGCGGTTTATGGCAACAAAATACCCTGCGTGATGCAATGGTGGCCGCAGTGACTCTGAATATTTTTCATCAGCATGCAAAGCGGGTAAGAATGGCGAATATTGCGCAAATGATCAATGTATTACAAGCGATGATATTAACCGACCAAGATAAAATTTTGTTAACCCCGACTTACCATGTATTTGATATGTACAAAGTACATCAGGACGCCAAAGCTCTGCCGTTAACCATATCGGCGAATCAATACCAACATAACGGTGTTAGTGTACCGAATGTAAGCGCGACAGCATCGGTTGATAAAAACGGACAAGTGCATATATCTCTGGCTAATTTAAATCCAGATGAGGCTGTACAATTAAGCTTAAATTTAACTGGCTTCGAGCAAAAGTCGATTAAAGGCCAGTTATTAACCGCAGATAAAATGGACGATTTTAACAGCTTTGACAACCCTACTAAGGTAAAACTACAAAGCTTCAATCAAGCAAGCTGGCAAAATGGTAAAATCATTATTGAGCTACCCGCTAAATCCATTGTTAGTTTAGCGCTTTAAAATTATAGATAAACATAACAGACAGTGTATAAATCGCTCTGTCTGTTAACTTTTATCACTAACAAGTAGGCGAATGCCCAAACCAACCAACAAAAAACCAGTAAATTTATTGATATAGTTTAATATCTTAGGGTTTGCTCTTAATTTATGACTTAAAATGGCAGACGACCAAGCTAAAAAACATCCCCAAATACTACTAGTAATCACAAAAGTAAGACCTAAAATCATAAAACTGGACAAATGGGACTGGCTGTCGTGACTAATGAATTGAGGTAAAAAAGCCAGAAAAAACAAAGCGACTTTGGGATTTAATACATTCGTAATTAAACCTTGTTTAAAAGCAGTTGAATAGCCAGTTGCAGAGTTAGAAATCGTATCCGTTAGTTCTGATTTGTGTATAAGCATTTTAGCGCCAAGGTAAATTAAATACATAGCTCCAGCCATTTTAACTATAAAAAAAGCAGTGGCCGAAGCCATAATTAATGCCGATAACCCCACAGCAGCGATAATAGTATGTACTAACGCACCAGCAGATATGCCCAAAGATGAAGCAATCCCAACACCCCCGACCTTGTGCTAAACTTCTCCCTAAAATATAAAAACCTAAATAAATTAACCCATCTGCACATCATAATATTAACCAGCCAGCTATTTTCGACTACAACTCAGCTTTTTCCCTTTAAAATTAATCCTAAGGTTAAAATAGCAACAAGCAACGGACCAAATGAAACCCATAATACAAAGTTCCAGCCGTATGTGGCTAAAATCCCACCGGATAAAAACGATCCAATTGCCATTAATCCAAAAATAATAAAGTCATTAAGGGATTGTACTCGCGTTTTTTCTTCAGGCCTATGGCATTGCAAAACTAAAGCCGAAGCCCCTAAAAATCCAAAATTCCAGCCTACCCCTAATAAAATCAGCATCCACCAAAAATGCGTTACATCAGTGCCTTCTAAGCCAATAATGGCTGACACTCCAGTTAATAAAATACCTGCACCTGCAATCCCAATTGCCCCAAATCGGCTAATTAATTTACCGGTAAAAAAGCTTGGCGCATACATAGCAATCACATGCCATTGAATGCCCAAATTAGCAGCCTCTTGTGAATGTCCATGAATATGCATTGCCAGCGGCGCGGCGGTCATTAAAAAGTTCATAATGGTGTAAGAAGCTGCACCGCATATAACCGCACCGATAAATTTGGGCTGACGAATAATCTCAGTTAATGCTCTGCCTGTGTTATTTTTTACTGTGACCAGCTCGGGTAGCTTTACGCTCCATAAAATCACCGCTGCTATAGCGGCAACCACAGCTTGGGTTAAAAACGTGGCAACAAAAGTGTGTCCTGGCCACAAATGCATAGTGTATGTAATTAATTGTGGCCCTATCACACCTGCCAATACACCACCAGCCATCACCAATGATAAAGCTTGTGGCTGACGCTTAGCGGAGACACCATCTGTAGCAGCAAAACGAAAGGATAATACAACAGCCGCATAAGCGCCGCCTAAAAATGTAGCGGCACAAAATAACCAGAACCAGCCCATAAAAACAGCTAACATAGCAAATAAACCGGTTAAAACACCGGCACCTGAGCCAACTAAAAAGGCAATCCGGCGGCCAAATAATCTGGCAATTTCACCTGCGGGGAAAACACAAGCAGCCATACCAACCACAAAGATAGAAATAGGCAAAGTCGCTAGCATAGCGGATGGTGCAAGATTATTACCAACGATAGCGCCCGCTGCAAAAATCACAACAGAGTTAGCTCCAGCTAAAGCTTGTGCAATTGCCAGCCGCCAAATATTATTTTGTTGTTCTTGCTCAGTTAATTCGGCAGGTTTATCAAAAGGTAATACGCTGTTTTCAGTGGTCATTTGTTATCCATACTTTAATTGGCAGGCTGATGAGTTAAAATATCTTTTCATCCATAATAAAAGCAAGCGTTAACTTACACTTAGAGGTTGTTTATGTTGTTAAATGCCGACTTTTCAAAAAATGTATCGCTTAAACCAAATCAGTTTGAGTGGAGCAAATCGCCTCAGGCAGGGGTTAATAGAATAATGCTAGACAGAATCGGCAACGAAAAAGCCCGTGCAACCAGCATTGTAGAATATCAACCAGACTCAAATTTTGCTCAACACCTGCACCCGGGAGGAGAGGAAATTTTAGTATTACACGGTGTCTTTTCAGATGAAAATGGCGATTATCCGGCTGGCTGGTATCTTAGGAACCCACCCGGTTCAAGCCATCAGCCTTTTAGCCAAACCGGTGCACGGATTTTTGTAAAACTCAGACAAATGGATAGCTCAGATACGCAAACAGTCAAAATAAATACTCAAGATCCAAGCCTATGGCAAACGACTAACAGTATAAATAGTTGTCTTTTATATCAATCAGATACAGAAACAGTTAGCTTGTTAAAACTCAAACCAACACAAACAATTAACCTTTTAAACAATCAAAATGCTGAAATACTAGTGGTATCCGGTGCACTCCGTACAAAACAGGCAGATTTTCCAAACGGCAGCTGGCTGCGACTTGCCAACCCAAATGCATCACCTATTTGTGCCACAGAGCAAGGTGCTGTTATTTACTTAAAACTAGGCCAGTTTAAAAACTGTGAGATAGCTGATTATAAATAACCTATTAAACCTAAGGCCTTTCACAAAACGAATTAGCGCTCAAAAAATCATCTCCTGTAGCCATAATACGATTTTATAATGTCTATTTTTTTATTCTTATTGTGAATTTGAAACAAAAAATTTACATTATCAAATCAAAATAAAACAACAGGGATTATGATGCTCAAACTCACTTTTAAATTAACCATTCTATTTATTTTAATATTGCACAAAAATGCCACCGCTGGCACTTTAGGCGAAGATACCTCTAATGCAATTATTACCCGATACCAACCAACAATTGATGCACTTACACATCATGGCTGGGATCACTCAAATAGTGTCATTATGCATGGTATGGAAAAAATATTTCACAATACAGGTAACCAAACTTATTTTAAATATATTCAAGCTTATGCTGATAGTTATATTCTGGCAGACGGCTCAATAAATGGCTTATTAAATACGCTAGACGGAATTCATCCAGGCATAATTTGTTTATTTTTGTATAGGCAAACCGGCCAGCAAAAATACCTACAGGCCGCTAAAAATATGCGAGATCACCTGCTCTCAGAAAATTCTGCATTTAACAAAACACCCGACGGTGCATATTGGCATAAAAACGTCGATAAATATAAAAATGTCGCATCCGTTGATGGTTTATACATGGCCTACCCGTTTTTAATTCGTTACGGTTTATTAGCCCAAGACCAAATAGCAATTAACAAATCAGTAGAGCAAATTTTGCTCGTATCTGAGCGCTCATTTAATATTAAATATAAGCTACCACTACATGCGTGGAACTACGATAAAGAAAAGCCTTGGGCTCATCCAATCACAGGTACTGCAACTCAATTTTGGGGACGGGCATCAGCTTGGTACGCAATGGCATTAGTCGACATACTCGAAGTATTGCCACCCTCACACTCTGCTTATCCAAAAATTAAAATATTATTTTCTGAATTGGCAGAAGGCATTAGAGCAACGCAAAACCCTAATACGGGTTTCTGGCATCAGGTGCTTGATAAACATACCGATCCAGCTAATTACCCCGAGTCAAGTGCAACAGGTATGATCGTTTATGCTCTCCAAAAAGGTATCAACTTGGGTTTGTTAGATCATGCTTATACAGTAACAACTTTAAAAGGCTGGCAAGCTCTAAAAACTGCAATCAGTACAGCAGAAGATGGTCAAATACAAATAAACGGTTTTGCTCCGGGGATGAGTCCACAAAACACCTATCAGGATTATCTAAACAAACGCCCGGTTAGTGTGCCAACGATAGGTGACAAACAATATGCACATGGTTATATGGCAGTATTGATGGCAGCTTCAGTTATGGAAAAACCGTAAATTTAAAACCACCAGCACTCCAACACAGAAGTATATAAATGATAATTATTTGTCATTTATATACTCATGCAATCTCAAAACTTGATTTCAGCCGGTGAAAAAATATAACTGCTCCTGCTTATACTATTTCTCACATCCATGCGATCATACATCAAAACCATTTGTCGCAGCATCAAGCATTCTTCCAACAGAGAAAAAGTTAGTTAAAGTAGTGATTGAGTTTGACTGATATTGCTTTAATATAACAAAGATATAATTTCTTACTAAAAAAATTAACTTTTATGGAACAGATTCAAGTCAACGCACCGTTTGCAATGCCTGTAATTAAAGTGCCGGATTTTAGCCAAGCTCCGGTTTTTAATATCCTTGATTTTGGTGCCGAACCAAATAATAAACTAAAAAATAATCAGGCAATTGCCAGTGCAATCGAATTAGCAAATAAAGTACATGGGCGAGTATTGATTCCGCAAGGTGAATGGTTATGTGGCAAAATTCATTTAAAAAGCCATATTAATTTACATCTTGAGCAAGGCGCTATTTTATTATTTTCCGAAGATCCAAACGATTATTTACCGGCAGTAAAAACCACTTGGGAAGGCATGGAGTGTTACAACTATTCCCCTTTAATTTATGCGTATGAATGTGAAAACATTGTCATTAGTGGACAAGGTAAACTCAAAGCTAAATTAGATATTTGGCAAATTTGGTATGCCAGACCCGAACCTCACATGCAGGCTTTGGCCAAGTTGTATCATCAAATGTCGAAAAACGAGCCTTTAATAGAACGCCAGATGGTATTTGAAGGTGCTAATTTAAGGCCTCATTTTGTTCAGTTTAATCGCTGCAAACACATTTTAATTGAAGATATTGAAATTGAAGATAGTCCGTTTTGGGTATTGCACCCGTTTTTGTGTAGCGATGTGGTGATCCGTCGGGTAAAAGTAAAAGCTCACGGACATAACAATGATGGTGTAGACCCAGAAATGACCCAAAATATGCTGATTGAGGATTGCATATTTGATCAAGGTGACGATGCCATTGCAATCAAAGCCGGCCGCAATCAGGATGCTTGGCGTTTAAATACCCCAACTAAAAATTTAGTGATGCGAAATTGTTTAATTAAACGCGCACATCAACTGGTTGCACTTGGCAGCGAACTATCTGGTGGGATTGAAAATGTGTATATTCACGACTGTGAATTTGAAGATGGCACTCAATATACAGTCGGCACCGGCAATATGGTGCTATTAAAAACCAACGAGCGACGCGGCGGTTTTGTCCGAAATATTTATGTCAGCAACATAAAAGTGAAAGCGGTAAAAGGTGGCGCTCTGGCAATAGAAACCGATGTGTTATACCAGTGGAAAGATCTAGTCCCAACTTATGAAGTGCGCTTAACTCAAATCGAAAATATTCAGCTTGAAAATATTCATTTACAACAAGCCGATTTTATCTGCAAAATTGAAGCACAAGCTGATGCACCAGTAAAAAATATTAAATTAAATCAAGTTAGTGCAGACCATCTTACCATGCCAGCGATCAATAACATTAACGTAATTGGCTTTGAACATAATTAACGCCATTTATCTAACAGGCTTACATGTAAGCCTGTTAACTCTCAAACAATTGAGATCAAAAAACATAATTCACTCACTAACAATCAAATAACTAACAAAAACCGTCTTTTTATGTTAAATTAATTCACCTAATAAAAACAACTACCCAAATATTATTTACTTTTTTAATACATATTCAAATGATTAGGGGAAATAAGGTATAAGTTGTGGTGAAACTATTCAATTCGACTTGGTTCATAAAAAACCGTTTATTACTGGTTTTTTCGGCTATTGCATTAACGGCGTGTAATCAGGCAGACACTAACCGTTCAGATACGCCAGTAATCAGTTTTAACGAGTCAATTCGCCCTATTTTGAATAAAAACTGTGTGGGCTGTCATGGCGGAGTCACCAAACAAGGCGGCATTTCTTATATCTACCGTAACGAAGCTTTGGCCCGTGGTAATTCTGGGCGACTGAATATAGTGCCGGGTGATGCTAAAGCATCCGAGTTTATTCAGCGAATAAAGTCTAAAGATTTAACCAGACGAATGCCGTATAAGCGCCCGGCCCTGTCAGATAACGAAATTCAATTATTGGAAGATTGGATAAATCAGGGGGCACAGTGGGAAGAACACTGGGCTTTTATTCCACCAAAAATAATTACCCCACCACAAACTGATAATCAAAATTGGATTAATAATCCAATTGATCAATTTGTTTTAAATAAAATGACTGAACAAGGATTAACGCCTAATCCAGTTGCCAGCGATAGCCAATGGTTAAGACGTGCCAGTTTAGATTTAACAGGTTTACCGCCAACCGAGCAGCAAATTAATCAATTTGTTACCAGTACCGATCCCAATAAATTTGAAGCTACAGTTGACCGCTTATTGAGCACTAAAAATTATGGTGAACGCTGGGCCAGTGTTTGGCTGGATTTAGCCCGTTATTCTGATTCTCGTGGTTTTGAACGGGATAAACACCGAGATTCGTGGCCTTATCGTGATTGGTTAATTCGCGCATTTAATCAGAACATGCCTTACGATCAATTTGTGATTAAACAACTTGCCGGTGATTTATTACCCGAACCTGAGTTAGATGATGTTGTCGCCACCACTTTTAACCGGTTAACTCCGGCAAATGACGAAGCCGGGACTGATGATGAGGAATACCGGACTTATGCAGTCATGGACAGAAACGCAACCACTTGGATTGCACTAAATGGCATTACCATGAATTGTGTTCAGTGTCATGCGCATCCTTATGATCCAATTACTCACACCGAATATTTTAATTCGCTGGCCTTTTTTAATACCTCTGAAGATGCAGACCGACGCGACGACAGCCCAAATTTAAAATTTGCCTATGATCAAAATAAACGTCAGGCTTTATTTAATGTCCAGCAAGCGTATGAGCATACCCGCACCAAGTTATTTGCTGAGCTAACCAGTTGGCAAAATAATAGCCAGTGGCAACCCGTTAATTTAGCTAAAGCGCAAATCAATAAACCGTTAGCGCAGCTGGCAATTGCAGAATATGACTGGCGATCACTTAATCCAGAGTTGCAAAACCAGCTCCAGAACTGTTCAAAAAATAACAAAAAACTAGCAAAGAGCTGCAAACAGTTAACGGATAAACACAACAACATTTTTAATGCTTACCGCTTGGCTAAAACGGCTGAAAAGTCAGCAATACAAGCTGATTTGCCAGATAGTGTAACCCCACTCAATATCACAAACGGTGAATTAGCCGAGCCTAAATTAGCCATTCCAGCGCTTGGGGTTTATCAGCTTGAAGCCGAGCCAGCTAATGGCAAACAAACTATTTCAGCCATCAAGTTTAATGTAGCTCCGCTTGACCCAGCCAAAGCGATTCATACCCCGCAAGATGGTTTTACGGTTGAAAAAGTCGACATTAAAATTATTCGCCACAACGGTGAGCAACAGCCGGTTGCAATTCAACAATTTATTCCGGCTTCGGTTTATGGTTTTAATCAAATGCTGGATTTATATAGCCGCCGAAGCAATCACCAAAAAACCAGCGCCCAAACTCACTATGATTCAGGCTGGTATACAGGGTTAAGCGCTCATTTATTGCATACTCAGGTTAGCAGTTATGCCCTATTAACAAAGCCAATTGAACTGAACCGCGGTGATAAACTGGCGTTTTCGCTGTATCAGTTACAAAAAGATCATAGCCGTGGTGAAAAACCTTATTATTTAAGACAATTACAACTTACTGTCAGTGACTCAACAGCCCCCCAAAAACCCTTAGCATTATTGGCCCAAGCTAAAGCTCAAAATCTGACCATAAACCAGACAGCAGCAGCGAGTTTGCCTGTGATGCAGGAACAAATTGCCCAAGAGCGTCGTTCAACCCGCATTTTTACCCGAGGCAATTTTACAGACAAAGAAGCAAACGACATTTTGCCTTTAACACCGGCCGTTTTTAGCAGTCAATTAAACCCTAAAACCGAGCGGGCTAACCGGCTTGATTTAGCAAAATGGTTTTTTGATGATGACCAGCCATTAACCTCAAGAGTGGCTGTAAACCGAATTTGGGCACAGTTTTTTGGTCAGGGAATAGTGAAAACGCTAGGTGATTTTGGCAGTATTGGAGCGCAGCCAAGCCACCCAGAATTACTTGACTGGCTGGCGGTTTATTTTCAAAAAGACTTAAATTGGGATATTAAGCAACTTGCCAAAACCATTGTTTTATCATCAACTTATCGCCAAAGTGCAATCGCCACAGCCGATAAAAAATCGCAAGATCCAAATAATACCTATTTAGCCCGTGGCCCACGCCAGCGGTTAAGTGCTGAGATGATCCGAGATCAGGCTCTATTTGCTGCGGGATTATTATCAGACAAACAATTTGGTGAATCTGTGATGCCGCCCCAGCCGGATGGTGTTTGGCAAACTGTCTATAATCAACAAAAGTGGGTTGAAGCAACTGGCGAAAACAGATACCGCCGCGCAATTTATACCTACAATAAACGCACCTCGCCTTATCCAAGTTTTATCACGTTTGACGATACCGGCCATATTATTAGTGCGCCGCAAAGGTTTACCACCAATACCCCACTACAAGCACTGGTCACTCTAAATGATGTGGTTTACCACGAAGCTGCCCAAGCATTGGCTGACATATTATTAAAAACCAAACAGCAACAACATTTAAATGCTGCTATTAATCAGGGGTTTTTACGCCTTGCCAGTCGTCCAGCAACAGATAAAGAAATCAATGTATTAACTCAAAGCTATCAGCAGGCGATTAAATTACATCAGGATAAAACTCAGCCTGAGCTTGCCGCAATGACCGATCTGGCAGCCACTATAATGAATCTGGATACCAGTTTAAACAGGTAAAAAATAATGAAACATTTTCAACGATTTAATCAACTGGAACAGCATTTAGCCGAGCTACAAAACCAAACCCGCCGTACCTTTTTAAAAGGTGCAGCCGGTTTTGGTGGCGCCGCATTTTTATCTCAGTTTGGCGGATTATTTGGGGCAAACCAAGCACATGCTGCCACTGCACACCTTGATTTTGGCCGAGATCCTAAAAGCCCCTTATCGCCGCTGCCACCACAATTTGCGGCTAAAGCTAAGCGAGTTATTTATTTACACATGGCAGGCGCTCCCAGCCAGCTAGAGCTTTTTGATTATAAACCTGAGCTGGCAAAGTTTGACGGGAAAGATTGCCCGGCAGAATTTTTAGAAGGCAAAAGTTTTGCTTTTTTAACCGGTGTGCCTAAATTAATGGGACCGCAATTTAGCTTTAAACAACATGGTCAAAGCGGCGCATGGCTGTCTGACAGATTGCCACATTTAACGAAACACGTAGATGATATCTGTTTTATAAAATCTATGTATACCGACCAATTTAACCACGCACCAGCCCAATTATTAATGCAAACCGGCTCAGTGCAATTAGGCCATGCCTCGTTAGGCTCTTGGACAACTTATGGCTTAGGTACAGAAAACCAAAACCTGCCCGGATATATTGTGCTGGCATCTGGCGGCGCATTGCCATCCGGCGGTAAAGCTTTGTGGGGTTCAGGTTATTTACCCAGTGTTTATCAGGGTGTGCAATGCCGCTCACAAGGACAACCCGTTTTATATTTGGATAATCCGGATGGTGTGAGCCGAAATGCACGGCGCAATATGCTAGATGCCATTAATGCGCTCAATAGTGATACTTATCAGCAATATGGCGATCCCGAAACCATTACCCGCACCGCCCAATACGAAATGGCTTTTAGAATGCAATTAGAAGCTACAGATGCATTTGATATACATCAGGAAACCGAAGCAACCCGTCAAAATTATGCAATCACAGATACGAACAGCGCCAGTTTTGCAAAAAATTGTCTGGTCGCAAGACGATTAGCTGAACGGGGCGTGCGTTTTATTGAATTATTTGACTGGGGTTGGGACAGCCACGGCGTTATTAAAGACGAAGCATTAAATATGGGGTTTAAAGACAAATGCAAACAAATCGACCAGCCTATTTCAGCCTTATTAACCGATTTAAAACAATCTGGTTTATTAGAAGATACGCTTGTCGTTTTTGCCGGTGAGTTTGGCCGCACACCAATGAAAGAAAATCGCGGAGGCTCTGATAATGCTGCATTATTAGGGCGTGACCATTGCCCGTCTGCCTATACAGTTTGGGTTGCTGGCGGCGGCATAAAAGGCGGCTATACCCACGGAGAAACCGATGATATGGGCTATGAAGTGGTTAAAGATCCGGTATCTGTGCATGATTTTCACGCCACGTTACTTTATTTATTAGGGTTTGATTCTCATGCATTAAATTACCCGTATCAAGGTTTAGAGCAGAGACTAACCGGTGTAAACCCGTATCGGGTTGTTTCACAAATTCTGGCTTAATAACATCAATAAAAATGAACAATCTAAATGAGCATGTCATGCAGTTAAAAGCCAACCGGCTAATTCATCAACAAGGTTTGGGCACTGCGCAGTATTTTACTTATGTTGCGATTATAACCTGCCTATTATTGGTATTTTTAGGATTAAATGATCCGGTTAACCGCCACCAGCTTTTAACCGGCCTAGGCTTAAAACCTCAAATTAAACTAGCAGATGATTCTTTTTATAAACAAAGAGTTGAACCTATTTTTAACCAATACTGCGCGGCTTGCCACGGTATAGATAAAAGCAAAGGTGGGCTCAGAACCGACAGTTTTATTCACACTTTATATTCTGGCAAAAGTACAAACAACATAGTGCCGTTTGAGCCAGCCAGCAGCCAGATAATTAATCGAATGAAACTGCCGCAAGACGACAAACGTTTAATGCCACCGTTGGGTTGGGATAAACCCAGTGAAGATGAATTAAAAATATTAACTATGTGGATTAATAAAGGTGCCAGCGCAGAATTAACTGCGGCAGATTTTCCAGATGCCCCTCAAAAAATAGTTGAGGTACAAATTCCGCTATTAGATAAAAAAGCGGTACAGCAAGCACGATTACCAGTGAATCAGGTTTTATCTGAACTTGCACCAAGTTTTCCGCACGCGTTTAACTTTATTGCCCGAGACTCTCATTTACTGCGCTTTAGCAATGTCTCTTTCACTGGTGAATTTACTGATCAAACTATGCAGCAAATTGCACCAGCAGCACCGTTTATTAGTTCGCTTTATTTGCGTAGCAGCCAGCTAACAGATTCATCATTCAATACTTTATTAGCCATGCATAATCTCACCGAAGCTTATTTACAGGGCGCTCAAATATCACCGGATAATTTAAGTTTATTAATTACCAAGTTAACTCGGCTTAAAACATTAAGTATTGAACAAACGCTGATCTCAGAACCATTAAAACAGCTTTGCCAACAACATAATATTCAGCTTAAAGGAGTAAACCATGGCTAACAAAGTTAAAGTTTGGGATATCTCCACCCGCGCTTTTCATTGGCTATTAGTTATCGCCATTTTTAGTTGCTGGTTAACGATGGAAATGCGTTGGCTAGATGCACATTTATATTCGGGTTTATTTATCGCGTTTTTAATTATTTATCGCCTTATTTGGGGCATTATTGGTGCAAAAACTGCGCGTTTCAGCGATTTTGTCAAATGGCCGTGGCACGCAGTACGTTATTTACTCAAATCATTTAACCGGCACGACGATTATCATGCAGGGCATAATCCGGCCGGTGGCTGGATGGTGATTATTTTTTTACTGGTGATTTTAAGCCAAGTGATTAGTGGTTTATTTGCCAATGACGATATTGGGTTTTCAGGTCCGTTAGCCGATTGGGTAGTAAAACAAAGTTCTGATTTTGCTACCTTTTTACACGGCTGGATTTTTAATGCTTTGCTGGGGTTAATTTGGCTGCATCTGGTTATTGTATTTTTTTATGTGTTGGTCAAAAAACAAAATTTGGTTAAAGCCATGCTAACCGGTAAAAAACCGGCACAACAAGCACCGGGCGCAGAACAATTATTTTTTGTGTCGTCTTTTCGTATCGTGCTGGCTTTTATTCTGGCTCTGATTGTACCTTTTTTACTGTTTTAATTTACGAGCAAAAATTATGTTTAACCGACGTCAGTTTTTACAATATTCACTAGGTTCAAGTGCACTTATTGGCAGCCAGCTTTCACCAGCCTTAGGATTAAATTCGGCACTGGCAACTACTCAAAAACCGTTAGAACTCAATATATTTGCGACCAATTGGGGTTATAAAGGCAGTTTTGATGAATTTTGTAATCAGACCAAACAAGCCGGATACGATGGTGTTGAACTCTGGTTGCCCTCACCCGATAAAACACGGGCGGTCGTTAATACACTTGAAAAATACGATCTCAAAATGCTGCTATTAGTTGGCGCGCATCAGGGAGATTTTAACGAGCATTTTGCGATTTTTAAAAATGATTTAAAGCGAGCCATTGCGTTAAATCCCGTTAAAATAAATTGCCATACCGGACGCGATTATTTTACGTTTGAACAAGCCAGCGTATTTTTTAACGAAAGCTCAGCTCAAACCAAAGCGGCAAATATCCAAATATGCCATGAAACGCACAGAGCACGTATTTTATTTGCAGCACATATTTGCCAAAGCTATTTACAGGCGTTTCCGGATTTGCGTTTAACTTTAGATATTTCACATTGGGTCAATGTTGCTTCATCATTACTGGATGATCAAAAAGCGGCAGTAAAGCTGGCGCTTGAGCGTACCGATCATATTCACTCCCGTGTTGGTTTCACCCATGGTCCACAGGTTAATGATCCGCGAGCACCCGAATGGCAAAAAACCTTTGCCGCTCATGTCGCGTGGTGGGATACAGTAGTCGATATTAAACGCCAAAGCACAGGCAAACTCAGCATGACTCCAGAATTTGGCCCGTTTCCTTATATGCCAACTTTGCCCTACACCAAACAAGCCGTTGGCAACCAATGGGAAATTAATCAATATATGCTCGAATTTTGGCGTAACAGGTATGGCTAAATAAAATGAAACAGCAAAGCTGTACAACAGGGACTTAGTTAGAATGATAAGATTTTTTCTAGTATGCTTTATTTTGATTATTGCTCTTATTGCCGGTAAGCAAATATCCGATATCAATGCTGACGTTACACTTACTGAAAAAACTTGGCATTGTAACTCACAAACCTGTAACTACAGCTTTGAACTAGCTAATAATTCCGACTTTACTCAAATAGTACAAGTTATTATCCACTTTCGAGCAGAGCAAGAAATAACCAGTTATAAAAATATGGCTGCCATTTTACCTTCGCATTATAAAACAATCGTTTTAAATCCGGGTGAACACAAATTGATAACGGACAAGCTTTCAACAACAAAGGAAAATATTTTAATTTATTATGCATTCACCAACAAAGTGGATGAAAATTAACTTAATTTTCCCGATTCAATTTTTGGATAAGACGAAAAGGCTAAATGTGCTAATTTAATTGCGGCTCTTGGTTGCTACTGGTTTTATGACCCGCTCACGATCCACAAACAAACCAATCTTAGAGACTTGGTTTGTTACAGGCTAGAAATAAACGCACCTCAAACAATCGTATATCCTCAATGATTGTTTAGCACAATTCAGCACTGTGATTTATTTAGTAAAAAGTTTTTTGAATAATTCTTCCGCCTTTTGTAAACCTTCATCAGTAAATAAAACTGATTTAGATTTTCCTATTGGAGCGCAGATGAGCCCTTTTTCATAAAGGCGATTGGTTACAGCCCATCAAGCCCCTTCCATGCTCTATAGTGATCATGTAAAGTCAGGTAAAGTAGTGCTAATGCTGCCTCATCAATTTTATCTTCATCTATTTCCATTACGTTCTCCAAAATTTATTTAGCCTTAGGCGTCTTATATACGTTTGCATACCGCATTAATTTGATATTATCAACGTCAGTGGTAAAACCATGATTGATATAAAAAGGCTCAAGCTCAGGTAAACAATATAGCTCAAAACATTTAACCGATTTTAATTTTTCATGCTCTTTGATTAGGTTAATTAACTTATTACCTAAACCTGTTTTTCTTTGATCAGGAGCTACAATGAGATCAAAGATGAGCGCCTTAAAAGTAAAGTCAGTTAATACACGCGCAAAGCCATTTAAACGCCCATGTACATCAACTACCGCCACACATATTTGCGAACCAGAAATTCTTGCTGACTGACCTTTGTTTGATTTTAAAGAGAAATAATGCCACAACCAAACTGACCATATTCGGCTAAAGTATTTATAACTAACTTTTTGCTTTATAAAATTCCACTCATGACTCCATGTTTAAAGTAGTTTATAACAAGACCGTAGAAAACCTCGTCCTCAAAAACTTATCGTTCATACGTCGAAAAGTTTTACTGTTTAATGGTTAAAACCTATCAAAATTTTACCTAGCAACGCATTTTTAGGCTTACTTTATTGTACAAAAAAGTAAGCCTAAAAATTAACAATGAGTTTTCCTAAAGGCTCAACGCCTTGCACATTTGCACAGCGGTTGTAGTAGATTTTTGTGGATTAATGGCCGAAAGCCATGCACAGCGTCAAATGGAGCAAATTGTTATGTGCTTCTGATAGCTTGTAAATCACGAATAATACCCTGAATTTCAGATAGGCCTTTTACATTAAGTACGTAAAAACCCTTATTGTTTTTTCTTTGGTATTCCTCATAAGCCCACAATACTTCAACGCGTTCTCGAATTCTGTCTAGGCTTTTGTTTTTAATCGGTATGCTGAGAAAATCATCCCAGCAATCGTCGCTTACTTTACCTGATGCCATTTCAAATAATACAGATTCCACTTCTTCTGGCGTTCTCTCAATTTTACTCTCGAAAAAACGAGAAATTAGTACGACCGGCATCCCTATCACTAGAACAGGAAGTAAGATCAGGCTTTTTAAGCTCTCGGTAATCTTCATACTCTCGTACCACATAACGCCCTTATAAGCTTTTTGTTTCCGCCTTGATGCGATTGATATTCACCACTTATGGCTTTCAAGTATGCCTTTGAACCTAAGCCAATTTGTCCCCAAATAGATCTTCGGTGATTCCCTAAGTAATCGTACTGATCATCAGCATCATACAGCGTTATTATTTGCTCAGGAAAAACATACTCGCCTTTGTCGAATGTATATTCCAATGGCTCATTAGCAGCTATTAAGGCAAATAATTCAGAAGCCTCTACATCAAATACATTAACACCTAAGTACGTTACGACATAAGATTCATCTAGAGCTAGACCGATAAAATTTACTAATTCATTTTCAAACTCAACCTGAAGACTGCCATTAAAATAATAATCGAGAGATCCTCTAGATGAATCAAATGATCCATCAAGTATTTCACGAACTTCTGCTCTATGCATACCTAATTTGATTGAGCCAACTCCACTGTGCGGATTTATCGAAAACTCCATAACTTCCCAAAATGTATAACGAGACTGTAGAAAAACCTCGTCCTCAAAATTTAATCGTTCGCTACGTCGAAAAGTTTTGCTGTTTAATCGATTAAACCTATCAAGGTTTTACGTAATAAAGCGTTTTGAGTCTATTTATTGTACAATAATTTAAGCTTAAAAATTAACAATGAGTTTTCCTACAGGCTCAACGCCCTGTTAAAGTGTGAGTAACGCAACCACAATACACAACTCAAATTTAACACTAAAAATGCCAACCGTTAAGAATCACTCTTAAACAGTTTGTATGGATAATAACCCCACCAAATTAATGATTTAAGGTAAAGTGAGACCCAAGCCCTAGCTGCAACTAAGGCCTTCTTTTGCAGTAGTTCGAT
>NZ_JAOPFU010000029.1 GCF_025515275.1 Catenovulum sp. 2E275
CAATCAAATTCGGTATTTAAGCAAACATATCAACGTTTAGTGGCTGCTGGAAAATCTAAAAAAGTCGCCATAATAGCCTGTGTCAGAAAGATGATAGTGATCTTAAATTCAATGCTTCGGGACGGAGTTTTATGGGAAGCGCCGAAAACTTAAAATTAGTTATTGACACCGTAGTCTCTTGTTAGCTGTATTCCTACTCGTAAACAATACTAAATTTGTTAAACCAGCCAAAACTAGCTTCAGATAAATAAACTGTATTTTCAGAGCTACTAGTGATTTTTAAAGTAACGTCATTTAGCCATTCAACTTTTGGAGCAACATCATTTGAATGCCCTTCCATTGCAAATATATTACCAGATTCATTCATTAAAGCTTCATTTGAAGGCAATATTGATATTTGAGTAGAAAAGCCTGTTGTGGCACCGCAATCTCGTTGAAAGATCACAGCTTTATACTTTGCGTCAGGTGATTGAAATACAGAATGCTCGTAGTTTCCACACATATCAGAAAACAAGTACATCATAAATGCAACAAAAGCAGCACTTATAAGTGCTGCTATACCACCCATCCAACATATTATTTTAATAAACAAATTCATCGAATACAGCTAACGCCCGCATTTGCGGCAAATTGGAGCGCAGCGGAAATTTGTCCGAAACATGCGCTTGTTAGGGCTTGCACTTGATGCCGAATTGCTTTGCAAACTCGGGATCTATCCAAGCCGACTCTACTTGGCCAGGCTCTAGTTCCACTTCCTTTGGAGAAGAACACCTAGAAACAAAATCATTTACTGACCCAGAAAGAATTTTGCTCTCTCCTGTTTCGTGATCCCAGAAGCACACAGCCTCGTTAAGGAGAACGAAATAATTACCACAATCGTCCTCTGCAAGGACATTCGAATTAGATAAAACTTTAGGAAATGGCAGGTTGCCTTTTCGGATTATGCCATACTCAACGCCATTTTCGCTTTTGAAGACTTTACCAAATGCTCGATTCATATCTGAGCCCTAACGAGACTGTAGAAAAACCTATTTTAATAGCTCCGGTTTAGCCACAATCTACTTAATAATTAATTTGATATTTACTTTTACCTATTTTTCTCAATTTATCAACTAATCGATAAATATCAGATACAAAAGAATAAAGTAAGATCAATTAAAGTAAGATGACACCCACTGTTGTGTCATTGTTATTTTTAATCTTTGTTGGCTGCTATTAAATTTTTATCCTGTGATTACTTTTGAGAGCTAGCCAATACCTGTTTAATAAATGGCCATTTTTTCTGAGTATACATTTCACGGTTCTCGGCATAATTGTTAGCTAATTCACGTTTTAATTTCGCATATTGTGTAGCTAAAGAGCTATCTGAACGGAGAAGATCACGAAACTTAATGCGCTCATGCCATAATGCGCTTTCATAAGGTATTAGGTGAAGATGATGCGTTCTAAAAGCATCTGATGGTTTGCAAAACCAGTGCATTACCTCAGTTTTATAAGGCCAATATTCATAACCACTCTCTACCAGAGCATTAATTGCCGGTTTGGATTCAGTTAGCGATTTAACGCCAAACATAATATCAATTACTGGCTTAGCAACCATACCAGAAATGGCTGTACTACCAACATGCTCAATCGTTCCAAATTGCCATTTTCCGGCAACAGCCATCAGCTTTTCTTTTTCGTCTTTAAATTTAGATGGCCATGAAGGATCATACTCTTCAAGGGTTATTTTTGCTCGACTCACTTGATTAACTTTCCCTAGTAGCCCTGTGCCTCATGTATTAAATAGCTTGGGCAAAACGTTAGTTTTAGCTTGAAATTAATTGGTGTATTTTATGGATAATCATTTAAAACCGTAAAAGATCATACGCGCTGCCAATGCCAAATATTAGCTTTAATATTAAATAATTACCAAACTTGATTGGTTAACTTAATTTTAATCTTCGCTCAATAAAACAAAAAGGGATATTTTCACGCTAAAGCGTGACCTACAGGCAGAGTTATTTGGCCATTTTTATCGTTATGTTACGGCAAGTTAATTTTAAAAATCTATCGCTAAAAATTTGATAATCGTTAAAACATGCTTTTATTTAAAAATAAACGACGAACTGGGTTAAATCAGCTTAATCATCAAACTTAGGTTTAAGTTTGTTAAAACAACTGGCATTTATTTAAACCGATAGAATACTTGATGAGTTTTAGTCAGTTAACCAAAGTTAATGTTTAAAAATAATGTTTTTTTGATAAACTACTTTTTATAACTAACAGATGCTAAACTTATTTTTTGGATGTAGTCGCTTTTTTAAAGCTATCTTAATAAGTCTATTTTAACCTTTGTAAAATCCTATGATGAAATAGGAAGGGAGAACCCCTTTGTTTGACAGCTCAAATTTAACTTACTCGGTCAATAACAGCACCATCGTTTTAAGAGATGATAAAAAAGAACTGTTATTAGTAACGCCACCAAAATATAAAAATATTCATGTTACACGATACAATGTTGAATTAACTGACATGAAACCAGACAGACGCCCAAATGTAAAAGTGATTTATTTGCATGAAGTGTTTAAACGTGAAAAAACGTTTTTCTTTGTTAAAGCAGGTGATACCGAATATCAGGTTGATTTAAAGTTTGAAGAAAACCCAATCACACCAATGAAGTTTTAATCAAAAAATCTTAGGTTAAAATAACCAGTTAACATTAAAAATGGCTACCGAGGTAGCCATTTTTGTTTCATGTTTTATTAATCTGCCACTTAGGATTAATTGGCAGATTAATTAGTTTGATAAATCGATTAATTTAGTTTTCACCTTACCAGCTAAATTATCTACTGTGACTCTGACTTTTTTCGCACTTTGCTGCCAGTTGTTCAGATCAATTTTTGCTCTGTATGGTGGGGTGAAATCAGTTGCAGCCAGTTTAAATTCACCATCTTTAGTCATGTATTCAGTGGTTACTTTAAGTAATGCTGGCGCTGCATCTGTGGTTTGAGTTTCGCCAAGTCGGTACTCAATATTAAACAGTTCACTAACCCGTTCATCCACTCCAGCTTGAGTAACCGCTACCGAAGGTAAATTGGCAGGTATAATTTGTGAATCCGCTTTGTAAATCACAAACCCAAGCGGTGGCACAGTTAAGTTAACCTGATCGTTTTCAGTTTTTAGGGTATCCGTTTTAGCTGAGTCGCTGGCTAACACTAATTTGTACTGGGCTGAGGTTGCAGCTAACTGCAAAGTTTTTGGCTGCTTGGCTGAGTTAAAAGCTAACAGGTATTCAACTTGCTCATTAGTGTCAATACGTGAAAAAGCATATAAGCCAGATGCTTTATCTGCAAAACGATTTAAGTGAATACCACGTCTTAATGCTGTATTTTGTTTATACACTTTTGCAAATTCAGCAAGCGATTGATAAATCACATGGCTTTCATCAAAGTTATCATCTGCGGTGGTTGCATCTGTGCCCAATAAATTATTGTCGTTATAGCTATCCACTAATGATGGCATCATATTTTCGCGGGCAGCCTGATCATTACCATCACCGGTAAAACCTTGCTCATCACCGTAATAAACCACTGGAATACCACGAGCAAAATACATAAATGCGTGAGTTAAAATACTGCGCTGTGTTTTTTCAGCTTCGCTGGCATCGGCAAAATTGTTATTTAAGAATAATCCAATTCGCCCCATGTCGTGGTTACCAATAAAGGTAAGTAGCTCATCTGCGCTGCTGTCTTCATCATTATAATAATCGTCATCATCAAATAATTTAGTGAGCTTTTGTGGACTACCATGATTAGCAAATACATCATCTGCGTTGCCTTGCAAACCAAAATCTAAAATAGCTGGCATTTTTCCAACTGTGGTAAAGCGGCTTAAAAATGCAGGATCGCCATCATACACTTCACCAAAAATATGGAAGTTAGGAATACCCTCTTTGTGGGCGTGTTCCATTATTGCCGGTGAAAATACTTGCCAGAATGACATATCGACGTGTTTAACCGTGTCCACTCTAAAGCCGTCTGGTTTAAACTCTGAAACAATATGTTTATAGATATCAATAAATCCATCGACGACAGCTTGCTGACGGGTATCTAAATCATCTAACCCTGAAAAGTCACCATAAACTGCGCTTTCGCCCTGCCAGAAGCTATCACCCTGATTATTGTAATATTTAGGATCATTTAACCAAGCTGGTGTTTTAACGGTTTCCTGACCTTTAGGAATAAAAGGCGTATATTTATCGCCACTTTGGGTTTGTTCAATGGTTTTGTATTTACACTCGTATGAGCTTGAATCTAAATGTCGGCCTTGTTCATCGTGACATTCACGGTAGCGGATAACATCAGCGGTATGGTTGGTGATAATATCAAAAAAGACTTTTATGCCTCTTTGGTGCGCTTTATCTATTAGCGATTTTAAATCTTTATTGCCACCTAGATGCGGATCAATTTCACTAAAATCGACAATCCAATAACCGTGATAACCTGAGCTATCGCCCTGTACTGCGCGGTTTCTTAAAATAGGTGTCATCCAAATAGCTGTAATGCCCATATTTTCCAGATAATCTAGCTTTTGCTCTAACCCTTTTAAATCACCACCGTGATAATAAGCTTTGTTGTCTGGTTTAAAACCACCGTAAGAAATTGGCTTATTTTTATCTCCGAGATCATTTGATTTATCGCCATTTTCAAATCTGTCTGGTAATACAAAATAAAAAATATCGTCCCGCACATCACGGTTTAAATAATCTTGATAAATATTATGGGTGGTTTGATTAGCGCTGGTTGGTTCAGTAGGTTGGGTTTTAGATGCACCGCAACCGGTAAGAGCAAAGCCAACTGCCAGACTGACAGCCGTAATAAAATTTTGTTTTAACATATTAGTCATCCTAAAAAAGCACAATGCCAGATTACCTGTTACTAAAATGTTACTTTTATTTTAAATAAACACCAAATACATACGTATGCAAAACCCTGCATACGTATGTGAAAAAGCAATTTAGGCGGTTTTCAGCTTCCAGTTAACGGTTTGGCCAGCAAAAAACGGTACAATCGGGTTACCGTTTGGCAAAATAATTTGCTCAGGGATCTGCCATTCTTCTTTAACTAAAGTCACTTTTCCGCTATTGCGCGGTAAACCATAAAAATCTGCACCATTTAAGCTGGCAAATCCTTCCAGTTTATCAAGCGCGTCTAGCTCATCAAAAACCTGAGCGTATAACTCTAAAGCGCTCCATGCACTGTAACAACCGGCACAGCCACAAGCTGACTCTTTGCGGTGTTTTTCATGCGGGGCTGAATCTGTCCCTAAAAAGAATTTTTTAGAGCCGGATTTAACTGCTGCGCGTAACGCTTGTTGATGTGTATTACGTTTTAACACAGGTAAGCAATAATTATGTGGGCGTACGCCACCAACCAATAAATCGTTACGGTTAAGCATTAAATGCTGTGGTGTAATAGTTGCGCCAACATTATCACCGGCTTCACTGACAAATTGTGCTGCATCGGCTGTTGTAATATGTTCGGCAACAATTTTTAAATGCGGAAATTTTGCGACTATTTTGCTTAAATGCTCATCAATAAATACTTTTTCACGATCAAAAATATCAACTTCATGACGAGTCACTTCACCGTGAATTAACAGCAATAAACCTTCTTCGGCCATAGTTTCAAATACCGGATACATAGCCTCTAGCGCACTTACCGCGGCATCAGAGTTAGTCGTTGCTCCAGCAGGGTAAAGTTTGCAGGCAATCACACCGGCTTGTTTAGCTGCGCGAATATCTTCGCTGCTGGTATTGTTAGTTAAATACAAAGTCATTAATGGTTCAAACTGGCTGCCGGCTGGGCGCGCAGCTAAAATACGCTGTTTATAATCCATCGCCATTTGTGCAGTGGTTACCGGCGGTACTAGGTTAGGCATCACAATTGCTCTGGCAAAGCAGCGGGCGGTAGCTGGTACAGTTTCCGGTAACATATCGCCATCACGAAAATGTAAATGCCAGTCATCCGGCGTTGTAATTGTAATTTGATTCATCTAATTTTAATCTCTCATTCTTTAATCATATGTTGGCTAAGTTTGGTGATTAACCTGTACCACCAACCACTAACTCGTCCACTTTGACCGTTGGCTGACCAACGCCAACAGGTACACTCTGGCCGTCTTTACCGCATACGCCAACACCTAAATCTAACTCTAAGTCGTTACCAACCATTGAGATTTTATTCATTGCATCTGGCCCGTTACCAATTAAAGTAGCGCCTTTAATGGGCGCGGTAATTTTGCCGTCTTCAATTAAATAAGCTTCAGAGGTCGAAAATACAAATTTACCCGAGGTAATATCAACCTGACCACCACCAAAGTTAGGTGCATAAATGCCCTTTTTAACCGAGGCAATAATTTCTTGCGGATCGCTTTGTCCGGGTAACATATAAGTATTGGTCATTCGAGGCATAGGTAAATGGGCATAGGTTTCGCGGCGGCCATTGCCGGTTGGCGCAACGCCCATTAAGCGGGCATTCATTTTGTCCTGCATGTAGCCTTTAAGCACACCGTTTTCAATTAATACATTGTATTGACTGTTCACCCCTTCATCATCCACATTGAGTGAACCGCGGCGATTTGCCAAGGTGCCGTCATCCACGATAGTACATAATTCAGAGGTCACTTTTTGCCCCATACTATTACTGTAAGTAGACGATTTTTTACGGTTAAAATCGCCCTCTAACCCATGCCCGACCGCTTCGTGTAATAATACACCCGGCCAACCCGCACCAAGCACAACTGGCATAGTTCCGGCTGGGGCTGCAATGGCTTCTAAATTAACTAATGCTTGCTTAACTGCTTGTTTAGCATATTGGCTGTATCTTGCTTCGCCTGAGTGGCTGGCTTCAAAAAAATAGGCATAATCAGTGCGGCCACCGCCACCACAACTACCGCTTTCACGACGACCATTTTGCTCAACCAAAACCGTACAATTTAACCGAACTAACGGACGCTGATCGGTTGCTAAAGTACCATCACTGGCTGCAATTAATACTTCCTCGTAAACGGCTGAAATACTGGCATTAACCTGTACAACTCGCGGATCTTCTGCTCTGGCAATTTGCTCAATATCTTTAAGCAACTGTACTTTTTGCTCTGGCGTTAGGCTAGAAAACGGATTAACCCCCAAATAAATTGGTTTAGCTTGAGTTTGTTTTAAAACAGCAATCTTAAAATCTGAGGTTTGGCTGCTAATACCTCGCGCTGCATCTGCGGCTTTGGCAAGTGCGGCTGAGCTAATTTCATCGGCATAAGCAAAACCAGTTTTTTCACCATCTACGGCTCTAACCCCAACACCGCGTTCAATATTAAATGAACCATCTTTGACGATTCCGTCTTCTAAAACCCAGGATTCGTGTAAGCTCGATTGAAAAAATAAATCGGCATAATCAAGCTTACGCTGATGCATAAACGCTAAGTTTTTTTCAAGTTCAGTTAAATCCAACTGACTTTGTGATAATAAATTATCTGTAACTGAATTCATGGATTGTCTTACTTAAATTTTCTGTGTTGTAAATTAGGCATTTTGGCTCTGGTTTGAGTCACTTTACTTAAATGAATTTGACTCTCCATTATGCCTGCCTGCTCTGCATGTTGGTGAATAATTTCGCCCCAAGGATCAATCAACATTGAATGACCAAAAGTATGACGACCATTTTGATGCTCACCGGTTTGATTGGCCGCCACCACAAAACACTGATTTTCTATTGCTCTGGCGCGCATTAATGTTTGCCAATGGGCGCATCCTGTAACATAAGTAAATGCACTTGGAATACAAATAATATCCGCACCTTGCAATTGCATTAATCTAAATAATTCAGGAAAACGAACATCGTAGCATATTGCCAGCCCAACTTTCGCAAAAGGGGTATCAACCACAACCACTTTGTCACCTGCAAGCGTATTATCGCTTTCACGATACTGCCCAGTTTTATCTGCAACATCGGCATCAAATAAATGTATTTTATTATATCTGGCTTGAATATGCCCGTCTGGCGAAAATAATAAACAAGCGGCACTGTATAGCTGGGTTTGAGGATTTTTAATCGGCATACTGCCAGCCACCAGCCATAAATCGTATTTTTTAGCATTGTGCGCTAAAAAGTTTTGAATCGGCCCATTACCATAATCTTCGGCTATCTGCCCCATTGCACCGGTAAAACCACCAAAGCTGGCAAAACACTCAGGCAGCACCACTAATTTATGCCCTTGCGCTTTAATCTGCGAAAATTGCTGAGATAACCAGAGCAGGTTGTCTTCCACACTCACTTTGGAGTTCATTTGAATGCTGGTAACTGAGATGTCCATTAAAACCTCATTAATTTGATCATTTTGCGACTCACAAAATCATCCGATTATTGTTTATTGCCGGATTTTGCTTTTTTAGGCAATTTAACTTCGCGACTTTCGCGGGCTGTTTCAACCACCTGAGGGTTATCTATTGTACCACTAATCTTAAATTTAATTTGTGAGATCACATCGGCAGATTCGATTACCTGATCAATCGCCAACGCCGCAATCCCGGTAACCGGATTAACCATCCATGCAATTAATACCGGTAAGCTAGAGGTAATTTTAGGGCTAAAACGAATATCGTAATTTATCTTTTGTGATACTAAATCTGTACTGCCTTTAATTTCCATATTACCGGCAACCCCATCCATAGTGGTGTTATCTGTATAGGCCAAACCATTGGTCAACTTAATGCTGCCTTTCATCTGGTTATAAAATAAACCTTTGCTAAATACATCTCTAAAGTCCAGTTTTAGTTTACGTACCAGCGAATCTAAACTCAGTACAGATAATAAACGTGCGCCTTTATCCGATACCTCGGTTAAATAACCTTCCCCTAAACGAATATTAATATTGCCATTCAAATACTGATAACCGATATCCATAGGCGCTTGCGGCCAGTTTAGTTCAAAATCAGCATCTATACTTGAATCACGAATTGCCGAGGTTAATTGATAATCTCTTAACCAGTGACCAAAATCAGAGCTGTTTATTTTGCCTTTTATTTGTGTGGTACTGCGATTTAAATTATCAAGCCGCCAAGCACCTGATGCATTTATTTTATGCTGACGATAATCGAGCTTAAAATTATTCAATAACAAATCATTAGGCGATGCCCTTGAAATATCAAAACTAACTTTACCCAAATTTTTATCGTCTAACTGGCATTGCTCACAACTAAATTTGGTGGGAGGAATAGCGGCAAAAATTTCTCTAAGTTCTTCTTTTGTAAAAGCGGATAAAATAACGTTGTGCTCTAGTTTTTCATCCAATTTTTCTGTTTGAGCTTCCGCTTTATTAAGAGTTAATAGTAATTGCTCGGCCGAAATATTTAACCCTTGTTTATCCCAGTTATCAAACGCATTAATTTCGCCTCTAAATTCATCAGCAAAAACTTTACTGTGCCAATAACCATCGCTGCGCTGCACATCAAAATTGGTTGCATGCCATGTTAAAGGCCCCAACTCTAAAAAATCGACTTGACCTCTTATTCGCTCAGGTAAATCAATCATTGCTTCACCGGTACTTTCTTGCTTACTTAAATCTTTATTTAAATCATTAATAAAATTAACGTAATCAATAAAGTTGACCCGTCTTAAATGCGCTGAAATATTAAATCCTGTACCTGGAGCGGATAAGACATCTTCGCCTAATACCAAATAAGCTCGACTAAATTTAGCTAACTCATAAGGTAAAACTGAGCTAAAACTAATATTATTACCAGACGTTAATTCTATTATTGCACTCTCATCATCTCCCGCAACCATGAGGTTAGTAATACGCAATTGCTCTGCATTTTTATCGAAAGGCTGGGGTAATTTGAGAGTTACCCCATGTAAATCTGATGCAACATCTAATCTATAATTTAAACTATCATTAGCGCCAAATAATATTTCTAAATGACCATCAACATGTGCGCTTCCTTTCAACCTATCTGCCATGTTCAAAAAATCAGCTTGGGCTAAAATAGCATCTAAAGGCCAATCACCTCTTAAATCAAATTGTAACTGATAGCCTGAATTTAATTGTCTACTGTTGATATCCATTTGATAAGGGACTGGCCCCCAATCAAATGTCATTTTACGGGCTTTTAATTTATCCATATTAAATTCAAGCAGCCCGTTTACTCGCTGGAACTCAAATCCTGTTTTAACAATAGAAACCGTATTTTGATTAAATAAAACCTCTCCACTGGCATTTAAATTCTGACTATTATGCAGTGGTATAAGTAAATCTAAGTTAAGTTTAACCAAACCTCGAACTTGAGCTTGCTCTAATACATTCCCAACAGAGTCTTTTAAACTGCTTTGTAACATAATTTGAGTGGCTTGCTCGCCTTGAGCTTCTGCTGTGGCTGATAATTGCAGTTCTGCTTGTGGTGAAGTTAAATCCGCTATATTAGCTTTTAAATTTAATAACTGGGCACCTAGTAATTTGGCTTGCTGGCTTTCAAAAAAGAGCCCTTGATTTTTAAAAGTCAGTTTTAAATCGATATCATTTGCTGCTGGCCAATCTGGCTGAAATTGAAATAAGGCATCTCGTAGTGATAGCTGAGCTTCAAATATCCCTTTATTGTTAATAAAAGGGTAATCAATTAACTTACCTTGCCAAATCAGTTGACTATGCTCAACTACTCCGCCCTGTAACCCCTGCTTTAAGTAATTGAATGTTTCTTCACCAATTAACTTTTTAGGTAAGAGCCGTTCTACATCTGTGACCTTTACTTGGCCTAACTCACCATAAGCTGAAAGCTGCAATTCTTGTTGGTCATCAGGTTGTAACGACAATGCTGCATTCAACTCAAATTCTTTTAGTGCTAATTGAACTTTAGGTAAGTTGATACGCCAGTTAGAGTCATGATAATGAATAATTGATTGAATATTAGCAGATTCAACCTGTAATTTATCATTAAAGACTTGCTGCCATACCAGCTCACCTTTTGCTAAATGCCAATTACTAACTATGCTACCTGGCCTTGCTGAGATTTCAGCTGATAGCCCGGTTAGCTGAGGAAGTGATAATACTTCTTGCCAGTTTAAATCAATCAAGTTGGCATGTAGTCGCCAGTCATCTTTACTGGTATAAGAAAAATGAAAGTTTTCAACCGAAGGTTCACCATTTAAGGCGTTTAAAAATTGGCTGGCTTGCAATGGTAATGGAAACAAGCTGGCGATAGCTTTATATGGATTTAGAATGACTTCCGGTGAATACACCTGCCAGCTTTGGTCTTGCTTGGTCAGGCTTAAATTTAAACCAGCCCATAGCTGCTCACCAACAGCAAAACTTATATCATCGATATAAAAACTAGTGGTATTCTGCTTCAAATTAGCCTGAACTTGCCCACTGACTAACTCAAATTGTTGAAGTTGATTGCCCAAATACCAACTCATAGGACTAGGATCAAAGTTTAATAAAAACGCTCCCAACTCACTATTTTCAATATTTAACCAAGCTTCAAATTTTAACCGACTTTGAATATCTCGGACTCTTTTAGCTAAATAAGGTTTAAACCAGGGCGCTAAATCAATCCCATCAGATTTAACATAAAACTCACCAGAATAAGTTTCATCACCAGAGTCGGTTAAATCTAAAATAAAGCCGAGTTTATCTTCTTCAATTCCTTCAAGCGAAAAATCGCCTACGCCTTGGTGGGTATTACCTCGGTTAAACCATTTTAGTTGGTGTACCTTTATTTGATGAGCAGCTTGATCTGGAGTGATAATAGTGACAAAACTATCTTGGACATCAAAACGTCTAAACTGCTCTAAAAAAATCTCCTGAAAAAGATCAGCCACAGCAAAATTATCACCACTTTCTTTTGCTGCATCTAATTTGTCGATATCAACCAGGACTTCAACACCATCTAAAACAAAGTTTTTAACTACAAAGCTACGTTGTAATAAAGTCTGCCAAAAATCTAACTCTAAATTGACCTGCTTAATGTTGACAATAACAGGTGAGTCAAATGCATCTTGTCGCTCAAATTCAAAACCAATCATTTCGATTTGAGGGCCTAACCCTCGCCAATCAGCTGTTAATGATTCTATTCTAATTGGCTGGTTAAACTCTTGTTCAAACCAAACTGAAAGCTCATCTTTAAAATCATTAGCATACGGTAAACTAATACGGATAGCACTCAGCAATAAGGCTACAGTAACTAATACAATCGCGAAGCCCAACCAAAGCTTACGAATAATGCTTGATAATAAAGACTTTACTTTCACTAAATCATGACCACATCAAATTGCTCTGGACCATATAAAGGTTCGGCCTGAACTTTAATTTGTTTACCAATAAACACTTCAAGTTCACCTAACGCATGCGACTCTTCACTTAATAAATAGTCACACACTGCACCACTGGCATAAACCACAAAACGGTCGGCATCATAAGCCCGGTTAACTCTAACGACTTCACGTAAAATTTCATAACAGATGGTTTCAACTGTTTTTAACGAACCACGCCCCTGACATATATGACACGAATCACATAAAATATGTTCCAAACTTTCTCTGGTACGCTTTCGGGTCATTTCGACTAATCCTAAAGCAGAAAAGCCATGAATGTTTGATTTGGTCCTGTCGTAAGATAAAGCTTGTTCTAAACCGTGTAATACCCGGCGTTTGTGATCATCATTCATCATATCGATAAAATCGATAATAATAATTCCACCTAAATTTCGTAACCTAAGCTGACGGGCTATTGCTTGAGTCGCTTCAATATTGGTATTAAAAATTGTATCTTCTAAATTACGATGCCCGACAAATGCACCCGTATTGATATCAATTGTGGTCATGGCTTCGGTTTGATCAATAATTAAATAGCCGCCGGATTTAAGCTGAACTTTACGCTCCAGTGCTCGTTGAATTTCATTTTCGACATCAAATAAATCAAAAATTGGCCGCTCACCGGGATAATATTCAATAACACTTTTTAAGTTAGGCACAAACTCTGTCACAAACTCGTGTAATTGATCAAAAGCCAGTTTTGAATCAACCCGAATTCGTTCTACTTTGCTGCCAACAAAGTCTCTTAAAATTCTAAAAGCTAGGGTTAAATCTTCATATAAACAACGAATTTTGCCACTGCGTTGTTTACGTTTGAGGATTTTGTTCCACACCCTTCGTAAAAAAATAGCATCTTGCTCTAGCTCTTCAGCCTCTACGCCTTCTGCCGCAGTACGAACAATAAAGCTACCTTTGTCGTCAGAAAACTGACCAACAACTTCTTTTAATCTGTCTCGCTCAACTTCGCTTTCAACCCGCTGGGATACACCAACATGCTCAGAGCCGGGCATAAACACTAAATAACGCGATGGAATGGTAATGTCAGTTGTTAAGCGTGCCCCTTTTGTTCCGAGCGGATCTTTAACTACCTGCACAACAATATCCTGACCTTCTTTAACTAAGTCACGAATATCACGTACCGGAAGCTGAGCTTTATCAATGGCTTGCTCGTCTTTAATTTCGTCATGCACACTAATATCCGAGGCATGCAAAAATGCGGCTTTATCTAACCCTATATCAATAAAAGCGGCTTGCATGCCAGGTAAAACCCGACTCACTTTACCGCTGTAAATATTACCGACTAAGCCGCGTTTAGCTTGCCGTTCAATATGAACTTCCTGCAAACTGCCGTTTTCAACGACAGCAACTCGGGTTTCGGTAGGGGTAATGTTAATTAATAATTCTGCGCTCATGCATTTAATCCGTATCAGTCTAGTTGAGCTAATAACTGTTTAGTTTGATATAAAGGTAAGCCAACAATCGCCGAATAATTACCATTGATATTAACCACAAATTGCCCACCAATCCCTTGAATAGCATAACTGCCCGCTTTATCCAGAGGTTCACCTGTTTGCCAATACTCAACAATCTCTTGTTTTGTTAGTTTTGCAAATGTGACTTGGCTAATGACTACATCGGTTAATATTGTATTTTCTCGATACAAACAAACCGCAGTCATTACCTGATGAGTTTGCCCAGATAACATACTCAACATGCGAATAGCGTCTTGCAGGCCTGTTGGTTTACCCAATAATTCACCGTTAAATACAACTATAGTATCTGAACCTAATACAGCTTTATCTTTTTGGCTATTTTGCCAACCAGCCTGCGCTTTTGCAGTTGCTAAACGGAGTACATAAGCTTTAGCGTCTTCATTAATAAATGGTGTTTCGTCAATTTCACCTTCGATAAGCTCAAACTTAACGCCTAATTGAGATAATAACGCCTGACGACGAGGCGATTTTGAAGCAAGATAAATAGATGTCATAAATTAGCGAATTCTGAAAGTGCGGCGATATTTACGCAGACCATAAAAAACAAATGTCCAAACAAAAGCATTACTCAACACTGGCCATAAAAGCTCCGGCATAAAATATGCTGTTGTTAAAAAATGCTGCAACCAATAATCAACTAAATGATAAAATGCAGTCACTAGAGCAATAATTAATGATTGTTGCCAGCTTGAAAAGTTTCGAATTGTTAGATAATTAGCAGAACAAATATAAGCGACAAAAGCCAACATAAAAGCATGGGTCCCCAAAACAGACCCCAATAAAATATCTAATAAAAATCCACAAAACCACGCTGTCCCGACATTAACTCGATGAGGCAGCGCAATACACCAATATACCAATACTAATAAAATCCAATCCGGACGATATGACTCGATAATACTCGGCATAGGAGTAATAGCTAAAGTTAACGCAAATAATAAAGTTAACCCGATTAAAAAAAATCCTCTCATGGGTTAATTTTCTCCTGCGATTTTGGTGGTATGCTATCAGCATCTTCTTTATTTGGATTTTCAGATACAGCTTCAGGTTGATGCTCTGATGAAGGAGGCCAAAGCAATAATAAATATCGAATCCGATCTAAATGGGCAATTGGTCTGGCAACAATTTGAGCAAACGGCAAGCTTTCGTTAAACGAAACTTGAGTGACTTCTGCCACCGGATAACCTTCTGGATATTTATTGCCTAAACCTGAACTCATTAATAAATCGCCAACTTGAATATCCGCAGAATGAGGCACAAAATTAAGTTCCAGCCGATCAATTCTTCCCGTACCACTGGCAATGCTACGCACAGCATTACGCGCAACTCTTACCGGAATAGCATGAGTATGATCGGTAATTAATAATACCCGACTGGTTAATGAACCGACATTAACTACCTGACCAACAATCCCGTTTTCATCCAATACAGCCTGCCCTTCGTAAACGCCATTTAACGCACCTCGGTTTATAACCACTTGATGGCTATTAGGATTGCTTTCTACCGACATAACCTCGGCAATCATTTTACGCATATCCTGACGGAGTGGCGAATCGAGCAAAGCTCTTAATCTGTCATTTTCACGTTCTAAAAATGCCATTCGCTGCACTTTCTCACTTAACAATAAATGCTGCGCTCTTAATTTTGCATTTTCTTCAATTAGGTTTTGACGCGATGTTAAAGACTCACTCGACCAGTTAAACATTTTTTGTGGCAGGTTAGCGACATATAAAATCGGGCTGACTAACGAATTTAAATAAACCTTAGCAGGTTCAAAAGCGTTGAGTTTGTGATCAACAAAAATCATTGCAACCGATACAATCAGCGCAATAAAAATTCGGGTTTGAGGGGCAGGACCATTACCAAACAATGGAGTCATATAAATGCAGACCAATAAAAAAAGTCGGCCTAAGCCGACTGATTAATCATAAGAAAATAAGTCACCACCGTGGATATCAATCATATCAATGGCTTTACCACCACCACGAGCAACACAGGTTAACGGATCATCCGCAATAACAACCGGTATGCCGGTTTCTTCCATTAGTAAACGGTCTAAATCTTTTAATAAAGCGCCGCCACCGGTTAATACCATACCACGCTCACTAATATCAGAGGCAAGCTCTGGAGGTGATTGCTCAAGTGCAACCATAACAGAGCTAACAATACCTTGGAGTGGTTCTTGTAAAGCTTCTAAAATTTCATTGCTGTTTAAGGTAAAGCTTCTTGGCACACCTTCAGCAACATTACGACCACGAACTTCAATTTCTTTAACTTCATCACCCGGATAAGCTGAGCCAATTTCGTGTTTAATACGCTCAGCCGTTGCTTCACCAATTAAGCTACCAAAGTTACGACGTACGTAAGAGATAATCGCTTCATCAAATTTATCACCGCCAATACGTACCGAAGATGAATAAACAATGCCGTTTAATGAAATAATTGCAACTTCAGTTGTACCGCCACCAATATCAACCACCATTGAACCCGTTGCTTCTGACACTGGTAAATCAGCACCTATTGCCGCTGCCATTGGTTCTTCAATTAAATAAACTTCACGCGCACCTGCACCTAGGGCAGATTCTTTAATCGCTCTTTGCTCAACTTGGGTTGCACCACAAGGCACACAGATTAAAACTCTCGGGCTTGGACGGAAAAGATTGGTATTGTGAACTTGCTTGATAAAATATTGCAGCATTTTTTCGGTCACATAAAAGTCAGCAATAACACCGTCTTTCATTGGGCGGATAGCTCTGATATTACCTGGCGTACGACCTAACATTTGTTTTGCTGCATGGCCAACGGCTGCTACCGTTTTTTGCCCACCTGCTTTTTCCTGACGAATTGCAACCACAGATGGTTCGTTTAATACAATACCTTGATCTTTAACGTAAATGAGTGTGTTTGCTGTCCCAAGATCGATAGACAAGTCATTTGAAAACACACCACGGAGTTTTTTTAGCATGGGGAAAAACCCTATAATAATTCTTAACGATGAAAATTGCCGCTAACTTTACCAACGAGGCAACTTTTCGGCAAGCAAACTAAACTGATATATCTAATTAGTCGACATTTTATTAAGCTTGTTTATTTTTAGTCAGTAAAACCACAAAGAGACAAGCATCGCTCTGCGGCTTAGCTAAACGTTTTTATACTTAAACATTTACTAATTAACAACATCATTCGTGCTCGCTATTTTAAACAAAAAACAGCAACATAACAGTGCAACTGGCAATTAGTTTTTAAGTTTTTTAATTATTTTTTACGATTTGGGTTTTCACTAAATCTGAAAACACATTTTTTGGCTGATTAGACATTAACTCATACACCTGTTGATAAGCCAACACAGCCTTCACATACTCACGGGTTTCACTGTATGGGATGTTTTCAATCCAAATATCCAGCGGCAGCGCTTTTTCCTCCGGTAACCAAGTGATTACTCTGCTATAACCCGCATTATAAGATGCTATCGCCAATGGGGTTTGCTGCTGCATACGTTTAATTAAACTGCTAATATATTTAGTGCCTAAACGAATATTTGTCTGAGCGTCATATAATCTTCGATTACTGACCCTACTACCTTCAACATGTTTAGCGGTTGCTGGCATTAATTGCATTAACCCCCTTGCCCCTGCTGGTGAATAAGCATCTTCCATAAAAGAACTTTCTCTGCGTGAAATCGCAAATGCTAAACTAGGTTCGATCCCAACTCTTTGACTATATTTTTCATATAAATCAGCAAACGCTTTAGGAAAACGAATTGCCACTTCATCATACAAACCGGCTTGAGAAATGCCTCTTAATGCTTGATCGTACCACTGCCACTGATAAGCTAAATAAGCCGCCGCTGCTAGCTCATTTTCGCTTAATGTTCGTTTAAATTGCCACCATTCACGGCGAGCTGATACTTTATAATCAAGCTGTAAAAACTCATAAGTTCGTTTAGCTGCCGGCGCATTAGATAATTTGTGCAATACTTCTTGCTCAGCTTTGTATGGCTTGTAATTAAGTTGGTACGGTTCGCCTATTTGGGCTGCCGCCATAAAACCATAATAGTGTCTGAGTTTTGATAATTCAGTAAAACGAGTTTTAGCGGTTTGTTCAATCCCAAGTTCGGTTTGAGCACGTGAAAGCCAATACTGATAAATGGCTTCATCTTGCATATTTTGCGGCAATGATTGAATAACAGAAGCAACATTCACCCAATCTTGTTCACGCAAATAGGTGGCTAAATGCCAGTGTACCAATTTACTGTCTTTAACATGATCTGGCACTTTATTTAGCCAAGTAATCGCCTGCGGATGATCTTTACTCGCCAGCGCTAACGCAAAGGTGTAGTAAACTTTATCTCTTTGCTCTGCAGTAAACGGAAATGACTCTTCAACAGATAACCAGTGCTTAATTGCTGCATCTGGGTCGCGCCAAATGAATCTTTTAATGCCATAAAACTGAATACCAGCATAATCTGCTGAACGTTTTTTAAAGTGTTTAAGCTGGGTAATAACCGCAGGATCTTTCCGTACCGAATGCCAAAGTTTTGCCCAATCTTTTTCACTTTCTGGTAATAGTCCGGTTAAATATGGAATTAACGTATGGCTGCCGCCATCTGCTGCTTTTTCAACTCGGCGTTTAATCACATCAGAGGTTTGATAACCCGCTTTTTTCCATTTAGCAAATAAAGGGTCACAGGCTTTCGGTTGAGATTTACCCACAACCCATAAGTCTTCAATTTTATCGGCTAGCGTGGCTATTTTTGCCCCTATTTCAAGTTCAGCCGACAAATAGTGGCAATTTAACTCTGCATTAGAGGTTGGTTTAAAATCATTAATATAAAGCAAGGGTTGGTTTTGTTTGGCAAGATACTTTAACCAAGTCTCTCGTAGAGGCCACTCTAGTGGCGTACCTTCGTACAAAGATAAAAAACTACGGATTTTTTCTTTATTAGATAAAAAAGCATGATTTTTTAAATAAGCCTGCTCAATATAAGGAAATAACGGATAATCCCCCAGCTTTTCCCGCCAGTTCTCAACTGTGGTATAACTCCCGTTTGCAGCCTGCGACTTAGCTGTTTCAAACCACTCACGCTGCTGTTTAATATCATAACTTTGAGCAAAAACCAGACTGCTTCCAGTCATCCATGTGATGGCACCAAAAATCAAATTTGCCAACTTCATATCTGCGAATTCCTATTTATTACAACTGAAGACTACGAACTTGAAAACAAATATTCAAACAAGCGTTTGAATATTTAAAAATTGTGATTACACTTAATCTTTATTAACACAATGTTGACTACAACATAATACTCAAAGCTGTGCTTAGGTGTAACCCTAAATCTATACCGGTTGGATCTAATCAGCTTATTCTTCAACCTAAGCAAGCCAATAAAGCTTGTGTAAACAATACAATTAGACAAAACAAACGGTCAAAGGTTTATCTAACTAATTTACTCAATAGCGAAACAATTTGCATTTTTTAAAGATACTCAGACTAATAATTTAAAGGAGTTTAAGCATGATTTACAGTGGCCAAAACATCAAGCTCAATCAGCTTGATAACCAGCTAGCCGAATTAGTTTTGGACTCAGCCAGCTCAGTGAACAAGTTTGACCAAACCACTTTAGCTGAATTTGAAACGGCTTTAGTTCAGGCTCAGCAAGCAAATGTAAAAGGTTTATTGATCCGCAGCGAAAAACCAGCATTTATTGTTGGTGCTGACATTACAGAGTTTTTAGGCAAATTTAAACTACCGATTGAAGAGTTAGGTAAATGGTTAAAACATGCAACCGATATTTTTGATTTATTAGAAGATTTACCTTTTCCGACAGTGAGCGCAATTAATGGTTATGCATTAGGTGGCGGCTGTGAAGCTATTTTAGCAACAGATTATCGAATTGCAGATAATACCGCTCGTATTGGTTTACCTGAAGTAAAACTGGGGATTATGCCCGGATTTGGCGGCACAGTTAGAATGTCGCGTTTAATTGGTGCGGATAACGCAATGAAAGTTATCACCACTGGGCAAGAACAGAATGCCAAACAATGTTTAGATCTAGGCATTGTCGATGCTGTTATTGATACGCAAGATAAAACTGAGCTGCATCAGGCAGCGCTTGAATGTTTACAAAAAGCAGCAAGTGGTGAGTTTAACTGGCAGGCTAAACGTGCACCGAAACTCACAGCATTAAAATTATCGGCAACTGAGCGAGCAATGAGCTTTAACTTAGCCAAAGCTATGGTATTTCAGCAAGCTGGAAAACATTATCCGGCACCTATGATGGCAGTTAATACGATAGAAGCTGGCGCCGAATTGAGCCGCAGCGAAGCCATGCTAATTGAAAATAAAAACTTTATTAAGTTGACGCAAACACCTCAAGCCAGAGCATTGGTTGGTGTATTTTTAGCCGATCAACAAATAAAAAGTCGGGCAAAACAATTAAGCAAAAATGTAGAGCCACCAGCACAAGCCGGTATTTTAGGTGCAGGCATTATGGGTGGCGGTATTGCTTATCAATCGGCTTATAAAGGTATTGGCGTTTATTTAAAAGATATTAATCAAGCCGCTTTAGATCTAGGCATTACCACAGCAGCCCAGCTTCTGCATAAACAGGTTGAACGCGGAAAACTTACACCCGAGGCCATGTTATCAACACTGACCAGTATCAAACCTAGCTTAGAAGACAATGTTTTAAAACAGACGGATATTATCGTTGAGGCCGTAGTAGAACGTGCAGATATAAAGCAGCAAGTGCTTCAACAAACAGAAGCTGTGATAAACGACGACTGTATTTTAGCGTCAAATACTTCAACTATTTCAATTACTGAGTTAGCTAAATCACTGAAACGTCCTGAGCAATTTTGTGGAATGCACTTTTTTAATCCGGTTCATCGTATGCCTTTAGTTGAAGTGATTAGAGGACAACAAACTTCTGAACAAACCATAGCCAAAGTAGTTGCTTATGCCAGCAAAATGGGTAAATCAGCAATTGTAGTTAATGATTGCCCCGGCTTTTTTGTTAACCGGGTTTTATTCCCTTATTTAGCGGCATTTAATCAGCTATTAACCGACGGTGCTGATTTTATTCAAGTAGATAAAGTGATGGAAAAACAATTTGGCTGGCCAATGGGACCTGCTTATTTGTTAGATGTAATTGGCTTAGATACAGCGCTACATGCCCAAAAAGTAATGGCACAGGGGTTCCCACAACGTATGCCGTTACCCGAGCTAAACTTGCTAGAAAAACTCAATCAGGCAAATCGTTTAGGGCAAAAAACCAAACAAGGTTTTTATCAATACCAAAAAGATAAAAAAGGCAAACTGCAAAAACAAACAGATGAATTTGTTCACCAGCTATTGGCCGATCATCAAATAAAACCACAAAGCTTTTCAGATGAAGACATTATCAACCGTTTAATGCTTCCGATGTTAAATGAAACCCTGCGCTGCTATCACGAAGGCATAGTTGAAAATGCAGAAGCGGCTGATATGGCGCTGATTTATGGTTTAGGTTTCCCACCATTTAGAGGTGGTGCATTCAGATATATCGAAAACATTGGACTGGATAATCTAATCAAACAGGCAGAACAACTTGCTGATTTAGGTGCTTTGTATCAATTACCGGATGAAGTAACCCAAAAAGCCGGACAAAACTTTACCTATTTAGCGAATTAATTTAAGCCTTGAATGGAGAAAAAATCATGAAAGACGTTGTCATTGTAGATTGCATTCGCACCCCGATGGGACGCTCCAAAGGCGGTGTATTCAGAAACGTACGAGCTGAAAATTTATCAGCTCATTTAATTAAAACCTTATTAGAGCGCAACCCAGATGTACCACCAAACGAGATTGAAGATGTGATTTGGGGCTGTGTGATGCAGACTCTGGAGCAAGGTTTTAATATTGCGCGTAATGCCAGTTTATTGGCTGGTTTACCTAAGTCTGTTGCAGCAGTTACCGTTAACCGTTTATGTGGCTCGTCAATGCAAGCCCTGCACGATGCCAGCAAAGCCATTATGTGCAACATGGGTGATATTTTTATTATCGGCGGGGTTGAACACATGGGTCATGTGCCTATGACGCATGGAGTCGATTTTAATCCGGCTCTGGCTAAAACCACGGCATTAGGTGCCGGCTCTATGGGGCTAACCGCTGAACTTTTAGGTCGCCAGTTCCAAATAAACCGTGAACAACAAGATGCTTTTGCTTGCCGCTCTCACCAAAAAGCGCACCAAGCTACATTAAATCAGGCATTTAAAAATGAACTGATTCCAACTTATGGCCATGATCATTCGGGTAACTTAACTTTAGTCAATCAAGACGAAGTGATTCGCCCAGAAACCGACATGCAATCACTGGCGAAATTAAGACCGGTATTTGATCCACAAAATGGCACCATTACCGCTGCAACCTCTTCCGCTTTATCAGATGGCGCTAGTGCCATGTTAGTCATGTCTGCCGACAGGGCTAAAAGCTTGGGGCTAAAACCCATAGCTAAAATTCGCTCGATGGCAGTTAGCGGCTGTGATCCGTCAACTATGGGATATGGCCCTGTACCTGCTACTCAAAAAGCATTAAAACGAGCAGATTTATCATTGAGTGACATAGAATATTTTGAATTAAATGAAGCGTTTGCTGCACAGAGTTTAGCCTGCGTAAAAGCATTAGAGCTAGAAGATAAAATGGAAGATAGAATTAATATTCACGGCGGAGCCATTGCGTTAGGCCATCCGCTTGGTTGTTCCGGCGCGCGCATTAGTACCAGTTTATTAACGGTTATGCGCCAGCAAGATGCAAATTTAGGCTTAGCCACTATGTGTATTGGTTTAGGGCAAGGAATAGCAACCGTTTTTGAGCGCTTAAATTAAGCGCTCAAACCACACTACTTGTTTTACGACAGTATTTTTAATAAGACTTGTTAAACAACATCAGTCTAACTAATATAGCCATAGTTATAACCTTTCATACTGAAACAGGGAATATGATGAAAAAATTATCTTCACTAAAATACGCAATCGCCGCAGCTTGCCTAGTGGCAGGAAACGCACAAGCAGATACCATTTTAGGTTTATACGCAGGTGCTCAATACTGGCAAGTGGAGCCTGATGGAAAATTTGGTAATGCTGAAGACAATCAAGCAACGTTTAATTTTGATGATGAAGCACAAGGCTCTTTTTATATCGCTTTTGAGCATCCTGTACCGTTAATTCCGAATATTAAATTGCGTCAAACCGAATTAAAAGTAGGTGGCTCAGGTAACGTTAATTTTGAATTTGACGGAACACAATATAGCGGCAACGCTCAAGTTGATGCCGATTTATCAAATACTGACTTAATCTTGTATTATGAAATACTAGATAATGGCTTAGCCAGCATTGATTTTGGTGTAACCGTTAAAAATATTGATGGTGAAATTGTTGTTAGCGATGAAAATGACAGTTCAACAGAGGAAATAAGCGGTTACGTACCTATGGGTTATTTAGCGGCTAAAGTTGGTTTACCTTTAACGGGTTTGGCAATTTATGGTGATGTCAGTGTACTTTCAATTGGCGATCATAGTTTAACAGATTATCAAGCAGGTTTAGCTTATACTTTTGTTGATAACTTAGCTGTGGATATGAGTGCTCAAATTGGTTATCGCAGCTTTAAATTAGAGTTGGATGATTTAGATGGTATTTATTCTGACTTAGAGTTTTCTGGCATTTATGGCGGACTTGAAATTCATTTCTAATTAAGAAATTCGTTAACCCAATCTGATTTAATGAAATGAATCAACAAAAGCAGCTTAGGCTGCTTTTGTTTTATGCTGAATAAGAGGCTATTGAAATCTATAATCAGATAATAATTGAGCGGTTTTTTCTGTTATTTGATTAATTAAAGCAGACTTTTCATTTTGCTCAGCAACTAATTTAGCTTTAACCAAGTATTCTATTTTTTCCGCAACACCAGCCGCCTGCTCCGCTTTGACTAAAAAGTTTTCAGCGTTTGGGCTTTCCTCCACCTTTAAGCTTTTATCTATCTCAGTTTTACTGGCAACTAATTTAGTTTTTAGCTCAGTGTTATCCGGCATTATTTGACTCATTAAATCAAACCAAAAATAGGCGTTGGCATACTTTTGCTGAATAAAAAAGTTATCCGCTCTGGCATTTATCCTAGCCGATAAAAACATTTTTAATGCATTAAGCTGAACCGCATTTTTAGCAAAGTTGTAGTTTTTTGCTTCCTGATAGCCTAAATAAGCTTTATATAAGTAACCATCGGCTAAATAACCATTGCTTTTACTAATAATTGTAAGCTCTTTATTTACTTTTATCCGTTTGATTTTAGATAAAATATTGCGGTTATTGGGCGAGTAGTTTAATGCTTTATTGTATAAAGCCTCTGCTTTTTGCCACTGTTTTTTCTTTTCTGCTTTGCCAGCCTGAGCAATATAATATTCTTTACTGTTTCGTATTTTAATCTGCTCAAGCAATAGTTGAGCCTGCTCATTACCTGCATCTAATGCTAATATCTGCTCTGCCTGTGTTTTAGCTTGCGAAAATTGAGCTTGATTCAACGCCTGTTTAGCATTAATCAAATAGGCGTTTACAGCTTGAGTTTGGGTTTGTTTTAGAACAGACTCACTTTGGCGATAATTTGGATAAAAAACTTGTAATCCCTGCAACAATTCAATTGCCTCAGCCCAGTTCTGCTGCGCAATTTGAGATTGGGCTGATTCAAACGCATTTTGCGCTTTTGCGTTAAAATGAACTCTTTGCTGTTTTAATTGGGTATAAAATTGATTTGCTGTACTTTGATCTATTTTTTCAACTTTTTTAATTGCCGCTATAGCAGTATTAAAATCATTAATATGTGAGGCCTCTCCCGCTAATACATTTTGCACAGGCGCAATAATTTGTTTAATCATCAAGCCTTGTACTTGAGCTAACTTAGCCTGATAAGCAGCGTTGTTTGGTTCTTTTTCAAGCGCTTGTTCAAAATAATGAATTGCCTGCTGATAATTTTGCTGCTCGGCCAACTGCAAGCCCTGCTCGTATTCCGCTTGTCCGTTAATAACACAGGCAGTCAACAGGGTTAAGATAAGTGCAGAGAAAGCCAACTTGGTTTTCATTATAACTCCAAGAAAATGTCAATTAGATATTTAGCCAAAACTCAAGATAACAAATTATTTTTAGCATTTTGGCTATTTAAAATTCGGGCTGAATTATACCGATTGTGAGGCGAATGTCTGTCTTGAAAATAAAAAACAGCCAATGCCTTAACAGTTTTGCTAAAGAATTGGCTGTTTCAAAAAGGATGAATCCCCTAAAGATTGCTCTCAGGTTGTATCAAAATAAATTAACGGGTTCCGTAGATAACCATAGTTTTGCCATGTGCTTCAATTAACCCTTGTTCTTCAAGGTTTTTCAAAACACGACCAACCATTTCACGTGAACAGCCTACAATTCGGCCAAGTTCCTGACGGGTAATTTTAATTTGCATACCATCAGGGTGAGTCATGGCGTCTGGCTGCTTACATAAATCTAATAAAGTAGCAGCTACACGGCCAGTTACATCTAAAAAGGCTAAATCTACAACTTTTCGTGATGTTTCTCTTAACCTTAATGCTAATTGGCTAGATACTCTAAATAAAATATCTGGATTTTCTTTGCAAAGGCGTCTGAATTTTTCATAACTAATTTCAGCAACTTCGCATTCGCTTCTAGCTTTTACGGAAGCACTGCGGGCTTGTTGCTCATCAAACAAGCCCATTTCACCATAAAATTCACCAGGATTTAAATACGCTAATACAAGCTCTCGACCTTCTTCGCCTTCCATAGTGACAGAAACTGAACCATCTAATAATAAATAAAGTGATTTAGGTTCGTCACCCGCATGAATTATTGTACTTTTTGCTGGGTATCTTTGGCGGTTACAATGCTTAATAAAAGCTTGTAATTGTTCATCATTTGCTACATGAAAAGGTATGCTCATAACAAGTTCTCTTATTGTTTGAATTATTCATACCCAAGCATCTTTGAGTGGCTGGGGTATACAAATTTAACTTACTCTTTTATACAAATACAAGTTTATTACTTAAACGCAATGTTATTTTTATAAAAACGAGCATTAGTACTATTTTTATCGCTCAATAGATCTTTTCTATGCTAAATTAATTCTGCAAGTCATAAAAGTAATATAGACTCGCAATATACTTATGGTTGTGAGAAAGTATTATACGATCCTGTTTTAATTACAAAACTTATCAATTTCTAACCAAATCGCTCAAGGTAGTTGCACTTTCAATTAAAATAAAGTGCAGAGCAAATATACACTAGGAGTTTATATGGAAACTGTCACTACATGGTTTGAAGATAATCAAGCCCTTTTACTCAGCTATGCAATCAGTTTAATTACCGCAATTTTAATCCTGTGGATTGGTTTTAAAATTGCTCGCCTTGTTTCATCAAGCGTCAGCAAGATGTTACAAAAAAAATCTATTGACCCAGCTGTTTCATCTTTCATTGCCAGTATAGTTCATGCTTTAGTAGCTGCCGCTGTAATTATTGCCTCATTAAGCCATGTTGGTGTGCAAACCGCTACTTTTGTTGCCATATTAGGTGCTGCTGGTTTAGCTATCGGTTTATCTCTACAAGGCTCATTATCTAATTTTGCTTCTGGTATTTTAATCACTGTATTTCGTCCATTTAAAGCTGGCGATTTCATTGAAGCTGGCGGCGTAGCTGGTTCAGTTAAAGAGATTCAAATTTTCTCAACGATTATGACAACCCCTGACAATAAATATGTTGTTGTACCAAATGCTCAAATTACAGGTAGCCCAATTACTAATTACTCTCGCCATGATACCCGCCGTTTAGATATGGTAGTTGGAGTTTCATACTCAGCAGACTTACAACAAACTGAGACCCTGCTAAAAAATATTTTAGATTCGCACCCAAATGTTTTAAAAGAGCCTGGTTATACCGTAGCAGTGAGTGAGCTAGCCTCATCATCAGTTAATTTTGTGGTACGCCCTTGGGTAAAAACATCTGATTTCTGGCCAACTAAATTTGAATTAAACAAAACGATTAAACAAGAACTGGACAAGGCTGGTATTGGTATCCCATTCCCACAAATGGATGTTCACTTGTTTAAACAAGATTCTGAAAAGAAAGAAGATAAATAAGCAGTAAAAGAGGAAATATAAATTAATGAAATTACTTAAACTAGCGTGCTTAAGTAGTCTTGCATGTGCAGTATTTACTGCGCATGCTGCAGAACCTTTAACAGCAGAAGTCGAATTAGGGGTAATTGCTACTTCAGGGAATACTGAAAGTACATCTTTAAAAGGTAAGCTGAAAATTACCCAAGAACTTGAAAATTGGAAAAATAATTATCAACTAGATACTTTATATAAAAAAGATGAAGTTACTGTTGAAGACGATGCGGGTAATGATGTAACCGAAGAACAAACAACCGCACAAAAGCTGTTTGTTTCTGCTCAAGGTGATTATAAGCTTAATGATGAACATGCAGCTTTATTTATTTATGGCTCATATACAGATGATAGATTCAGTGGTTATGATTACCAAAGTGTAGTAGCGGCTGGTTACACTGATCAATTGTTTACAACTACCAACTCGTTTTTAAAATATGATATTGGTCCTGGTTATACATTTAATGAGACTGATGACGGCGAAAAAAATGAATCCGCCATTGTACGCCTGGCGGCTGAGTATCAGTATAAATTAAGTGCCAATGCTAAGTTTTCTCAACTATTGAGTACAGAAGCTGCTTTAGAAAGTAGTGAAAATACCCGAACTAAGTCAGAAACGTCTGTTTCTGCTAATTTGATGGGAAATCTTAGTATGAAAGCGGCTTATACTGTTATTCATAATAGTGAAGTACCAGCTAATAAAGAGAAAACAGATACAATGACAAGTGTTACGCTTGTTTATATCTTTTAATTCGCCAAAATAGCATATCTAAGCCAAACCTCCGTTTGGCTTTTCTTTCTTTTTTCAATCATTATCACTCAATAAAACGCCAAACAATCAATTATAATTTTTATTATTGATTGTATTAAATTTTATGCATATTTATTTTGCAATATGAGCAATGTTCATTTTATAATCAAAAGCATATAAAGTAAGACTTTTAATTTACAGTGACGTAACTAAAAGCTAATAATAACTAAAACAAAATCAAACAATGTCACTCAAAAAATTATTTTTTCTGATTACAGTTTACCTTTTGATGTTTCCAATTATGGCTAATGCCAATATTTTAATTGGATTTTCAGGCTATTATGGACACAATAACAACCTTCTGCGTGATAACAATTCAATATCGACCCATGTTCAATCTCTCAATATAAAATTAGGGTTTGAACAAAACTGGCGGCTCTACCAATTTAATTGTGCAACGAGCTTGACCGATACTCAGTACCAATCCTCTGAACAAGATAATACCCAACTTAAGCAGTTCCAATGTTTAAATGAATACAATCCAACTGAAAACCAAAATATTTCGCTCAATTTATCCAGCCAAAATTATGATGAAACCCGCGGTACTGGTATTAGCAGAAATAATCCAAACATTTTAAATCAGCCAGATAATCTAACCGACAATCATGCCAAGTTAACCTACCAATACCAAACCAGCCAATCGCAGGGCATAAAATTAGGTATAGCGCTAGGTCATCAAGATAAACAGTATCGATCTAAACGGCTTATTGCGCTGCAAAATAATCGAACCCAAAATGAATTTGATCTGAGTTTTGGCTATTTATTCCAGCAAAATACTTACGGATTTATCCGTTACAGCATTGCAGATAATCAATTTAGTGATGCTCCTAGTCGAGATAACCAAGATCAGATTATCGCACTTGGTTTATCTTGGCAGGCAAGTGCGATGACCAGCTTTAAAGCCGAAGCTGGGCAACAAAATAAAAGTTATCAGCAATCTGCTGATACTCAATCTGAATATTGGTCACTCAGTGCAAGCTGGTCTCCAAAAACCTATTCAACCTTTACACTAAGTAGCTTCAATCGACAGCAAAGTAGTTTATTAACAGATAGTAATACCCAACAAAATCAAACGATTAGTTTAAACTGGCAGCATCAATGGAGTAGCCAACTGTCTAGCCGAGTATTGTTATCTACCCAAAAAATAGAGCAACTTGCAGTTAATAATCGACAAGAACAAAAAGATAGCGCAGGCATCGGCCTTAACTACAAAATTAATTCGATATTGAGTAGCGAACTCAACTGGCAATACGAGAAAAATCAGGACAACTTAAACCAACTCGATTACCAGCAGCAAATTATTGGGTTAAGTTTAAAAGTTGAGTGGGCCAGTTAATGCCAACATTAATTTATTTAGCGCGACTCATCAGCCTTATTTTTATTATGTTGTGTGGTAACAGCTTGGCGCAAACTAATGAGCAAAAAATTACTGGTTATCAATTATCTGCCGGAGACAGTATTAGCATCCATGTTTTTGGGCAGGATGATTTAACGGTAACCGCTAAATTAGATGATAAAGGGCTGATTAATTACCCTTTTATTGGCAGTGTAAAAATAACCGGTAAAACCACAGAGCAAATTCAGCAAGAGATTAGTTCAAAGCTTAAGCAAGGTTATTTAGTTTCACCTCAGGTGCATGTATTTGTAGCTGAATATCGCCCATTTTATGTGCATGGTCAGGTGAAAAGACCGGGTGGGTTTGCTTATCAACCGGGTTTAACTGTGGCAATGGCAATTGCACTTGCTGGTGGGCTAACCGAGCGAGCATCCAGCAGTTGGTTTATTAAACGAGCCACAATTACCGCTGAGTTTGAGGTCACCGAACTGGATTTATTATACCCAGGCGATATTTTAACTGTAAAGCAAAGCTTTTTTTAACCATGACTCAATTAGCCGATCAGGACGAAATCGACTTAACTCAATTATTTTCTCTGCTCTGGTGGCGAAAGTGGCTACCTATTAGTTTTAGCATCCTTTTTATTTTAGCGGCATGGCTATACGCGGAAAACGCCACCAAAAAATATACAGCTCAAACCACATTGCAAATAGGTTTAGAGCAAGCAAATCTTGTCTCTATTGATGATATATACGTGCTTGAAGCTCGTAATAAAGAATATTACAGCACTCAAATTGAGTTATTAAAATCGCGCTCTATGCTGCAAAGAGTCATAACCAAACTCTCGCTCACCTCAAACAAGCTCAACCCAATTATTAAAAAACCAATTGAACAATATTTGCCTTTTCTCAGTAACGCAGCTCAAGCTAACGACAATTTACCTAACAACAGCTCAGCGTTAATTAATCAATTGCAACGCATGATAAAAATCAGCCAGATAACGGGTAGCCAACTCATTAATATTAGCGTGACAGCAACCCAACCCGCTCTGGCGCAGCAAATTGCTAATGCGCTTGCCGATGTTTACATGGAATACCATCAAGACTCACGCAGTCAGGTAAACGATAATGCAACCAATTGGCTAGTCACTGAGCTTTCACAGTTAAAAAGCAAATTAGAAATTGCCGAACAGAGTTTACAAACTTACATTCAACAGGAAGACCTTGTCGATTTAGCTGGGGTATTAAGCCTAAAAAGTAAAGACATAGAAACGCTTGCCCAGCAGCAATTACAAATGCAGCGTCAGGTTGATGAATTAAAAGTGAAATATGATGCGATTCAGGCCACTCAAGATCCGATCTTATTATTGCTGTCTAATGCGATTCCAAGCAATGCATTAGTTGAAGCAACTCATGGCGCACTCACTCAGCTAAAATTAAAACTAGCGGATTTAGCTTTAGTTTATGGTCCAAAACATCCTAAACATATTGCCCTGACAGAAGAAATTAAAGCAACTCAATTTACCCTTAATCAACAAATTAAAACGTTAATTCAAGGTGTTGAATATCAATACACAACAGCTTTTAAGCAATTAAACCAAATAAAACGAAGCTTTGAGCAGGCTAAAAATGAATTTCAAACCCTGACCATGCAGCAAAATCATTATCGTAGATTGCAACGCGAAGTGACCGCCAATCAGGAATTATACGATACCTTTTTAAAGCGCTTACAAGAAACCAAAGCGACTAAAAATATGGAAAAAGCTTTTGCCAATATTGTCGACTATGCCGAGCTAAACCCAATACCTGTCAGCCCGAAAAAATCATTAATTTTAGTATTAGCCAGCTTACTAGGCGCCATGCTGGGTGTCTTCTGTATTTTTATTATTGAGTTTTCCCGCAAAGGTATTCGAGATAAAGAAGAAGCCAGCCAAATAACCAATTTACCGGTTTTAGCTGAAATACCACAAATTAAACGGCGCACAGTTAACAACTCAGCGTTATTGCATCACGAATTATTTAATAACGAATATTACCTTGAAAGCATTCGCACCCTTAGAACCCGCCTTAAAATGAACTATGAGGGCGCGAATATTCTGGCGATTACCTCAGCTATGCCCAGTGAAGGTAAATCTACATTAGCTCTTAATTTAGCTAAAACGTTTGCAGAAATGGAAAAGGTGTTGGTAATAGATGCTGATTTGCGCAAACCTTCAATGGCACAAAAACTGGAAGTCCCAACCAACCGTGCTGGTTTGGTCGAACTGATGTCTGGTCAATATAAATTATCTCAATGTTTATACCGCGATAAAACACTCGGATTTGATGTATTAACCGCAGGAGCACCTTGCGATAACCCAAGTAAACTTTTGCTCTCTGCTGAGTTTTTAAAGCTATTAAAAGCATTAGCTAAACATTACGACCGAGTGATAATAGAAACCGCACCCGTTAATTTGGTTGCGGATGCGCAGGCTATTAGCAAAGTAGCAGATGGTATTTTATTTGTTGCCCAAGCCGATAAAACGCCAAGAGGATTTATCAGCAATGGCCTGCATTTACTTGAACAAGTGAATGCTAACTTACTTGGGTTAGTGCTAAACCAAACTAAACAAAAACTATCTCGCTATCAATACCGCCAATATATAAAACCTGTCGTAGAAATATTACCAAGCGATAATAATATTATCGCGATGCCTAAACGCTTTATTGATATCAACCACAATGAGCTGGAGTTAAAACGACAGGAATTATTAGCTCAATATCAAAAACTGGATAAAAAGCCACGCCGTTTAATAGAGTTAAAAAAGCGAATCAATAACCGTAATTAAACGCGAGCGTGGATGTATTTAAAATAGCTAAAAGCAAAAAATAACAAGGCTTAAAACAAAATAGGCCGGATATCTTATCCAGCCTATTTTTCATCACTGTAAAATTAAAGCGTTATTTATTCTTTAGCTTTCAATTTTTAACTCTCAACCTCTAACTACGACTCTTTAACCACATCTACAAAGTAGCAGGTTTTTCCGTCTACCTCTTGTTTGATTAAACCATGCACATCTGTTTCAAAGCCCGGTAATGCAGTATTAAAGTCACGGGCAAATTTAAGGTATTGAATAATAGTTGGGTTAAAACGCTCACCCGGTACCATTAAAGGAATTCCCGGTGGGTAAGGCGTTACTAACATCGCGGTAATTCGCCCTTCAATTTCATCAATTGATACCCGTTCAACTTCTCTGTGTGCCATTTTAGCCCAAGCGTCAGATGGGATCATTGCGGTTTCAATATCCGATAAATACATTTGAGTAGTGATACGTGCAACATCATATTGTTTGTACATCTGATGAATACGTTGACATAAATCACGTAAACCCACTCTTTCGTATTGTTTGTGTTTTGCCACAAACTCAGGCATTACCCGCCACAAAGGCAAGTTTTGATCATAGTCATCTTTAAACTGTTGTAATTCAGTCACCATTGAATTCCAACGACCTTTGGTAATACCAATAGTGAACATAATAAAGAATGAATAAAGACCGGTTTTTTCAATAATAATGCCATGTTCTGCTAAATATTTACTGACTATAGCCGCCGGAATACCCATTTCATCAAAATCACCATTTAGGTTTAAACCCGGAGTGATAATAGTGGCTTTAATTGGATCAAGCATATTAAAGCCAGATTCAATCTCACCAAAACCATGCCAGTGATCATCAGTATGGATTACCCAATCATCACGTTCACCAACCCCTTCGTCAGCTAGCTTTTCTGGGCCCCAAACTTTAAACCACCATTCATCGTCGCCAAACTCTTCATCCACTTTGCGCATAGCACGGCGAAAATCAATCGCTTCTAATAAAGATTCTTCAACCAAAGCACGACCACCCGGCCCTTCCATCATAGCCGCAGCAACATCGCAAGATGCGATAATTGAATACTGAGGGCTGGTCGATGTGTGCATTAAATAAGATTCATTAAAACGATAAGTATCTAGCTCACGGTTTTTACCGTTTTGTACCAGAATTTGTGATGCCTGCGATAAACCAGCCAACAATTTATGAGTAGACTGAGTCGCAAATACTAATGCATCATCAGCACGCTCACCTTCGGCACTAATTGCATGCATATCTTTATAAAATTCATGGAAACTAGCATGCGGCAACCAAGCTTCATCAAAATGCAGTGTATCAACCTGATTACTTAATAAAGATTTAATTTGCTCAACGTTATATACCACCCCATCATAAGTGCTTTGGGTAATGGTTAAAATTCTTGGCTTTTTGCATTTAGCATTACGCGCAAAAGGATTAGCCGCAATTTTTTTCTCGATAGACTCTAAGGTAAATTCTTTTTTCGGAATAGGACCAATAATGCCGTAGTTATTTCGAGTTGGCATTAAAAATACCGGAATCGCTCCCGTCATAATAATCGAGTGTAAAATCGATTTATGACAGTTACGGTCAACCACCACAATATCACCTGGCGCGACAGTTGAGTGCCAAACAATTTTATTTGAGGTAGACGTACCATTGGTCACAAAAAACAAATGATCACAATTAAAAATACGCGCAGCATTTTGCTCACTAGCCGCAACCGGACCGGTATGGTCAAGTAACTGGCCTAGCTCATCAACCGAGTTACAAACATCGGCACGCAGCATATTTTCACCAAAAAACTGGTGAAACATTTGCCCAACCGGGCTTTTCAAAAACGCAACCCCACCCGAGTGTCCCGGACAATGCCATGAATACGAGCTATCTTCAGCATAATGAACCAAAGCATTAAAAAACGGCGGCGCTAATGCATCCATATATTTTTTAGCTTCGCGGATAATATGGCGAGCAACAAACTCAGGCGTATCTTCAAACATGTGAATAAAACCATGCAACTCGCGCAATACGTCATTAGGAATATTCCGCGACGTTTTAGTCTCACCATATAAAAATACTGGAATATCTGAATTGCGTTTACGTACTTCACTAATAAATTGACGAATAGGGGCTACTGCCTGTTCGATATCGGCCTCTAACCCTTCACCAAATTCTTCGTCATCAATAGATAAGATAAAACAAGAAGCACGGCTTGATTGCTGTGCAAATGCGCTTAGATCGCCATAACTGGTAAAACCAATCACTTCCATACCATGCTGGCTGATTGCGTCAGCTAAATCACGAATACCTGAACCTGAAATATTTTCAGAGCGAAAATCCTCGTCAATAATAATGACCGGAAAACGAAATTTCATATTAATTGCCCTATTAGTTAGTTCCAAAATATATTTGCAGTAACACAGTTAAATTTTGGCCAAATAAGGTCTGCAAAACTGGGAAGGGTAGTTACAGATTTATCAGTTAAGCAGACGGCGTTGCACTACAAACATTTCTACTATACCCAAGATATATCAAGATGCTAGTTTAAGAATTATTTGTTGTACATAAAAACAGCGATTTACAAAGGTAAGTCGCCTACCCGACCGCTCTGCTCTGATACGAAAGAATTCAGCATTGAACGCCAGCTTGTCTGGCGCGCATTAAATCACTTTTGAGTTAAATGAAAAGCTTTTTTTAATTATTTTAATAAAAATTTAATTGAGTTGATGAGTGAAATACTAAGCATTCAACAAGGGTTGTCAAGGTAGAGCAAAAGAGTTAAGTCATAGCTCCTACTTTAAAGGCTCTATATTACACCTTAGTTCAGTCTAATTATTAATCACCGCCACTGGCAAGCCCCGTCAAACTATAACCTCGATGCATATGCACAAAATTTTCATGTTTTAGGTGTTTCGGCTTTGGATCAACAACCGTCTTAATCTCTTTAAAGATTTGCTCAGAGGATGCTTCGGTTATCAACTCACAAAATATTTCTTTATCCAAATACATTGCAAGTGCATAGACTGAGTATTTTTCGTTTAATTTATGTCTTTTAATAGATGATATAATTTGTTTTTTGTTACACCCAAAACTTTTACCATAATCTCTAATGAGGCATTTATATAACTTAGTATGATACTGTTTAATGGCTTTATTTTTAGTGTAACGCTCAAACATAACTAAACCTTATTAATAAATCCAACCTTATCAGGGACTAAGTTATTAAACTCTTTAGACCAAGGAACTATTAAATTATGCTCAGTATTGAGGATGGCTATTCTAGCTTGAGATGAGTTTTCTTGTAGTTTAATCGAATAAATTAAATCCCAAGATACTAGAATTGCCCCCTTTCTTCTGTAGCACCAATAAAATAGAGCAAGACCTTGTTTTGTGGCTTTAACCCACATCAATTGGTCTACTACATCAATAAAACCAAAACCTCTGATCCATTCTTTTTCTTCTGCTTTATCAAGCAAAGGTGAAGGTAAATTAAAGTTAATTTGATCAGTTAATATCAGATCAATATTTTTCCTTCTTTTATATAGACCACCTCTGGGATTAAATCTAACAATAACAAACAAAATTACAAACGTTAATGCAGCAACCCAGATTTGACCACTCAGCCAATAAGCTAACAAACTTAATGTTACAGTAATTAAAAGCATTTTTATAAATACAAAAATGTATCTACGAGGAGCTATATTTTTCATATTAGAATTTTGAAGCCATGTAGGTTGGGTCGAGCGAATCGAACCCCAACAAAAAATTAAATAGGCACTCAGGTGAATAACGATAATCCCCAAAGCGCTTCAAGGCTAACAGGTTAATTTCCCCTATTCGCAACATTTTGAGTTAATAGCTTACAGAGTATTTTAATCACCCTAACTCGGGTTCTATCTGTTTTATTTGTTGCCTTACAACAATAAACGAGCCAAGCCAGCCTAATAACATGCTAATACCGAGTAAGATAAACATTTCACCTATGCTGAGTCCGGCAAGGCTAAAGTTGGAGTGATACAGTTCAGTGAGTTTTTCAATTGAGCTGGCTAAAAATAACAGCAGTATTTCAATGCTAAACCAAGCCAGCATACCCGCAAAAAAACCATACCAAAGCCCAGTATATAAAAAAGGACGCTGAATAAAACTGTCGGTTGCACCTACCAGTTTAAGCACTTCGATTTCCTCTTTGCGATTTGCGATAGATAATCGAATGGTATTACCAACAATTAAAACCACTGAGATACATAATAAAATAACTAAACTACTGAGCGCTGTATTCACCATACTTAACAATGCGTTTAAACGACGCAGCCATTCAATATCCAGTTTGCCAAAGTCAACTTCTCGCATTTGCTCAAGCTCAGTTAATAAATCTTTGGCTGCGCTGGCAGATGAAAATTCAGGTAACGGAGCAACAACCAATACATTAGGCAGTGGGTTTGAATCAAGCAGGTTTAATGCATCGCCAAAGCCAGATTCTTGTTCAAACTCAGCCAACGCGTCGTCTTTACTAATTAGCCGAACTTTGTCAACTTTATGATTGAGTTCAACTTGTTTAATAAAAGTCGAAAGCTGTTGCTGGTTTAATTCATCTTGTAAAAACAGGGAGATTTCTGCGGCGCTTTGCCAATTTTGTTCTACCGATTCGGCGTTTTTAACCACAACATATAACGTCGCCGGTAAGGTTAAACTCACACCCAATACCGCTATGGTTAAAATAGATGGCATAGGATCGCGCCAAATACTGCCAAGTGAACTTAACCACTGACGAAGATGACTGATAAAAAAGCTTCTTATTTTTTGAATAAAACTCAGTTTACGCTGATTAGCACCTGATGAACGTTCACGGTTTTTAAATAATAAACTCATGTTATACCTCGCCCTCATCATCAGCTAAATTGGAGGTTAACATTCGGCCTTGTTTGAGTGTTAAAGTGCGGTATTTCATGCGAGCAATTAAACCAAGATCATGGGTTGCGATAAAAACACTGGTACCAACCCGGTTAAATTCTTCAAAAATACGCATTATATCAAGCGATAACTTAGGATCTAAATTACCGGTTGGTTCGTCGGCTAATAAAATTGGAGGGGTATTAACTACAGCTCTGGCAATGCCGACTCTTTGCTGCTCACCACCCGATAACATAACTGGGTAGTATCTTTGTTTATCCAACAAGCCTACTTTATCTAAAGCGGCATGTACCCGCTTTTTAGTTTCTTTTAAACTGTAACCTTCAATAATTAAAGGCAAAGCGACATTATCAAATACGGTTTGCTCTTTTAATAAGTGATGATTTTGAAAAATCATCCCGATATCGCGTCTAACATAAGGGATCTGCCGGCGATTGATCTGACTTAAATCATGTCCGTTAATTAGCACTTTTCCGGTAGACGGACGCTCCATAATTGAAATCAGTTTAAGCAAGGTACTTTTACCAGCGCCAGAATGTCCGGTTAAAAATGCCATTTCACCCGCTTTTATTTCAAAGCTGATTTTTTGCAGCGCCTGATGCCCACCGCGATAAGTTTTTGATACTTGCTCAAACTGAATCATCCGTAAACCTTTTGTTTTTGTATTTATTCGTTTGCTTCGTCTGTACTAAATAAGGCTTCAATAAAATCATCGGCATTAAATGGCCGTAAATCATCAATTCCCTCACCCACACCTATGTAGCGAATCGGCACTTTAAATTGATCTGCTACTGCAAAAATAACCCCACCTTTTGCGGTTCCGTCTAACTTAGTTAATGAAATACCGGTTAACCCAACCGCTTCATCAAATAACTTAGTTTGGCTAACTGCATTTTGCCCAGTGGTTGAATCTATCACTAACATAATTTCGTGTGGGGCATTCGGGTCGATTTTTTTCATTACCCGTACAATTTTTTTAAGCTCTTCCATTAAATGCGATTTGTTTTGCAAACGACCTGCGGTATCGGCAATTAAAATATCGACATTTTTAGCTTTAGCTGAGGCAAAAGCATCGTAAACAACAGACGCACTATCGGCACCGGTATGCTGCGCAACGACATGAATATTATTACGTTGCCCCCAAACTTGTAGCTGCTCAACCGCTGCGGCTCTAAATGTATCACCGGCAGCTAACATCACAGACTTACCTTGTTGCTGATATTGCTTAGCGAGTTTACCTATGGTGGTGGTTTTACCTACCCCGTTTACCCCAACCATTAAAATAACTAATGGGCCATCGTTTGGCGGTGTTAGCTCTAATGGTTTATCCACTTCTGCTAAAATGTCGCGCATTTTCTCTTTTAACAAACCGTATAAAGCTTCTGCATTTTTTAACTCTTTGCGTTTTGCAGATTCTGTCACCGAGTTAATAATTTTGGTTGTTGTGTCTATCCCCAAATCAGCCATTAAGAGCTGAGTTTCCAGCTCCTCAAATAAATCATCATCAATTTTTTTGTCTTTAAACAGACCAAATAAACCACTACCAATAGAGGCTTTAGTGCGGGTTAAACTTTGCTTTAAACGCGAGAAAAAGCCCGGTTTTTGTTGTGGTTCAGGTTGAGTCTCTGCACTATTTGTTTCTACTTCGCTGATTTCTGGCTCAGACGCTTCTGGCTCATCTGCTTTAGGCTCTGTCGCTAACTCAGTTTCGACTTGAGCTTCTACCACATCAACTTCAAGCTCACCGGCTTTGTTTTTTATATCTTCAGCCAGTTCAAGCGACTCATCTTGCGATACGTTATTTTGCTGCTCGTTTTGCTCTTGTTTTTCAGCTTTTTGTTCTGTTTCACTTTTAAGCGCTGGTTCTGGCGGTTGTACAGCTTCATTTTTTTGCTCATCAACCTGTTCATTTTGAGCGCTATCTTTGCGCCCGAACCAACTAAACAAACCTTTCTTTTTGCTCATCCGCTTTTAAATCTCTATTAATTTTATCGATTAAATTTTTGAAAAATTGCGTAAAAATTTCTTAGAATTTCACAACATTAGTTATTTTTGTCATTTTAACCCTAAATCAAATCAGATTGTAGTAAGAGTTAAACTAAGTTGAGTTAACATGCCTGTTTATTCACACTTTGCGGTATAATCCTGCCAGAACTGTTTCATTTATAAAAATTGATTAAAAGGAAAGCTATGCCAGCTCGCCGCCCAAACCGCAGTCATGCCCATAAAACAACTCAGCATAAAAATACGGGATTTATCCGAATTATCAGCGGCAGATTCAAAGGCAAAAAACTCCCCGTACAAGACAGCCAAGGGCTACGTCCAACCACTAACAGAGTAAAAGAAACTTTATTTAACTGGTTAATGTTTAATGTAAATGGTGCAAAAGTCTTGGACTGTTTTGCAGGCTCTGGATCTTTAGGGTTTGAGGCATTATCCCGCGAGGCGGCCTCTGTTACTTTGGTTGAAAAGACCCCGCAGGTGGCAAAGCAGTTAAAACAGAATTTGCAGCAAATTACCCAGTCTCAGCATAATACAGATTTGCAAGCCGAAGTCATTGAGCAAGATTGTTTAACTTTTTTAAACCAATGCCAAAATCAATTTGATCTAGTTTTTATTGATCCGCCTTTTCGATTGGGGTTAGCTGAAAAAACTTGCCAGTTATTAATACAAAATCATCTTCTAAGCTCAGATGCATTAATTTATGTAGAAACCGAAAGCGAATTAAAAGACATTTTTTGGCCTGCTAACTGGCAAATTTTAAAAGAAAAAACAGCTGGCCAAGTTTGCTACCGTTTGTTTCAGGTGAGCTAACGCTATTTGCCAAAAATACACTTGTTATTCAAATTTCACTTTTCAATTGAGCTAAATTCTGCCAGCATAAAATTAACTGAGATTAACTGCGCAATTTTATGACTGATAACCCAAACCTTGTTGATATTGAAAGGACTTTTTTAATCACGGAAAAGTCAGCTCCCAATGACGTTGTTGATCAAATTATTGAGATAGCGCCAAATTGCAAACTCTTTGAAATTGTCGCTGAAGACGTATTATCAGGCAGCACTCAACTACTCGAAACAGATTTATGTATTGTCTATTTACCAGACGAGCTCAATGCGCAGGTTATTCCGGTTTTAGCAAAAGAAGGCTGTACTATTTCGGTTTTACCACATAAAGAAGCGCCACAAAGTGTGATTGGGTTTGGTGTTCACTTTGATTTAAAAGAAGCAATAAAAGACAGCTTTAGTTTAGAGCAATACACAGTTGATATGCTTAAATGCAATAACGAGCTAGTATTAAACTCTGTTGAAGTAGGCGACTTTGTTGGTTTAAAACCAATCAGAATGACTAAGCCAAGTTTATTAAACCGTTTAAAAAACTTTGGCAAACGACTTAAAGAAATTCACCGTCAAATTCCATTTAAATTAACGCTGACAACCCAAAAAGGCAAAACCATAACGACTGCGGTTACCGCGATTTCAGTGATTGAGCATTCTAGCAATACCCGTTTTGTCCAGCAGTTAATTGGCGAGTCCAACATTAATGACGGCATGTTCCATGCAGTATTTTTAGCGCCACGCAGCTTACGCCAGCTATTATTCGGATTAATTAAAAATATAGTGACTCCTCCGACTAAACTACCCGAATTTATTGGTCACGTTAGAACCGGCGGTATGGAGTTAACCACGCAAAAAGAAATAGAATACCGCATTGACGGGCGTGAGCGCCGTGGGGATAAACTCTATTTTGAAATTCAAAATAAATCTTTGCAATTAGTGCCCGGCCGTTACTTAAAAGTAGACAGAGCCGCGGCTCACGGTAAAGAAGCTTTTAGGACTCAACATTTACCAACTGCTGATGCTGTGCCAGAACTGGTGAGTAAAACCTTACCGTGGAATATTCACGCCGGCACTGAAGAGTTTCGTGAGCTTTATCAATCATTACGTGAGAACGCCAGCACATCGGGTGGTTTTTTAACCTTAATGGCTCTATCTACCATGCTCGCCACTTTAGGTTTATTCGCAAATTCAGCACCGGTCATTATTGGCGCAATGATTTTAGCCCCGCTAATGGCACCGATAGTTTCGCTGGCGATGAGTACAGTCCGCCAAGATCAAAGTTTAATGACACAATCCAGCAAAACCTTACTCAATGGCTTATTGTTGGCATTAAGTTGTGGCTCATTATTATCTTTGATGATCCCGCTTAATTCGCTAACCCAAGAAATGTCAGCACGGGTTTCACCTAACCTGCTGGATTTAGGGGTAGCTATTATTTCAGGGATAGCCGCTGCTTATGCTAACAGCCGCTCCGAAGTCGCAAAAAGTTTAGCTGGCGTTGCTATCGCTGTGGCACTTGTTCCGCCGCTGGCAACAACAGGCGTTGCAATTGCATGGATGGATCTGGACATGATTTTAGGTTCATTCCTGCTATTTTTAACTAACCTTTCTGGCATAGTATTAGCCGCCGCAATTACCTTTTCATGGTTAGGGTTTTCACCATTTCGCCGCGCCCAAAAAGGTTTATTGATTACCGTAATCATTACCACCTTAATCTCAATTCCGCTTGCACTCAGTTTTGTTAACATGGTGCAGAACAATACTTGGACAGGCAAAGTGAGTTCGCTGCAATTAAAAGATGCACAAATAAAAAATGTAAAAATATTTCATGAGTCGCCTTTATTGGTCAGATTCGACCTAGTTGTGCCGAATTACCCAAGCGAAGTACAAATTGAAGCCATAAAAAAACAGCTTGAACAGAGTTTAGAGCGACCGGTTGAACTGGAAATGACACTCGTGATCAGGCGTTAAACTGACAAAATCTGAATTTCGTCAAGATAACTGTTCAATTTTTGATTAATTTTTTATGAAAGTAGATACATTTTAAGCGACAAGTTAGTTATTTTACTGCTAAAATGAATCTGCAACAGAAAAGTATCCCGTTTTTTTGGGAGCTTAGTTTTTTAGAAAGAAAGAGAAAGCAATGTCAAATCAAGTAACAGGAACAGTGAAGTGGTTCAATGATGAAAAAGGTTTTGGATTCATTGAGCAAGAAGGCGGTAAAGATGTGTTTGTACACTTTAGTGCTATTCAGGCAAACGGACGTAAAACTTTAAAAGATGGCCAACAAGTGACTATGACAGTTACTCAAGGTCAAAAAGGCCCACAAGCTGAGAACGTAGTTCCAGTTTAATAAGCACTCGACTTAAATCGACACCCAGTCGGTCGTTTTTATTCAGTGCTTAGGCTCCATAATAAACAAAGACCGACTTTATCCCCTCTTTAAATCTCTCTGCAATTAAATTAAACAATAACAAACCTACCTTAATTTATGTTCCAACTATGGTAGACAAAAAAAATAGCCCGCTGGGCAAATTTTCTTATATGTAATTCAGCTTATTTAGATATTCTTCAATATTTTTTATTCATTCAATCCGGTTTTATTTTCCTGAGTTAAAAATTCCGTATAATGAATTACAGAACATCTGTTTATTCAACCCTTTAGGAGTTAAATTTGGAAAAGTTTTTTGAAAACTTACTTTATTCTGCCCGTTGGTTATTAGCCCCTTTATATTTGGGACTGAGTTTGGCATTAGTTGCTTTAACGGTTAAATTCTTTCAGGAAATCTGGCATTTATTTCCAGTGTTATTTTCGTTAAAAGAAACAGATTTAATTTTAACTATCTTGTCTTTAATTGATATTTCACTGGTCGGTGGTTTATTAGTTATGGTGATGCTATCTGGTTATGAAAACTTTGTCAGCCAGATTGATATTGAGTCTGGCCGCGAAAAGCTGGGCTGGTTAGGTAAGGTTGACTCTGGCACCTTAAAAACTAAGGTAGCGGCGTCTATTGTGGCGATATCGTCGATTCATTTGCTCAAAATATTTATGAATGCAGACAAAATAGAAACCGAAAAAATGATGTGGTATGTCATTATCCACCTCACTTTTGTCGCTTCTGCTTTTATTATGGGTTATTTAGATAAAATTAATCGCCACTAAGGCGATTAATTTTTTAAAGTTAAACTAAAAATAGCCTAACTGCTTTAACTTTAATAAGGCAGCAACACTAATTGCATCGTGAATTCGGCCTTGCATAACATAATCAAAAGCCTGACTCAGCGGCATTTTTACTAGCTGTAAGGCTTCGGTATCTTCCGGCTCGGCTTCACCCATTTCTAAACCTTTAGCCAAATAAACAATTGCCTGATCATCGGTTGATGAATTAGAAAGCGACATTTCTAAGAAGGGTGTTAACGTTTGTGCGGTTAAACCAGCTTCTTCTTTTAATTCCCGTCTAGCACACTCTTCCGGCAATTCGCCTTTAGGGCAACCACCCTCAATAATTTCCCAGCTATATTTTTGTAGTGGGTAACGCCATTGTCCTACCAGCCAAGTATTCCCATCTTCATCAACCGGGACAATGCCCACAGCTGAGTTTTGAAATTCAACCACACTATAAATACCATCGGTTCCGGCGGGCGTGATAACTTTATCTTCGCGGACTTTAATCCACGGGCTTTGATAAATATCTTCGCTTGATTTAACTTTCCACGGATTACCTTCGTCTTTCATTATCGTTCCTTTAGAATCACTCTGTGCAGAGCTGAGCTTACCATATTGTACCTTGCAATAAAGTGAACTGGGCTTATGATCTATAAATCAATTTATTGTGGGGTTAAATATGAGCCAGGTTTTAAATGAGTTAATTGATTTATTAGCGCTAGAGAAAATAGAAAAAGGAATTTATCGTGGTCAATCTCAGGATTTAGGATTTGGCGCTGTATTTGGTGGGCAAGTTTTAGGACAAGCCTTATCAGCGGCTCAACAAAGCGCGCCGGACGATAGACACTTACATTCTTTTCACTCTTATTTTTTACGCTCTGGCGATGTTAAACATCCCATTGTTTATAAAGTTGATGTTATTAGAGACGGAAAAAGCTTTTGCACCCGCAGAGTGGAAGCAATTCAACATGGCTTACCCATTTTTTATTTAACGGCCTCATTTCAAAAGCTAGAATCGGGTTTTGAGCATCAGTCAACTATGCCTGAAGTAAAAGGCCCTGACGGGTTAACCTCTGAACTTGAATTAGCTCGGCAGTTTCAACAATATATTCCGCCTAGCATCAGAGATAAATTTATTAGTGATAAACCACTTGAGTTCAGAGCAGTTGAGCCATTAAACCCGTTAGCACCTGAAAAAGCCCAGCCGCGCCGTCACTTTTGGGTAAAAGCAAATGGACAAATTGCTGATAACAGCCAGATGAATAAATATTTGCTGGCTTATGCCTCTGATTTTAATTTTTTAGTTACTTCGTTATTGCCACATGCCAGAACCTTTATTGATCCTAAAATGCAGGTTGCAACTTTAGATCATTCGATGTGGTTTCATCGTGATTTTAGTTTAAATGACTGGTTATTATTTGCGATTGATAGTCCGTCAGCATCAGGAGCCAGAGGATTTGTCCGTGGTGAATTCTATAATTTACAGGGCAAACTGGTAGCGTCTTGCGCTCAGGAAGGCGTAATCAGAGATAGGGGTTAATTCAACCGAAACCGTGGCTAATTACCTGCGCAATTCGCATTTACTGCGCTCGCTATTAACCACGAATTAAAGTGATTGCTGCTGATTAACTTATACTTTTTCGGCTGCAATCACAGATATTTCAACTAACAAAGCCTCTCTTGCCATAGCAGCTTGCACACATGCTCGTGCAGGCGCAAAACCTTGAGGTATCCATGCATCCCACACCGCATTCATTGGTGCAAAGTCAGCCATATCTTTTAAATAAATAGTCGCAGATAAAATATGTTCTTTATCACTACCCGCTTGGGTTAATAAGGCATCCACCTTATCTAACATGGTTTGTGTTTGTTCAGTAATATCTTTTGTTGCATCTGCACAAACTTGTCCACATAAATAAATGGTGCCTTGATGTTTTACAATTCGGCTCATTCTTGCGCCGGTTTCGATTCTTTCAATCATGTTGACTACCCGTAAAATAACACCCAAATAGCTTGGGTATAAAACCAAGTATTGTAACAAATATCGCGGCTAAGTTGGGGCTATTTATCCTGATGTGAGTAACTACCATCCCATACATCAAGGTTTTGCTGGCTCAGCACATCGATCCGGGCTAAAAATATTTGATAGACTTTATATTGGGTTTGTTCAAATAAACTGGTAAAGAGTAATCTGGCATTTTCCCAGTCTTGCGCAAAATAAGCACGATACGCTAACTCGTGTAAATGCATTACTTGCTCGTCTAAAAATTTTATGGGTTGATAAACAGAAATCGCCTGCTGTTTGCCCTTTACTTTCACTTTATCAATTAACAGATATTTAAATTCAGTAGCCGTTTGTTTGGTTTTTTGACTGACTAAAAAATTAACGCCATAAAACTTAGTCAGGCTCTCTAGTCGGCTGGCTAAGTTAACTGAGTCACCAATAACGGTATAAGCTCGCCTAAACTCAGATCCCATATCGCCAACATTCATTTCGCCGGTATTAATACCAATACCAATTTCAATTTTTGGCCACCCTTTTTTGGCAAATTCGGCATTAATTTTTCTGGTTGCTTCAATCATTTCAAATGCGGCATCAATAGCGTGTTGGCAGTGTTTTGGATCATTAAGTGGTGCGCCCCAAAATGCCATCACCATATCACCCACATATTTATCTATTGTGCCCTGATTATCTAAAATAATTTTGGTAATTGGTGATAAATATTCATTTAAGAGTTGCTTTACCTCACCAGCAGAAAGTCCTTCTGAAATTCGGGTAAAATCACGAATATCAGCAAATAATACAGTCATTTGTTTACGCTCACCGGCAAAACTGACTTTATTTGGTGAAGCTAACATTTTATCAATATGCGCAGCCGGCACATATTGTTCAAAATAGTTTTTAATTTTATTTTTTTGAAAGCTTTCAGCCAAATAACCTGAAATTAGATTAATCAGGCTAATTCCAAAAATCAGTAACAAACAACCGGTCAGCGGAAGCACTAACCGCCAATAATGCCACAATAATAAGTTAAGCCCGATGCAAGCAGCTATTGTAACAGTTGCCACTAAAATCATTGCAATTGAGTTCAACCGATTTAAAAACAAGCTTAGTAATAAACCAACCAGCAATAAAAATAGGGTAATAATAGCATCAACACTATCTGGCTCGGTTAATAAAATTTCAGGGTGTAGCAAGCCATAAGCAATATTGGCATGCACCTCAACTCCCGGATATTGCATCCCTACAGGTGTTTCAATTAAGTCAGCCAACCCTGCGGCGGAAGTACCAACAAAAGCAATAGCCCCCGCTAAATTTTCAGGATCTACCCTGTCATTAATAACATCTGTCGCCGAAATATAACGAAAGCTAGCTTGTTTGCCTTGATAAGGTATCCAGATCCGGCCATAAGCGTCGGTTGGAACAAAGCTCTGGTTTAGCCATAAACCTGTTATAAACGCATAATCTCCGGCGGGTTTACTTTCGACTTTAATTTGATTCTCAAATGAATATGTTCTAACCGCTTCCAGTGCTAAAGATGGATAAATATTGTCTTTATGTCTTAACAGTAAAGCCGCTCGGCGAATAGAGCCATCATCGTCCGGAATTGAATTAATAAAGCCTTGGTTAAACCTAAATGAATCCGTTTCATACTGAATTTTAAGTTTATCAATTGCGGCACGCATAGTTGATTTACTCAACACTGACGTTTGCTGTGCGGTAACATTAGCGGGCGTTAATACCACAGAGGTTTGCAGGTTATCATGCTGGACAATATGTTGAGGTTGCCGCATGCCCGAATCATCCAATTGCATCGCCAGTACTGAATCTGTTTTTGCTAGACTATTGGCAAATATTAAATCGGCATCAAATTTAGAACGAATTTGCACCAATTGCTGTTTAGTTTGTGGCGATAAATAAAGGGAATAAAGAATTTCTTCAACCGGATTATGTTGAGTTTCGCTAAACATAATATCAAAAGCCACTACAGCAGTATTAGCTGCAGCAAGTTTATCAACAAGTATGGCCAGCGTTTTTCTATCCCAAGGGAAACGCCCTTGCTCGGCAATTGATTTTTCATCGATATCAACAATCACAATTTTGGTCTGTGAATGATTTTGAGCCGGTAAAGCAATAGATTGATTTAACAAATTTAAGCGTAAATCGTATAAAATACCCTCTAGCTTATTTAGGGTAATTTTTGCAGGTGAAGTATTGGCAGATAGCTGCCACAAAATAATAAATGCAGTGAGTATAATTCCTAACAATATTGTTAAGGGCTTTAATTTCATCCGTTTAACTCAATAACCATGCCTTCTGCCGCTGCAAAAATATCAATCTCAAATTCTTCATGTTCGGTTAAATACTGATCAATTGCAATTAATTGCCGATCAATATGTTGATCTGTCCGGCTAATATCATGGCTATATAAAGCACATTGTTTTACTTTTGCCTGACATGCTAACTCCACAGTTTGCTCAATCACGCTGTGTCCCCAGCCATGCTTAAACGGCATATCCTGCTCTGCATATTGAGCATCATGGATTAATAAATCAACCGACTGTAAAAAACTTAACCATTCGTTATAGCTGGTTTCTTGAGGATACGGCGGTGCCAGTTCGTTATCAGTAATATATGCCAGCTTAATCCCATTATCTTCAATTAAATATGCGCTGCCTCCGCCGGGATGATTAATTTTTGTGCGGGAGATATTAGCGCTGCCGATTTTCCAGTTATCTTGCCCATTTAAATAAGAGAAACGAATATCGGCTGATAATTGTTGATAGCTAATAGGAAACCAAGTGGCTGACATTTGCTCTAAAATAGCAGTGTCTTGTTTAGGCTCAGTTAACCCTGGAGTGATCTGAATTTGACGCCCTTGCTGATAGGCCGGACGGAAAAAAGGAAACCCTTGAATATGATCCCAGTGATTATGAGTTAACAACAAATGAATTGGCGTATCTTTTTGCGCAAGTTTTTCGCCTAAAGGAACGATTCCCGTCCCGGAATCTAATACTATATCTGTTCCGTCAGTCAGCTCAATATGAACACAAGCAGTATTGCCCCCATACTTGGTAAATTCAGCGCCAACGGCTGGCATTGATCCTCTAACGCCATAAAATGTAACTATCATACTTAATCCACATTGCAGTTTGCATTACTTTAATAATAATTTTTATAGCAAAACTTAGCTGTGAACACTTTCTCAAATGTGTACACTCAATAAAAATATTGCGCCAAATTTGTAATTTACAATTAATTTGACGCTAACTAAACCTGTTGTTATAAAGCCCCACTAGCTGAGATTGCTGGCAACTCAAACGCGTCAAGCGGTAACGATGAACGGCTACTTTGTTTTTTGGGTTGAGCTAAATTAGACTCAGCCCGTTCAAATGCCTGATTAAGCTGTGCATACCACTGCTTTTTATCTTCTTTAAACGACATTAAACTATCAACCTCGACTTTTTTACTGACACTAGACGATAACGTATTTTGATTATTATCTATCCGACTATCTGTATTCGCCATACTAGAGTTTTTCTTCACTAATGGGTTTTCAAATTCAAATAAATCACGCTGTTTAGTTGCGGTTGGTTTAGGTAATAAATCGCCACTTTGTGCAGGTTCTACATCGCTTGACTTTTGATTAGCCGCTAAAGCAGTGTTAAGTCTGGTTTGCTGGTTAAAAGCAATCGCATGACCATTTTCAAATACGGCTGGCGCGTCGGCTAAACCCGAAACTTTGCCTGACTGAATATTGATTTTGGCAAAATTAAATGGCTCGTTATGACCAAACGAATACGTTTTATTGTCATGTTTTGAGCGAAAATCAATCGCTCCATCCCACACCGCTAAAAATAATTCATCGTTAACCATTTCTACTTCAAAGTGAGTCCCGCGAACTCCAATACTGCCTGCTGGGGTATTTAAAGTGTAATTGCCATTATAGCTTTTAATTTTGCCGCTAATGGTTCTTAACCCACCTGATAATAAATTCATCACCGCAGAACCGGTATTATTTTCCTGATCGTATTGATAGCTGGCTACTTCTAACTGAGAGTTTTCTTGCAAAGCTAATAAACCGCCATCGATCATTTTAAATTGTGCCTGACTATCTTCGGCTGTGGTAATTGTATCAATTTTATAAACCGGCGATCTACGGTTTAACGCACGGCTAGCATGTTCTGAAATAGCTTTAACCTTGCCGCTAGCGATAATTGTTTTACCCGCTAATTCTGCCGCTGATAAAGGCAAACTTGGTAATAGTGCAAATACAGTTAATAAATAAACTGATTTCATTTTTTTTAAAGCTTTCATCATTGTGTACCTGTTTGGATACTCATTTATAAAGTCAGACTGCTTAAAATTTGTAATTTAGCTGACTGATAATGGCACTTCTGTCCAGATTATAAAATTTATAATTACTGTTTCGGCTGGACAAAGTTAAGCTGTTTTGCCATTGCCACTTATCCGACAGTTTATATTCAAAACCTAACTCAAAAGAATTCAAGTGATCCCGTCGTTTTTGATCCGACACCGCTGAGTTCATACCTAATGTTTGATTCACCGCGTCATGCTCAATGGATTGATGCTGAAGGTTTAGCGTTAATAACCCTAAGTCTTTCAGTTGAGTTTGCCAGTTAACACCGATTGCATTGAGTTGTCTTTCAAAGTGCTGTGAATCTGAGTCACTATTGTCTACCTCTTGAGTACCATGTGTAAAGTAGCTCGTCAATTTCTGCTGCTCAAAACGATAACTATGACTCAATTTAAAACTTAAACTTTGTAAATCTGGATTATTATCTGCCTGGTTATTGGCCGTTGAAAACTGGCTGCTAACCGCAAATTCGTGTTGAGCTGAATAATGCCAGCTAAGTTTACCAAGCAATGCATATAAATCCTGATATGCCGAGTCCGCTAACCAAAACTTTTGATATAAACCGCTAACTTGTCCGCTCAGGTTTTGCCATTTATGCATGTATCCACCAGCAATATTTAATTTTGTGATGGTAAAATCATCTGCGCTGGCATAATTATTTCGCTTAAACTTTGCGCTGGCAAATACACTGGACGATGCTTCAAGTGGTTTTAAATATAAAATATCAGCACCAAATGAGTGTAAAACCCCATCCGAGTCTGATGCTTTAGTTAATACGCTATTTGGCGAAGGTAATGGAAGTGGGTAAACATCTTCGGCTAATGCAGCTAATGCGTTGGAGTCATACCCTAAACCCAGTTGGATATTCGCAATGAAATTTTTTGCTAACTGAGCCGCTGGCTCCTGTGTCATATTTGCGAGATATTGTTGGCTATTGCTACTGATTGTTGAATTATATTCAGTCTGATTTTTAAGTATTGTAAATTCCCGTTTAGCCGCTTCATAGTTATGAACCTGATAATAGGCAACAGCTAAAGTATAGCGAATATTAGTATCTTGCGGCCGAGCCAATAAAGCTCGCTCAAATGCAAAAATAGATTCCTGTAAATGACCAGAATGATAAGCAGACAATCCATATAAATAATCAAAATTAGGATCACCGGCCAGTAAGTCAAATAAGCGCTCAGCGAGTTGATATGCAGCCTGATAATCCTGTTGTTCAACAAGTTTAATCAGTTTTTGTCTATCATCTATTGCTTGCACGTTAAATGGTGCAATTCCACCTAAAATAATTAAGCAGGCTGTATAAATTTGTTTTTTTAATAAGTACATACTATCCCTAAATTAAAGGTAGGTGGCAAAACATTAGGATGAAAATAAGTATGGTTATTTTATAGATAATTGACTTGATTAAACAGACATTTGTGCAATTTTAAATCATACTATTAATAAGCAATACATTTTATCGGCAAAGGCAAAAGTTTGAGAAAAACCAAAGCATTTTTATTTATTTTGCTGCTCAGCTTGAATATATCTCAAGGGCAAAGTGCAGAACTTAAATTTACAAGAACCGATAATCAATTTAGTTACCAATGGCAAGATCATAACCAAAATACTCAAACTCTCAGCTTTAAGATTGATAAAAAACCACTGTTTAATTTATTTAGAAAATTTAAGGCTTACCGACCTGCGCTGGCACAAAATTATTTATACAAACAATTACAAGCTAAAGTACCCAATTACCAATCAAGATATGCTCAAATACAAGTAAAAAAACAAGGGCTTGGCGTTGAATTAACAGTAAAAGCGCAGGATAAAGCCGAGTTAATAAAACTCAATGCACAAATGCTTGAACTCAGAACTGAAATTTTAAATCAGTATTTAGATAAGCATTATTATATGGAATTTACCAACCGTTTTGCGCAAGCTTTTATCAAGCCAGATCACATCCGCATTGCGCAGGAATCGCTTCCTCTATTTGACGATATAGTTGCCCAGGCTCAGGAAAATCTGAAAAATATGAGTGGACGTGACATTATCAATTATTATTTAAGCTGGGTTCAAAGCATTCCTTATTCTACCTTAGAAGACAGAAGCCAGTCACAAGGGCTTGGTTTTAGTCCCCCAAATAAATTATTGCTGGAAAATCAGGGCGATTGTGACAGTAAATCAACCCTATTTATTAGCTTAATGCGTGCTTTTTTTAGTCATTTAAATATAGTAATGGTTTATTTGCCTAATCACGCTTTGGTCGGTTTGCAACTTGGCCATATTAGCCAAGATGAGTACATTAGTTTAGACGGGATTGACTATGTTTTAGCTGAACCCACGGGGCCGGGTTTATTTAAAGTAGGTGAAATTTCAGAACAGTCAAAACAGGATATTATGGCCGGACGTTTTACGGTTGAAGAACTACCCACTAGCCATTAATGACTTTATCAATACAGGAATAGTTATAGCTAAATCAATGTGAAGCAAAGACAAAAAAACCGCTTGCGCGGTTTTTTAAATTTAGTTTGGTGCTTTAAAATCGTATTAAACGTTAAAACGAAAATGGATTACATCGCCATCTTTCACAATATAATCTTTACCTTCTAAGCGCCATTTACCAGCATCTTTAGCACCGGCTTCACCGTTATTAGCAATAAAATCATCAAAACCAACTACTTCAGCTCGAATAAAGCCTTTTTCAAAGTCGGTATGAATTTTACCGGCTGCTTGTGGTGCAGTTGAGTTAATTTTAATGGTCCATGCTCTTACTTCTTTTACCCCTGCGGTAAAATAAGTATGCAGGTTTAATAACTCATAACCACCACGGATAACTCGGTTTAATCCCGGCTCTTCTAATCCTAAATCAGCCATAAAATCAGCTCGCTCTTCGGCGTCTAACTCAGCTAATTCAGCTTCAATTTCTGCACATACAGGTACAACAATCGCATTTTCTTTTGCGGCGATTTCTCGTACCACATCTAAATATGGATTATCGTCAAAACCATCATCATTTACATTTGCTATGTACATAGTTGGTTTTAACGTTAAAAAGTTTAAATACGCAATGGCTGCTTTTTCTTCTGGCGCTAATTCAACAGAGCGCAACATCCCGCCTTCGTCTAAAGTAGGTTTTAGTTTTTCTAAAACTTCCAGTTCAACTTTAGCCTCTTTATCGCCGCCTTTGGCTTTTTTAGCCGCGCGTTGCATCGCTTTTTCGCATGTATCCATGTCTGCCAATGCAAGTTCTGTATTAATGGTATCAATATCTTCTGCCGGATTAACACGGCCTGCAACGTGAACGATATTTTCGTTTTCAAAACAACGAACAACATGACCAATTGCATCTGTTTCACGGATATTGGCTAAAAATTTATTACCTAAACCTTCACCTTTGGATGCACCAGCCACTAAACCGGCAATATCCACAAATTCCATTGTGGTCGGTAAAATGCGCTGCGGATTTACAATTTTAGCTAACTGATCTAAACGCGGATCAGGTACAGGCACCACACCGGTATTTGGCTCAATTGTACAAAATGGAAAGTTTGCTGCTTCAATCCCAGCTTCTGTTAATGCATTAAACAATGTAGATTTACCAACATTTGGTAAACCGACGATACCGCATTTAAAACCCATATCTAAAAACCTTATGCTTTAAAACTATGTAATCGGCTTACCGCTTTGGTGTAGCCATCGCGAAACCAAACTTCAGTACACCTAACGGCTTCATCAATTGCCGCATCAATTAATTCTTGTTCTGCTTGTGGTGCTTTACCTAAAACATGGCCTGTTACTTTTTCTTTACTGCCCGGATGACCAATGCCTATTCGTAAGCGTAAAAAATCCCGGTTATTGGCTAACCGACTAATGCTATCACGTAAACCGTTATGTCCGCCATGACCACCGCCACGTTTTAATTTAGCAATGCCGGGGGGAATGTCCAGCTCATCATGAGCAATTAAAATTTCTTCGGCCGGAATTTTATAAAATTGTGCTAAAGCTGCAATAGCCTGCCCACTTCGGTTCATAAAAGTGGTTGGGATAAGTAAACGAACATCTTGTCCGTTAATTTGAATCAAGCCCGTAAAACCAAAATATTTGCTATCTAATTTAAGCTGGGCATTATATCTTTGTGCTAGTTCGCGGACGTACCACTCTCCAGCATTATGGCGAGTTCTTTCATATTCGGGGCCTGGATTACCCAGACCCACGATTATTTTAACAGTCTCTGTCATCAGGTGAAAACCCGATATTATTCAGCGTCTGTTTCAGCTTCTTCAGCGTCGCCTTCATCAGCAGCAGCGCCTTTAGGCTTGTCGATAGTTACAACAGCACCATCGTGATCTGTACCTTTAGCTAATTCAACTGAGCTAACACCAGCTGGTAATTTAACGTCAGATAAATGAAGTGTATCGCCAACTTTAAGGTCAGCTACGTCAACTTCAATGAATTCTGGTAAATCTTTTGGTAAACAAGCGATTTCAATTTCAGTTGCGTGGTGAGATACAATACCACCAGCTTTAACTGGTTTTTCTTCGTTGATGAAGTGAACCGGTACAGTTGTGTGGATTTCTTGACCAGCAACAACACGTAAAAAGTCAACGTGCATGATTTTTGGCTTGAATGGGTGACGTTGAATGTCTTTAACGATTACATCGTTATTTTCGCCGTCGATAACTAAGTTTAAAACTTGAGAGTAGAAGCTTTCTTGCTCTTGAGCTTTAAAGATAATACGGTGTTCAATAGTTAAAGCCTGAGCTTCTTTACCAGCGCCGTAAACAACTGCTGGAACTTGTTCTGCGTGACGTAGGCGGCGGCTCGCACCTTTCCCCAAATCGCTACGCAAAGATGCGTTAATTTCGATAGTTGACATATAAAATACTCCGATAAAAAAATAAATGTAACGGCTTCGCGACCAAAGCAATTACCTAATCCCAGATTTACGCTAAATCTGGGCGGCGTAGTTTATCACTGCATTATCGAGTTAAAAAGCAATAATTGCTTTTTTAGCTTAAAAAAATAGCAACTGTTTAGGTATATACCCGTTCCGCCTTAAGATGCTTAATTTCAGCCGGAGAAAAAAATGCATGAGGCAAGACAAATTGTTGTAGGTATAGTCATTCTACATCAAAACAATTTGACGCAGTATCAGGCATTTT
>NZ_JAOPFU010000002.1 GCF_025515275.1 Catenovulum sp. 2E275
ATCCATGGGGTCGTATTGCAAGTGAATTTAACGCAGTACCCGCGAAAAAAGGCCGTTTGAAACATATTCATTAAACCGAATTGAGGTTAATTATTTAAGTTAAGCGATAAATTAAGATTCTGCTGGCGCAGCAGTCGATTTATAGACTTTAACTTCTGCGGTTTCTCTTAACGCCTTAATTAACGCTTGATAATGGTAATCTGTCATTGCCTGTAATAAACGCTGCTCAGTTGCCTGATCAGTCGTTTCAACTTCGGCAGTGGTAACATTATTTAATTTAACCAAAGCAAACTGAGCCGGAGAGACTTCAACCCAAGTTGTCGAAGCTTGCTCATTGCTAGGCTGTGCCATTTCAAATGCTTTACGAGCAATTGGTGATGGTACTGAGCTACCAAAACGAGGAATGTCGGCTTCAGATTTAACTTCAAGTGATTTTTCAGCTAATAAAGCTGAAATATCATCACCGGCTTGCCATTTGCTGTTTACTTCTTCAACCCAGCTTTGTGCAGCCTGTTTAGCTAAATCCAGTTTTACTGCCTCTGTTACTTGCGCTTTTACTTCATTAAGCGATTTAGTACGGGCTGGTTCGTGCGCTTCAACTCGAACAACCACTAAATGGTCGCTTGAAATTTCAATCACACTTGAATTGTAACCTTGATTTAATACGTCATCAGACATAGCAGCATCTGTTACTTTCGGGTTATTTAATGGCGCTGGTAAATTATTTATATTCGCCAAAGCAGTTGTTTTAACCGTTAAACCAGCTGCTTTAGCAGCATCCGTCAATGTATCAGGTACTTCGAATGAGACATCTGCTAATTGCTGTTGTTTTTCAACAAAAATATCACGCGCTTGATTTTTCTGAAGCTGTTTAACAATATCATCTTTCACGTCTGCCAAAGGTTTGATTTTAGCTTCTTCAATAGCGGTCAATTTAATAATGTGATAACCAAATGAAGACTCAACAACATCAGATACATCACCGATATTCTCTAATGCGAATGCCGCTTCTTCAAATGCTGGATCCATTACACCTTTACCAAAAAAGTCTAAATCGCCACCATTTTCACCAGAAAAGGTATCTTCTGATTTTTCTTTTGCTAATTCAGCAAAGTCAGCACCCGCTTTAATCTCAGCTAATAAAGCTTGCGCTTTAGCTTTAGCATCGTCAGTCGCTGTGCTGATTAAGATATGTGAAGCACGGCGACGCTCAGCTGCTTTGTAAGTATCTTGATTTGCGTCATAATATTCTTGAACTTCGCTGTCACTTACCTCAACCTGAGACGCTACCGCATCTAAAGTTAATTCAACATAGCTTAACTTTAACTGCTCTGACGTTTCATAACTGGCAATATGTTGCTGATAATATTCTTCAATTGCGGCATCATCTGCCGTTACGCCAGCTTTAAATGATTCAACCGGCACTTCAACATACTCAATTGAACGTTGCTGAGCTTGTAAAGCTTGGAATTGTTTAGCTTCATTCTCTAATACAAATTCTGAATCAGTTAATGCACTCACCACTGCTTGTCGGGTTAAATCCTGACGCAATGTGTCTCTAAACTGAGCTGGCGTATAATTATTACTGCTTAATAACTGAATATATCTGTCGTTATTAAATTTGCCATCAACTTGAAAAACAGGCATTTCAAAAATTTCTTTTTTGATTTGCTCGTCACTGATACGAATAGATAAACGTTTAGCTAAATCATTAATTAGCTGCTCTGAAATTAAACGCTCTAAAACACCTTGCTTAAAGTTAGCAAGATAAGCAGGATCAGCCGTTAAACGAGAAAACATTTCGCCATACTGGCTTTCCATTCGTCGTTTAGCGTCATCATAAGCACGCTCAAATTGGCTTTGTTTTATTTCAAGATCATTAACTTCTGCTGCATTTGGTTCGCCACCAGAATTAATGTATGAACCAACCCCCGCAATTGCGAAACTAACAATAACTAAACTAAGAATAACTTTGGCCACCGGGCCCTGACTGCCCTCGCGGATTTTTTCTAACATGTGATTTCTCTTTTGAATTTTACTGTTACAAACTGTTTAATTTGCTGGCTTTTACCAGTGCTCTTATAATTTGAGACAGAACAGTATTCAACCGACCCTCAGTCATTTTTAACTTTTTTCACGAAGGCCTAAAACAAAGAAGGCTCCGATTCTCATCGAAGCCTACATTATGCAAAACTAATATAGAACGTGTTATTACTTGTTAACAGCGTCTTTTAATGCTTTACCAGGCTTGAATGCAGGAATTTTAGCTGCTGCGATTTCAATAGTTTCACCTGATTGTGGGTTACGGCCTGTACGAGCAGCACGCTCACGTACAGAAAAAGTACCGAAACCAACTAATGCTACTTGGTCATCTTCTTGTAAAGCGCCAGAAACAGCTTCAATAAATGAATCTAATGCACGACCTGCTGAAGCTTTAGAAATATCAGCGCCTGCAGCGATTTTTTCGATAAGTTGAGATTTGTTCAAGATTACATCCCCTTCAATTGTTATTATACTGCCACAATATCGAACACAACGCCGATGCGGCCAGATTGGTCAGAGTTTTATATCAGGCTTTTTTAAACTAATCAAGCAAATCGGCCTAACATTCCTTAAATTTTCAAATTTTCTCTAGCCCTTTAAATATAAGGGCTAGCAAACAAACTAAGGCTACCATAAAAAAAATAAATAAGAAGTATTTCTACTCAATTAATTTACTTTTTTACCACCTCAAAGCCTTCTGGTGGCTGCTCAAGCGCTAAATTGAGCACTTCATCAATCCATTTCACAGGGTGAATAGATAAATCACCAATGACATTTTTTGGAATTTCTTTTAAATCGCGTTCATTATCTTTTGGAATGATCACGGTTTTAATGCCGCCTCTGTGTGCTGCCAGTAGTTTTTCTTTTAAGCCGCCAATAGCTAATACTTCACCACGTAATGTAATTTCACCTGTCATTGCTACATCGCAACGTACAGGGTTACCGGTTAAGCTAGAAACTAAAGCTGTACACATTGCAATACCCGCACTTGGACCATCTTTAGGGGTTGCTCCTTCAGGAACATGCACATGAATATCGCGCTTTTCATAAAAATCTTCGGCGATTCTAAGCTTATCAGCTCGTGCCCGCACCACACTCATCGCAGCTTGAATTGACTCTTGCATAACATCGCCAAGCGAACCAGTCGTTGTCATTTTACCTTTACCGGCAACGGCTGCGGTTTCTATAGTTAATAACTCACCGCCGACTTCTGTCCAAGCTAAGCCAGTAACCTGACCAATTTGGTTTTCGCTTTCAGCTTTACCATAATCAAAACGTTGTACACCTAAAAAGTCACTTAAATTATCTTGATTGATTTCAACAGTTTTAATCGTTTTATCCATTAAAATATTTTTAACGGCTTTACGGCATAATTTTGATACTTCACGCTCTAAACTACGTACCCCAGCCTCGCGGGTGTAGTAACGAATAATGCCTAAAATAGCAGAGTCATCAATTAAGATTTCTTTTTCTTTTAAGCCGTTACGGTCGATTTGTTTTGGAATTAAATGACGTTTGGCAATATTTAGCTTTTCATCTTCGGTATAACCGGATAAACGAATCACTTCCATACGGTCAAGTAATGGACCCGGAATTCTCATGCTGTTTGATGTTGCAACAAACATCACATCAGATAAATCAAAATCCACTTCCAGATAATGGTCAACAAAAGCATTATTTTGCTCAGGGTCTAATACCTCAAGCAGTGCAGATGATGGATCACCACGCATATCAGCTGACATTTTGTCGATTTCATCTAATAAAAATAGTGGGTTTTTAACCCCTACTTTAGTCATATTCTGGATGATTTTACCCGGTAATGACCCGATATAAGTTCTTCTATGGCCTCTGATTTCAGCTTCATCTCGAACCCCACCAAGAGCCATTCGCACATATTTTCTGCCCGTTGATTTAGCAATGGATTGGCCAAGCGAAGTTTTACCAACCCCCGGCGGCCCAACTAAACATAAAATAGGCCCTTTAACTTTATTGGTTCTTTGCTGAACCGCTAAATACTCAATAATGCGCTCTTTAACTTTGTCGAGACCATAATGATCGGCGTCTAACACTGTTTGAGCAGCCGGTAAATTCTTTTTAACTTTTGAACGTTTTTTCCACGGCACAGACGTAATTGCTTCAATGTAGCTGCGAACAACCGTCGCTTCAGCCGACATTGGCGACATCATTTTTAATTTTTGCAGCTCTGAATTGGCTTTTTCTTCTGCCTCTTTTGGCATTTGAGCATCTTTAATTTTATTTTGCAGAGTTTCAAATTCATCAGGCACATCATCTAGTTCACCTAATTCTTTTTGAATCGCTTTCATTTGCTCATTTAAATAATATTCGCGCTGACTTTTTTCCATTTGTTTTTTAACACGGCCACGAATTTTCTTTTCAACCTGCAATAAGTCGATTTCGCTTTCCATTAATGCCATTAAAAACTCTAACCGATCAGAAACATCAATAATTTCTAATACGGTTTGTTTATCATTTAATTTAAGCGGCATGTGCGCAGCCATCGTATCAGCAAGACGGGCAGGCTCTTCAATACCATTAAGTGAGGTTAATACTTCAGGTGGAATTTTTTTATTAAGTTTTACATAACCTTCAAATTGGTTAATTGCAGAACGGATAAATACTTCCTGCTCGCGCTCATCTACCTCTGGTGAATTAATTAATTCAACTTGAGCGCTAAAATATTCCTCGGTTTGTAAATATTCGCTGATTTTGCCTCTTTGGTTGCCTTCAACCAATACTTTCACTGTGCCATCAGGTAATTTTAATAATTGTAAAATAGTCGCTATTGTGCCGATTTCGTAAATTTCGTCTGTATTTGGATCATCAACAGATGCGTCTTTCTGCGCGACTAAAAAGATTTGTTTATCATTATCCATCGCCGCTTCTAAACAACGAATAGATTTTTCCCGCCCGACAAATAACGGAATCACCATGTGTGGGTATACAACTACATCTCGTAGCGCTAAAACCGGAATATCAATACGATCTGAGGTTTCTATCGTCATGTTTAGTATCTCTTTTTCGGCAAAATGATATAGGTTAATACTGCCTAAAATTATAAATTAGTCACCTTGAAAAAGGCTTGATTAGTTAGTTTTTAAACAGGTATTAATTGATTTACTTGAATATAACTATATGGGGCTATGCAGGCTAACTTCAAGCACTTTTAGCTGTTAGCTTGCATTTTTTGTTGCAAAGCAGTGAAACTGGTGTTTTTTTGTACCACTTTGATTTTGTAGTAAGATCTTAACGACTTAAATAACAGATATAAAAAAAGCGAATTAAAATTCGCTTTTTTGTTTATCAAAGTTATCGGTTTATTCTGAAGCGGCTGCCTGATTTGAATTTTCATAAATCAAAATAGGATCAGATTCACCATTAATAACGGTTTCATCAATCACAACTTTGGCAACATTTTCCATTGATGGTAAACGATACATAGTATCGAGTAATACACCTTCCAGAATAGAACGTAAACCACGTGCACCCGTTTTACGTTCCATCGCCTTTTTAGCAATAGCGCGTAATGCATCTTCGCGAAACTCTAAACCAACATCTTCCATTTCAAATAATGCAGCATATTGCTTGGTTAATGCATTTTTAGGTTCACTTAGAATTTGAATTAAGGCGGCTTCGTCTAATTCAGCTAAAGTAGAAATAACAGGTAAACGACCAATAAACTCAGGGATTAAACCAAATTTAACTAAATCTTCTGGTTCAACCGATGCAAATTTCTGGCTTAATGTACGTTTTTCGCTATTCGTTTTAACCTCTGCGCCAAACCCAATACCAGCGCCTTTTTCAGTGCGCTGTTCTATTACTTTTTCTAAACCGGCAAACGCACCACCACAAATAAACAAGATTTTAGAAGTATCTACTTGTAAAAACTCTTGCTGTGGATGTTTGCGGCCACCCTGCGGTGGAACTGACGCAATTGTGCCTTCAATTAATTTAAGTAACGCTTGTTGTACCCCTTCACCGGATACATCTCGGGTAATTGAAGGGTTATCAGATTTACGCGAAATTTTATCTATTTCATCAATGTAAACGATACCGCGCTGGGCAAGTTCAGGATCATAATCACATTTTTGTAATAGTTTTTGGATGATGTTTTCAACATCTTCACCCACATAACCGGCTTCGGTTAACGTAGTTGCATCAGCCATGGTAAATGGCACATCCAGAAAACGAGCCAAAGTTTCAGCTAACAGGGTTTTACCACTACCTGTTGGGCCTATTAGCAAAATATTACTTTTACCCAGTTCAACATCTACTTTGGACTTTTCAGAGTTACGTAATCGCTTATAGTGATTATATACAGCTACCGACAAGACTTTTTTAGCTTGTTGTTGATCAATTACATAATCATCTAAATGTTTATGTATTTCTTGTGGTGTCGGTAACTTGTCACGAGAAGACTTAGCTTCAGGTGCAATGTCTTTAATCTCTTCACGAATAATATCGTTACACAGCTCTACACATTCGTCGCAAATAAACACAGAAGGCCCCGCAATAAGCTTACGAACCTCATGCTGACTTTTGCCACAAAATGAGCAATGCAACAGTTTATTGTCACCAGCCCCATCACCTTTGCGGGAATCTGTCATCGAACTACCTCTAATTTCTTTTATCTCATTGTAATTACTATGGGCTGTTACCCTAAATTACAATCAAAATTTTAGACTATTTTAACGACTGGTTAAAATACTATCAATTAAACCATAGTCTAAAGACTGTTGTGCAGTCATAAAATTGTCACGGTCTGTATCTTGTGACACTTTCTCAAATGGTTGTCCTGTATGGTCTGCCATCAAGCGATTTAGTTTTTCTTTGATTGCTAAAATTTCACGAGCATGAATTTCAAAGTCAGATGCCTGACCTTGGAAACCACCTAAAGGTTGGTGAATCATTACTCGGGAGTTAGGTAAACAATGACGCTTACCTTTAGCACCGCCTGATAATAAAAATGCGCCCATACTAGCCGCCTGACCAATACAAACAGTTGATACGTCAGGTTTAATAAACTTCATCGTATCATAAATTGCCATCCCAGCAGTTACAGAGCCGCCCGGAGAGTTAATATAAATATGAATATCTTTTTCAGGATTTTCTGATTCAAGAAACAACAACTGAGCAACAATTAAATTAGCCATGTGGTCTTCAACTTGACCGACTAAAAAGATCACTCGCTCTTTTAATAATCTAGAATAAATGTCGAATGAGCGCTCACCTTTAGCGGTTTGCTCAATAACCATAGGCACCAATGCATTCATTGGATCAAAAGTAGAATTTAACGTATTCATGAATTCCTTTGCTCTGAAAATAAAAAATGGCTTGAATGATTCATCCAAGCCATTTAACCAAGGCAAGCCCTATTTAGTCAATCCTAAAGTGACTAATTAGCCTTGTTTATTCATAATTTCGTCAAAAGTTTTAGCAACAGTTTCAACCTGAGCTTGCTCAAGTACAAAATCAATTGCTTGCTCTTCCATTACAACATTTTGAACGCTTTGTAATAATTCTTTGTTGTTTAAGTAATATTCAACAACTTCTTCTGGTGATTCATAAGCAGAAGCCATGCTTTCAACCGTTTCTTTAACACGGGCATCATCCACTTTGATTTCGTTAGTTTTAACGATTTCAGATAAGATTAAGCCAGTTTTTACACGACGAACTGCTTGGTCTTTAAATAATTCAGCCGGTAATTCAGGCATGTTTGCACCCTGACCACCAAAACGCTGAACAGCTTGACGACGTAACGCATCTACTTCTTGATCAATTAATGCATTTGGAATTTCAACATTAACTGTATCTAATAAACCGTTAATTGCACTTTCTTTAACTAAAGATTTAAGTGCATTTTTTAATTCACGTTCCATGTTTTGACGAACTTCAGTTTTAAGTGCGTCTAAACCGCCTTCAGCAATACCAAACTTAGCAATGAACTCATCATTGATTTCTGGTAACACTTTTTCTTCTACTTTGTTTACTTTAATTTTGAATACAGCTTCTTTACCTTTAAGGTCTTCTGCATGATATTCTTCAGGGAAAGTAACAGTAACGTCTTTTTCTTCACCCGCTTTTAAGCCAACAATGCCGTCTTCAAAACCAGGGATCATACGACCAGAACCGATTTCAATGCTAAAGCCTTCAGATTTACCACCTTCAAACACTTCACCATCTACAGAGCCTTCAAAATCGATATTTAATTTATCGCCTTCAGCCGCTGCACGGTCAACTTCTGCAAACGTAGCGTGTTGCTTACGTAAAGTTTCAAGCATGTTGTCTAAGTCTGCATCTGTTACTTCAGCAGTTGCTTTTTCAACTTTGATAGACTCTAAACCTTCAACTTTTACTTCAGGGTAAACTTCAAATACAGCCGTAAATTTGAAATCTTCACCTTCTGCTAAAGATTGCTCCTGAATTTGAGGTGCACCAGCAGGGTTTAATTTTTCTTGAACGATTGCTTGATAAAAGTTTTGTTGGATAACTTCTTGTGCAACTTCATTACGCACAGCCGCACCATAACGTTTATTGATTACGTTTACTGGTACTTTACCTGGACGGAAGCCATCAATTCTTTGTGTTTTAGCTAATCGTTGTAAACGACCTTTAACTTCAGATTCTACTTTTTCAGCAGGAACAGTAATTGTTACTCGGCGTTCTAAGCCTTGAGTTGTTTCAACAGAAACTTGCATTGCAATACCTCAAAATTATGAGCTTTAACCAAAATGAGCTCTTTATTTCCTTTTGGGGCTTTAAGCTGCCTTTTTGAATAAGCCAAATACTTATACGAAAACCAAAAACAGAAAAGCCCCCAACGGCAGGATATTCAACGCCAGTAAGCGTTATATCCAGACATTAAATTCTGTACATTCAAAAATGACGCAGCATTATAGCGATGACAATGGATAGAGTCGAGTAAGAATGCGAATTAAAGACAAACTTTTTATGAATTTGTAATAAAAATATGAGATATAAAGAGAATAAGTGGTCGGTGATGCAAGATTCGAACTTGCGACCCCTTGGACCCAAACCAAGTGCGCTACCAGGCTGCGCTAATCACCGATATATAAACTAGAAATGGGGTGGCTGATGGGACTTGAACCCACGACAACCGGAATCACAATCCGGGGCTCTACCAACTGAGCTACAGCCACCATAGTAGATTTTTGAATGGCGCGTCCTGCAGGATTCGAACCTGCGACCCACGGCTTAGAAGGCCGTTGCTCTATCCAGCTGAGCTAAGGACGCACATTTAAGGCCGAATGCCTCATTCATCAAAAAAGTGGTCGGTGATGCAAGATTCGAACTTGCGACCCCTTGGACCCAAACCAAGTGCGCTACCAGGCTGCGCTAATCACCGACATTGTGTGAGGTTCCCCTCGACAGCGGGGCGCATATTACTGAGTTCACCTGTGTACGTCAAACACTTTTTTAAACTTTTTTATCGTTTGCTCATTATTTTATCTATTTGCATAAAAATAACCCAAATAAATTGATTTTTATGCTTTTTAATCTCAACTCAAGCTAAAAAGTGACTCTGAGCTTTAAATAATTTGAAAAATAAAAACAGATACAAACAAAAAAGGTTAGCCTTAGCTAACCTTTTGTCTTCACTAAATTATCGCTTAAAATTATAAAGCAACAATGTTCTCAGCTTGAGGACCTTTTTGGCCTTGAGTGATAGTGAATTGTACTTTTTGGCCTTCAGCTAAAGTTTTGAAACCTGAACCAGTAATTGCGCTGAAATGAGCGAATACGTCTGGACCAGCTTCTTGAGCGATAAAACCAAAACCTTTAGATTCGTTGAACCATTTAACTGTACCAGTAGTAACGTCTGACATAGTATATCCTGTTTAAAATTAAGTAATTGTTTGCCCGTTAAGGCGGTATTGCTGTGGAAGTGTTGCTATTACTTATTGTTGAACAGAACGATTAACTAACAAAGAGCAGAACATCGAAATGGTGTACAAAATAAATATAGGTCTAACTTTCAAGCTAAGTTCAGTATATACTTAGCTAAATCCTTGTCAATAAGAATTATTTTGACTTACCAGAACAAAAAACAATCAAACTATACAATTTTGGTTTATACCTGTGGCAAATGAACATTTAGATCCACTGAATGGGATCACCTTAGAAAAGATGCTAGTGGCGCTTAATAACGAGCTTGGCTGGCAATTAATGCATCAGTCTGTGCAGATAAACTGTTTTTCAAATGACCCGAGTATTAAGTCCAGCTTAAAGTTTTTACGAAAAACACCGTGGGCAAGAGCAAAAGTTGAAGAATTATATTTAACAACATTTCACCCGTATTATCAGTCAAATAAAAAATAGTCGCTTAAAAAATAAAAAACCGGCGTATATAGTGCCGGTTTTTAAAAGGTAAATTTGCGAATATCTTGGTTTAAGATAAATATTGATTCAGAGCATCTAAAATAGCGACATTCGCTTTTGGAAAATCGTAATCTACTAGCTGATTAACGTTAGCCCAAATAATCTCCTGTCCTTCTAAACCTTTTGCTTCACCGCTAAATTCAGTCACTAAATAGGTATCCAAACAGACTTTTTTATCACCATAATCATGTTCAATTACAATCAAAGGTTTTAGTTGAGTTGCTTCAATTGCACACTCTTCTTTTAGCTCTCTGATTAAAGCTGAGCAGGTTGTTTCATCGGTTTCGATTTTACCGCCCGGAAACTCCCACTTTCCACCCTGATGCTGATCAGGCTTACGTCTAGCCAATAATACTTTGTCGCCATAAAGCACCACGCCAACGGCGACATTAACCACTTTCGCCATTAGCTTAATTTACCATGACAGTTTTTATACTTTTCACCTGAGCCACAAGGACACGGTTCGTTACGGCCAACTTTAGCACCCTGGCGGAATTGAGCCTGACCACTTTGTTTATTCTCAAGTGCGTTATCTGACTCATGCTGGTATTCTTTTTTCGCTTGTTCAGCAGCCTGACGGCGTTTAGCTTCCATAGCCTCAACTTCTGACTCTTCACGTACCTTAACTTTCGATAAAACGCCAATCACATCAACTTTTAAGTCTTCGAGCATTTGCGAGAATAACTGGAAAGATTCACGCTTATATTCCTGTTTCGGATTTTTCTGAGCAAAACTACGCAAATGAATACCCTGACGTAAATGATCCATTGCGGCTAAATGCTCTTTCCAGTGTGAATCTAAGCTTTGTAACATAATGGCTTTTTCAAAGTGGCGTAATACCGCTTCACCAACTTGAGTTTCTTTGGCTTTATAATCTTCGGTTAACGCTGTTGAAACTCTTTCTCTGAGCTGCTCTTCATCCATTTTGTTATCTTCTTCAAGCCATTTTTTAACTGGCAAGTCTAAGTTAAATTCAGATTTCAAACGCTCTTCAAGGCCATCTACATCCCACATTTCTTCAACAGATTGCGGCGGAATATAAGAATCAATCGTCGAACTTAATACATCTTCACGAATAGAAGTAATTGTGTCGCTAATATCCGTTTCGTTCATTAACTCATTACGTTGCTGGTAAACAACTTTACGCTGATCATTCGCAACATCATCGTATTCAAGCAATTGTTTACGAATATCAAAGTTACGAGCTTCTACTTTTCGTTGTGCATTTTCAATTGCTTTAGTTACCCAAGGATGCTCAATAGCTTCGCCTTTTTCCATACCCAGTTTTTTCATTAAACCGGCAACTCTTTCCGATGCAAAAATACGCATTAATGCATCTTCCATTGATAAATAGAAACGTGATGAACCCGGATCACCTTGACGGCCTGCACGACCACGTAACTGGTTGTCAATACGGCGAGATTCATGGCGCTCTGTACCAATAATATGTAAACCACCAGCATTGATAACTGTGTCATGATCTTTTTGCCACTGCTCTTTTGCATTTTTAATTTGAGCTTCGGTTGGGTTTGCAACATTACTTAATGCTAAATCAGGGTTACCACCTAATAAAATATCTGTACCACGACCAGCCATATTGGTTGCAATTGTCACCGCACCAGGCTTACCAGCTTGAGCAATAATCTCAGCTTCTTTAGCGTGATATTTAGCATTTAATACATTATGCGCAATTTTATGTTTTTTCAGTACGCTGGATAATAACTCTGAATTTTCAATTGAAACTGTCCCCACTAAAACAGGACGACCGGCTTCAACACACTCTTTAATATCAGCCACAATCGCTTCGTATTTTTCTTCTGCGGTTAAATACACTAAATCAGAAAAGTCTTTACGTACCAATGGGCGATTTGGTGGTAATACTATGGTTTCTAAACCATAAATAAAGTTAAACTCAAACGCTTCAGTATCGGCAGTACCTGTCATCCCAGATAATGTATTGTATAAACGGAAGTAATTCTGGAAAGTAATAGAAGCTAAAGTTTGGTTTTCATTTTGAATTCGTACGCCTTCTTTTGCTTCAATGGCCTGATGCAAACCTTCTGACCAGCGACGACCTTCCATCGTTCGGCCTGTATGTTCATCAACAATGACAATCTGTTCGTCTTTAACAAGATAGTCCACATCTCTGTGGTAAAGCTTATGAGCACGTAATGCAGCATTAATATGCGTTAATAACGCTATGTTACCAGCGCTATAAAGTGAGTCGCCTTCCTGTAAAATTTTATGTTCAATCAGAATTTCTTCAACTTTAAGCTGACCTTTTTCTGTTAAATGAACCTGTTTAGACTTTTCATCAATAGTGAAATGCCCTTCACTTTCTTCTTCTTCGGTATCTTCTTTTTCAGCCTGAATTAAACTCGGAACTATAGTGTTAATTTGGGCATATAAAGCAGAACTATCTTCTGCCGGACCAGAAATAACCAGCGGTGTACGTGCTTCATCAATTAAAATTGAGTCAACTTCATCGACAATCGCAAACTGTAATTTGCTCTGTGTGCGTTCTTCTGGGCTAAATGCCATATTGTCACGCAGGTAATCAAAACCAAATTCGTTATTCGTACCGTAGGTAATATCAGCATTGTAAGCTTCTTTTTTCTCAGCAGGTCCCATCCCCGGAATATTACAACCAACAGATAAACCTAAAAAGCTGAATAAAGGACGACTCCAATCCGCATCACGGCGGGCAAGATAATCATTCACAGTAACAACATGCACAGAGCCAGCAATTGCATTTAAATAAGCCGGTAATGTTGCGGTTAAGGTTTTACCTTCACCGGTTCTCATCTCTGCAACTTTACCTTGGTGTAATACCATACCGCCCAATAATTGCACGTCAAAATGGCGCATACCCAGTACACGTTTTGAAGCTTCACGACAAACAGCAAATGCCTCTGGTAATAAAGCATCTAATGTTTCGCCGTCTGCTAGGCGTTTTCTAAATTCGTCAGTTTTTGCTTTTAATGCTTCATCGGATAAAGCTTCAAATTCTGACTCTAGACCATTTATCTGGTTTACGACTTTATTTAATTTTTTAATAGTCCGATCGTTACGGCTGCCAAATATTGATGTCAGTATTTTTGTAATCATTTATCTATCCAAACCTGTTGCCAGGTGAGTGCTTCTTAGAAAAAATAAAAGCAACCATCAGATTGCCTTGCTAAAGTTATCCTAAAAACTGACGAGCAAAAAGTTAGCTCATCAGCTCACTTTATTGAGCCCGACGATAAACATATTTAAGCGGGTCAATTTGTTTGCCATTTTTAAGAATTTCGTAATGCACATGAGGCCCGGTCGAACGACCTGTAGAGCCCATCACGGCTATTTGCGTGCCTTTGGTCACAATTTCACCAACGGTCACAGTAATTTCTTTATTATGCCCATAGCGAGTTTTCATGCCGTGGCCATGATCAATCTCAACTAAGTTACCATAGCCATAACGTTCACCAGCCCAAGTCACAACACCAGAACCGGTTGCCACTACTTCACTGCCTTCTTGTCCAGCAAAATCAATTCCTTTGTGTTTTGCGGGTAATCCGCTAAACGGATCTTTTCTGATCCCATAATAAGATGATAACCAGCCGGATGTAATTGGTCGGCCAGATATATATATCTGTTCACTTATATTGTGATTCAGCATCACAGATTCAAGTAAATGAAGTTGTTGTTCTTGAAAATTAAATTTTTCTAACAATGCATCCATTTGATTCAGCAACGAAAAATCTGCGGAGTCTGCTTGCAATTCAAAATCGTGAGTATGTTCTTCAGGGCCACCGGTTGCTGGTTGTTCAGCAAAATTAAACTCATCGCCTGAAATATCAGCCTGCTCAGCAACCCTTGCACCAAGTGCATTCATACGTAAGGCATAGCTTTGTAGTTCTGCAAGCTTAAGTTTAAGCGCCGTAATTTCAACTTCTGTCTTTTGTTTTAAATCTATTAGTTGTTTTTTATGTTCAGAAATATCTTGTTTAGATTGATTGACCGGATTAAAAGATTTTTCGGTATCGCCAAAAATCTTGTTTATACTATAGGTAATCATAGAGGCTAATGAGATTAGCAAAAGTAAAACAGCAAGCCCGTGACGTACAGATAATCGCCACTCTAATTGAGTGTCATGCTTAGTATATTGAATAGAAAAAGACATAAATAATTAAATGCGACCCAGACCAAAAACAGTTCAACAAATTTTTAATAAAAAGTGGCCAAATAAGCAACCACAAAATTCTGCGCCCGAGTATACCAGCCCTATTGAGCAGGAGCTAGCGCTTTACATACCTGAAAAACTACAAGATATAATTAAAATTAAACAATTTGACAAGGGGATGTTAACGCTCACTATCCCAAATGCAAGCTTTCAAATGCAATTTAATGCAATTCGTAGTGAATTAATGTCTAAACTTAGAATTAATAATCCCAGTTTAATCAGCATAAAATGTATTGTTGAACCCAGCCGTCAAGTATCCAACTCAGCTAAAACGCATCATACTTCAACTCATCAAGCTCAGCCAAGTATTAAATTATCAGATAACGCCAAAGCCAATTTAGCGGCTATTTTGCCTGACATGCCAGAAGAAATAAAAACAGCTTTAGCCAAATTAATGAATAAATAGCAATAATTAAATCAAAGTGAGGATAAAACAAAGCGAGCCTAAGCTCGCTTTAAAGGGAATTTATGCAGGAGTTGGTTCTAAGAACTGAACCGGCCCTTGATTACTTTGAGTAAACTCAACCAAGGTCCAGCTGTCGGTTTGTTTCATGACTTCTCTGAGCAATATATTATTTACTGCATGGCCTGTTTTAAATGAATTAAACTGGCCTAAAATCGGCAAACCCGCCATGTATAAATCGCCGACTGCATCTAAGATTTTGTGCATGACAAATTCATCGTCATACCTTAAACCGTTGGCGTTTAATACCTGAAACTCATCTAATACAACTGCATTATCAAAGTTTGCACCTAGCGCTAAATTGTTTGCCCGCAAATATTCAAAGTCCTTCATAAAGCCAAAGGTTCTTGCCCGGCTCACTTCATCAATGAAGTTTTTACTCGAAAAGTCGAAAGTCACGTGTTGACGAGTTGCCGAAATTGCAGGATGCGGAAACTCAATGCTAAAGTTGAACTTATAGCCGTTATAAGGCACAAGTTCAGCCCACTTATCACCTATTTCAACACGGATCGGTTTATCGATTCGGATAAACTTTTTCGCCGCTGATAACTCTTCAATCCCAGCTTCTTCTATTAACATAATAAAAGGGCTAGCACTGCCATCTACAATTGGCACTTCATTAGCATCTAGCTCAATAATTAAGTTATCAATACCAAGTCCGGCCAAGGCAGACATTAAGTGTTCAACAGTCGAAATTGCAACACCATCCGAATTGGTCATACAAGTACACATTTGTGTATCCGTAACAGCTTCCGGTGATATTTTGATATCCACCGCAGGAGTGAGATCGGTACGACGAAATACAATCCCTGTATTAGCAGGTGCAGGACGTAACGTTAAATTGACCTTTTCTCCGCGGTGTAATCCAACACCAACTGTACTCACACTTGTTTTTAATGTGCGTTGTTTCACCATAATCGTTTGTTTTCTCCACACATGAGCGCTGCTTCGCGCTTATCGTTTGATAATCATGCGAAATAGTATAACACATCAGACCAGCTAAACCGAAGAGCTGCTGACTCTAATCTATAAAATTGCTAACTTGTACACACTAAAAGTGTACACCAAGCTTTAATTAATCTGCTTGTTTGCGTAAAAACGCCGGAATATCTAAATAATCCAAGTTAGCTGAAGCTTCTTTGCTTTTTGCTGGCGCAGGTGATGCTTGCGCAGGCGCAGCAGTACGTTCTTCAATTGCAACCGCAGCAGAACCAGCAGCTGTTTCAGAAGAACGGAAACTTTGATAAGAAGTTTCATTTAAGCTTACTCTTGTATTTGGTACTAAAGAAATATCAGGGCGAGTATCGCCAATACCAGTAGCAACCACAGTTACTCGTAATTCTTCTGACATTTCAGGATCAATTACAGCACCAACAACCACTGTCGCATTTTCAGAAGCAAAAGCTTTAACTGCATTACCAACAATTTCAAACTCTTCAATGCTCATGTCCATGCCAGCAGTGATATTCACTAAAATACCGCGAGCACCGGCTAAATCAACATCTTCTAATAATGGGCTTGAAATAGCTGCTTCTGCTGCTTCTTCCGCTCTGTCTTCGCCTTTAGCAATACCAGTACCCATCATAGCGGTACCCATTTCAGACATTACGGTTTTAACATCTGCAAAGTCAACGTTAATTAAACCCGGACGAGTAATTAACTCGGCAATACCTTGTACTGCACCTTGTAATACATTATTAGCCGCTTTAAACGCATCTAATAAAGTAGTGCCTTTGCCTAATACTTTCAATAATTTGTCATTAGGGATTGTAATTAAAGAATCTACATTTTTTGATAATTCTTCAATACCAGCATCGGCATAAGCCATACGCTTTTTGCCTTCAAACGGGAAAGGTTTAGTCACAACTGCAACCGTTAAAATACCTAATTCACGTGCAATTTGAGCAACTACCGGAGCCGCACCTGTACCTGTACCACCGCCCATACCGGCAGCAATAAAGACCATGTCAGCACCTTTTAATACTTCGCTGATAACTTCTTTATCTTCTTCAGCACTACGACGACCAATTTCAGGATTAGCACCTGCGCCTAAACCTTTGGTTACGTCACGGCCTAATTGAATTGTTGTGCTTGCAGCAGAATTACGTAACGCCTGCGCGTCAGTATTTGCTGTAATAAACTCAACCCCTTCAATGGTATTTTTAACCATGTGTTCAACAGCGTTACCGCCGCCGCCACCAACACCAATTACTTTAATGACAGCTTCATCATTATGCTCTTTCATTAAATCATCAAACATATTATTTCTCCTAACACACCTGCATAAAAAAATTAAAATTCACCTTTAAACCAACTTTGAATACGATTCCACCAGTCCCCTACACCTTGGCTTTCTTTATGGTCGGTATTAACTACCTGTAGATTTTGTTTGCCATAATGTAACAAGCCAATTGAGGTTGAATAGACTGAGTCTTCAACATATTCAGTGAGTCCTTTCAAATTTACCGGACTACCTAAACGCACCGGCATTTGAAATACTTCTTCCGCTAACTCAACAGCCCCTTCCATTTTGGCTGTACCACCTGTTAGCACAATACCAGCCGCGATTTGCTCTTCCCAACCGCTTGCACGAATATCTGCCAGTATTAAATCAAATAATTCCTGATACCTTGGCTCTACCACTTCGGCCAATGTATGACGAGACATAGAACGAGCCGGACGACCGCCAACACTTGGCACTTCAATACTGTCCTCCAAACTCACCATGTGTCGTTGAGCACAGGCATACTGCACTTTAATTTGTTCAGCGTGACTTAAAGGCGTTCTAAAAATTTGCGCAATATCTTTAGTCACCTGATTACCAGCCACAGCAATGACAGAGGTATGACGAATGGCACCATTGGCATAAACCACTAAGTCCATAGTACCGCCACCAATATCCACCACCGCAACGCCTAGTTCTTTTTCGTCTTCGGTTAAAACGGCATAACTTGATGCTAAAGAAGATGAAACCAATGCATCTACTTTTAATCCACAGCGCTCAACACATTTCACAATGTTTTTCGCCATATCATTGGCACAAGTAATTAAGTGCACTTTAGCTTCTAAACGCACGCCAGACATACCAATTGGGCTTTTTATCCCCTCTTGCACATCCACATTATATTCCTGCGGTAATACATGCAGCACCATGCGCTCAGCTGCTAAAGGTACAGATTTAGCAGTGTGAATAACATTATCCACATCATCCTGAGTCACTTCAGTTTCATTAATTGGCACCATGCCATTTTCATTCTGACATTTCACATGGCGACCAGATACAGCCAAATAAACGGATGAAATTTGGCAGTCTGACATCATTTCTGCTTCATGAACTGAGCGCTTAATTGATTTAATAACCAACTCAATATCATTGACTCCGCCTTTATCCATACCTTCAGACGGGTGCGTACCAACACCAACAATATTCACTGTATTGTCAGGCAGCACTTCTCCAACCACAGTGACAACCTTTGATGTCCCTATGTCTAAACCCACAATTAAATTTTTATCTAATGCTTTGGACATTGTTTTATCTGCCAATTAACCTGTTATTGTTGCTTTTTGTTTAAGTTCACCAACCGCAAACCCGGTATCATATCGCAAATCGACATATTGTATTTGATGTTGCTTTGCCAACCTAGGGTAAAACTCTAAAAATCGTTTAATTCTTGCCAGCCAGTTTTCTCTGCCTAATTTTAATTCGATGCCATTATCTAAGGTAATTTGCACCGAATGTCTGTCTGTTATCGTCAGCTTTACAGCTTTCATATCATGCAGCGCCAGTAAAGCTGAAAAATCTTCGTAATGTTTAAGCACACTACTTGCTTCATCATCTGGGCCATGCAAATTCGGTAAAGCATTAGCCAATAAACTGGCATCAGCTTTAAATACTTCACCCAAATGATTTAATAAAAAATCATCATTCCATTTTGCTTTGGCTTTTTGCTCAACCAAATTCACTTTTATGGTATTGGGCCACTCTTTACGAATGGCCGCCCAATATACCCAATCCAAATTCTCGACACTGGCTTGAGCCGCGTTTACATCTAACCCCACAAAACTAGATTGCATTTGTGGTTTAAGTGCAGTTAATACCATTTGGTGATTAACCTGAGTTAAATCCCCTTCAACAACCAAATATTGAATTGGTAATTGGTTTTTATCTTTTAACCAATCGTTGGCCGACAGCATTAAATGCACACAACACCCAATCACAGCAATAAAAAACACAAAGCCTATCCAAAATGGCCACTCAAGTTGTTTTAATTTCTGCGACCAGGTTTGCATCCTGTTACCTTGCTGCCTGTAAAATATCTAAAACCAGTTGTTCGAAACTCAAACCCACAGCTTTAGCTGCCATTGGCACTAAACTTTTTTCTGTCATGCCGGGTACCGTATTCGCTTCCAATAAATAAAACTGACCATCAGCATCGCGCATAATATCAATACGTCCCCAAACACTTGCCCCTACTGCATCAAAAGCTTCGAGAGCCAGTTGCTGAATATAAATTTCATCTGTCTCAGATAATCCACAAGGGCATAAATACTCAGTGCTATTCGACAAATATTTAGCTTCGTAATCATAAAAACTGCGTTGAGTCTGCATTCTAATTGCTGGTAAAGCCCGGCCATTTAAAATAGAAACCGTATATTCAGGACCATTAATCCACTGTTCAATTAATACCGTTTCATCAAATTCAAAAGCCGTTGTAACTGCTTGTTCTAATTCGGCTGCATTAGTAACTCGGCTCATGCCGATACTTGAACCTTCACGCGCTGGTTTTACAAAAACGACATCGCCAAGCTGCTGCATAATGGTGGAATATTCAATTTCCTGCCCACGTTTCACACTGACATATTTAGCCGTTGGTAACTGACAGCTTTGCCACACCTGTTTGGTTCTAATTTTATCCATCGCCAACGCCGAGCCTAAAACTCGACTGCCGGTGTAAGGCAGCTTTAAGCTTTCTAACAATCCCTGAATCACCCCATCTTCACCACCACGCCCATGCAGCGCGATAAAAACAGCCTGATACCCTAACTGTTTTAGTAATAACGGGGAGATTTCTTTTGTATCAACCAGCTCAGCATCCACACCTTGTGCAACTAAAGCTTTATGAACAGCCTTTCCTGACTTTAATGAAATTTCTCGCTCAGCCGATTCACCGCCATAAACCACCGCTACTTTTGCAAACTGACTCATACTAAACGCTCCTGGGCTGAGCTATATCTTATCATTTCGTTTTCATCTAAATTAAGTTCTTTCAATAACTTAGCTATAGCTCCTATATTACCTGCTCCTTGGGTAATAAAGAGATCATTAGGTTGTAAAACCCGAGCCAATTCTGCTGGCAATTGCGCTGGCGTTGCCACATAAATAGGATCAACCTGTCCACGCTGGCGAATAGAACGCGATAAATGGCGGCTATCTGCACCAACAATACTGGCTTCCCCTGCGCTATAAACTTCAAGTAATAACAACACATCAACCTGAGACAATACTTGTACAAAATCATCATATAAGTCACGGGTTCGGGTATATCTGTGTGGCTGATAAGCCATAACCAGTCTTTTTTCTGGATAAGCCGCGCGAATCGATTTAATGGTGGCTAATACTTCAGTTGGGTGATGACCATAATCATCTAAAAATTCAACTGAGCCACCACCAAACGGATACTGCCCCATAGCTTCAAAACGGCGACCAATACCTTCAAACTTAGCCAACGCAGCTAAAATCTGGCTATCATCAATACCTTCATCGGTTGCGACAGCTATTGCTGCGGTTGCGTTTAACGCATTATGTTTACCCGGTAGATTTAGCTCTACTGATAAATCGGTTAAATTTTTACGTTTCACTGTAAAACAGGTTTTTGTGCCGTTTTGTTTAAACTCACTAATACAAAAATCAGCATCTTCACTAAACCCATAGGTCAAATAATTACGACCAATTTCTAAACTTAACTTACGTACGTTTTCATCATCAATGCATAACACAGCCAAACCGTAAAAAGGTAAGTTGTGCAAAAACTCTTTATAAGTCAGCAACATTTTATCGAAGTCACCATCATAGGTATCCATGTGGTCAGCTTCAATATTGGTCACAATAGACACCATTGGCTGCAAATGTAAAAACGATGCGTCACTTTCATCGGCCTCTGCAACCAAATAGCGGCTCTTACCTAATCTGGCGTTGGTTTTTGCACTGTTTAAACGACCACCAATAATAAAAGTTGGATCTAACTCGGCTTCGGCAAAAATACTTGAAACCAAGCTGGTAGTTGTTGTTTTACCGTGTGTTCCAGCCACCGCAATACCATGACGGTAACGCATAATCTCAGCTAACATTTCAGCACGGCGAATAACTGGTACTCTCTGCTCCAATGCTGTTGCAACTTCGGGGTTAGAGCTATCAACCGCGCTGGAGATCACAACCACATCCGCGCCTTTAATATTATCTGCCTGATGACCAATTTTAATATCCGCGCCTAACTCTGAAAGTCTTTGAGTATTAACACTTTCAGCGATATCCGAACCTGAAACCTTATAACCATCAGTCAACAAGACCTCAGCAATCCCACACATACCAGCTCCGCCAATGCCAACCATATGAATAAGTTGAACTCGGCGCATTTCTGGAATTGTAAAATCACTCTTGTTATTCATTTTCATCTTTACCTTGAATTATTTACTCTGCACTAATTGCTCAAGCAAAGTGCCAATTTTTTCCCTAGAATCAAGTACCGCCACTTGTTTACACGCAGCAGCCATTTCAATTAACTGCTCTGGTTTTGCTTTAATTTGCGCTAATAAAGGGGCTAATTCACCATTAGCTAATTGATTTTGTGGTAATAAATAACCACAACTGGCATCAACCAATACCCTTGCATTAAAGGTTTGATGATCATCAACTGCGTGTGGCAAGGGCACAAAAATACTTGCTCTGCCTATTGCGGCAATCTCAGAAACAGTTAATGCACCAGCGCGGCAAATCACTAAATCAGCTTTTTCGTACGCGCTTGCCATATCATCAATAAATTCAACTACCTGGTAATTAATTGCAGTTTGTTGATACGCTTGTTCAGTTTCAGCCTGCTGACCTTTTCCTGCCTGATGCAGCACACAAAAATCATTTTGTGCAAAACCAGCAAGCGCTTTGGGCACATATTGGTTAAGCGCCTGCGCACCTAAACTGCCACCCACAACTAAAATCGAAACAGGTGCCGTTACTTTAGGTGATACGGCGGGTGCTATCTGTTTTCTGAGCGGATTGCCCACACGCACCATTTTATTCCCTAAATGCTCAAAACCACTAAAAGCAACTAAGACCTTGTTCGCAAAACGGCTTAAAATTCTGTTAGTTAAACCAACCGCCGCATTTTGCTCATGAATCACCAAAGGTACTTTTGCCAACCAAGCTGCAATCCCACCCGGCAAAGCAACATAACCACCAAAACCAACCACAACATCCGGTTTAAATTGTTTAATCACCTTACGCGCTTGCATAACCGCGTTTAACACCATAAAAGGAGATTTAAACTTAGCCAGTTTAGATTTATTTCTAACCCCTTTGATATTAATAAACTCAATATCAAAACCCGCTTTAGGCACTAAATCTGCTTCCATTCTATCGGCTGTACCAAGCCATAAAACTTGCCAGCCTTTAGTTGATAACTCTTGTGCAACCGCCAATCCGGGGAAAATATGTCCGCCAGTTCCACCCGCCATAATTAATATTCGTTTAGTCATTGGGTTTTCCCCGCTTACTGCCACGAGTTGCCTGTAACTGACTGCATCTTTGTTCATAATCGATGCGTAAAACCAAACCAATAGCCACACTCATTACAATTAAACTACTACCGCCATAACTGACTAAAGGTAAAGTTAACCCCTTAGTCGGTAAAATACCGGCACTCGCACCAATATTGACCGCAGCTTGAAAACTAATCCAAATTCCAATGGCATAAGCTAAATAACCGGCAAATACATTTTCTTTTTTAATTGCCCGGCTACCTAAACTAATCACCTTAGCAACCAAGAAAAAAGTCAGCGCAATCACACAACTCACCCCGATAAAACCAAACTCTTCAGCCAAAATGGCGACGACAAAATCAGTATGTGCTTCGGGTAAATAATCTAATTTTTGAATACTGTTACCTAACCCAGTGCCAAACCAGTCACCACGACCATACGCCATTAAACTTTGAGTTAACTGATAACCTGAGCCAAATGGGTCTTGCCACGGATCTAAAAATGACGTCACCCGCTTTAACCGGTAAGGCTCTAAAATAATCAAAGCAACAATTGCCATAATCCCAGTCATAAATAATGCAAAAAACTGAATTAGCTTAGAGCCGGCTAAAAATAGCAAACCAACCGTAGTTGCAAACATCACAACCACTGTACCTAAATCTGGCTGAATCAATAACAAAATGGCCAGTATAAAAAATACCGCGAGCGGCTTTAAAAACCCTTTTAAGTTTTGTTTTAAATCCGCTTCCCGACGAACCAAATAACCGGCTAAATACGCAAAAAAGAATAACTTAGCAGGCTCTGCGGCCTGAATATTTAATGGACCAAACGATAACCAGCGCGTTGCACCATTTACCGTTTTACCCATAATTAATACGGCAATCAGCAACCCTAAAGCGACAAATAACAAATACGGGTTAAATTTTTCCCACCAACTGATTGGCAGTTTCATGACTGCGCCCATTGCTATAAAGCTCAGTACCAGATAAATAATATGTCTGATTACAAAGTGCAGCGGGTTATCAAATTCACGCATCGCATACGGAATTGAGGCCGAAGCCACCATTACCAACCCTAAACAGGCTAAAGTTATAGCGATAAGCAAAATACTACGATCATACAAAGCATGCTCAGACGAAACGCCAAAAGCGCTTTCAAAAAAGCGCCCTATGGTTTCTTTAACGGTTGGCTTTGCAAGTATTTGCTCTGACATTTCTACCTATCTCAATTTCAGTGTCGCTAAACCAATTAAAACTAATACCAAGCTAATAATCCAAAAACGAACGATCACTCTCGGTTCCGGCCAACCTTTTAATTCATAATGGTGATGAATCGGTGCCATTCTAAAAATTCGGGTACCGCGTAATTTGTAACTGCCAACTTGCAAAATAACCGATACGGTTTCCATCACAAACACACCGCCCATAATCACAAGTACAATTTCTTGTCTGACCATTACAGCGATCACACCTAAAGTTGCACCCAAAGCCAGTGACCCAACATCGCCCATAAATACTTGTGCCGGATAAGTGTTAAACCATAAAAAACCTAACCCAGCCCCAAAAATGGCAGTACACACAATCACCAGCTCACTGGTTTCGGGTATAAACGGAATATTTAAGTAAGCCGAAAAATTCACGTTGCCTGTTACATAAGCAACAATTGCAAATGCCGCAGCCACCATAATGGTGGGTACAATTGCAAGACCGTCTAATCCGTCAGTTAAATTAACCGCGTTACTAGTCCCCACAATCACAAAATAAGTTGTCACCAAATAAAAAATACCCAGCTGAGGCATAACCTCTTTTAAAAACGGAATTAATAACTGAGTTTCAACTTCTTGTCGGGCCGTTAAAAATAAAGTTAAAGCCACTGCAATTGCGGTCACTGATTGCCAAAAGTATTTCCAGCGGGCAATTAACCCTTTGCTGTCTTTTCGGATTACTTTACGGTAATCATCCACAAAGCCGATAAGTCCAAAAGCCACCACCACAAATAAGGTAATTAAGACATAACGATTGGTTAAATCTGCCCATAATAAAATAGAGGTAGATATTGCCCCTAAAATCAAAATACCGCCCATAGTCGGCGTACCTGACTTTGAAAAATGCGATTCTGGACCATCAGTTCTAACCGTTTGTCCAATCTGCATTTTTTGTAAATATCTAATTAACTTAGGACCTAAAAATAAAGACAAAGCTAAGCCAGTTAAAATGCTTAAAATCGCGCGAAAAGTCAGGTATGAAAAAACATTAAACCCGGTATCCACATTTTGTTGTAGCCACTGCGCCAACCAAACTAACATGCAAAAAATTCCTCAAAATATGGCTTAAGAGCTACTACAACTCGCTCCATTTGAGCACTGCGAGAGCCTTTAACTAAAATGTTGATTTCAGCTTTTGAATCAGCTGAAAGAATCGCTTTAACATCCTGTTTTATTGTTTCGATTAATCCCTCTATTTGCTTAAAGTGATACTCAGGCTTAAATTGTGCAAACTGAGTTAACTCACCTAAGGTATAAAAATGTTCAATCTGTTGATTACGTACATGCTCACCAACTTGTTGATGCAAGTCTTGCCCGTAATCGCCCATCTCACCCATGTCACCCATTACAAAAAAGTGATGTCCGCGCGCTTTAGCTAATAAATCAACGGCGGCTTTCATTGATGACAAATTGGCGTTGTAGGTATCATCAATTAATTTAATTTGATGATTAATTTGATGCACATGAGCTCGGCCATTAGTGCTTTTAACCTGAGCTAAACCCAGGTTAATCAGTTCAGCAGAAATCCCCAGAGCTAGCGCACAGCTAATTGCAGCCAAGGCATTTTTAGCATTATGTTCACCAGCCAGAGGCAAACGAACAAAATAACTTTGGCCTCGATAAACCCATTCAAATGATGGATTAAGCTGCTCATCCAAACTTAAATTTTTGTAATAAACATCCGCGAATGGCGCTGTTGAAAAACTGATTTGTTGAAGATGCGCAATATCGTTTTGCCAAAAATGAACAAATTCAGAATCAGAATTAACCACGGCAATCCCGTGCTGTGGTAACGCCTGATAAATTTCACCTTTAGCCTGAGCAACCCCTTCAAGGCTGCCAAATCCTTCTAAATGTGCAGCGCCCACATTATTAATCACAGCAACATCCGGCTGAGTTAACCCTGCGGTATAGGCTATTTCACCTTGGTGATTCGCGCCCAGCTCAATCACTGCATATTGATCATGCTCAGATAATCTCAATAAAGTTAATGGCGCACCAATATCATTATTAAAATTGCCTTTAGTCGCTAGAGTTTGACCGGCTAATTGGCAAATCGACAACAGCATTTCTTTTACCGTTGTTTTACCGCAACTACCGGTAATTGCGACTGTTTTCACATTGGCGACTTGCTTGTTGTATGCTGCAATTTGACCCAATGCAATTCGGGTATCGGCCACCACTAGTTGACTTACGGCTAAATCCTGAGGTTGATTAACCACTAAACATTTCACGCCTTTTTCAACCGCTTCCCGACAAAATGCATGACCATCAAATTTATCGCCTTTAATGGCTAAATAAACATCGACATTATCAAGCTGACGGCTATCATGGCTGATAGAGCTAAGCTCAATATCGTCACCAAGCATTTGACCCTGGGTGATTTGTTGCCATTGAGATAATTTAACCGGGATCATGCTGCAACCTCCGCGGCTAATTCAGCAACATACAAACGCTCGTTATAATTCACTTTACCGTTTGCAAATTCCTGATAAGTTTCATGGCCTTTACCTGCCACTAAAATACAATCCTGACTGTTGGCATTAGCCAAAGCCAGTTTTATTGCGTTTTTGCGATCAAATTCGACTTGATAATCTTTTGCCTGAATCCCAGCAATAATTTGCTCAACAATTGCTTCTGGTGATTCAGTTCTCGGATTGTCGTTGGTTAAAATAATTTTATCAGCCAACAAAGCAGCAATTTGTCCCATTTTACTGCGCTTTTGTTTATCTCTGTCACCACCGCATCCAAATACAACCCAAACATCACCGCTACAATGTGCTTTACAAGCAGTTAAGGCTTTTTCTAATCCGTCTGGGGTATGCGCAAAATCAACAATCAGATTGACATTTTTTGCCGTAGTAAATACTTCCATCCGTCCGGCAACCGGTTTTAACAGACCCGCAGCTTTTGCTACCTGCGCTAATTCAAAACCCTGATTCAACATACAAGCAATGGCTAACAGTGCATTTTCAACATTAAACTGCGCAATTAACGGTAATTTAAATGTTTGCTGTAAAACGCTATTAGTTGCAGGTAATTGAACTTCTACTGTTAGTGAAAAACCATTCGGTAGCTGCTCAGCCGTTACCAGTTTTAAATAGTTATTCGAGAAGTGTTCTGCATTTAAACCCACAGCAAATAATTTGTCAGAATCAACGACAGCGTGTAGTTGGTTAAATAATTTTTGGCCGTATTCGCTATCCGTATTAATCACTTGTAAAGCGGTTGGATTTTGTAAAAACAAACTGGCTTTAGCCTCAAAATAGGCCTGCATGGTTTGATGATAATCCAGATGATCGTGCGATAAATTTGTAAATACAACTTGATTAAACTGACAACCAGCAATTCTATGCTGAACAACCGCATGCGATGAAACTTCCATTGCAGCAAGCTGACAATCATGTTCAGCAAATTCAGCTAAATAACGCTGCACTTTTACAGCATCAGGTGTGGTTAATCCAGTTTGAGCTAACTGAGCCTGATATTTAACCCCTAAAGTGCCCATATAAGCCGCTTTTTGATTTAAATTTTCAGCTAACTGATAAATCATTTCACAAACTGAGGTTTTACCATTGGTGCCGGTTACCCCAATTAACGCCATCGTCTTATCTGTCGGGCGGTAAAATAAAGCGGCAATTTCACCAGCTAACTGGTTTAAGCCACACACAAACAGGCAAACCGTTTTGCCGTCAATTAAACTTTGCTGCGCATGTAATTCTTGCTCGTTGGTATCAACCAAAATTAAACTTGCACCCTTGGCTACTGCTAAGTCATTAAATGTTGAACCATGTACTTTTTGACCAGCTAGAGCCAAAAAGCAAAAATCGGGTTTAACTTCCCGACTATCAATACAAATACCCTTGACCTGAATATCTGGTAATGAACAGCCCAATAATTGGTTTAAGCGAGTAATAAAATTTGAATTAATATGCACTTGAACGATCTCCTTTTACACTGGCTAATTGGATATCGTCATTGCTGTTTTTATCATTCGGAATATTTAAAATTTGCAAAGCACCGCCCATAACAGCACTAAAAACAGGTGCAGCTACATCACCGCCGTAATAAACATCCCCTTTAGGATTATTAATCACAACAGCTAATGCAATTCTTGGATTTGAAACCGGCGCAACCCCTGCAAATAAACCAACATAGTCATTACCATAACCACCAGCGACAGCTTTACGTGATGTACCGGTTTTACCTGCAACTCGATAACCTTCAACAGCTGCATTTTTACCACCACCATCGTCAACTACAGTTTCTAGCATTTTCAATAATTCTTCAGAGGCTTTTTGACTGAAAACGCGTTCACCTTCATGCGGTTTATCCAGTTTTAAAATAGATAACGGCCGACGTACCCCACCATTACCAATTACTGAATACATTTGCGCCAGTTGCAGTGAAGTAACCGATAAACCATAACCAAAAGATAAGGTTGCCAATTCAAAATCAGACCAGCGCCGTCTGTCGTAAAAAATACCAGCGCTTTCACCAATTAATCCAGTTCCGGTATCACTGCCAAAACCAACATTATAAAAAGCATCCAAAAATTGCTCATGCGGCAATGACAATGCTAGTTTAGTTGTACCTACGTTACTGGATTTTTGTAAAATTTCGGCAATAGATAATTCGCCACGGTTGATCGGATCTCGTACGCGACGACCACCAAACATAATCCAACCCGGTGAAGTATTAATCACTGTATTGGCTTTAATTGAGCCAAATTCTAGAGCAGATATAACCGCCAGCGGTTTTAAGGTAGAGCCAGGTTCAAAAGTATCGGTAATCGCTCGGTTACGCATGACCGACGGGCTAATCCCTTTACGATTATTTGGGTTGTACGACGGGTTATTTACCATGGCTAAGATTTCACCCGTATTAACATCTAAGGCAACTAAAGATCCTGAATCCGCCTGATAATACTGAACCGCTTTTTTAAGCTCTTGATAAGCTAGCGTTTGAATACGCTGATCGATAGATAAAGTGACATTTTTAGCCTCTTTAGCAGCCTGCTCAGATAAAACCTCAATCACTCTGCCATGTGCATCACGTAAAATATTCTTTTTGCCACTTTCACCAGTTAATGAATCATCAAATAGTTTTTCAATACCATCAATACCGTGATCATCTATATTGGTAATGCCCACCACATGCGCGTTAACTTCAGCAGCCGGATAATAGCGCTTAGATTCTGGTCGTAAATAAACGCCATACAGATTTAAGTTTTTAATGTAATCAGCCATCGCGGGTGATACATGGCGAGCTAAATACACAAAACGGCTTTTGGGATTAGCCGCGACTCTTTGTTTTAATTGATCAACATCTGTATCCAGAATATCGGCCAGCGCTCGCCATTCTCTGTCTTTGCTTAAAACATTTTTTTCAATTACCTGCGCAGGATCAGCCCAAACGGTATTAACAGGTACACTAATTGCCAATTCCAGTCCATTTCTGTCGGTAATCATCCCTCTGAGTACGTCATCAGACAGTTGGCGATGGGTTCGCAAATCACCTTGTTTACGTAATTCGTCTGGCGAGATAACCTGAATATAAGCAGTACGGGCAATTAATCCACAAAAAACAAGCGCAATAAGGCCAAACACTGTTACTAAGCGCCAGCGTATTGTCCCTGTTTGTTTAATTACTTTTCGCTTATTCATGGTGTTTTAATAATAATTTCTTGCTCGCCCGATGGCCTTTGCATATTCAGTTTATCTTTCGCTATCTGCTCAACCCGGTTGTGTTCAGATAACACGTTGTTTTCAAGCAGCATGTGCCGCCAGTCAATATCCAGTTTGTCTTTATCTTCCAGTAACCGCTGTAACTCTGTGTTTAATTGGCGATTATTCCACGCGTAATAAATCACTGCATACGCACTTGCCAACACAAAAAGCAATAAAGCAATAGTTATTTTATGTTCAAGCCAGTCCGAAATAATGCTGGAAACCAGTCCGGGCTGCCTTGATTTATCCGTCGTTTTATCTTGCTTTTCATTAATCGACGGCACGTTCCGCAACCCTTAACACAGAGCTTCGAGCACGTGGATTCATCGTAATTTCAGCGTCACTTGGTTTTATCGCTTTGCCAATTAACTTGAGCTTTATATCTTTATTTAGCTCAGCGTCAGTAACTGGCAAACCTCTTGGTACAGCTTTAGCTTTGCTTTGCTCGTTAAAAAAGCGTTTAACTATGCGATCTTCTAACGAATGAAAACTAATGACAGAAATGCGTCCATGTTTTTTAACCACATCAACAGCGCTTTCCAGTACCTGTTTTATCGCATCTAATTCGCCATTTACCTGAATCCGAATCGCCTGAAAACTTCTGGTTGCCGGATTTTTCCCCGGCTCTTTCTTTTTAATAATTCGCCCTAACAACCCAGCTAACTGTGCTGTTCGGGTAAATGGCGTTTCAACTCTGTCATGCACAATGGCTCTGGCAATTTTTCTGGCAAATCTTTCTTCGCCATACTCTTTCAGCACATAGGCAATTTCATCTTCACTTGCGTGCTGTAACCACTCAGACGCAGATTCCCCTACATCGGGGTTCATGCGCATATCCAGCGGTCCATCCCGCATAAAACTAAATCCGCGTTCGGCTTCGTCTAACTGAGGCGAACTTACTCCTAAATCAGCTAATACACCATCCACTTTGCCGGTTAAACCACGCGCTTCGATAATGTCAGCTAAATCTCTGAAATTACCTCGCACAATCTCAAAGTTAGCCTGATTAAAATGTTCATTTGCCCATGCAATAGCGGTTGGGTCTTGGTCAATCGCTATTAATTTTCCGCTTTCACCAAGCTGATTTAAAATCAACCGACTATGTCCGCCTCGGCCAAATGTGCAATCGACATATACGCCGTCTGGTTTTATTGCCAGCGCATCGACTGACTCTTGTAATAAAACGCTGATATGTCCGCTTTCTGGCTGCATGTTCAATTCTGCTTATTTGTTAATTTTTATAATGAAAAATCTTGTAGCTTATCGGTTAGCTCATAATCATCAGCCGCGATCTGAGTTAAATCATCATCAATTTGAGCTTGCCATACAGCCTCATCCCAAATTTCAAACTTATTCAAGCTACCTACTAACATAATTTGTTTTTCTAAGCCGATGACTTTACGTAGCGTATTAGAAATCAATAAACGGCCATTTTTATCTACTTCGCCTTCCATCACATGGCTTAATAACACACGTTTAAATCTACGTTCAGCCGGATTGGTATCAGACAAGTTTCTTAATTTTTTCTCGATCTGCTCCCATTCATGTAATGGGTACATTAATAAACAAGGTTGAGACACATCTTTTGTGCATACAATCTGGCCGCTGCATTCTTCTTGCAGCAACTCACGATATCGGGTTGGAATTGTAATCCGCCCTTTATCGTCCATTGTGATTGCGTTAGCGCCTCTAAACACTTGTTTTTTATCCTATTTATCAATTCTTATTAGAATCGGCCTTGTTTATTATTAAAAACAGATGAGATCTAAGCTGGTATTATAATCCCACTTTGATCCACTTTATACCACTTTTTCACAGTTTGAGTACCGATCAAAGCTTTGTCAAGATAAAAAATACGCTTAATCTGCGAAGAAAATCACGCAAAAACAAGGGTGTGATTCAAGTGGCTGAAAAGTGGTAAAAAATGGAACAAAGGGGAATAAACTGATTGATTGAACAAAAATAGAACAATTAGTTAGATATATATAACTAATCGATATTCACTTTACTGAAAATGATAACAATTATCACTTGCAATATAATTTAACTACGCTATTCTATACACAACTTGATGATTACCCACAGTTATCAAGTTATCTCCGTGGCGTGTAGGTAGTTAATCAGTTGGTTGCTCATTCCTTGCTGGTTAACTACTTACCATTCCTAAAAATATACACCTTTCCTGATCTCTAAAATTTATAATCTGCTTGAGTACAAACCAACTTATTTTACATAAATTTAGGTAGCTTTCTGCTCACGGATTGGATGTAATCGCGACAGCTAAATAACCTTAATTCTGGATAACAAGTTGCTTTCTAGTGGTTATTTTTCCTGATAACTGAGTTAAATGCACTAGTCACAGCCAGGCAATTTAAGGCTTTAACTAACTTCTTATCCTGAATCCGGAGTTGAGGTTAAATAGATAAATCACAAAAAATAAAAATGATAACAATTATCACTTGTAATTAAGTAAAATTAAGTTACTCTATAAATGACTTGATAATAACCCACAGTTGTCAAGTTATCTCCGTGGCGTGTAAGTAGTTAGCTAGCTGGTTGCTCATTCCTTGTTAGTTAGCTACTTACTTTTTCTCTAGATGATAAACCCACCTTAATTAATCAAATTTAACTTGTGTAAGTGATTCAACCACTTCTGTTGCAGCAGAGGCGGCTAAATTATCCTGTTTGGTATAGTCAGATTGAATTAATATTCGCCGGTTAACTCCAGCAGCTAATGCGGCTTTTACGTCTGACTCTCTATCACCAATCATCACAGATTGGGTTAAATCTAAATTAAATTCACGTTTTGCCTGCAATAACATGCCCGGCATAGGTTTACGACACAAACAATTGTGTAAATATTGCGTACCGCCATATTCGGGATGATGCGGACAATAATAAGCTTTGCTGATTGTAATTTCTTGTTTGGCAAATTCAGCAATCATCCACTGATGAAGCTGCCTGACGTCTTGCTCGGTATAATAGCCACGGGCAATGCCAGCCTGATTAGTCACCACCACAATTAAATAGCCTAAGCTTTGTGCCTGTTTACACAACGCAAAAATATGATCGGTAAATTTAAAATCTTCGATTTTATGCACATAAGCAAAATCGTGATTAATAATGCCGTCTCTGTCTAACAATAAGGCTTTATTCACTTTTAATACCCTGCTCTGCAACCACTTTATCAAACATCTTAATTACAGCTTCAAGGCTTATATCTGCCATTAAATTTTCACCTTTTACTCTGGTGCCCCATTTTAATTTGTCAGCCGATTGACCAAACTGATCGGTTAAATGCTGGTGATACACTTCGACAACATAATTTTGATAACAATAAGGCCCGGTTCGGGCTGGATTACTATGTGCATACAAACCAATCACAGGTGTACCTTGAGTCACCGCCATGTGCGCAGGCCCTGTATCTGGTGCTATCACTAAATCGGCTCTGGCTAATAACGCCAACAGCTGTTTTAAGCTTGATTGTCCAACACAGTTTTTTATTAAGTCACTGGAACTGGTTTGACTGGCCGCCATAATATCCTGTGCTAATGATTTTTCCATTGCGGTTGGGCCGCCACTTAAAATCACCCAAAAACCTTTATCAACGGCATAATCCGCCAATTTAGCATAGCGATCTGCCAGCCAGTTACGCTCGGCTTTACTAGCCGCTGGCGCAATCACTAACACTGGTTGTTGAGTATTGCACTGAGCTTCCGCCCATTTTTTATCATCATCAGATACCGGAATAAACCAACTCGGGTTAAAATCCGGTACGCCTATGGCTGCAGTAAACGCTTTAAAGCCATCCAGCACATGTGGCTGAGCTAAAGCCGGGGCATGTTCATTTATCACCAAACTATGTAGCTCTTTTGATAAATGCGGGGCAAATCCAATTTTCCGTTTCGCTTTAATAAAAAACGCTGCAATATTTGCCCTAAGCGCAACTTGCATGTGCAGCAAAACATCAAACTTTTCCGGCAAATCCCGTTTAAGTTGTTGATACGCTGACCAGCCTTGCTTTTTGTCAAATATAACAAACCGCACACCGGGTAAATCTTTTAGTAACATGGCTTCAATTTTACCTATCACCCAAGTTATTTTAGCGTTTGGATAATGTGCCTGAATAGCTTGAACACTGGCAACTGCGTGGCATACATCCCCAATTGCTGATAAGCGCAAAATACAGATAGATTGAATAGACTGGCTGGAAGTCATTAAAAATTAAAGCCTTAATTATTGCGATAAAGTTATTACCAAAATTCTGCCATAAGTTGGCCTAATCACAAAATTAAACAATAAGAGAATTTTTGTGGTTATTAAGTTAAATCAGTATACTTGGCTAAATTTTTTATTGGGTTAATCGGTTTTGCCAACAATTTCTAAACTTGCCAAACAAACTTATTTAATTAGCTCTGCTAATCAGCCGCTGGATATTTCAGATAACTGGTTTGAGCCTGCATTCTGGCAAAATCAAAACGCGATTACTGGCCAGTCTGTGGGGCGAAATACGACATACTTTTTTGCCCACCAGCAGCAAAACTATGTATTACGCCATTATTATCGTGGCGGATTAATTGGTAAATTTGCCAACGACGGTTATTTTTATACCGGTTTAAAACGTAGCCGGGTCTATTGCGAATTTGCTTTGCTTGAAAAAATGCAACAACTTGGGCTGCCAGTACCAACGCCCATTGCAGCACGTTTAATCCGAACTCTGCATTTATATTCTGCCGATATTGTGATGACTCAAATACCGAATGCGTCTGACGTTTTTCATATTTTACAAAAACAAGCGCTGGATAATCAGGTTTGGCAAACCATTGGCAAAACCATTGCTCAATTTCATCAGGCGGGGGTTTTTCACGCCGATTTAAATATTCATAACATAATGTTGGATAATCAAGGCAAAGTCTGGATTATTGATTTTGATCGCGGCCGCTTTAAAACACCGGATAAAAGTTGGCAGCAAAATAACTTGAATCGTTTACTTGTATCGCTCAAAAAAGAAAAAAACAAACAAGCTCAATTTTATTGGCAAGACGATAACTGGCAAGCTTTATTAACTGGCTATCAGATTATATAGCCAGTTAGAGAGCAATCCATTCTACTGCTCTCATATAGTTAGGTATTAAAGTGCTTCAAACTCGCATTCGTAAGATGTAAATTTGCGAATATTAATTACACCCGTATCAAAAATTAAATATTGGCCTTTTATTCCTTCAAGTACACCGCTCACTTCTGCTTCTTTATCAAAATTAAATGACTTAATTTTAGTTGGATATTGAGTCACCGGAAAACTTAAATCAACAACGGATTCATTAAGCTCTTCTATCGCGTCTTCACCAAAATTTAATTTAATATCCGCTAATTTTTCAGCAATTAAGGGTTTTAATGCTGCGGCTTTAGCTAATAAATCTAATTCGGCATTATCGCCTTTTAATAGCGCGCGCCAGTTGGTTTTATCGGCAATAAACTCGGCTAATGCAATTTCCACTAAACCAGAAATCCGGCGGGTCTTTACTTTAAAAATAGGCAAAGCTTGAGTTGCACCTTGATCAATCCAGCGGGTTGGTATTTGAGTATGACGGGTGATGCCCACTTTTAACCCCGAGGTATTGGCCAGATAAACATAATGCGGGATCATACAATTATCTTCGCCCCACTTTGGCTCCCGACAAGTACCTAAATGATAATGGCAAGTTTCGGGTTTCATTATGCACATATCGCATGCGGCTAATTTACGCATGCAATTAAAACAATAACCTTGAGAAAAACTTTTTTTAGTTTTTTTACTGCAATTTAAACAATAAATATTTCCGGTATGAGTTAGTTTAATCGCTTGCCCAATATACTGATTTAAATTAACCAGTTGATCACCCAAAGGCAGTTTATATTCAATTGGCGTTGAATGATTAGATTTTAACTTTTTAATACAGCCCAGCATAATTCTCACGTGACGAGATATGAAAAAATTAATTTTATCATATCTGCTCAAATAATTCGGCTACCGATTCAATGCAATAAGCAGCTTTTGGCAAGTGAGTTAAATCATCCGGTTGAAACTTACCTGTTTTCACCAAACAAGCGCCTAAACCGGCATCAAGAGCGCCACACACATCAGCTTTAACATCGTCGCCAATCATTAAACACTGCTCAGCTTTTAACCCGGTTGAAGCAACTACTTGAGCAAAAAAATGTTTATCCGGTTTACCCATAATAATCGGCTGTTTAGATGCAGCCCATGCAATGGCTTTAATAAAAGGTCCGGCGTCTAAAACTAATGCATCATCGGCTTTATAATATTTATTCATGCCAATTCCAATTAAAGGCGCACCTTGCTGACAAAGCTGAAATGCAACATTTAACGTTTGATAATTTAAATCATCTCCCGCATCACCCAATAACACACAATTAGGATCGGTTTGATTTATTTTGGCAAAATCGGTTTTAATTGCCTGATGAATCAAACAATAAGGACGTAACCCTTGCTGCTCTATATACTGTTTGGCTGCAATCGGCGCGGTAAATAATTCATCCGGCGAGAGTTGAAACCCCATGTTTTGTAAATCATCTAAAATGACATAACTGGGTTTACTAGCGGTATTGGTGACAAATCTCAGCTTTAAATTAAGGCTGCGGGCTTTTTTAACTGCGCTTAGAGCACCATTAATGACTTGATTGCCCTGATATAAAACACCACTTAAATCAAAAAAGATAGCTTTGAATGGAAAGCTCATTTGAGACCTCCTTGTTGGATAACAAAAAAGCAAATGGACTCATTTAACCTTAGCTGAAAGCTAAATTATTTTCGAGCGTAATTTAAAGCGGTGTAGGTTTTAAAACAGCGCAGGCTGAATTTTTTTAATCGCGGACAGCGTTTTTAAAGTCGCGCCTTGGTTGATCATAACGACTTCACTGGCGGCAACTGCAGCTTGTTGATATAAATTAGGATCAGACCATAATCGTAAAATCACTTCGGCTAATTCATTTGCATTATCTATTGTTGCTAAAGCTCGCTTATCCTGAAGCGCCTGACAAATATCCAAACAATTAACCTGATAAGGCCCCATAACTACAGGTTTGGCTAACGCTGCCGGTTCAAGCGGATTATGCCCACCACGATCAACCAAACTGCCACCTACAAACGCTATTTCAGCCAATGCATAAAATGACATCAGTTCGCCTAACGTATCCACTAACCAAACAGAATGTGTTGAACTAATCTCAGTTTGTTTGGTGCGGCTAACAAACTGAATATTTTGGCCGGTTAAATACTCAGCAACTTTATTAAATTGCTCGGGATGCCTAGGTACTAACACCAATAAAGCATCTGGCTTTTGCTTAACAATTTTCAAATGCGCATTAATCACTTGCTCATATTCGCCCGGATGAACACTTGCCCCAACCCAAATAGGCCGAGTTGCTGTAACCAGTTGAGTTAACTGACTTACCTTTGCCGCGATATCTGGATTAATTTGCAAATCAAATTTTAAATTACCGGTTACGCTGACTTTATTGGCCGATAGGCAGGAATAACGACTGGCGATTTGATCGCTCTGACAGCCAATCCAACTAAAGCAGCCAATCACAGGATTAAACAAAGCAGCTAACGATTGATAACGCTTAAACGACTTTTCAGATAAACGGGCATTAACCATCACCAAAGTAGTATTTTGTTTGTTAAGTGACAGTAGCCAATTTGGCCAAATTTCTACCTCGGTAAATACAGACAAACTTGGCGATAATTTTTTGCTGAATCTGCGGCTCGCGCCCCACACATCAATAGGTGCCATTAATTGAGTGACTTTTGAGCCAAATAAATGCTCAACTTGTGCTGCTCCGGTTGGCGTTGAGTTGGTGATCACAATAGTGTGTTTAGGGTAGGTATTTATTAATTGTTCAATCAGATTTTTAGCTGCGTTAACTTCGCCTAAAGAAGCGCAGTGAATATGAATACAGCCGTTAAAATTGCCACGAATAAACCCTAACCTTTGCCAAAATCCCTGACGGTAATCTTTACTTTTCAGCATTCGCCGCGCCAGATACAACAAAATAACCGGCAGCAATAAATAGCCGATAACAGAATAAAGCAATAAACTGAGTTTCGTTTTTAGCGACAACCGGTTAGTCAAAATAATTGTTAGCCCGCATGGTTAATAAGTTAATTTTAGCTGCGAATGAAGCATCATTAATGGTTAGAGACAATCCAGCATTAAGCAAAAAACCGCCGTTTATCAACCGCGGATTTTTTTAATTACATTGGTGGTAGAGCAGCCGTCAACAAACTCAATCACCACAACTTCACCGCCGTTTTGCTGAACAAATTCTGCGCCAACAATCGTATCTACAGTGTAATCGCCACCTTTAACCAATACATCCGGCTTAACCGCTTCAATTAATTTAAGTGGCGTATCGTCACCGGCTTCACCAAATGGAATCACCCAATCAACTGATTTTAATGCAGTCATCACCACAGCTCTTTGCTCAAGTGGGTTAACCGGTCTGTCTGGCCCTTTTAAGCGGCTAATACTCTCATCGGTATTTAAACCCAATACCAAACGATGACCTAGCGCTTTGGCTTTTTCTAAATAGGCGACATGGCCTGCGTGTAAAATATCAAAACAGCCATTGGTAAATACAATTTTTTCACCCGCTTGTTTCGCAAATTCAATATGCTGTAAAACATCGTCAAACGGGCATTGATAATGCAAACCTTGAGTTAATAATTGTTGATTAAATTTGGCGGCCAATTCTTCTGGTTTAACCGTTGCCGCGCCTAATTTAGCCACGACAATTCCAGCTGCGGTGTTAGCCATTTTAGCCGCATCAGCCAATGGTAAACCAACCGATAACATAACCGCTAATGTCGCAATCACAGTATCGCCTGCACCAGTTACATCACTCACTTCTAAAACTTCGGCTGGCATATCGGTTTTTTCTGTTTGAGAGATAGCAGACATGCCCTGTTCGCTACGAGTTAATAAAATAGAGTCGATTCCAGCGTCAGCAATCAGTTGGCGGGCAGATTGAGTAATGGTTTCTTCATTAGTAGTATTACCGCCAGCCAGTTTAAACTCGCCTAAATTTGGCGTAATCACGGTTGCACCGCGATAAAGATTCAAATCGCTTTGTTTAGGATCAACCAAAATAATTTTACCCGCCTGTTTAGCGGTTTGAATCATTTGAGAAATATGACCTAACGAGCCTTTGTTATAATCTGAAAAAATAACGGTTTGGTAATTATCTAACACAGCTTCAAATTTCTTTTGTAACTCGCCAGCTTGTTCAAGTTCAAAAGTTTCTTCAAAATCTAAACGCACAACTTGTTGATGGCGGCTTACCACACGTAATTTAGTAATAGTTGGTTTAGTATTTTGCTCAACCAACTCAGACTGAATATTTTCTTGTGCGAGTAATTGTTTTAAATGCTCACCGTTTTCATCATGACCAACAATACCTAACAAGCCAACTTTACCATCCAAGTGAGCGACATTTCGTGCAACGTTAGCCGCGCCACCAACTTTATCCTGAGTTTGAGTTATTTTAACAACAGGCACTGGTGCTTCTGGCGAAATCCGCTGTGAATCACCAATAAAATAGCGATCCAGCATAACATCACCCACCACCAAAATATTGGCTTTAGATAAACGCGAAAAAACCGATAAATCTATACTCACAGTTAATTAATCCTCAATTAAAAGCTCAAATGCTTCACACACCCAGTGCCCCATAAATAAATGCGCTTCTTGAATTCGGGCGGTTTCCGGATGGTTAACAATAATAGGGAGTTTGGCGATATCTTTAATCAGTCCGCCATCTCGACCGGTAAAAGCAACTGAATAAGCACCAATGTTGTTTGCCGCTTCTAATGCTAAATTGATATTTGGGCTTTTACCCGAGGTAGATAAACCAATCACCACATCTTTATCGGTACATAAAGCTTCAACCTGACGGCTAAATACAGTATCAAAACCAAAATCATTGGCATGTGCAGTTAAAATTGAGGTATCGGTTGTTAATGCAATAGAGGCTAAAGCGCGACGATTCTTTTTAAATCTAACCACAAATTCCGCAGCTAAATGCTGGCTGTCGGCTGCACTGCCGCCATTACCGCAAAATACAATTTTTCCACCATTGGCCAATGCTTGCTGGCATTTTTCAACTAAGGTTAATAACTCATCCTGATGAACTGATAAGGTTTTAAATAACTCAAGATGACTGGCAAGGTTTTGTTCAAAGCTGGTTTTAAGTACAGATTCAGACATAGCGGCACTCTTAGCATGGTAGCAAAACAGTAAAAATTAGATTGGCAAGAATACACCGGATTGAGTTTCGAGTGTAGTCATAACCGGTAAAAGCGTAAAGCAATTCAATTATTTGTCTAAAAAACATTCATAACAACAGGATAGTTTAATCTTATTGTAATCTGATAACTGTATGGCATTATACGCCACTCAAAGGAACGAGGAACAACCATGAAACACTACTTATTTTTTATCGCCCAAAACTATTCATTTGAAATACTTCGCCCGTTACAACAACAAATAATTAATAATGGTGACCAAGTATTATGGTTTGTTTATGGTAATAATGTGAATTTATCCCTATTTACCGACAACGAAACTTACACTCAGGATGCCGCCCAAGCTGTCGCTTTTAACCCTATAGCTTCGTTTGTACCCGGTAATATTATTCCTAACTTTATTCCCGGCTTAAAAGTTCAGGTTTTTCATGGTTTTGAATGGAAGAAAAAAGGTCATTTTGTGATTCGGGATTGTTTTGATCTGTATTGTACTCAAGGCCCGTTATTTACCGATAAATTTAACCAACTTGCTAAAAAACACCCTCATTTTGATGTAGTTGAAACCGGCTGGCCAAAACTTGATCCTTTATTTAAAACCAAAGCCATGCAAGTAAATTGCCCTGAACTGCCATGCATTTTATATGCGCCAACGTTTTCTCCTGCGCTCACCAGTGCGCCCGATTTATTTGATCAAATAGTGCATTTAAGCCACCAGCAAGACTGGCAATGGTTAATTAAATTTCACCCCAAAATGGATAAAACATGGGTAGATAAATTTAAGCATGCCGCACATGCCAAACTACAAATAGTAGAAGATGCAGCAATTTCCCCTGTATTGCATGCCGCCGATGTTATTTTATCGGATACTTCATCTATCATTACTGAGTTTATGTTACTGAGTAAACCGGCTGTTACTTATAAAAATGCTCAGCCAGAGCCTGAATTAATCGACTTTACTAATCCAAAGCAACTGTTAGAAAAATTAGAATATGCACTGAACTTAGAGCCAAGCGAATTGGCAAAAATTGATGCCTACACAGCCAAAATGCACCCATATCAAGATGGATTATCGTCAAAACGAATTTTAGCAGCAGTCGATAATATTGTTTTAAACGGTAAAAAAGCGCCTAAAAATAAGCCGTGGAATTTAATTCGTAATTTAAAAATGAGAAAAAAATTAGCGTATTGGAAATAATTTCTACCGCGTTAACTGGTTAATGAACAAGGTATTAAAGTGAACTTTAATACCTTAATTGCTTAGATGCTTTACTTAAAATGAGTTAATTTAGGTTGGATCATTCAGGTCTGGATTTGACTACTTCGATAATTTCAGTGGTTGAAATAGATGGTGTTCTTGGTAAATACACCACCTCACAGACATCTTTAAAACAATCAAACTTGCCAGCCCAGTCATCCCCCATCACTAACACATCTGCTTTATGTTCAATTAAATAATCTCGTTTTAAATCCAGTGAATGCTCAGCAAAAACTTGATCGACACATTTTAATGAGCTGATGATTTTCATTCTGTCAGCTTCACTATAAATAGGGTAACGCTGCTTTTTAGAAAAATTAAGCGCATCAGTCGACACCCCTACAATTAAATAATCGCCTAAAGCAGCAGCTCTTTCTAAAATATTAATATGGCCGACATGAAATACATCAAAAGTGCCGAAAGTAATGATACGTTTTTGCAAAAAACAACTCCGTTAAACCAGTTTGTGGCCTACATAAAAATTATAGTGTTTTATTTGTGCCTGATTGTATTTATACTAATGCATACATCAAAACTTGAAATTAAACCAAATTTCAAGACTATATCATGTTTCAAATAAAACCCAAATGCCGCATATTGGGTGTATAAAGTTATCAAGTGGGACAAACATTGAGTAAAATTATTGGTTATACGACTGGAGTCTTCGATCTATTTCATATTGGTCATTTAAATATTCTTCGTAGAGCAAAAATGGAATGCGACTACCTAATAGTTGGTGTAACAACTGATGAGCTTTCACTTAAACGCAAAAATAAAAAACCGATAGTTCCCTTTGAAGAACGCATGTCAATTGTGGAAGCTATCAAGTTTGTTGATGAAGTAGTCCCACAAACTGATATGGATAAATTCCATGCTTGGAATAATTTAAAGTTTGATCGTATGTTTGTTGGTAGTGACTGGAAAGGCACTGATGCATGGAATAAGTTAGAAGCAGAATTTGCCACAAAGGGTGTTGAAATTGTTTACTTCCCCTATACAGACCATACTTCCAGTACTTTTTTACGCTCAGTACTAGAAAAAATATAATCTCTATGGGTGGACAACATAAGCTCACAGGTAAAGTTGCAGAAAAAGCGCTCAGGATGCTTTCAGATGTCACATTCACTTTATCAAAACATAAAATAAATTATTGCTTGGAAGGAGGGACACTTCTAGGCATAGTCAGGGAAAATAGATTATTACCATGGGATGATGACCTTGATATCACCATAACTGAACATCAAATCCCTAATCTAGAGAATGCTCTCAAATCTCTACCGCGAAAATACAGAGTACGAAAACGTTTCTACTTTACCAATCATAAAGCGATAAAATCAGGTAATTTACGTTTAATCCGAATCAGCAATAGAAAATGGTATTTTTTAAAAGGCAAAGTCCGTATGGATATATTTGTTAAATATCAGGATGATAACGACTATTATTGGACTGTAGGCAGTAAAAAACACTATGTTATAAAAAGCGTCCCCAAAGATTATTATGACAACCTCACGCAATACCCTTTTAATGGAAAATCATATTCAGTTCCCAAAAATTATAAAAATTACCTGACGTTAAGATATAGTAATTGGCAACAACAGGTAAAAAAATGGAATTGCTTATCAGGGAATAACATAATCTTATCTCATAAAAATAAACACCATGGAGCGGCAATAAAGTAATTATATTAAAATTACTCCGATAAACCATATAATTAAATCAAAGCAAACCACATGAATATAATTTTTGATACGCTTAATATTTATTACTTGCCACAATATATTCCTATTTCAATTGCTTTGAAGCAAGCTGGGCATAATTGCACATTTGTTTGCTACCAAAGTAAAAACGATGAACAGCAATTCAGTTCTATTTTGAAACAAGTTAACTGCCCTGTGAAGTGGGTTAATGATGAAGCTCAAGCAACCAACTATTATTTGCAAGCGAAAGCAGATTGGATATTTTTTGGGAATGCATTTAATGAGTTATCGAAAATCCACCAAGTATCAAAAACAGTACAGCTTGGACATGGTGTAGGCCCAAAACCCAGTTATTATCATAAATCCAGAACACCTATGACGGTGCGCTTTATCGAAGGCACAAAACGTTTAGAAAAAATTAAAGAACTTTACCCCAAAGATAATTTTGTTCAGGTAGGATTTTCAAAGCTCGATCCGTTATTTAATGGCACTGAAACAGGATTTAATTTAACTGCACTAGGGCTTGATCCAACTAAAAAAACCATTTTATATGCGCCAACATTTAACCCCAGCTCTCTGGAACGCTTTCCTAATGACTGGCCACAAGATTTTGCAGATTACAATATTTTAATCAAACCCCATACATTTACCTATACTAGGCAGCAGTACCACAAACAACGAAAAAAGTTAGCAGCTTGGGAAAAATTTAATAACACTTATGTTGCTAAACCAGAAGACATATCTTTATTACCCTTTATGGCAAATGCGGATATTTTGTTAAGTGAAGCTTCTTCAACCTTATTTGAATTTGTTGCCTTAGATAAACCAGTGATTGTTTGTGACTTCTACCAATTAAAATGGTCTTATAGAGGTATTTTCAAATACCGGTTTGAAAAAAGATTTGGCAAAGATAATGTTATTTATCAAGATATTGGTTGCCATGTGAAGTCTTACAAATCTTTAAAGCATGCTGTTCATGATGAACTTTCAAACCCTAAAACTTATCAAGAAAACAGAAAAACATATACTCATGAGCATATAGGGCCAACTGATGGCAAGACATCTAGCAGAATAGTTGCTTATCTGGAACAATTTACTGAATAGTTGTTGTATCACTATGTTTAGATTTAAACACCGTCAAAATTAGTGATATCAATGTTGAAAAACAGAAGAAGCCAAAGTATTTTTTTGCAGGTTAAGATAAATATCGACCAAAGCTTTAGCTTCTTGCTCTATTTGATAATGTTGTAACACCGTCTCTTGGGCGTTCAGAGCCATTTGTTCAATTAAATCAGGGTTAAACATTAATTTGCTTAATGCCTGCTGCACTTTAACTTGGGTATTGTCTTCTAATAAATAGCCGTTTTGTCCGTTTTGAATAATATCCGGCCATGCACCGGCTTTACTGGCAACTACAGCACAACCGCTGCTCATTGCTTCAAGCACAGTTAAGCCAAAACCTTCATTATCACTTAATGCAGTTACAATTGAGCAAGCTTGAAATAGCTTAGGTAACAACTCAAATGGTTGCTCACCTAAAAATAGAATTCGACGCTCAAGTCCAGCTTGTTCAATTTCTTGTTTGAGCTGTTTAACCAAGTCTACATCATCTATTGCGCCACAAATTATGCAAGAATATCCCGAAGATGTTTTGAATAGCTCAATACAAGCGCGAACTAAAAGGTGAACGCCTTTTTGTTTTCTAACCCGACCAAATATGCCAATCAGCTGATCTTGCGGTAAATTTAACGCAGTTTTAATTTCTGATTTATCCGCAGCAGGCGTAAATTTATTGCTGTCGACCCCATGTGGCACAATTGCAGCTGGAGTAAAACGTAAATAGGCTGCTGCGTAACTACAAGTAGAAATCACAGCATCCATCTTCCCCATTAACCAACAAGTAAACTTGGAGTGCTGGCGCTGCGCGGTTGAGGTAAATAAAATCTTTATTTTTGCGCCAAAGATATATTTGAGCAATAAAGCTTGAATCATTTCATCGTTGCGTCTGGCATGAAACACTCTAAATAGTCCGTTTGGTAGCGGTTTATTACATAAGATAGCGGCTTGCCAAAAGCTAATATACGGCGTATTAGCATCAAGATGATGTTTACCCATGACCGCTAAATTAATTATTTTTTGTTGATGCTGACAGGTTTGCAGCATAGTTGAAGTCACGCCTGAAAATTTAGGATTTGAGTTACCTAGAATCAATTCAACCGCGTTTAACTTATCAGGCAGGGAAATGAATTTGGATAATAATTGAGTTAATATCACAAGTGCAAACCTTATCCCCGAGAGACCCACATTTAAATGCGATTAGTTTGCCTTTAATTTATGACAGTTTAATTTAGCTGTCATAAATTAAAGGCAAAGTGGCTATTATTAAATTTAGATTCAAAAAATAATAATTTGCATTAAATGGCAGCTAACTTATCGCCCTCTCATTCTGGGCTTAAAATATTTCATGTACTTTTTTCAAGAGGGTTTGCAGGTTCCGAGCGCTCAACGGCTGAGTCCTGTAATCAACAATGTCAGCAACATGACGTGACTTTAATCATACGCACTGGCCATACCAAAAATGGCGCAAGTATCCGCCCACATCTTGATCCCAAGGTTAAAGTAATTGAAATCAGCAATAAATGGTTTACCCGCTGGCGCTTAAATAAACTCATTAAACAATATAAGCCGGATATTATTCATTGCCACCTGCGTCGCTCAACCCGAGTGATTAGTAAAATAAATCCGCCAGTTGCCAGTGTTTCTACCTTGCATATAAGAGTAAACGGGCAAGGTTTTAACAAAATGACCGGTTTAATCTGCAATGCCCGCTGGCAAATTAAAGAGATAGAAAACACTTACTCAGGTTTAATATTTAAAGCCAACAATTCGCTGGTACCGCACCCTCCAATTAGCCAACAACAAAAAGCTGAGCTTAGACAAAGTTTAGGGTTAAACGATAACGATTATTTAATTGCTGCGGTGGGTCGTTATCACGCCAGTAAAGCATGGGACACATTAATAAAAGCATTTAAACAAGTGCCAACAGCTGCCAATGTTAAACTTAAATTTTTTGGCTCAGGCAGTTTAGAAAACGAGCTTAAACATCTGGCAAAAGGCGATCCCCGAATTGAGTTTGTCGGATTCAGAAAAGATATTAAAGACTTATACCAATGTTTTGATTTATTGGTTTGTCCGAGCCGGTTTGAGCCGTTACCCAGAGTCATGTTAGAAGCTTATGATGGCGGCGTACCTATCATTGCCTCAGATGAAGGCGGCTGCAAAGAATTAATTGAAGATTACGGCGGTTATTTATTTAAAGTCGATAATATCGACCAACTAAGCGAACAACTTAAATTTTGCATTGAACAAAAACCGGCCAGATATAAACCGGATTTAACGGCTCATTATGTGACTAACGCCAATGCTCAAATAGTTGAGTTTTATCATCAATGTATCGCGGCTAAATCAGCCGAGCTATCAGCCAAAGCAATCATTAAAGCGCTTTAACCGCTTTAATGATTTAAAATTAAGCTTTAGGTGGATTACTTCCAATGTTGCTCAACCCACTTAGTTGGCAAAATATAATGCCTTAAATGGGTTAATAAACTGCCTTGTCTTTCGCCTTTTAAGCCCGCTTTAATATGTGCTTTAGGTGTCAGGTGTGGGCCATGTCTGAAATGATAAACGCCATCAATTGCATCCTGCGGCCCCAATGTACCCGGAAAAATCACAATTTTAGATGACTGACTCAATTTAGGCTGTAAAAAATAATTCAGTGGAAATGGTCTGCGGCAATTTCGTCTAAAATGTTTCACCCAACTTTTCGGCCAAAGTTTAATCCCACCCGGTGCATTTCGGGTAACAAACCTTTGCTCATAACCATATTTTTCAGCAATGGCTAATGGGTCTTTTGAAAACATTTCAAGTAGCGGCGCAAGTTTACCAACCGGCGCACGATAAACCGAGGTCTGCCCTAATCGCTCTAGCGGATTAGACGGGTTATACGCCAAAATCACATCATCTGCCTCACCATATTCAAAAAACGCATCTAAGTTACCGGTAATGACTAAATCTAAATCCAAAAATAAAAAAGGGCCTTCTAAATCAGCCAGTTGTTTATTCCATAAACGGCTTTTTGGCCAAATTCCCCGTTTAGTTTTTGGAATTTCAAAATTAAGTTCAGGCAAAGGATGGCACTCAACTTCGGGTCTAACTCCGCTATCATCATCACAAAAACAAACAAACCGAAAAGGTGGAGTAATGTTACGCTCAACCATATTGTATAAACGGTTAATATAAAGTGGACCGTATTTTTTACCCCAGTGAATACATACAATTTGTTTTTTAATCATCATTTTTTACAACCATGTCGAGTTCTATCGCTAAAATACAAGTTAAATATTTCAATCAATTGACGGACTTCCATAACTGTCCCCATTCTTTATCATAATGCGCCGGTTTAAATCGCCGAAAGCCAGAGCCATGCGCAAAAGTGAGCTCACCAAAATAAATTTTGCCATCAAAATTATATAAATCGACCCTGACATAATCAAAATCAGCAGCCAGTTGTTTGGCAACCCACACCATTTCATCGTAGTTGTCGAGTTTTGCTAACGGTTTGTTTTTACTTTTGGTTTTAATGCTTAGGTTGATTAATTGTTTAGCAGAATCGTAAATACTGCGGTGGTGATCACCATCTCTGTCATAATCCACCTGCAAAAAAAACTCTATATCATCGCCCTGATTAAACATGTGAAATTTATAATCTGACGGCAACTCACCAGACGAGGTTTGTAATAACGACTCAACCATAATTTTAGGTTTAATGGCTGAATACCAAGGCTCGTCTCTTAAAATGCCTGTATCTTTTAATAAAGATTTTTTGATTCGGCCTATCACATTGTTTTTATCAAATTGCCCGTTTCGGTAAATATAAACGCCACCGGAATCATGGGTCGTTTTAATCACAAACTGATCACCATATTGTTGGTAGTTAAGCTGTTCGGGCTGTTCTACCACATCAATTAAGGGTACTAAATACTGCTCGCCAACCTTTGTTTTAACATATTCTCTAACCGCAAATTTATCGGCACAAATACTGTACAAAGGTTGATTACCAAAAAATTTTCTGTGCTGAATTTTTTCGCTAAATGTTTTTGGGTGCGCAATATTCGGCCAATATTTATGCTTTTTTAAAAAACGACATTGAGTTTTAAAAATACGCCATCTTTTATACAGCGATACCGCCTGCGAATTATCTGTTTGCATAAACAACCTAGTGCTTGGTTAAAACAGTCCGGTTAAAACGGATATGACAATGCCGTCAAAAATACTTCATCTTTATTTCACCTAAATGACACCCTCTGAGAATAAATTAAGCCCAGTTGTCTGGTACGAATAAACAACAGAAAAATAGATAAGCAAATAGAGAAATGTTATGACTCATTTTATCTACAATCAATTGATGCGAGTTTTATTACCCTTTATGCTGCTGCGCTTAAAGCGAAAATCGCGTAAGCAGGCTGAATATGGCTTTAGGTGGGATGAGCGACTGGCTAAAAAAACATTAAATATAAAATCGGGCGGAGCGTTATTTCATTTAGCTTCATTAGGTGAAACCATAGCGGCAACCCCGGTGATAAAAGCTTTTATGCAAAAGTACCCAACTACTCCAGTCACTATTACCAGCACAACCCCTACCGGCTCTGAGCAAATTAAAAAAACCTTTGGCGATACCGTTACGCATTGCTATATGCCATTTGATTTACCCATTATTCAGCGCCGCTTTATTAATCAAATTAAACCTGCCATTTTAGTTTTAATGGAAACTGAACTGTGGCCAAATTTAATTCACCATACCAAACGCCAAGGCGGCAGAATTGTTGTGATGAATGCCAGATTATCTGAGCGTAGCGCTAAAGGTTATCAAAAATTGGCTAAGTTAACACAGGCAATGATGCGCAACATTCATTTAATTTGTGCTCAATTTGAGCAAGATGCTAAACGTTTTGAACACTTAGGTTGCAACCCCAAAAAATTAAAAGTCACAGGTAATATTAAGTTTGATACTCAAGCTAATCCAAAGCTTAAACAAGCTGCGCTTGAGTTAGCTAAAAACTGGCAACTCACTAATCGTCCAGTTTGGCTGGCAGCCAGCACCCACTGCGGTGAAGAAGAACAAATTTTAGCCGCCCATAAACAAGTTTTATTATTTCATCCAGATGCTTTATTAATTTTAGTACCGCGTCACCCTGAGCGATTTGAGCCAGTTTATCAATTAAGTAGCAATACATTTAAAACTCAAAAACGCAGTGAATTAACCGCAAACTCACCGCTAAGCACTCATACTCAGGTTATTTTAGGTAACTCTTTGGGCGAAATGGATATGTATATTGGCCTAGCTAATTTTGTATTTGTAGGCGGTAGTTTAGTTGAACGAGGCGGCCATAATCCGTTTGAAGCCGCTTGCCAGCAAAAAGCGATTATCACTGGCCAACATTTATTTAATTTTGCCGACAGCTATCAAATATTACGAGAGCAACAAGCAGTACAACAAGTGAATAATGAGCACGAATTAGCCATTCAAGTAAAACATTTAATTGAAGATTCAGATTATAAAAATAGACTTGCGCTCAACGCATATAATTGTCAAAAACAATTTCAGGGTGCACAGCAACTTAGCTTACAACTGATTAGCCAACAATTTAAACTGGCTCAACGTGAAAAACGTTCACTAAAAATACTTCAACCTGCATTCAGAAATTAAGCGCCTAACAAAGGTAAGTGCTTAAGAGTATGGTAACGCATTGCCATACTCAGGCGGCTTTTAGCTGATGATTGGATAACGGCTGGTCTATCGGCAGACGAATTTCACGGTTGCCGATAAACTCAAATGAGTCTGGATATAGCTCACGAAATGTTTCAATTAATAACGACTGGCAATTAAAAAATAAAGAGACAAACTCGGGATGCTTAATTTTCCAATCAATTCGCACCGCACTGCCTTGTTTACAAAGATAACTCAGTTCATTCCACTTTAAACTTTCTATCACTTTTCCTAGATTATCTTCAGCTGCAACTTGATAAATTAATGCTTTAAGTTCGGCGATTTTTTGTTTTGCCGCAGGCGGATATTGTTTTGTTTTATCATCAAACAACGCACTCATCTTCGGCTCGAAATTTTATCTATCTGTAGAGCTATCACAGTGGTAATCTGAGTTTAAACTCACTGCCACTACCAAGCTGACTGTTCACTAAAATTTCACCACCTAATAAATTAGCAAATTTTTGACTAATCGCCAGCCCAAGTCCTGTGCCACTAAATTGTTTAACATTAGCGTTGTCTGTGTGTTTTTTCCCTTGATTGACTTGTCTGAACTCATCAAAAATTTCAGCTAATTTGTCTTGTGCAATCCCGCAGCCTGTATCTTTAACACTAATAAAAAAATCTGTCTGATCACAAAAATAATCAATGCTAATGGTTCCATTACTGGTAAATTTACAAGCATTGCTTAATAAATTAATCACAATTTGAGCCAGCATAGCTTTATCTGTTTCAATAAATAGTTCTGTGGTATTTTGCGGCCCAACCAATAAATTCTGGCGTATGTCCAACAGCGGGGTAATTGAGTCAATTGCATTTTCAATCAAAGGCTTAACTTCCACCACTGAGATTTTTACATCCATTTTTCCGGCTTCAACTTTGGATAAATCTAAAATATCATTAATTAACGTTAATAATCGCTCAGCACTTACCTGAACCTTATTTAAATCCGCGGAATGCTGGTCCATTCCATCCAATTCAAGCTCTTCTTTAACCAAATCAATATAGCCGATAATGGCTTGAATCGGCGTTCTTAATTCGTGGGTGATATTCGCTAAAAATACCGATTTATGGCGTGATGCGGTTAATGCAGCATCACGCGCTTTAACCAGCTCTTGGGTTCTCATTGCAACTTGCTGCTCAAGCTGTTCGCTGTGTTTACGCAAGGTTTCTTCATTTTCATCCAGCGCTCTAATCATCTCATTATAAGCTTGCGCCATTTTTTTAACTTCTTTGGTGCCTTCTTCTTTAGATAATAAATGCATGCCGGTATGTTTGGATTCTGTCATTAAATCTGCCAGCCGGTAAATTGGCTGAGTAAAACGGTTTATCGTGACATTGATCAGGCCAACCAAAAATAATGAAATCGCGATACCAATTGCAAATGTCATAAAAAAAATATCTAACTTAGCCTGATTTAAGGTTTTTTTACTGATTTTAATCACCACAGTGCCAATTTGCTGATAAGGCGGCTGAGCTTTAACGTTAGCGTCCAGTTGCTCTAAATAAACTGGTTTGGAAAATATAAAACACTGCTTATCTTCAAATTTTTTAATATCCGGCAGGTCAGATAACGGCGCAAGATTATGATTAATAAAATGCTCAGGGATATTTTTATTCGCAAAAACTAACCCTTTATTATCTAAAATCGCAGACCCTTCTACCGAGTTTTGCGATACAGCATGCTCCACTAAACGGCGGGCATGGGCGAACTGATGATTATATAAACTGCTTTGTGCCAGCTCAGCTAAGCTTTCAACTTTTTCCAGCGCATCGGCAGTAATTAACTCTCTTAATTTTTGGTTGGTTAACCATGCAGTTAATAAACTACCAACCAAATTTAATATCACCACCCCCAAAATAATAACAGTTAATAACTGGCGGCGAATACTGACATCAGAACCTAATAACTTATAAAAGAATTTACTCAATGCAACACCTGCAAGGTTAACCAAATTTTTCTCGGTACTGACTAGGTGTGAGCTGAGTTTGCTTTTTAAATACCATAATCATGTACTGAACTGTATTGTAACCTGTTTTTTCAGATATTTCGGTTAAGGTCATATTGGTTTGTAATAATAGTTGTTTCACTTTCGCCAATTGCACTTTGACTATTTCTTGGTGAATCGAGCTGTTTAAATGCTGGCGAAAACGATTCTCAACATTTGCTCTGGATAATTTTAAGTGGCGTAATACATGAGTTGCCTGAATGCCATCACAGGCATGCTGTTTAATATATTCTATTGCATTTTTAACAACCGAATCTGAAACCGAAAAATGGTCAGTAGAGGCATTTTGCACTATCCCAATTGGCTCAACTACCTGCACCATGGGTTCTACCGGTTCACCTTTTAATTGTTGATCAAGTAACTGAGCTGCTAAAAACCCCATATATTCACTACCCTGACGCACACTGCTGAGCCGGTTACCGGTTAAAACGTTAACAATGTCATCGTCATCTACTCCTAAAATAGCAACCTGATCAGGAATTTTAAGCTCAGCGCTACGGCATGCTTCAATTAATTGTCTGGCGCGGGTATCTGTCGCCGCTAAAATAGCAACAGGTTTAGGCAGTTGAACCAGCCATTCTTCTAGCTTGTTCATCGCTTTTGTCCAGTTTTTATAACTGCTTAAAAAACCACGATAAGTATGTGCACTTGGCGCATCTGCCGACAATTGTTTTTGCCAATAAACAAAAGACTCTTCACGCTCTCTTGACCACTGATTACCACTGCGATCAGGCACACCATAAAATGCCATATTGCGATAACCCAAAGACAAAAAGTGCTCGACTGCTAATTTAGCAATGGTATGGTTATTGGTTGCAACATAAGGAATGCCTTGAGGATATTTTTGTTGATCTAAGTACGAACCGCCAATGCCAACAGCCTTAACTGACTGACTTTTAACATACTCAATAATGTTAGGATCATCAAAATCAGCAATAATACCATCACCTTTCCATGACTTAATTTTTTCAAGGTGAATTAAATAATCTTCTTCCAGATATAAATCCCAACCGATTCCCTGTTGAATATAACGGGCAATGCCGGAGATAATTTTTCTGTCGTAAGCTTTACTGGCATTAAATAAAATCGCGATGCGTTTCTTTTTTCTCATCTTGGCAACATCTAGTCAGAACTTAACATAACAAACCTGAGCAACAAGCCGGACAACAAGTTAGTTATAAGTTAAAATTTTGTTTATCATACCAGTTGTTTAAATAATAGAAAATGTAATTTAATTATAATTTATTGTTTTTGAAAAAGCTGAGTTAGAATCAAGCGATGGGAATTAGGGCTGTTAAAATAACACCCCATAAACTTGCAGTAATAAAATAAATTATTATTTATCGAAGAGCCAAATCGCCATAACAACTATGACTAGATAAAAAACGAATACTCCTGAACTTGCTAATATTGAGCCAGAAGAAATATTCTGTTGGTCTGAAACGCCTTCATCATTAAGCTCGTTAAATTTGATATTTGACGTGATTAGAGCAGATCCGGTATGCAGTTTTACTGCACTAGCTCCAGCACCCAAAGCCAACTCACGAAAAGTTCGCTGCTCAATTATTGTTAACCCACCTTCTATTTTTTCCATCGGATGGATAATTAGTTTAGGTCTAGGGCGAATCCATTTTGTGTTACTCAAATTCTTGATAGCGTGTTGTAACAGTTTCTCTCCAACGTAAAAGTCAGAGAATAAAACTCTAGGGTGAGAAAACGGATTAACAGCTACTTCATCATGCTTAAGACTCTGACTTGCTTTTTTCCCTACTCCAGAAATTTTTTTCTCACCTTTGTCTGTAGTTTTAATCACAACAATAGGGACATCATTAAACGATATACCTTTCGTTACATCGGTTACTTTAAGTTGATTTTCCCAAATTTGTACATAAATTACCGGAGCAAACCTTGAGAGCAATTTTGTAAACATTCACTTGAGCCTTCTAACCCCCTACCAAACATAAGGGCGCACTAACGTTACTGTAAAGGTATTAAATTGTAGGTCGCCTTTTAAGGCGAAAAGAAGCTTTTTTGTGCTAAAGCACGACCTGAAAAAACTAATATAACGCCAGCTTAACCAAAATCAAACTGGCGTGGTGGGTACTTATTTACCAAATAGGCCTTTTAATTTATCACCTACTTCGTCTTTTACCTTGTCTTTAGCTTTTTCTTTTTCACGATCAACAGCAGATTTAAGCTGAGTATTGAGCAAGTTATCTAAAGTGCCATCGGCATCATTTAACCATGCATCTAAATTAGCTATTTCACCGGCTTGCTCATTGCTTAATTTTAAGCTGCTGGCTACTTTTTCGCTTAACTTAGTTTGCAAATCAGCTTTAAACTCGGTTAGTTTTGCATCAACCTGTTGAGTAATACTGCCTTTAATAATTTCATCCACTTGCGAATGAAGCTGCCAGTTAGGCGACATAACATTACCCGTTAAATCTATCTCTGCCGGAATTTTGCCTGCATCATTTAATGCCTGCACAATTTTTTGCTGCCAGCCTTTGCTTGCATTAGTAATAAACTCTGGATCAACTAAATTCAGTTTTAATACCGCATCAATATCAAAATTATTGAGTTTAAATTGACCATCAGCAAATAATTTAGCGGCAACCAGTGATAACGCAGATTGAGCTGCCTGCTCAACCGTTTCACCTGCTTCTGCGCTTTGAGTTTGTCCAATTTGTAGTTGCTCAAGTAACCATTTACCTTCACTTAATAAGTTACCGTCTTTCGCTTTAAAGAAGTCAATTTTACCGCTAATTGAGCCATTTCCTTTTAATTGATTTGAGCTAACTTCAATTAAACTGGCTTGGTTGCGTTTCCAATGCTGCATATTAATTTCAGATAAGTTTAAGCTAAACTGACCTTGCGCGGTTTTAACACTGACTAACCCTTTTTCAATTAACCAGTCTGGCTGTGGAGCTTGTTCGGTAAAATGAATAAACTGACCAACATCCACAATGGCTTCTTCATCTTCTGCTGCGGCTTTATCCGATTGCAAAAACGGTTTAAGCATCTGATAAATATCCATCCCTTGATTATAATATTCGCGGCCTTTTTCGCCAAAGATAATATGGGCAACATCTTCTGCTTCAAAACTGTCTAATTGATATTTAGTTTTAACTGCTTGCCAATCTTGATCCGGTGCTTGTTTTAATTCAGTCACTGCTAAAGTGATATTGTCTTTACTGGTTTTAAGCTGATCTTTAGCCTGAGACAGTTGAGTTTTATCAGCTTTAATTTCTTTTTTCAGCTCATCTAACTGAGCTTTTAATTTAACCAGATCTTGTGGTGTTTCAATTTTAGTATCCTGAATTTCTTTAACTTTTTGTTTATAAAACTCAAGCTTTTGTTCATCCGGCAAGTTGTCTTTTAATTGGCTGAGTTGTGTTTTTTCGGTGTTATAAACCTGCTCTAATTGCTCGGCTTTTTTAACGGTAATTAAATTTGAGTTTTGTAAAAGCTGTTGAATATCCGGTAATTCAACCTCTTTTACTTTAGCAACGGTTTCGTCCAACGAGCCTTTACCATCATCAGCAGAGCGATAGACATCCCCTTTGCTGGCTCTTTTTGCACCAAACTCAAGTTCAGCTAAGGTTAAGTCTTCAACTATGACTTTACCCAATAAATATTGCCATAAGTTAACTTGCGCTTTAGCTTGTTTAAACTGCATGGCGTTAAACTCAGGTGCATTTGGGTCGGTTGCCTGAAACTCAACAATATCAACAGTAAAAGGAGACCAGTTAACATTAACCTCTTTAACATTAACTTCGGCGCCTAAATACCAGCCACCACCCTGTTCGATACCGGTTTTAATTAACCAGCCTGCAAACACATAAATAAACCCGGCAATTAATGCCAAAAATAAAATTAAGCCTAATAAACCTTGCCAACGTAAATACTTTTTCATTATTAAGCTCCTTGCAACTGGTTGTAAAGTTTATAAATTTTTGATGCCTTTAAAGTTTGCACAATACGGAATTTAAGCACATAAGTCATAATGTGAGTGCGGTATTCGGCAATTAAATAATTTAATAAAAACACCAGCGGGAAAAATAAAATAAGACAAACCACTAACGATCCTAACGTGCTGGTGTGGTGAAAATGCGCTAAACGCATAAAAGTAGATTGATACAATGCATCCCACATACCAGCAAGGGATGGCATAGTTAATAAGTAATGACCTAAGCTGGCAAATAAAGGCGCAAATAATAACCCTAAAATGCTAAAAACTGTCCAACCGACAAAAAAAGCGCCTAAATGCACTCTAACTAAAAATGCCAGTAACAAAACAACTAAGTTGTGCAAACTAAGCATAGGAGTTAAACCAATAATCATCCCAAGTGCAATCGCATAACTAATTTGCTTGGGGGAGTTTTCAGAATTAAGCGCAATAAACAGCTTGGCTAATAAAGTTAACATATTAAATTCCCTGTATTTAATTAATAAGATAAGCCTAATCGAAATTGAGCTTTAATTAAATTTAAATCTTTGTGATATTTCACATTTGCTTTTAATTAACCTGAGGTGCGTATAAGAAGTATTGAAGTAAATTTTTCAACTATTGGATTAAAGAAAGCTAAATCAATAAATTGGCAAAGCTGAACTTTTAACCGGAGATTTAAGCACAAATGATGAGTGCACACCGGTAACCCCCTCAATTCGGGTGAGTTTGTTTAATAAAAAATCCTGAAAATCGTCCATATCTTTAACAATTACTTTAAGTAAATAATCTGCGCTTTGTCCGGTAATTAAATGACATTCTAGCACTTGCGGTAGTTCCGCTATGGTTTTTTCAAACAAATCAAAACGCTCTGGCGTATGTTTATCCATACTAATCTGTATAAAAGACAATAAAGTTAACCCTAATGCTCTGGCATTAACCAAAGCAACATAACCGTCAATTAAGCCAGCTTCTTCTAATTGACGTACCCGTCTGAGGCAAGGTGATGGCGATAAATTAATGGCATCGGCGAGTTCCTGATTAGAAATTCGGCCTTGCTTTTGAATTGTTTGCAAAATCAGTTTATCGTATTTATCGAGTTCCATTTTCATCTCTTAGTGAAATTTTATTTCACTATAACAAAATAATAAGAAATATTATTGCGCATTCATTATCATATTCCAAGATCTTAGCAATCATTCACCTGATAAAACCTGTATTATAATGGTCAGTCACTTTAATTACGTCACGGAGCAAATAATGATCAACAATCCGGCAAGCAAATATCAAAGATTTGTAGGGGTAAATTTACCCGACCGCCAATGGCCAAATAATTTTATTGAAAAACCACCTATTTGGATGAGCACAGACTTACGTGACGGTAATCAAGCCCTGATTGATCCAATGTCAATTGAAACCAAATTACGCTTTTTTAAAGAGTTGGTTGCAATGGGCTTTAAAGAAATTGAAGTTGGTTTTCCGTCTGCTTCGCAAATTGATTTTGATTTTGTCCGTTTATTAATCGAAGAAAATCATATTCCTGACGATGTAACCATTGAAGTATTAGTACAGGCTCGTTTTGAATTAATTGAACGTACAGTTGAAAGTTTACGTGGCGCTAAACAAGCTATTTTACACATGTACAATCCGCTTGCGCCTGCGTTTCGTGAAATTGTTTACCGCACGGATAAAGCCGGTGTTAAAAATATTGCGATTCAGGGCACTCAATGGGTTAAAGAATTAACCGCTACCGCACCAGAAGTTAACTGGACATATCAGTATTCGCCGGAAGTATTTTCAAGCACTGAAATTGAATTTGCAAAAGAAGTTTGTGATGCAGTAAATGATGTATGGCAACCAACCGTTAATAATAAAATGATTATTAACTTACCGGCGACAGTTGAAATGAATACCCCAAATACTTACGCCGACCAAATTGAATGGATGCACAGAAACTTAAATAACCGTGAAGCGATTATTTTAAGCGTGCATCCGCATAACGACAGAGGCACAGCCGTTGCCGCCGCAGAACTTGCGGTTATGGCTGGCGCAGACCGAGTTGAAGGTTGTTTATTTGGTAATGGTGAACGCACAGGTAATGTGGATTTAGTTACACTTGCCCTTAATTTATATTCGCAAGGTGTGCATCCGGGTTTGGACTTTTCAGATATTGATAAAGTCAGAAGATTGGTTGAAGAATGTAATCAGATTCCAGTTCATCCACGTCACCCTTATGCCGGTGAGTTAGTATTTACTGCGTTTTCAGGTTCGCATCAGGATGCCATTAAAAAAGGTTTAGCAGTACAAGATAAAAATGGATTATGGCAAGTACCTTATTTGCCAATTGATCCGGCTGATTTAAACCGAAGTTACGATGCAGTTGTGCGCGTAAACAGTCAATCCGGTAAAGGCGGCGTAAGCTTTTTGCTTGAGCAGCAAGCAGGTATTCAATTGCCACGTAAATTACAAATTGAATTTAGTAAAATTGTGCAAACCGTTAACGACAGCCGTGGTAAAGAAATTACCGGCAGCGAGATTGTTGAGTTGTTTAATCAGGAATATTTAACCAAAAATGAACCGGTAAAATATGTCAGCAATCATGTCACTGATTATTCAGACAGCCAGCAACAAGTGCAAATTGCGTTTGAGCATCAAGGTAAAACCACAGAAGTCATCGGCATGGGAAATGGCCCAATTGATGCCGCAGCCCATGCGTTAAGCCAATATTCTGGTTTACCTATTGAGGTCATTGATTACCACGAGCATTCAATTGGCTCTGGCTCTGGCGTTAAAGCTATCTGTTATATTGAGCTTAAAATTGCAGGCCGTAATACACATTTTGGTGTTGCTCAACACAGCAATATTACAACGGCTGCAATTCAGGCTTTAATTAATGGTCTAAACCGTACTTTGGAAAAAACTCAGCAAACACAAGCTGAAATAACCGAAGCTTAATTGCTTTAAAACATCGCTTTAGCATACAAAATAACAGCCCGCACTCATTTGAGCTGCGGGCTTTTTTTATGCATCTAACCGCAGGGTTATCAAAAATAACAAGCAAAGAATGTAAGGAATGTAAAGTTCTTCCATTGAGCTATTTATATTGTGTCCGGCTAAACCAAACCAGTTACCAGTCCTCAACCGTCAATTTTGGCCACTGCATTTTCCACCTATCTGCTTTTTCTTGATAAATTTTTTGATTGACCAATATTTTATTGGGTCTGACTCTGAGTGATAACATATCTTGAAATCCATAAGGCGCAATAAACTCGATCTGCCCGTTTTGCATTCTCATTGCCATGCAAGCACCAAGCACGGGCCAACTTGCAATTGACTCTTGTATACTCACATACGGTTTTTTGGCGATACCAAACCGATCTTCGTACCATAAATGCACACGCGCAATATTTTTGACATCCCACTCAATATTTAAATTTGGTAACGATTTAGCAAGTAAATCTATATAGTGATTTTCACTTTCCCAGCTAAGATCCAAATCATCCCAATATAAAATATCTATATCTTTTACAAAACGGTTTTTCTCAAATCCGTGCTGCATGTTCCAAACATTTTGAAAGATGATACCCGCCCCCACCCAAGCATTAGGTAAGGCATTTATGCAATCTAAAATCTGAGGTATACCATTAATTGTCATTACAAACTCAGATAATAGCTTGGTTTGCTCTTGCAATGGTAAGTGCTGTGCTGTTAATAATTCCATTTTCATCTTGCAACTTTAAAATGCGCCAAAACAAAAAAGCCAGCTAACTTTAACATTAGCTGGCTTTTTAGCAGTAAACTTAAGAGGATTTTATTTAACTTCTTTAGTTTTTAAATACTCTTCATAAGTACCGGCAAAATCGACAATCCCATTTTCAGTGACTTCTAAAATACGGGTTGCAATTGATGATACAAATTCGCGGTCATGCGAGATAAAAAATACAGTACCTTCAAATTGCTCTAGCGCCATATTAAGTGACTCAATTGACTCCATATCCAAGTGGTTAGTTGGTTCGTCCATCATAATGATATTGGGTTTATGCATCATAATTTTACCGAACAACATACGCCCTTGTTCACCACCTGAAATCACTTTAACGGATTTTTTAATATCATCGGCTGAGAATAATAAACGGCCTAAATAGCCACGCACAGCTTGCTCATCATCGCCTTCTTGTTTCCATTGATTCATCCAGTCAAATAAAGTCATATCTTGTTCAAAATCAGCGGAGTGATCTTGTGCATAATAACCAAAGTGAGTATTTTCAGACCATTTAACTTCGCCACTGTCGGCTTCTAAATCCCCAATTAAGGTACGCATTAAGGTAGTTTTACCCGCACCGTTCTGACCAATAATCGCTATTTTTTCGCCTACTTCGGCCATAAAACTAAAGTTTTTGAAAACAGGACCTTCATCAAACCCTTTGCTTAAATCCGTGACTTCAATTGCATTTCTAAATAAAGGTTTAGCTTGAGTAAAACGAATAAACGGATTAACTCGGCTTGATGCTTTAACTTCTGCCAATTCAATTTTTTCAATTTGTTTAGCGCGTGATGTTGCTTGTTTTGCTTTTGATGCGTTGGCAGAAAAGCGGCTAACGAAAGTTTGTAATTCAGCAATTTGTGCTTTTTTCTTAGCGTTGTCAGATAATAAACGTTCGCGAGCTTGAGTCGCAGCAGTCATGTACTCATCATAATTACCCGGATAAACACGCAATTCACCATAATCTAAATCGGCCATGTGGGTACAAACTGAGTTTAAAAAGTGGCGGTCATGCGAAATAATAATCATGGTAGATTTACGCGCATTTAATGTATCTTCAAGCCAGCGAATGGTGTCAATATCCAAGTTGTTGGTTGGTTCGTCGAGTAATAAAATATCCGGATCAGAAAACAACGCTTGTGCTAGTAAAACACGTAATTTCCAGCCCGGTGCAACTTCCGACATTAAGCCATAATGCTGCTCAAGCGGAATGCCAACAGCCAATAATAATTCGCCCGCTTTTGATTCTGCTGAGTAGCCGTCCATTTCAGCAAATTCAGTTTCTAAATCAGCTACTTTCATGCCGTCTTCTTCACTCATTTCCGGCAGGCTATAAATGCGATCACGTTCAGCTTTAATTTGCCAAAGCTCTTTGTGTCCCATCACCACGGTATCAATAACTGTGTATTTTTCAAACGCGAATTGATCCTGATTCAACTTACCTAAACGCTCATCCACATCAATTGAAACATTACCAGCGCTAGGCTCTAGCTCGCCACTTAAAATTTTCATAAAAGTAGATTTACCACAGCCGTTAGCACCGATTAAACCGTAGCGGTTGCCGTTACCAAATTTAACTGAGATATTTTCAAATAAAGGCTTAGCACCAAATTGCATGGTGATATTTGCAGTTGTAATCAAAACAGACTCTCTTAGGAATAAATACCAGATAAAGCCAAATTGGCTAAATAAAACGGTTGGCTAACAAAATTAGCGCAGATTCTACAGAGTCAGCCAACAGATTACCAATGATATAACCATCAAATTTTATACTTGCCAGTATTCGCTTTTGTTTACACTGACCTTTAAACAAGCCAGCGCTTGCTCAAAATAAACCGAATGTTCACCTTTTCGGTACAAAGCATAAATCGGGTAAGTAAATTCTGGTGCGCCAGTGACTTTTTCCAGCACACCTTGCGCTAAATAATGTGAAACCACTCGGGTTCTAAAATAGCCATTACCACCATTTTTTAGCATAATTTTAAGCGCCAAAGGCCCTAAATTAAATGACATCGCGGCCTGCCTTTGTTGCGGCAGAGAAGCATCAAACTGGCGTTTAAACTCGCTGCCCCAGTCAATAAATAAATCAGGCTTGGTGCGATTTGGCACTTGTACATGAATTAATTTTTCTTCGGCAAGTTGCTCAACTACAAAACCAGAATAATAATTCGGACAATGTAGTAAAACGATATCTAATTGATTTTGTTCAAGCGCGGTAATTAAAGTTTCGGTTTCACCCACTTGTGAATAAATATTTAATTTAGGCTCCGCTGCGCCAATTGTTTCAATCCAATCCACCATGAGCGGATTCCACAAGCTATGCTCTGTGGCAATGCGAATACTGGCTTGCTGATTTTCTGGTAAATTAACTGCCTGTTTGGCCTGCTCCCAAGTTTGCACTAAATTAAGTGCAAACCCGGCAAAGCGCTCCCCATCCTGAGTCAGCTTTGCACCGGCACGGTTACGAATAAAAAGCGCTTTTCCCAGCGCATCTTCCAAAGCTTTAACTCTAGCAGTAACAGTAGTTTGCGTTACATTAAGGCGTTGAGCCGCTTCGTTAAAAGTGCCGGAACTCATAATTTCCAAAAAAGTTTTAGCTAGCTCAATATCCATAAAACCCCATTTTAGTGCAAATTTTTTGCATTTAAATATCATTATTATTCATTATACACAAATATAAATTATCCCTATTATTTGCAACCGTTTTGCCAAATGAGTTGTAAATATTCCTAGATGTTTGTAAATAAAGTAAAAAATCGTGTCACTTATCTTTTAAAAGAAACCCGTTTATTTTTAGGATTAGAGGCCAGTACCACCTCACATGCTGAAAAAATCATTTCAGGCATAGGTGCAATTTTAGGCATTTTATTTACCCAAAAAATTACGCTGCAATACTTTGATCCACACACATCTTTATTTTTAGTTGGTTCAATGGGGGCTACCGCAGTATTAATTTTTGCATTACCGCACGGGGTTTTATCTCAGCCGTGGAATGTATTTGCAGGCCATATTTTATCAGCCATTGTTGGTGTGAGTTGCCAGCAACTTGTTCAAGATCCTTATTTAGCAGCTGCACTGGCTGTTGGTTTGGCAATTTGTGTTATGCATTATACCCATAGTTTGCACCCGCCCGGCGGTGCAACCGCACTATTTTGTGTAATGGGTGGCGAGCAAGTTCACCAGCTTGGATTTAACTTTATTTATACACCACTGCTGCTTAACTTAGTGTGTTTAATGCTCATCGCATTTACTTTTAATTTATGTTTTCACTGGCGACGTTATCCGGCACATTTAAATTTTGCTGGTAAAACACATACGCCATCTAGCTATCAACTGAGTCAGGAAGATTTTACTGCTGCACTTCGCCAGCAAAATTCTTATATTGATGTTAGCTCAGAAGAGTTGGCCGAAATTTTTAGTAATGCAATTGAACATGCCCAAAATAATAAGCCACAAAAAAGATTAACGATTTCACTTAATCATTATTACAGTAACGCTGGATTAGGTGAATATTGGAGTGTCAGACAAGTAATAGAAATCCGCCGCACCCAACTTAAATATAAAGTAGTTGCAGGTAACGAGGCTGGCACAACGGGTGAAACTTATATTAAAAGCTTTAAAAAATGGGCAAAACATGAAGTGCACTCAGTTGATAAACATTGGATGAAACGCCCCTAAAATAATCAAGATACTGCTATTCAGGAAAACCTGAAAAAGCTTTAATCTGTTCTAGCTTGTTATCCCAATTAGCTTTACTGCCAACAAAAATATTGGCATCAGGTTTAAGCTGAATATCTGAATCCAAACAACCAGCAGGTACAACTAGCATAGCTGAGTTGTTTACTTGTACCGGCAAAGCTGAACCACAGTGTTGACAGAAACATTTATTATGACGAGTATCTTCCAGCCTGAAAACCTTAAGATCAGATTCACCGCTTAACCATGTTATTTTAGCGAATTTCGAAAATAAATTAGCAGCATGTGCCGACCCTGTATCTTTTCGGCAATATGAACAATGGCACAAGTAAAAATGCTCAAATTCACCTTCAATTTCAAATTTTACAGAACCACATAAACAAGCCCCTTGGTACATATATTTCTCCATTCAAAATGATTTAAGCCAATAAAGGAAATTGTCCGTCTACCAAAAAGTCAGCTAAAGCAAAACTTTGTAGTGTTTCATTTCTACTATAAAAGCTGACTTCTTGCTGATTTGACTGACATAACCAGTTAACCATTTGCTCAGGCACGGTTGAACAAATTGCTTTAGCCTGAGCAATTGCAAGATTAGTTTGGGCGGTATTGCTAAATTTATCTCGTGCAGAATAAAAACGAATTAACTCCACCTGCTTTTGCTCCGTTAAATACTCACCCAACTTTTGGGTAAAACTATAATCAGCAGGATTGGTTAATATTGGCTTAAATTCAGTTAATGAATTCGCTGTTAAATCTACCGTTTGATTTGATTTAACCTTAACCGAAAACATTAAATGTTCAGATTTAACCGGCTTGCTATACGGCTCTTGCATCGCCAATAAAAAAGCAAAGCGATAAAACGCAGCTTCGGCTAAGGCCGTTAATTTATCTTCACTGGCATAAAAAAAGCTTGGCATAAATTGATGACCAAACCTTGAACCATACTTTAAAGGTGGATAACGAAAAGGGGTAGCAATCAAATAATGTAATGACTGATGCTCAGCAGGCAATGTCGGTTTATTCTGTTCTAATAAGTCTTCTAACAGAGCTTGTTCTTCTAAACTATCAACCAAACTTGTAGTTGCCACCTGCTCCTGACTTTCAACAAAACGATAAACCTGCGCCTGGTATTGACTGTAAAATTCAATTTTTTCGATGCATTGTTTTAATAAATCCATTTAGTTAACCTATTGAAGCTAAATTTAATTTTACCTTAAATTTATACCTTGCCACGCATTGCATCTAAATAAGCATTGGTTTTAAGCAGACCATCAATTTTTAAACACAGTTCACTAGGCTCACCTTTGAGCACTTTGTTATAAGTGGAAAACCAATGGCGCATAAACTCGGTATCGCCACCGCCTAACGCATAAAGTGAGCGATACAGCCGGATAAAATGCATTTGCAGTTCAGCTTGTTTAGAGTCGACAGCAAAGCCTTTGTTTGATTTTCTCGACAAAGTGGATGGATCAACGCCAATAATCTTACTGGCTTGATGAGAAGACACAGCCAAAGCTTTGTAAGCATTGACATAAGCTTTCATTAATATCTGAGCAGCATCGGGTTTAGCAACGGCTGACATAAAACCTCCATTGATTAAAAATCAATCTATGGTTAATCATAACCGGTTTTATTGCATTTGCAACAATAAAACAAATAAAAAAGCAAATGCAAGAAAAATAGTGAAAATAAAAATGCCAATAACCCATAAAAAAACCTGAGTTAATTGCTTAACTCAGGTTTTTAAATTTCTTAATTTTGAAAAGTTAAATTACTTTTTCTTAACCGCTTTTTTATTGGGTAAGTCAGTAATTGAACCTTCATAAATTTCAGCGGCTAAACCAACTGATTCGTGTAACGTTGGGTGAGCGTGAATGGTTAATGCGATATCTTCTGCATCTGCGCCCATTTCAACCGCTAAACAAACTTCACCTAATAATTCACCTGCATTGCTACCAACCATAGCGCCGCCTAATAATCTGTGATCATCTTTATCAAAGATCATTTTAGTAAAACCATCGGTTGCATTTGAAGCAATTGCACGGCCAGAAGCTGCCCAAGGGAATACAGCTACTTCATAGTTAATACCTTGCTCTTTTGCTTCTTTTTCAGTTAAACCAGCCCATGCAACTTCAGGGTCAGTATAAGCAATAGATGGGATAACTTTAGGTTCAAAATAATGTTTTTTACCTGCAATCACTTCTGCTGCCACATGCGCTTCGTGAACGGCTTTGTGAGCAAGCATTGGCTGGCCAACAATATCACCAATTGCATAAATGTGCGGAACATTTGTACGTAGTTGTTTATCAACGTTAATAAAGCCACGGTCAGTTACTTCTACACCGGCTTTATCAGCATCAATTAATAAACCGTTTGGTGCGCGGCCTACTGCAACTAATACAGCATCGTATTTAACTGGCTCTGCCGGTGCTTTTTTACCTTCAAAGCTAACATAAATACCGTCATCTTTTGCTTCAACCGCAGTCACTTTGGTTTCAAGCATAATGTCGTTGAATTTTTTGCTGATTGACTTGGTAAAAGTTTTAATAATGTCTTTATCGGCTGCTGGAATAAGTTGGTCCATAAACTCAACAACATCAATTTTAGCGCCTAATGCACTATAAACTGAGCCCATTTCTAAACCGATAATACCACCGCCTAAAATTAACATTTTTTCTGGTACAAATGGCATTTCCAGCGCATCTGTAGAATCCCAAACACGCGCATCGTCATGTGGAATAAATGGTAATTTAACTGGGCGAGAGCCAGCAGCAATAATTGCATTATCAAAGTTTACAGTAGTCACCGTGCCATCTTCTGCGGTTACCGTAAGGCTGTTAGCACCTGTAAATTTACCAAAACCATTTACGGTTTTAACTTTACGCATTTTAGCCATACCGTCTAAACCGCCGGTTAACTGGCCAATCACTTTGTTTTTGTGAGCGCGAAGTTTATCAATATCCACTTCAGGTTTACCAAAAGTAACCCCTTCGTGTTCCATATTTTGTGCATCAACTAAGTGTTTAGCAACGTGCAATAAAGCTTTAGATGGAATACAACCAACATTTAAACAAACGCCACCTAAAGTGCTATAACGCTCAACCAAGACAACTTCTAACCCTAGATCGGCTGCACGGAAAGCGGCAGAGTAACCGCCAGGGCCTGAGCCTAATACAACGACCTGAGTTTTGATTTCATTACTCATAAAAATCCCCAGTTTTTATTAATTAAGGGCAAAGTTACTCTGCCCTATTTTGTCTATGAGAAGTTCAGCGCAAGTTACAGCACTAAACGGCGTAAATCAGTTAAGTTTTGTGCAATCTCTGTTGAGAAAGCAGCACCTTCAGCACCATCAATCACTCGGTGATCGTATGATAATGAAAGCGGAACCATTAAGCGTGGCTCAAACTCTTTACCATTCCACTTAGGTTTAAAGTCAGACTTAGATACACCTAAGATACCGACTTCTGGTGCATTTACGATAGGGGTAAATGCAGTACCACCAATACCACCCAAGCTTGAAATAGTAAAAGTACCACCTTGCATATCAGCCGCTTTTAACTGGCCAGCACGCGCTTTTTTGGAGACAACAATGAGCTCTTCAGAAAGCTCTTCAATGCCTTTTTTGTTCACATCACGAATAACAGGAACAACTAGACCACCCGGTGTTGCTACTGCAATACCAATATTGATGAATTTCTTAACAATTAAACTGCCGCCATCTTCCGATAACGAAGAGTTAAAGTTAGGAAACTTCTCTAGCGCCTTAGCAACTGCTTTCATGATAAATACTAACGGAGTAATTTTTAAACCCGTTTGCTTTTTAGCATGGTAATCATTTTGCGCCTTACGGAACGCTTCAAGATCCGTAATGTCAGCTTCATCAAATTGTGTTACATGCGGAATGGTTGCCCAGTTTCGGTGTAAGAAAGGACCAGAGATTTTAGTAATTCGGCTAAGTTCTTTTTCTTCAACTTCACCAAATTTACTATGATCAATTGGTTTAACCGGCACAATTTGCAATACATTATCACCCGCTGGCGCTGAGCCTGCGGCTGATTTAGGTTTAGCTAACTCTGCTTTAACCCAGTTTTGGACATCTTCTTTTAAGATTCGACCTTTAGGACCAGTTGCCGGAACTAAAGTTAAATCAACACCAAATTCACGCGCAGTACGGCGAACGGATGGTGAAGCATGTACATTTTTGCTTGGTTTAGACGGAGCAACAGCTGCCGCTGGCTCTGCTTTTGCAGGCGCTGGCGCCGCTTTTTCAGGTGCTGGTGCCGAAGCAGCTTTTTCTGCTACAGGTTGAGGTGCTGAGCCTTTAGTTTCCATTAATACAATTAATGAACCTTCAGACACTTTGTCACCAACTGCAACTTTAATTTCTTTGACTGTACCGGCAAATGGTGCAGGTACATCCATAGTTGCTTTATCTGTTTCTAACGTAATTAAACCAGCTTCAGCTTCAATTTCGTCACCAACTGCAACTAAAATTTCAATAATATCAACGTCAGTATCACCACCGATATCCGGTACTTTTACTTCTTTCATTTCGCTGGCAGCCGGTGCAGATTCAGCAGCAGGCGCAGCTTGCTCGGTTGCAGCCGGTGCACTTTGCTCAGCAGGCGCTTCACCGCCAGCCGTTTCAAGTAACAGAACTAAAGTGCCTTCTGAGGCTTTATCGCCAACTGCAATTTTTAGCTCTTTTACAATACCCGCAGCCGGACAAGGTACGTCCATAGTGGCTTTGTCAGTTTCTAAAGTAATTAAACCATCTTCGGCTGCAACTTCATCACCCACAGCAACTAATACTTCAATAACTTCAACATCTGTATCGCCACCAATATCTGGTACTTTTACTTCAATCACTGAACTACCGCCAGCTTGCGGTGCTGCTTTTTCAGCTTCTTGTGGCGCAGCTTGAGCTTGCTCTGGTTCAGCCTGTGCTTCACTTTCGCTCGCACTTTCACCAGCAGCTTCTACGGTCACAATTAAAGTACCTTCAGATACTTTATCGCCAACTGCAATTTTAATTTCTTTTATTGTGCCTGCAAACGGAGCTGGGATATCCATTGAAGCTTTATCACTTTCAACTGTGATAAGCGAATCTTCAGCTTCTACCGTGTCACCAACTGCAACACAAAGCTCAATCACTTCAACTTCATCACCGCCCACATCAGGGACTAAAACATCTTTAATTGCCATTGTTACTATCCCCTAATTAAGCGTAAAGTGGGTTAAGTTTTTCTGGATCAATATTGAATTTAGCAATTGCTTCGCTAACTACTTTCTTTTCAATCTCGCCACGTTTTGCTAATTCATATAACGATGCTACTACAATGTAATACTCGTTAACTTCAAAGTGAATACGTAAGTTTTCACGGCTATCTGAACGGCCAAAACCGTCAGTACCTAAAACTCGATAATCAGTTGGCACAAAACCACGAATTTGATCAGCGTATTGCTTCATGTAATCCGTAACCGCAATAGTTGGACCTTTGCTGTCAGCTAAAACTTGAGTGACATAAGGGACTTTTTCTTCTGCTTCTGGGTGAAGCATATTCCAACGCTCACAGTCTAAACCGTCACGAGCTAATTCATTGAAAGAGGTAGCAGAATAAACATCTGAGCTAATACCGTATTCTTCAGCTAAAATCTGAGCTGCCGCACGAGCGCGCTCTAAAATCACACCAGATGATAATAAATTAACCGATGCTTTCGCTTTTTTAGCTTCGTGGCTTTCTAATTTATAAATACCTTTTTTGATACCTTCTTCTACGCCTTCAGGCATAGGTAACTGAACATAGTTTTCGTTCATTACAGTTAGGTAATAGAAGATATTTTCGTTATCGCCATACATACGTTTAATACCGTCTTGTACGATAACTGCAATTTCATAACCATACGTTGGGTCGTAAGTAATACAGTTTGGTACAGTACCAAAATGTAAATGCGAGTGACCATCTTCGTGCTGTAAGCCTTCGCCGTTTAAGGTTGTACGACCAGCAGTACCACCAATTAAGAAACCACGAGCTTGTAAGTCACCAGCAGCCCACACTAAATCACCCACACGTTGGAAACCAAACATTGAGTAATAAATGTAGAATGGGATCATTGGTAAATCAGCATGCGAATAAGAAGTCGCCGCAGATACCCAAGACGCCATTGAGCCTAACTCGTTAATCCCTTCCTGTAATACCTGACCTTTTTTATCTTCACGATAATAAGCAACTTGGTCAGCATCTTGAGGGGTATATTTTTGACCTTCATGCGCATAAATACCAACCTGACGGAATAAGCCTTCCATACCAAAAGTACGGGCTTCATCAGGGATAATTGGCACAATGTTTTTACCGATTTTTTTGTCTTTTAATAATGCAGTTAAAACACGTACAAACGCCATAGTCGTCGAAATTTCTCGACCTTTAGAACCATCAGTAGTTGCTTTAAATGCATCTAATTGAGGGATTTCTAACTGAATAGATGAGTTTTCACGGCGAACCGGCATTACACCACCTAATGATTCACGGCGGCTCATCATATATTTATATTCTGGGCTGTTTTCCGGGAAACGATAGTAAGGCAGGTTTTCTAATTCAGAATCAGAAATTGGCACATTAAAACGATCACGCATATAACGAATCGCTTCTAAATCCATTTTCTTCACGCCGTGAGCAATGTTTTTACCCTCAGCAGCTTCACCCATACCATAACCTTTAACGGTTTTAGCTAAAATAACAGAAGGACGACCTTTTGTTGCTTTGGCTTTAGCATAGGCAGCATAAACTTTAACCGGATCATGACCACCACGGTTTAAGCGCCAAATGTCATCGTCTGACATATTAGCAACCATTTCTTTTAACTCAGGGTATTTACCAAAGAAATGCTCACGCGTGAAAGCACCGCCTTTTGCTTTAAAGTTTTGATATTCACCGTCTACGGTTTCATCCATTAACTTTTGCATTAAGCCGTTGTGATCTTTTTGGAATAATGGATCCCAGTAACGACCCCAAACCACTTTAGTTACATCCCAGCCTGCGCCGCGGAATGTACCTTCTAATTCTTGAATAATTTTGCCGTTACCACGTACAGGGCCATCTAAACGCTGTAAGTTACAGTTAACTACAAAAACTAAATTGTCTAACTCTTCACGAGCAGCTAAACCAATTGCACCTAATGATTCTGGCTCATCAATTTCACCGTCACCTAAGTAACAATAAACAGTTTGTTCAGAACAATCTTTTAAACCACGATCAGTTAAATATTTTAAGAAGCGAGCCATATAAATAGCCTGCATTGGACCTAAGCCCATAGAAACTGTCGGGAACTGCCAATAATCAGGCATTAATTTAGGGTGAGGATAAGAAGATAAACCATCAGCAAATGCTTCCTGACGGAAGTTATCTAATTGTGATTCGCTTAAACGACCTTCAACAAACGAACGCGCATAAATACCAGGCGAAATATGACCTTGGAAATAAACTAAATCACCACCATCTTTTTCGTTTGGAGCACGGAAAAAATGGTTAAAACCAACATCGTACAACATAGCTGATGATTGGAAACTAGAAATATGACCGCCTAGCTCTAAATCTTTTTTCGAGCCACGCACAACCATCATCATTGCATTCCAGCGAATAACCGCACGAATTCTGGCTTCAAGCTCAGGATCACCCGGCATATTAGGCTCTTGCCCAGCAGGAATAGTGTTCTTATACGCTGTCGTTGCATCAAAAGGTAAATGCGCACCATTACGGCGAGATGTTTCGATCATCTGCTCGATTAAATAATGTGCACGTTCCGGACCTTCATTTGCAAGAACTGATTCAATCGAGTCAATCCAATCACTGGTTTCGATTGGATCAACATCGTGATTAAGGACGTCAGACATATTGTTTTCCTTTATCGTTAGGCTTGCAAAGCTTAAACCGCATTTGCTTCATCTAGCCAATCTAGTGTTTTAGTTCTTTTTGCACGCGTCGCATAGCTCGCTGCAATCGGGTTTCTTCTTGTCCTAACTGAAGTAATGATTCTTCAATAAAAGACAAATGATGATGCGATGCCGCCCGCGCAGCTTCTGGATCGCGTGCTAAAATCGCAACCATCAATGAATTTCTATGTTTATCTAAACTCGGCAAAATTTCGGGCTTCGCCGATAAAATTTCTATATTCTGAGCGATATTCTTTTTAATTAAAACCGCCATGCCCTGTACTAAATGCACAATCACTAAATTATGTGAAGCTTGTGCGATTTCTAAATAAAATTCATACAAAGCATCCACTTGCTCAGGGATTGTGGATTCTGCTGTCTTCTGCGTCAACTCAAAACCCTGTTTAATTTGCTTAAAATCAGCTTCGGTTCCGCGCAGCGCCGCATAGTAGGCAGAAATGCCCTCAAGCGCATGACGAAATTCTAACAGATCAAATTGTGTTTCTGGTTTTGAAGAAATAAGTTGAAACAAAGGATCGGCCAGTGCTTTTTGCAACTGGTTATGAACATAAGTGCCACCACCCTGACGACGATAGACTAATCCTTTGGCTTCTAATTTTTGAATTGCTTCACGCAAAGACGGGCGAGACACCTCGAACTTTTTAGCAAGCTCACGCTCAGGCGGCAACTTTTGCCCCGGCAATAAACTTCCTTCCAAGATCATGGTTTCTAGTTGTTGTAAGATTGCATCAGCCAACTTAGGCTGGCGAACTTTATGATAATTCATTCACTTCCGTCTTAGGATAATTGGTAATACCAATTCACTTGGCGCCATACCTTACCAGAACAGAACGAGAGTGTAAATTAGCTAAACTTGATTTATATCAAGTCCTACCAGCTAAAGGTCATAATTATCGTCTCGTATAGCCAAGTTGACTGATTATTAAAAATAAAAATAGCTATAAGTCATTAAATAAATAAACCAAATAGTATGATTTATTATCATCAAAAAATGAGCTTATGCGTTTGCTTGCAGTCCACGTTCTAGCTCTGCCATCCCTGTTGGTAAATCAATTTTGCCGCCTAAATCTCGAATTGAACAGCCAAATGCATGTAAAGTTCTAAATAAATGATGCGCTCTACTTTGCTCGCCCATTTGCCCAATACGAACAATATCTAACCCAAATGAACCTGCTATTTCAACTCGATAACGATTAGAAATATGCTGACATAAGGCTTTTTGGGCAATACCGTTTGGCATGCTAATACCAATAACTGAGTTTAATCGAGCTTCTTCTGGGACATATAAAGATAAACCTAAAGCTTCAATACCTCTCTGTAGCGCCAGTGAACAGCGTAAATGGCGAGCAAAACGTGATTCTAGTGTTTCTTTACAAATAAGCGCTAGAGCTTCATGAATAGCTAAAATACCAGAAACTGGTGCGGTGTAATGGTAAGAACTACGATGCCAAAATTGCTCGGCTAATTGAGCATCTAAACACCACTGCGCACTTTTAGTTGGACGGCTATGAATACGCTGATAAGCCCGCTCAGAAAAAGCAATTAAAGAAACACCAGGGATAGAAGATAAACCTTTTTGACCACCTGTGATAACGGCATCAATTTGCCATTCGTCCATTTTCAGAGGCATAGTACTCAAAGTACAAACCGCATCAACAATCACATAACAGCCATATTGATGAGCCAGCTGGCTGATTTCTGCTAAATTTTTATTGCAAACCGTATTAGAGGTTTCACCTTGTACTAACGTGATTACCTGAGGTCTAAAGCGTTCAATAACTTGTTTCACTTCGACCAAATCAGGAATAGAAGCATCGGCTACTTTTAAAGTTTCAACATGCGCACCGACCCGTGATGCCATTTCAGCCAAGCGACTGCTGAAAAATCCGTTACAGATACTTAATACCCGCGTATCCTGCCAAACCAAATTAGTTACAGCCATTTCCATTGCCGCAGACCCCGGCCCGGCAACACCCATAATCCATTTTGACTGGGTTTGAAATACATAACGCGACATTTGCTTAACCTGATCAATTATCTTAGCCATAGTATCGCCAAGGTGATTAATCACTATAGAGTTTGCCCTTGCTACCTGCTCCGGAATAGGTACAGGCCCCGCGCCCATCATTAATAAAGGTTCTGTAGGTAAAATTTCGTCTAATGAAATCAATTCGGGCACATCTATTAACATGGAGTTATATAACCTCAAATAAAGTTAACTGTGGATAAAGGGCAAGAACTAAATAAGATAACAATTAATTTATCTTACTGTCATTAAGATTTTTACATAATGCAGTGAAAAGTATAAATAAAATGATGCAGCCTGAATTGGCCTTTGAATATAGCTAAAAATCGATAAAAACAAAAAAAGCCACAAACGTGGCTTTTTCAGTAGTGATTAACAATCAGCTTATAAACCGGCTGCGGCTTTTAAGTCTGCTGCTTTGTCTGTTTTTTCCCACGGGAACTCTTCACGACCAAAATGGCCATAAGCTGCGGTAGGTTGGTAAATTGGGCGCTCTAAATCTAACATTTTGATTAAACCATAAGGGCGTAAATCAAAATGTTCGCGAACTAATTCAACCAAACGCGCTTCATCAACTTTACCCGTTCCAAAAGTTTCAATACTAATAGACGTTGGCTCGGCAACACCAATTGCATAAGAAACCTGAATTTCACAGCGCTCCGCTAAACCAGCAGCAACAATGTTTTTAGCAACATAACGGCCTGCATACGCCGCACTACGGTCTACTTTTGATGGATCTTTACCAGAGAAAGCACCACCACCGTGACGCGCCATACCACCGTAAGTATCTACAATGATTTTACGACCCGTTAAACCACAGTCACCCATTGGACCACCAATGACAAAACGGCCAGTTGGGTTAATAAAATATTGAGTATTAGCAGATAACCACTCAGACGGTAAAACCGGCTTGATAATTTCTTCCATTACCGCTTCACGTAAGTCGGCAGTTGAAATGCTGTCACAATGCTGAGTTGATAAAACAACGGCATCAATACCAACTGGTTTGCCATTTTCGTAAGCAAAAGTTACCTGACTTTTTGCATCTGGACGTAACCAAGGTAAAGTACCATTTTTACGAACTTCAGCCTGACGCTTAACTAAACGATGCGAATAAGTAATTGGCGCTGGCATTAATACTTCAGTTTCGTTGCTAGCATAACCAAACATTAAACCCTGATCACCTGCACCTTGATCTTCAGGACGAGCACGGTCAACACCTTGGTTAATATCTGGTGATTGTTTACCTATGGTATTTAAAATAGCACATGAATCTGCATCAAAACCCATATCTGAATGGGTATAACCAATTTCACGAACGGTTTTACGGGTTAACTCTTCAATATCAACCCAAGCTGTTGTGGTTACTTCACCACCAACCATCACCATGCCGGTTTTAACATAAGTTTCGCAAGCAACACGAGCATGAGGATCTTGCGCTAAAATCGCGTCTAATACTGCGTCAGAAATTTGATCGGCAATTTTATCCGGATGACCTTCTGAAACTGACTCAGAAGTGAATACATGTTTAGCCATGAGTATGACTCCTATCAATACAAAAATATAAGTTCAATCTCATTTCAACCAAATACAAAGCGTATTCAAACCGATTACGAAGTCCTACAACATTTAGGTTGCATTTGCTTAGGTTGAGATTTTCATGTTTCGTCTTGGCAAACCAAGATGCGAAATTGCCGCTAAGTGTAGTGATTATTTATTTTTTTGCAAGTCTTTACGTCTAGACGTCTAAACATCCAAAATAAGAGATAGAAAGTGAGAAGTAAAGAATAGCCTTTAGGCAAATTTCCTCTGGCTGGAAGAAGCTTATTATTGCAAAAGGTTCAGCTGTTCAAGCGTTAATTTACCGGCTAAATAAGCCTCTAGTTCAGTTATCTGAACTAAAAATAGTTTATTTAAACTGGCAGCATCACCACGCATATATTTGTTTTTAAGTTTGACTTTTCTATGATACTTACGTTCAAGTAATTGAATATTTTTATCTTTTTTTAGTACCAACTGATACTTATAACTCGTTTTTACCGGCTTTTGCGCTCTGCTTCTGGGGGTTGCACCTAACTTGAGGGCCCATGCTTTCCATATTTTTCCGTGTCCACGCTCGCCCTGCATAAATGCCAGCGCATGAGCAAATTCATGTTTAAGCGTATCAATTTGAACATCCAGCGGGTTTTGAGCCAATACAGGCAAAGAAATAGCGATTTGTCGTTTTTTGTAATTACAGCTTCCTAATACGGATTTGGTGTTAGTAAATTTAAGCTGATAATCGGCTAACTGCGGAAAATGCGACTGATAACTTTGTTTAATTTCAGCAAAAAGTTGCCGAATTTGTTGCTGTTTATCAATCAAGTCCATCATTAAATATCTGCGGCAGTTTCAAAAATAAAAGAAGTAAAACAAAAAAGAGCCTGATTTTCATCAGACTCTTTTTTATAAAAGGGTCATTCCAGCTTATATTAAGCGGCTGCGCTTGTAGATTGCTGTTGCAGACGGAATAAAGTATCCATTTGCTGCATTGAGGTTAAAATGGCATAGCATACGCCTAAATAACCACGCTTGCGCATTTCTAAAAAGTCTTCGTCAGCTAACTGGTTGAATTTTTCTTCGTCAAACGCAAAGAAACTACCAATATTAACGCGCTCACCATCAGCTTTAGTATAACCAACTGTTCTTGGTACCAATAACTCTTTTTCAGAGATATATTTAACAAATGAACGACTTGACGCTTCACGCTCAAGGAAAGAGTTCATAAACTCTTTAACTTGCTCAATAATTTTACCTTCGCTGCCATCTTCGTTAAATAAAGGCTCACCATCGTCTTTATTAAACATTTCAGCATCTTCATCTAAACATACAACCATATTTTCTTGGTTACCGTTTACCGATGCAGCAGCAAAAGGATAACGACGAATAGCAGCTGGCACATAAGTCGCTGACCAACGGCCATCTTGAATAATTAAGTTTTCATCTTTTTTCAAACCTAATAAAGCAAGTGGATGATACTCACCTGTTTCGTCATTTTTATGGAAAATGATTGGGAAGCTTGAAGATGCTTGCGGAAACTCATGCGCTAATAAAGGTGCAACGTGAACGTTTTTAGCAAAATTATAGTTTGGTGCGCGCTTTAACTTTAAGTCTTTATGTGTGCTTGAGTTAATTGGAACCAATTTTTTGAACATTTGGGTTCTCCGATATTAATTATATTCTGTCTATGATTGTCTTATTTCAAGCTCATTACTTTGAAATCAGCTTGGAAGTAGATCCAAGATATGCATTGCGAGAAACAAATCAAGTATAAATTAAATAAAAAGTAAAATTAACGTAAAACCTTGTTCACTTTTCAATCAAACCGTACAAATTAAGCTCAATTTTAACATTTCGCCGGCTTTTGTTTTTTACAAATCGCAACAAGGTTTAGCAATTGGCTCGGCAATGTTAGAATAAAATACGTTTCATTTGGTATGTTTAATTAACGATAATAACTGTGATAAATTCGACTCATTTACTTATTTGCCCGCTTGATGCCACGCCATTAACTAAAAATGATAATAGCTGGCAGTGTCTGCATAACCATCAATTTGATATTGCCCGTCAGGGATATGTCAATTTATTACCGGTACAAAATAAAAGATCAAAATCTCCCGGCGATACCAAAGAAATGGTCAATGCCAGACGAGATTATTTAGCCACTCAAGCCTATCAACCAATCAGCGATAAGCTAAATGAATTAATTATTGAAAGCTTTCCATACAAAACTAATCTGAGTATTTTAGATGCAGGCTGTGGCGAAGGTTATTATTTAGCTCGCTTAAATAAGGCTTTAACCCACCAGCATAAAACTGCTCAATTATATGGTTTGGATATCGCTAAATTTGCGATACAGGCCGCGGCTAAAACGGATAAAAATAGTTTTTATTTAGTCGCCTCAAACCGCGCAATTCCGCTGGCAGATGCTAGTTTGGATAGTATTTATTGTGCTTTTGGTTTTCCGGTGTTTGAAGAATTTGCCAAAAAGTTAACCCATGACGGCCAGTTAATTTTGGTTGAAAGCGGCGCAGATCATTTAATTGAGTTGCGAAAATTAATTTACCCAAGCATTAAGCCATATCAGGTTAATCCTTATCCGCAGGCTGAAATCAGCGGTTTTAAACCAAGCAAACAAGATAATGTAAAATACCAAATCACTTTAGATAAGTCAGCACTTGCTAACCTTTTATTAATGACCCCACATATTCATAAAGCCAGCAAAGAAAAACAACAAGCGTTAGCACAATTAGACCAACTGACGCTGACCATTGATGTAAATTACCGAGTATTTGAATTAGCTCATGTATAAAAGCACTCATGTTTGAAGTCACTGATAATCAAAATAACCAAAGCTAAAAAATCATGAAATTAGAAGCCGCCAGCGCACCACAAAGCGAAGCTGAATTACTTAACCGGGCAATGCAAATTGCCGGGCTTAATCTTGCTCAATTAGCACAAATGGCTGGTGTTAGCGTGCCGGATAATTTACTGCGAGATAAAGGCTGGAGTGGCCAACTATTAGAATGGCATTTAGGTGCAACCGCTGGCTCTAAACCTGTACCGGACTTTGAATTATTAGGTATAGAGCTAAAAACCATTCCGGTTGACCGCAACGGGCAACCACTAGAAACCACTTATGTATGTGTTGCACCACTAACAGATTGCTCAGGTCAAATCTGGCAGGCCAGTCCGGTTAGAGTCAAATTAAATCGGGTATTGTGGATACCCATTTTAGCCGAGCGTGATATTCCGGTTGCGCAGCGAATTATTGGTTATCCGATTATCTGGTCGCCAACCCCCGAGCAAGATCAGGCACTGCAAGCTGATTGGGAAGAGTTAATGGATATGATAGTGCTAGGCAAAGTGAACCAAATTACCGCACGCACAGGGGAATACTTACAAATTAGACCCAAAGCCGCTAATAGTCGGGTTAAAACCTCTGGCATTGGTCAGTTTGGCGAGCCTATCGAAACTCTGCCAAGAGGGTTTTATTTGAAAAAAAGCTTCACCCGCCAAATTTTGGCGATGATTTAGCTCTATCCGGTGGCTCGAATATATTCGCGATTTTTAACTTAATCTTGCTGAACTAATCTTAAATTCAAACGGATTAAACTGAGTTTGGTTAACTCTTTTATTTCAGTCGCGGTTAATTTATTTTCTTTAAAAAATATTTTAGCCTCATGTTTGGCGATTAAACCGTGACGCTGAAGCACTTTATATCTGGCGTAACAAATCCCTTTTTTCAAAATCTCGGCCATTTCACTATTTGCACGGGCATAACTATCACTATGATCAGGCTTACCCGATAAATAAATTGCTAATGGCTGAGCTAAATTTAAACGCTTTAAATTAAATTTTTCTAATAACTTTAAACTTAATGGTGCTGAATGAGTTAATAATAAATCCCGCAGTGTTTCAGGTTTGGGTTCTAAATCGACCAAGGCATCATGCAGATCTTTTTTACGCATATCACGTGCAGCTTTTAGCTGTTGTTTCCATTCTAAGTCAAAGGTACGCAAGTAGAGCCTAACAATCGCGGATTTACCTAAGTCGTGAAATACACCTAACGCAAAAGCAATGCTGGGATCTTGATCATTAAGCTGCGCTAATCTGCGACAGGCGATCCCTGTACCCAAGGCGGATTCCCATAATTTACGCTTCATTAATCTAAAAGGTTCTGTGCTATGTGGTAGCCATTTTCTCAGGGCAAAACTGGGTACAACCAATTTTAAATTATCAATCCCGATATAACCCAATGCGGTTTTACATCTATCTACTCTAATTGGTTTTTTGCCATCTTCCTGCTTGCGGTAAATCGGTAAATTAACAAATTTAATCATATCCTGAGTCAACCAAGGCATACTGGATACCAAAGGTTCGACCCGACCGATTGAGGCGGCACGCACAGTTAAAATATCTAAGATCGCGGGGACTGCATCCTGAATTTGCAGAACATCCTGATAAATTAAATCCATATCATCAAGCTGAGTCAATACCATTTCAGATACTTTTTTATTCAATTCAATCGATTGCTGCGCCTGATTTGCTTGCTTATGTTTGGCTTTATCTATCCGCTCTGATTTAGCCTGCTGCTCAATGTCTAACAATTGACGCTGCTGAACTTGCTCTTCGCCTAACAAGTCTAACTCGTCTAAACCAAGTCCGTTGTGTGAGCGCGCAAAATCATAACTAATTAATAAGTCATGAAATCGAGTATGTAATAAATCAGAATAACTTTGGCCGGACATTCACTACCACTAAAATAAACAGGCTCGGATTTTGTTAATCGGATAAGCCTAGCAAAAAAATTAAGCGTTTAAAAAATTTCTTAAAATTTGATGTCCGTATTCCGACATAACAGATTCTGGATGAAACTGTACGCCAAATACCGGATATTGAATGTGCTCGATTCCCATAATCACTTTGCCGTTAATTTCATCTACCCAAGCGGTAGGTTTTAAAAAGCTGGGTAAAGTCCCCTCTTTAACCATTAACGAGTGATAACGGGTAACTAAAAAGTCGCGTTCAATACCTTTAAATAATCCTTGACCATTATGCTCAACCAAAGAGGTTTTGCCATGCATAACCTTATAAGCTTTAACAACTTGCGCACCAAAAACTTGAGCAATGCACTGATGTCCCAAACAAACCCCTAAAATAGGGTATTTGCCGGTAAAATGTTTAATGACGTCTAAACTAATCCCGGATTCATTAGGTGTACAAGGGCCGGGAGAAATACAAATGTGAGTCGGATTTAATTGCTCTATCTGCTCGATACTGATCGCATCATTACGAACAACTTTTACTTCAATTTCAAGCTCTTGAAAATAATGAGCCAGATTATAAGTAAAAGAATCATAATTATCGATTAACAGCAGCATATTAATATCCCGTCGCATTAAAGTTTAACGCGGGCATTATAACCAAACTATGATGTAACTGTTGTAGTATTTTTGTAATTAACGTTAACTCACCACAAAAGCCGTTTTGATCAGGTTTTGGGTATATTCATGCTGTGGTTGGGTAAAAACCTGTTCACAACTGCCTGCTTCTATAATTTTGCCAGCTTTCATCACCACCACATCTTCACAAAGCGCTTTAACTACTTTTAAATCATGGCTGATAAATAAATAAGTTAAGTTATGCGTTTTTTGCAGTTTTTTAAGTAATTTAAGCACTTGAAATTGTACGGTGCGATCAAGTGACGAGGTTGGTTCATCTAAAATAATAAACTTAGGTTTCATGACCAAGGCGCGCGCCAGAGCAATGCGTTGCCTTTGCCCACCGGAAAATTCATGCGGATAACGGTGACGAATTTCAGGATCAAGTTCAACTGCTTGCATCGCTTCTATAATCATTTGCTCGCGCATTGCCGGTTCGCCAATTTTATTAATTTCTAGCCCTTCACCAATAATTTCACTCACCAACATTCTGGGGCTTAAACTACCGTAAGGGTCTTGAAATACAAATTGCATATCGCGTCTTAGTTTAGTCAGCTGATCTTTTTTAAGCTGATTAACTGGCTGACCAGCAAATGTAAATTCACCCTGGCTTTTAATTAATCTGAGCAAAGCTTTAGATAAAGTGGTTTTACCACTGCCACTTTCGCCAACAACCGCTAATGCAGTGCCTTGTTTGATTGAAAAATTAATCCCGTCAACGGCTTTAACATGCCCAACCGTTCGGCGAAAAATACCTTGTTCAATCGCAAACCAAACTTTTAAATCTTTAACTGATAATAACTCCGCTGCATTTTTGTCTGAGTAACAAAATGCATCCGGCGGCTCAGCATTAATTAGTTTTTGAGTATAAGCATGCTGAGGTTGATTAAAAATTTGCTGACAGTTTTCAACTTCAACCAAGCGCCCTTTTTCCATCACCGCAACTCGGTCTGCTAATTGGCGCACGACCGTTAAATCATGGCTGATAAATAAAACGGCCATATTTAGCTCTTGTTGAAGCTGTTTAATTAAATCTAAAATTTGTGCTTGAACCGTCACATCTAACGCGGTGGTTGGCTCATCGGCAATTAATAACTCCGGCTCATTAATCAGTGCCATTGCAATCATAATCCGCTGTTTTTCACCGCCAGAAAATTGGTGCGGGTAATCTGCCAGCCGGTTTTTTGCATTGCGAATCCCCACCTTTTCAAGCCACTCAATAATTTTGCTTCGGCTTTGTTTTAAACTTAACCCTTGGTGAATTAATAAAGTTTCACCTAATTGTTTTTCAATGGTATGGAGCGGGTTAAGTGACATCATGGGTTCTTGAAAAATCACCCCAACTTTATCACCACGCCAGCCTCTTAATTGGCTTGGCGAAGCATTTAAAACCGATTGACCGGATAATAAAATATCACCGGTTGGATAACTCACTGGTGGCTCATTTAATAAGCGTAAAATCGACATAGAAGTCACCGATTTACCACTGCCACTTTCGCCTACTAAAGCTAAAATTTCACCACGCTGAATGGTTAAATTTAACTGGTGAACCACTTGTCTGGTTTCATCGCCCTGCTTAAATGCAATGCTTAAATTTTTAATTTCAACTAACTGGCTCATTTTTTATTCGCCCTTGGGTCAAATGCATCCCGAATCCCTTCGCCAATAAATACCAATAACATCAAAATAATCCCTAAAGAGCAAAATGCGGTAAACCCCAGCCAAGGCGCTTGGATATTAGCTTTACCTTGAGATAATAACTCACCAAGCGAAGGCGAACCGGGTGGCAAACCAAACCCTAAAAAGTCGAGTGAAGTTAAAATAGTGACAGAGCCAGATAAAGCAAATGGCATCATCGCCATAGTTGCGACCATGGCATTAGGTAAAATATGTTTAAACATCAAGCGGCTGTCAGACATTCCCATCGCTTTTGCCGCAGTCACATACTCTAAATTACGGCATCGTAAAAATTCAGCGCGGACAACACCAACAAACCCCATCCAACCAAATAAAGTGGTAATAAAAACCAGCCATGCAACATTCGGGGTAATAAAATTAACCAGAATAATCAACATAAACAGTTGTGGCATACCGCCCCAAATTTCCATAAATCGCTGTAAACTTAAATCAACCCAGCCACCATAAAACCCTTGCACAGCACCAAGCGCAATACCAATTAAAGCTGAGGCAATGGTTACAGCAAAGCCAAATAAAACACTTAACCTAAAACCATAAATAACCAGAGCTAATACATCGCGGCCTTTATCATCCGTACCCAGCCAGTTTTCATTGGTTGGCGCACTGGGCGCTGGAGTTGGTAAATCATAATTAATGGTTGAATAACTGTATGGAATTAACGGCCAGAGCATCCAGCCATCCTGTTCGATTAATTCTGCAATATAAGGGTCACGATAATCTGCGGCTAAATCAAACTCTCCACCAAAATCAGTTTCTGAATATTCAGTAATTAACGGGAAATATAAACTGTTCTGATAACTAATTAATAAAGGTTTGTCGTTAGCAATTAATTCAGCAAATAAAGACAAAACAAATAATACCGAGAACAGCCAAAACGAATAATAACTCTTGCGGTTATTTTTAAATTTTAACCACCTTTGCTGATTGATATGGCTTAAACTCAACCGTGATTTTGTCATCTAAGACCTCGACTCAAAATCAATTCGAGGATCAATAATCATATACATCAGATCACTCAAAATATTCAGCAATAAACCCACCAGTGTAAATACATATAAAGTGGCAAAAATAACCGGATAATCTCTTTGCACTGTGGTTTCGTAAAACAATAACCCTAACCCATCCAGTGAAAAGATAATTTCAATAATCAAGGAGCTACCAAAAAATACGCCAACAATTGCGGCCGGAAACCCTGACGCAATAATTAACATAGCGTTTCTAAACACATGCTTATACAAAATCGCGTTTTCGGTTAACCCTTTTGCTCTGGCTGTCATTACATATTGGCGGTTAATTTCATCTAAAAACAAGTTTTTAGTTAACATGGTTAAGCCAGCAAATGAGCCAATTACAGTGGCAATAATAGGTAAAGTCATGTGCCAAAAATAATCTGTAATTTTGCCCCAAGTGGATAAATCTTCCCAGTTATTGGATGTCAGCCCACGCAGTGGAAACCAGTCAAAATAAGAGCCACCAGCAAATAAAATAACCAGCACAACTGCAAATAAAAAGGCAGGAATAGCACTCGCGGCTAAAATAACGGTCGTTGTCCATGTATCAAACTGACTACCGTTTTTAATGGCTTTACGTATACCAAGCGGAATTGAAATAGCGTAAACAATTAAAAGTGACCAAAGCCCAAGTGAAATCGAAACCGGTAAACGCTCTATAATTAAATCGACCACACTTTTGCCGCGGAATAAACTTTCACCAAAATCAAATACCGCATAATCTTTTAGCAGTATCCAAAAGCGTTCAGTGATGGGTTTATCAAACCCAAACCGTTTTTCTATTTCTGCGATTTCTTCTTTGGTTAAACCACCTGCGCCTCGATAACCAGAAGCTTCCTGCGCGGTAATGTCTCTGGGTTGATTAACTTCACTACCGCTCGATGCCAACCTTTCTTGCATAACATTGGTATTACCCAAACCGGATTGAGCCGCAATATATTGATCAACCGGCCCGCCCGGAGCCAGTTGAATAATAAAAAAATTAATTGCAATAATTGCAAAAAAGGTAGGAATGACCAGCAATAAACGCCGAATAATATATGCGATCATTTAAATTTAATTTACCTGTTATTTTTGAGAATATTATATTTACAAATACTATCTTTGCGAAGCTGGCAATTTAGCGGCTTTCTCAGCGTCGTACCACCAAGTATCTTCACCTAAATCATATTTAGGTACTTGTTTTGGACGTGAGAATTTATTCCAGTATGCAACTCTGTATTTAGATAAATGCCATTGAGGAACAGAATAATAATTCCATAATAATACTCGGTCAAATGCACGGGCGTAAGCTTTTAATTCTGCTTCATTTTCTTGATTTTCAGCAATTTTATCAACCAGATAATCAATTACAGGATCATTTGGACCAACCCAGTTATAGGATGAATTTAAGTAGTCTGTGTGCCACTGAATTTTTAAAGTTTCACTTGGGAAACCAGCAAAAGCGCGGCTAATCATATCAAATTCACGCTCTCTAACTCGATTAATATATTGGGAAGCATCCGTCACTAACTTAATATTCATTTTAGCGCCAACTCTTTCAATATTTTTTTGAAAAGGGACTGAAAATCTTTCTTCTGAAGGTCTGAAAATAAGTAGCTCAAACTCCAGTTGCTTACCGTTTTTATCGACCAATTTATTATCAACCAAACTGTATCCGGCCTGTTTAAATAAAGCTAATGCCTGACGTATTTCACTGCGAATATTCCCACTGCCATCCGTTTTATTAAGCTTAAACTCTTTAGTAAAAACCTCTTTAGGTAATTTATCTTTAAATTGATTTAAAATTTCTAATTCTCGCCCTTTTGGTAAACCAGATGATGCATAATCAGAATTCATAAAGTAGCTATAGTTTCTTTGATAGTCACCATAGAAAAAATTCTTATTAGTCCACTCAAAATCAAATAATAAATTTAGAGCTTGGCGTACTTTTGGGTCTTGGAATTGAGGTTTTTGCACATTAAAAACAAACGCACTGTTTCCTGTCGGTGTTTCATGAGCAATTTCTTCTTTAACTATGTAGCCTTTATCAAAGTTTTCGCCAGTATATTGAGTCGCCCAATTTTTGGCTATAGTTTCTAGGCGGTAGTCATACTCACCTTTTTTGAATGCTTCAACTAACACAGTTTCATCAAGGTAATAATCTATCCTCAATTCATCAAAATTAAATCGTCCAATATTAGTTGGATGATTCGTAGCCCAATATTCGGGATTCCTTTGATATACAATGTGCTGCCCCATTTCATACTCTTTAACCTTATATGGCCCACTGCCAACAGGAGGCTTAGCAAATGGTTCTGCAAACTGTTTATCATGGTAATAATGTTTAGGAAGAATGGTTAAATCACACAAACTCAACATGAGCGCTTTATCTGGCCTAGTCAGTGTAAATTTAACTTTATTTTTAGCGACAACCTCAACAGAAACACCGTCATAATACTTTTTAAACTGAGGTACACCTTGTTCAAAAAATAAGTTGTAGCTAAACGCCACATCTTCTGCGGTAATCATTTTGCCATCGGTGAATTTTGCATTTTCATCAATATAAAAAGTCACCCATGAATAATCTGACGGATATTCTATTTGCTTCGCAATTAAAGGGTAATAAACCGATATTTCATCTAAATTTGAAGCCATTAGGCTTTCGTTTAAAAGATCTTCCAGCATGGCCGGAGAAGTACCCCGTTGAGCATAACGATTAAAATTATCAAATGTTCCTCTAACCCCATAAGTAATCATCCCACCTTTTGGTGCATCTGGATTAACATAATCCCAATGTTTAAAGTCGGCCGGATATTTAGGTTCACCGCGCAGTGCAATTGAAGTGGCTTTAATCACTTTTACATTATTTTGGTTTTCAGTTGGCGTAGGGTGCTGGGTTTCGGCATAAGTGCCGGTGCTGAATACACTAAAAGTTAACAGAAAAAAATAAGCGAGTTTCATTATTTGTTATCTCCATTTGCGCTATCAAAACAGTGTAATTTTGTTTTCAGCAAAAATTTTTATGATGAGAGTTTGAGGTTACTTACAATACAATAATTTTTAAGCTAGTTAAATTCAGCTAAAGATAAAATCGTTTAAGTATCTCAATTAAAGCATAAATGTTTCATATTCATCCAGTTATTCTGGTGCTATACTTTTAATCACTTGTTTATTGCGAGCTAAGCTAGGTCAAGCGGGTTTACTCAATTGACTGACTCAAATAATTCGATAAAGTTGCAGTATCACTATGAGAATCAATATAAAACTTACAATTTATGTTGGAATTATTGCCGCAATTGCGACGCTTATTTTGGCTTACACCTCTAACAACAATATCTTAAAATCGACCCAACAAGAAAACGACCGAATTATTCAGGCTTTAGTCGCCACTGTTTATGATACTGCGGCTATTTCTGCCTATTTAAATAATGAAGCGCTGGCTAATGATGTCGTTACTGGGCTATTAAAAAACCAACGGGTTTTATGCGCCTCCATTATTACGCCCCAAATGTCTACCGCAGAAAATAAAAGCTGTATTGGAGGGAAAAGTTATTCGGAAGATTTATTCTCGCCTTTTAACAAAGCAGAAAAAATAGGTCAGATAACCATATTTAAAAATGAAGCGTTAGAAAAACAACTCGCATCTGAAATTGCAAATAATAAAATTCAGGGCGTCATTTTTGTAGTGGTTATTAGTATATTAGTGACTTTGGTGACAACTTATTTATTAGTGTCGCACCCGATTGAAAAATTAGCTGCTTGGTTAGATTCAGTTAAATTGGATAATGCTCAAAGCCAGCGTTATCCGCATACCAACCGCAATGATGAAATAGGTAAAATTGGCTTTAAAATCAACCAGCTGCTAAATAAACTAGATGAACGATTAAATAAAGAAAGAGCATTAACAGAGCAGACTAAAAAGTTGTCAGATAATTTTACTATGATCTGCAACTTATCTAAAAATGCATTAATTGTTACTGATGATAAACTCAACTTATTGTCTTATAACCCTACCTTTGAATCTTTATGGAAAAAATATTCTGGTCATCCTCGTATACATACTAATACCCAATGGCTGGGATTTATTTTCGAAAATTCGGATACGATTTCAAATACGATAATGGACAGTCATATATTACATGAGCCCACTACACTAGAGATAGAATCTAAACATAAGCTAGGACAAGACAAAGACGATAATCAATGGTTTGAGCTTACTTTCGCTAAGGCTGAGAATATGCAAGGCGAGTTAAGTGTATTTATGATAATTAGTGATGTAACAAGTAAGCGCCAGCAATTATTAAAATCAGAATTTGAAGCTGATCATGACATTTTAACTAACTTGAAAAACCGTCGAGCAGCAAGACGTATGCTAAGTCACCTACTGCAAACTCCAGATCAATCCTCACAAGTTGCCTTACTAGTCATTGATTTAGACGGATTTAAGGATATAAATGATACTTATGGGCATGACGCTGGTGATACAGCATTAATAGAAGTAGCTAAACGGTTGGCCAAGATTACTCGCCGAGCTGATATTTTAGCTCGTTGGGGTGGTGATGAATTTATAATTGCACTTAATTATAGTGAGCAAAAAGAAGCAGAATTAATCGCAGAGAAAGCAATTCAGGCAATATCACAACCTATTTATATTGAAGACCAGATACAGGTTGAATTGGGTGCCAGTATTGGCATTTCAATGTCGCCATCACACGCCGATGACTTCGACACTTTATTTGAAAAGGCAGATCAAGCCATGTATCAAGTTAAAAAACAAGGGAAAAATAGTTTTATTGTTTTCAATAATTCAGCTTATGAGCAGAGTTAAGCCAGAGTAAAATTAATCTATTTCTATCCTGTATACTACTTTTACATCATTTGTTAACCAAGCTTCATCTACATAACCGACAGCATATAAATTCTGGCTGACATACTCAATTACCTGACTAGGTGGATCTAAAACAAGTGGGGGACTATATCTACCTGTAAATAATAGTTTCGCCCAATAGCTACTCATTTGGGAAAGAGATTTCCCCATAAGTTTTTGATAAAAATCAGCTTTCACAGGCATTTTATTTGATAAATCGACTGGTAATGCAGCTGTTCCACTTGGGAATGCAACCAGTTTACCCGTATAAATATCAAGTACATTACTGCTCGATAACGTTTCAGTGGGGTTGTCAGGGTGAACAATGACAACAATATCACCGCAGGTAGCGCTGAAACTAATACCAGAAAAAGAACATACTAAGGTTATTCTAGTTAGCCACTTTTGATAAAACATTTTAAAACATCCTATCATAGCTAATTAAAAACACATCTACCTGCTCCGAACCATTTTGTGAGAACCGTTCCGTTTGCCATAAACCAGCAGCATTTTTTTCTACCCATTTACGTTCAAACTGAAATTTAACGGCTTGCCAAAGCTCAAAATCCCAACGCATTCCAAGGATTAATGATTTTTGTTTGTAAGATGGATCAATAAAATCATTAATTACGTTTAAAACAAAGCGAGAGCCACCCTCTGTATTTTGTAAAACAGGTGAAACTTGATCTAGAGTATCTAAGAAATCATCTTCCGGAAAACTATTTAATGTATAGCCTTTTTTTGAGTGGATAAATGAAACACTCAAAAATGGAGTGACCTCATTCATTGTATATGCAAAATTAATATAACCCGTGTCTGTATCTGGCAATAAATAGGTACCCGAACTCAGCCTAGCCAATTCGCTACGAATTCTTAAATTATTTTGGTGATACTCTGCAGCCAAAGTTAAATACTTAAAAATTCCGCCTTTTTCTTTAGTTTGCTCAATAATTTCTAAACCTTCTAACCAAGGAGTAAAATTATTTTCAATGGGTAAAGCTTGAGGATTCGCTAAAAGCTGCATAAAACCTTCAATTTGAGAGACTATTTGCCACTCTTCCATTTGTTCTACTTGCGAGTAGCTTGCTCTTAATAACCAATTTTCAACTTCATATTCTAGGTTTATGCCGAATAAGTTTTTAAATTGACCTGTTACATCCCCTAAATCTTCAACTTTAAATGTAACCTGGGTCTGACCAAAGTAAGAGTTTAAGCTTAAAAGACCATAATTACTTCGGTAAGTATAAGTTGCATCAATACCATCAACATAAGGCAAAGGTAATTGGGAATAAAAATCCTGAACAGGTAAGACATCATTGTGTGCATAACCAATTAAGCGGCTTTCACTAACTAAATAACCACGCGGATAAAATCGACCGGCTCTAATTAACCAAGAAGAATCCGGACGGTAATTAATAGTAGCGATTTTAATCCGTTCGAGCTCATTATCAATTAGCTCATTTTTTAAAACCACTTGTCCAATTAACTCCCATTGAGAGTTAATTGTATAATTAACCTGCCCGCCAATAAGACTCAGATCATCAAAGATCCACTGTCCTCTATAACTATACTGCTCACTTGCAATTGATGATTTATATCCGATTTGGTTACTTGAACCATGGTAACCAGCAATAGTTAAAAAGCCATTAAATTGAAAGTTACTAGTATCTGCATGTATAGAGCAAGATACTAAACTAATAAATGTAGATAATGATTTTAACAGAGGTTTTAAACGAATTTGCATTATTTACACCTTGATTTAATGACTTCCAAAGCACTTTACTAATTAGCTTTTGGTCTCGGTACAAACCCAATTGCGTTAGAAACTTTATCCAAGATAACCTGGGCGCGAGCAGACGCTTTTTCGGCACCATCTAACATGATACGCTCCAATTCGGCTTGCTCGTTTCTTAACTCTTTAAATCGAGCTTGAATAGGCTCAAGTAAAGATACTATCGCTTCAGCGGTATCTACCTTTAAATGCCCATACATTTTATCTTCATATTCAGGCACAAGCTGCTCAACTGTTTTACCTGTCGCGCATGACAATAAAGTTAACAAGTTTGAAACACCAGGTTTTTCTTCAACATCAAAATAAATTCTAGCTTGCTCATCTGAGTCTGTAACAGCTCGTTTAACCTTTTTGATAATTTTTTTAGGCTCTTCCAACAACCCAATGAAATTACCCGGATTATCATCTGATTTAGACATTTTTTTGGTCGGCTCTAACAAACTCATTATACGAGCACCCGTTTCTGGGATATAAGGTTCAGGAACAACAAAAGTATCACCATAGGCATTATTAAATCGTATCGCTATATCGCGGCTCAATTCTAAATGCTGTTTTTGATCATTTCCGACAGGTACTTGGTTAGTTCCATATAAAAGTATATCTGCGGCCATTAAACTTGGATAAGTGAATAATCCTGCATTAATATTGTTTTCATTTTTTGCAGATTTATCTTTAAATTGTGTCATTCGATTTAATTCACCCATTTGGGTATAACAATTTAAAATCCATCCAAGTTGAGTATGCTGAGGTACATGAGATTGAACAAATACAATACTCTTCTGAGGATCAATCCCACATGCTAAATATAATGCCAAGCCATCTAAGCAAGCCTTTCTTAATTTTTCAGGGTCTTGGCGAACAGTTATCGCATGTAAATCCACTAATGAAAATAAACAATCATATTCATTTTGCATGTTAACCCATTGGCGCAATGCCCCCATATAGTTACCTATACTTAACTCGCCACTTGGCTGAGCGCCACTAAAAACGATGGGTTTTGTCATTTCTTTCCTCTAAACATATATTTATTTAATTATCTGCAATGATCGCTATCTAACAGATTAATTCAAGTACAAATTTATTTTTTTAAATAAAAAAGGCAAGCTGCTTTAGCTTGCCCTTCCAATATTAATTAATTTTGGACTATTAATATTTAAATTGCTTAATTTGATCTGATAAATGCCTTTCTACCTCGATCATAGCTTGAGTATTATTTTCCAGATCTTTTGTTTCTCCAGTTAAGCGAGTTGCGCCATCCAGTAAATGTTCCATACCTTGACTCACTTCTTTAGTTAATAATGATTGCTCTTCGGTCGCGCTGGCGATTTGAATAATCATATCATTAATACTACTCATCTTATCTGAAATACTAGAAAAAGCATCAACTGTCTTCTTAGTTGAAGCAATCGTTTCGCTTACTAACTCTTTACTTCGATATGAGGCTTGATACGAGTCATCAGCTTTGCTTTGTAATGACGCAATAATTGTCTCAATTTCTTCGGTTGATTGGCGAGTTTTACTTGCTAATGAACGAACTTCATCCGCAACAACAGCAAAACCACGGCCAGTCTCACCTGCACGAGCCGCTTCAATTGCCGCATTTAATGCTAGTAAATTAGTTTGCTCAGCAATACCTTTAATAACATCTAATACACCACCAATGTTCTCACTAGCAGTTTTAAGGTCTGAGGCAACACGAGCATTATTTTCCAATTCATCCACTAATTGCTGTACATGAGATAAATTTGTCTCGACATCGGTACGGCTTTGGGCTGCTAAATCAAACGTTTCAGTAGTGCTGGATGCTGTTAACTCTGCATTTTGTGCAATCTCGCCAGTAGCTTCAGATAGTTGTTTTAAATAACTTAAAGAATGCTCTGTCTGTTCTTTTTGCTCATGGGTATTGACTGTTGTTTTGTGACATACAGAGCTAATAGAGGTTGATAAATCACCTAAACCATTTGCACCTTGAGCCACATCGGTGATAATTGTTTGAATTTTTTCAATAAAGTGGTTGAAATTTTTTGCTAATGTACCAATTTCATCATTAGTTTTAACGGGAATTCGTTGGGTTAAATCTCCCCCACCTCGAGCGATATCGGCTAGTACATCACTTACATTTGTTAGTGGTTTAACCACAACTTTATTAATTAATAATATTAATAATACACTTAATGCAGCTAGAGATACCAACATGGAAATAATTTTTTCGTACCACTGAGAAGCAAGACGACTTTCCACACCACTGCGAGAGAAAGCCACTTTTACTTTACCAATTAATTCACCATCAGCTCCGTTAATATCATACCAAAGTGCATTCCCATCCAACTCAATATCTTGTTTAAGCTTAGTCTCAGCCATGTCTTTATCTCTGTGATCTGTTACTTTCACTTGAGCAATAATAGGATCTGGCATATAAGCATCTATGATACTTTTAATAAGCGGGAAATCATAAGAAAATACAGGATCTTGCAAAATAACTTTAAGTTGTTTAACTATCGCGTCTTTATTGTTTTCGTAACGCTCGTTTTCGCTACTGGTCTGAACGGACATAGTACCAAACGCAACCAGGCCTAGTACGGCCAGGTTTACGCACAACAAAACCACAAGTACTTTTCTGGCAATAGACTGCATAATAGAATTTACCTCTGAGCAACGTTCCCCTAAAACGACATCCATGCTGGTTTAGGTGACTCTAATTATGACCCTTATCATCGTAAGGATTTAATATAATGTATCCCCCTAAAATGTAACATTTTTTATAGATAAGAGTTACAGATTAGTAATAAGTGTTTTTAGCTTAATTTTTCTAAAGAATCAACCAAATAATAATATTATAACGATAGATTCATCTAGTCTGGTTACTCTAAAGGCTTTGTATTTCTGCCCATTAAATAGTTTTTTATTAGTGATATTAACTATATGGTTACAACATTATTCACTAAATATGCTGGAATATCTTCAAGTATAAAATTAAATGGATTATGATTATTTAGACTTTAAGTTGTCTGAAGCCATATTTATTGGCTATATCAAGATTAAATCTCAACTTATTTTAATTTAATCAGTTTCGCCTTGTAGAGTAACAAGTATTCGACGGCTTCCGCCATAGTTTCTGTGCTCCCCTAAATAAATTCCTTGCCATGTACCTAAACCAAACTCACCGTGTTGAATCGGGATTAATAAACTTGCCCCAAATAAGCTAGATTTAATATGAGCAGGCATATCGTCATCCCCTTCGTAGGTATGGCGATAATATGGCTGATTTTCGGGCACTATGTGATTAACATGGGCTTCAAAATCGGAACGAACAGTTGGGTCGGCATTTTCATTAATGGTCAGGCTGGCTGATGTATGCTGTAACATTAAATGGCACAAACCGATTTTATAGTTTTCTATTTCCGGTAATAAGCATTCAATTTCTGAAGTAATTAAATGAAAACCGCGAGATTTAGCAGATAAATTTATTGTTTTTTGAAACCACATATTTAACTTTTCACATTATCAAAACAAATTTCAATATGAACTTTTCCTGCTTCGGCTTCAAACGGCATAATAACCACAGGCCCATCTGATTTATGGTTAATAGTATGCCCTTTACCCGAAACAACAACCGGAGTTGCCATATCAAAATCATAACCTTTCTGAGCCAATAGTTTTTTGGCGCCACCTGTCACCATATTGGTAATTTCTCCCACCATATCCGTGACTTCTTCATTAATTTTATCGGGTTTTTCCCCAAGCATTCGCTGCATAATATCTAAGGCCAAACCTTCTTCAAATGAAACAGACATTGACCCTTTAGTTTGAGGACCAACCATTCCGATCAATCCAGAAACATCTCCACGAGCTATTTCATCTTTTTTTACTCTTGGCTTTTGGGGTTTTAACTCCAACATAGCCATAGTACTGATAACATTAATTAATGAGGATAAGAATGGGTTAACAAACTCTACATTCATAATTATTCCTAATAGGATCCTTTTATCTATATTCTAACTAATTTTTTATATAAGGTTAGTCCGGTAAAAAAATTTTTACGACACAATCATGGATCTTTAATATCTCAGTTTCAAAGCCTGAACGCTAAAAGGTGAATTTGATATAATAAAACTCAGAGGTGTATTGATTAATCCGAACTGATAGCTAATATACTGCCGTCAATTGACTCGATTGTAAACACAGAGATTAAGCTTTACGGTTTTATTGCAATTGATTGTACTAAATAACCGAAATTTTTTATAACTATCTATATTTAACTATAATTAACATGTAGCGTCAGATACTCCTAATATACGTTACAATAGTCAGGCATTATGCAACAAGATAAACTTTTTGAACTGGAAGAGATTGACAGCCCCTGCATCGGTGTTTGCGAATCCGGTGCAAGAGGCTACTGCAAAGGCTGTTTACGAAGCAGAGAAGAAAGGCAATATTGGTATCAGCTTTCGACTGAGCAAAAAATAAAGGTCATTTCACTTTGCCAGTTACGTCAAAAGAAACTCAATACCAAAAAACGCAAACAGCAGGAAGAAGCCTTATTGGCCGAGATAAAAAACGAACAGTTAGATTTATTTTAACTAATCTCAAAGCTGTGCGTTATTTCAACGCTACCCGCCATCAACATAGCAGCAACCGAGCAATATTTTTCCACCGATAAACTAACAGCCTGACTCACCGCTTTTTCAGTTAATTTGGTACCGCTCACCCTAAAAGTTAAATGGATTTTGGTAAATACAGCCGGAATCGCATCAGCTCGTTCAGCTGAGATGTCAACCTGACAGTCTGCCAGTTCAACCCGTTTTTTCTCCAAAATAGATACTACGTCAAATGCAGAACAGCCGGCTAATCCAAGTAAAACCATTTCCATTGGTCTTATTCCTTGGTTTTCTCCCCCTGCGCTGGGTGGTCCGTCTAGCATAACTTTTTGGCCATTAGTGCCCGTACCCTCAAATTGACGTTTACCACACCATTTTAAATTAAGCGTTTGTATTGACATAATTAACTAAAATTTACACTCTTAATAGAAACTTAGCTGAAATAGTGACATATAAATTAAAATGAACAAAGCAAAAGGTTTTACCAGTCAGCTTGTACACGCTGAAAGATTACAAAATTTAGAACAGGGTGCCGTACACCAACCTGCTCATCATTCGGTATTATTTGCTTATAAACAATCGCAAGAACTGGTTGATGTATTTCAGGGTCGCAGTAAAAATCATGCTTACGCTAGGCAATCAACGCCCAGTGTCAATGTGCTGCAAAATACCATTACTCAATTAGAGCAAGCCCATGCTAGTCTGGTTTTTTCAACCGGTATGGCGGCATTAACAACCAGTATGTTAACCTTGTTAAAAGCGGGCGATCATGTCATTTTCAGCCAGTTTATTTTTGGTAATACCAACAGTTTTGCCCAAACTCTAACTCAATATGGGATTGAGGTTGATTTTGTTGATATCACAAATCACCCGCAAATTAAGCAAAAAATAAAATCTAATACCCGAATGTTGTTTTGTGAAACCATCGCCAATCCGGTTACTCAAGTTGCCGATATTCAACACATAAAAACACTGTGCACACCTCAAAATATTGTTTTAGTGGTAGATAACACCATGACTCCCTCTTATTTATTTAACGGTAAACAACTGGGGGCGGATTTATTAATTACCTCTTTAACTAAATATTTTGGTGGTCACGGCAATGCTTTAGGGGGCGTTGTGGTTGATACCGGTAATTACAACTGGCAAAACTATCCAAATATATTGGATACCTATAAAAATGCAGAACCTGCTAATTGGGCGATCACTCAGATTAAGAAAAAAGGGCTTAGAGATATGGGCGCCTCAATTAGTTCTGAAGCAATTCACCAGTTAAGTGTTGGCTCTGAAACCATGGCTCTCAGGTTAGACCGTAGCTGCGCCAGTGCGTTGCAAATTGCTCAATTTTTGCAGCAACACGATAAAATCAGTCAAGTGTATTACCCAGGGTTACCTAGTCATCCCCAGCATGAGTTGGCAAAAAAACAATTTAAACATTTTGGCGCTATTTTAAGTTTCGACTTAATTGACTCAATTGATTGTCTTGAATTTATCAACCAACTTAATTTAATTTTATGCTCAACCCATTTGGGAGATAACCGAACCTTATCAATTCCAGTTGCGCCAACGATTTATTACGAAATGGGATTAGAAAAAAGACAAGCGATGGGCATTCGTGAAGGTATGATCCGCTTATCTGTTGGTATTGAAGATTGCCAAGATATTATTGACGATTTAACTCAAGCGCTTGATTATTTTGCTTAAATCAAAGACTAAAAATTAATAAAACATAAAATGGCAAGCTTGCTAATGCGAGCTTGCCAAGTTAAATAAACAGCCTGTTTAATACATTAAATGGGCAAAGGGGTTTAATAACCTTGCAGCGCCCTGAGTAAACTGTACCGGTGCATCCATAACAGCCAAACATAAGCAAGACTGCCCGTCTTTAGTTGCAGGCGAATGCGTAATATTATTGTCCAAAACAATAAAATCACCTGGGTAGTATTGCCCTTGTTCATCACATAAAGTTCCGGCCAGCACAACTGTTATCTCTAAACTTTTGTGAGTATGCATTGGTACATTTGTATTTGCTTCTATATAAAGTAAATTAGCTCTAAAATCATCATACTCACCCAATTTATTTGTTTGCACACCAGATAACTTCCTCCATCGGCTATTTTTCAAATAAAATGGTTTTAAGCTTGCTGGTAACACGTATTTTTGTTGTTCCAGTTTAATAAAGCTAGACTTCAACTCTTGCTGACTAAAGTTAACGTTAATGTTTGTTGGCTCTGTATTAAGAATATCAGCAAGCATATTGTCAAATGATTCATCAACCACAAGTGGCGCTTCAGCTAGCAGCGACTCTGCATGAGCCCTTTCATATTCTTGCACTGTTTGCCTACATAAAGGGCAATAATCTAAATGAGTAGCAACTGCTAGCGCTAAACCGGCAGACAAATTTGCTGCTGCAAAATTTTCTAAAATTTTATCTGATGGGTGGAAATTTATCATGCTACTTGTTCCTCCATCGCTTGTTGCAATTTTGCTAAACCTAGTCGAACTCTTGATTTAACGGTACCTAGAGGGATACCTAATAAATCTGATACTTCTTGGTGAGATTTATCATCTAAATAAATAAGCAGAATCACTTCGAGTTGAGCGGCTGGAATATATTGGTAAAAACGTTGCAACTGACCTTGTAATAATAAATTTTCTAACTCAGTAAATCCATTGGTAAAGTCATTATCTTCAACCAATACAGGCCAGAGTTCATCTGCTAAATTATCTTCTTTTTTCTGACTTATTTTGCGTAAAATATCATACCGAATATTTCTAGCTATAGTGTAAATCCAAGTAGAAGCAGCCCCTTTGTTAGGGTTAAATAAATGCGCTTTAGTCCAAACATTCAGCATGGTTTCCTGTACCATCTCCATAGCTAGAGACTCTTGCTTTAATACAGATATACCAAAAGATTTCAATCTAGGCGCAAAATGATTAAACAGCAAAGTAAATGCCTTTCGATCCTGATCTTGCGCAATCTTCTGTAATAATAAAGCCCAATTAGCTGTTTCAGATTTACTCATTTCTGCTCGAACATGATTCAAATTCTGCCTACCATGCAAGCTATCTTGACTGACTATATCCATGAGAATCAACTCTTTTTACAAATATTTATTCTAATACGATGGAAAGTCAATTTTGGTTCACATTATTTGGCAAGATATGTATTCAACGCTAAGCTATTTTATAAACAAGTAATTTAAGGATAAATACAATGAAGTTAGATGATGATATTCACAACTACTATGAAAAATTAGTTATAGATAAAATTGAAAATATGGGAATAGCGAATAGCACACCTAACCCAAATTATTTAGCTGATTTGTGTTGTTTAGTATTGAATCAACTGCCCCCTAGATATATTCGTTATGAAGTAGATATGGCATTTTATCTTGCTCCTGCAGAACGCCTTCAAATGGAAATGAATGTGACGAATGCAATAGAAACATCGATAAAATTTTTAAAGGAGCAAGAAAAATTAAATAATTAATATCGAGATTATTTTGTAGAATAGATAGCGATTAATTCAATGTTAAGGATAATTTATGTCTTTAGAGCAAGCACCAATACACATAAAAATTGCCGTTGATCTAATAATGATACTAGAAGATAGCGCAGTAGATACAGATGACGTACTAAAAGCATTAAAGCTAGTAGAACAAGACTTTGAAAAGAAAAAACAAGCTATGGTTCAAAATAAATTATAGTTTTTACAACAAAATAATCATAAATAGTCTAAACTTTATTGCAAATGCTTGCTTATCATTTATCATGAGCGGCAACTCAAAAATCGTCGACCAATAGTTTTATAAAACAACAAGTTACATTATGAACAAAAAAATGTCTACTCGCTGCACCATTGCAAGCTTTTTAGCTTTAAATATGCAAGCAACTGCTTTTGCTGCCGACGACCTGTTTTCTCTACCAATTGAGCAATTGCTTCAATTGAAAGTAGCCAGTGCCACTCTTACTAATGAAACCATGTTAACAGTACCTTCTAGTGTTGCTGTTTATGAGGCTCAAGATATAAGACAAATGGGTCTTGGAACTTTAGATGAGTTATTGAATTTTGTGACTGGCGTTCAAAGTACATCTTCTGACCGTAACCCTTTATATAAAAGAACCTCATTTAGGGGGCGTTCAACAGGAACTGGCGGGAGAGAAATTCTCATTTTATTAAATGGTCAGCGAATTAATAGTGAATACTCAGGCAATAATGATTACACTTTTCCAAGAATTCCATTATCCATTGTAGAAAAAATAGAAATAATAAAAGGCCCAGGTTCAGCTATTTATGGTTCTAATGCATTTTTAGGCGTCATTAATATTTTAACAAAAACAACAGAAGCACCAGAAGCAAGTATTGCTGTCGGCAATATGAACTCTGTTGAATTTTCGACTTCTGGTGGGTTAGAAATAAAAGAATTACATATACAAGCATCTGTTGCTTATGGTGAGACTGACGGTGATAATTACCCAAATATCTTAAATAGTTACAACCCAACAGAAAGAACAACAATTACAGACCCAAGTCACCACACAGAACTAATTTTTAACTTAAGTTACCATAATACGTCTCTGAATATTGCTTATAGTGAACAGGAAGCAAGAGATTATTATATTCAGGGGCATATTAGCAAAGGCTTCAATAAGTCTAAGGTATCTAGCTTATTCTCTACTTTAAATCATAATTTTGTTTGGTCTGATAAATTTAACAGTGATTTATGGGTTGATTACCGTCGCACCCGAACCAATTTATTTATTCAAGGCACCCCTGAGTTTGCTTTTTATGAAGTAACCTCACCGGCAACTACCGAAGCTTTATTAGCTGACACGCCATTTTATGAAGATACCCACGGGTTACGCTTAAATAATTTTTATCAGGTGAATGACAAATTAGATTTAAGCTTAGGGTTTGAATATCGTCACGCCAAATTACAAAAAAACCGCTCAAAAACTAATTTAGATTATGAACTGTGTTTAAATACTCAGGCTTGCTTAGCTTATCTAGCATCAAATGGCGCAATTAAGCCGCAGGAAAACCCAAATATTCCTTACTTTAACGGCCAGTTGATTGAAAATGCAGAGTTTGTGCAGCATTCAGACCGCAATATTTATGGCACATTTTTACAGTCACAAATAGAACTAACACAAAGTACCGAACTTACTTTAGCTGTCCGTTACGATGATTATAGTGATATTGGCCAAAAAGTTAGCCCAAGAATAAGCTTAGTCACTAAATTAGATGAAAAAAATACACTAAAAGCAAATTATGGTGAGGCCTACCGTGCGCCTCAATTTAGTGAGCTGAATTTAATTAATAACCCACTAATTCGTGGTAATCCTGATCTTGAGCCAGAAACCATTCGTTCGCTCGATATGATTTGGTTAAGCCAGCATAACTATTGGAATATTTCTGCAACTTATTTTATTCATAAAATTGAAAACGCTATTTTTGATTTAGTCAGAGATGGTTTAGTTCAAGTTGAAAATAATACGCGGGAGACCCAAAGCACTCATGGTTTAGAAGTTGAGTTAACGTATGCACCCAGCAACCAGTTTCATGTGCGCTTTGGTGGTACTCACTTTTTTAAATTGGCAGAAGACCAGTTTAAAGAATCCAGAAATCTGGCTTATGTAATCGCAAATTACCATTTTGAGAAATGGAACTATAACTTATCAGCTAACTATCAGAGCAATAAACAAAATATTGCGTATGGTGGATTATATTCAGATAGAGTAGAGTTAGATGATTTTATTTTAGTGAATACCAAAATTAGCTACGAGCTGTCTCCAAACGTAAATTTATTTGCGCAAGCTAAAAATATTTTTGATGAAAAATATACAACCCCAAGTGTGAGTAACCGCACTGAATTTGGTGTGCCAAACCGTGGTCGCCAATGGTTTGTAGGCAGTGAATTTTATTTTTAATATCTGCTGCAAAAACTACACTAACTATTTTAGCAAAAAGCCGAAGTTAACTTCGGCTTTTTTATGTGTAGATCAGGTTATTTAGCGCTGAAAACTACTTGTTTAAATTTAAACTTACCGGCTTTTTAGAACCTTTCTTTTTAGCCATATTAGTATTCATCTTAGCATTTGGCTTTCGCTTAGCGCCTTTTTCAGCCGCAGGTTTGGCTGACTTATCAAACCCTTGATTAGCGCTAAAACGGGTTAACCCTTTTTGATATTGGGTATTATCTTTACCGCGTTTGTTTTTGCCCTCTGGCGGCACTAAATGATTCGGGCCGTTACCGATTAATTTAGCTAGCCCCATTTTTTTAAGTGCTTCGCGGATCATCGGCCAACCTGCTTCATCGTGATACCTTAATAAAGCTTTGTGTAATCTGCGTTGTCTGTCGCCTCGCGGAATAAACACTTTTTCACTTTTGTGTGTCACTTTATGTATCGGGTTTGCCTCGGTATGGTACATAGTTGTTGCATTAGCCATAGGCGACGGATAAAAGTTTTGTACTTGATCTAACTTAAATTTATGGTTTTTAAGCCAAATAGCTAGGTTTACCATATCTTCGTCTGTTGTTCCTGGGTGCGACGAAATAAAATAAGGAATTAAATACTGCTCTTTACCCGCTTCTTTTGAGAACTTATCAAATAACTCTTTAAATTTATGATAAGTCCCCATGCCCGGCTTCATCATTTTATTAAGCGGGCCTTCTTCTGTATGTTCCGGTGCAATTTTTAAATAACCACCCACATGGTGAGTTGCTAACTCTTTAACATAGCGAGGATCTTCAACCGCTAGATCGTAACGTACCCCAGAAGCTATCAGGATTTTTTTAATCCCTTTTATGTTTCTGGCTTTACGATATAAATTAATGGTTGGGCTGTGATCTGTATCCATGTGTCCACAAATATCTGGCCACACACAAGATAAACGACGGCAAGTTTGCTCAGCTTTAGGGTGTTTACAGCGTAGTTGGTACATATTCGCTGTTGGCCCACCCAAATCAGAAATCACTCCAGTAAAACCGGGGACTTTATCTCTAATTTGTTCAATTTCATTTAAAATAGATTGCTCTGAGCGACTTTGAATAATTCGCCCCTCATGCTCAGTGATTGAACAAAATGTACAGCCGCCAAAGCAACCACGCATAATATTCACCGAGGTTTTGATCATGTCATACGCCGGAATTTTTGCATTGCCGTAAGATGGATGCGGTATACGTGCATAGTTCATATCAAATACAGCGTCCATTTCAGATGTTTCAAGCGGAAACGCTGGCGGATTCACCCACACAATTCTATCGCCGTGTCGTTGTACTAATGCTCTGGCACAGCCCGGATTGGTTTCTTTATGTAAAATACGCGAAGCATGCGCATAATATATTTTTTCGGCGCGAACTAAGTCATAAGGCGGTAACATAACATAAGTCATTTCCCACGGACGACGCTTTTTAGCAGGCTGAATCGTAATCACCTGAGTGGCATCCGGTGCCGCTTCTTCCTGTTTTGAATCACAACTGGATTCATCAATCATTTCATACGGGTTTGGAATAGGATCAATTTTGCCAAGTACATCTAAATCGGTCGAATCAACGCCAAACCAACCGGGTAATGGATCTTTACGTAATACCGCTGTACCGCGAATATCCTGCATATCCGCAATATCTTCACCGGCAGCAAGTCTATGTGCAACATCCGCTAATGGACGCTCGGCATTACCATAAATTAAAATGTCGGCTTTTGAATCAAATAATACCGAACGGCGTACTTTATCAGACCAATAATCATAATGCGCAATGCGGCGTAAACTGGCTTCTATTCCGCCAATAACAACAGGGACTTTATAGGCTTCTTTACATCTTTGAGTATAAACAGTGACCGCGCGGTCTGGGCGTTTGCCGCCAACATTGCCAGCGGTGTAAGCATCGTCATGGCGTAATTTACGATCTGAAGTATAACGGTTGATCATCGAATCCATGTTTCCGGCAGTTACGCCAAAAAACAGATTCGGTTTACCTAATTTCATAAAATCGTTTTTGTTGGTCCAGTCCGGCTGGGAGATTATTCCAACCCTAAACCCCTGCGCTTCAAGCATTCGCCCAATCACAGCCATCCCAAAACTGGGATGATCCACATACGCATCGCCAGTCACAATAATAATATCGCAACTATCCCAGCCTAAACTTGCCATTTCTTTTTTGGACATAGGTAAAAAAGGTGCAGGCTTATTCAGCCTTGCTTGGTAAGTAGGATAAGAAAACAAATCTTTATCGGCGCGCATTCGTTCTGCTTGCATACAAAATCCGGATGATTGATGAAAAGGCGCGCGATTTTAGCAAAATGCACAGATGAAAGGAATTAAACTTAAAAACAAAAATTTTTCAAGTTAAAGCCTATGTATAATAAAATTAACTATTTAATTGCAGCTGATGTGTTAAATTTAAATGTTAAATAAAAAAACGCCTATAATTAATGCTTGTTAATATAAGCTGAGCCGAGTTTTATAATGAAATACTTTTATTTATTAATAGCAATGATATTCTGCAATCAAACTATAGCCCAAACTTGGCAAGAAATATCTGATGATACTAAAGTCACAGAAATTAGACTAAGCAACAGCCCATCTCATACTAACAATATCTATATAAAACCTGAGTCTGAAGACTTTAAACAAGCTTTACGACTACTTGCTAACAACACTTCAACGATTGAGCTTATTTTACCAACACCAAATAATGGCCAACTTATTTATCTCGTGAGTTATGATGCTATTATGCCCGAACGCTTAGCCCGAAAATACCCTAATATTTTAACATTTAAGGGCCATCTTAAGGGAGATAAAACACAAACAGGACGTTTTGACTTAGGACCAAACGGGTTCCATGCAAGTTATCAAATCAATGAAAATTTATACTATTTAGATGAATATATTCATTACCAAGTTTATGAATTGTACCCTTATCAAAGTACCCTCTTAGAAGATGAACAATTACTCCATTCAGAAAAACCGACTATTGCTAACAAAGGTTCACTAGATACTGATAGACCTCAGAATATGACTTATCGTTTTGCAGTCGCTACAACGGGAGAATATAGTCTCTACTTCATAAACAGAGGCCTAAATGTACTGAACGCTGTGATTACTAGTGTAAATAGAATTAACGATATTTTTCAGCGAGATTTAGCCATCACACTAGAGCTGGTTGCTAATAATGATGCACTTATCTATACCAACCCTAATACAGATCCTTTCACAAATGAAGATAGCGAGGCTGATTTAAATAACATTCAGCAAACCTTAGATAATGAAATCGGTAACTCGAATTATGATATTGGTCATTTATTTTCCACTAACCCAGGAGGTATAGCTCAAGTTGGAGGAGTGTGCTTTACCGGATATAAAGGTCAAGGAACTAGCGGTAATCCAACGCCAAGAGGGGATTCATTTAATATAGATTTAGTCAGTCACGAGCTGGGACATCAGTTTGGTGCAGAACACACTTATAATGGGACTGACGGGTACTGTAATAGTGGGCGTGAAAATAATCATGCTTATGAGCTTGGCAGTGGCGTCACCATAATGGGCTATGCTGGCATTTGTGAAAATGAAAATATAGCGAATAGCTCTATTGCTGTATTTCACAGTAAAAGTATAGAAAAAATATACCAAACAATAAATTCAAATGGCACAACAGGTAGTTGTGGAAGCCAATCATCCAGAAACAACCAACCACCAATTGCAAATGCTGGAGATGATTATATAATTCCCGCTAGAACGCCTTTTGTACTCACAGCGAGTGCTATCGACCCAGAAGGTGATGATTTAACTTACTCTTGGGAACAAATTGATTTAGGCGAAGCAACCAGTTCGAAAATTCAATGGTCACAAACCAGCTCTGGACCTCTTTTTAGAAACTGGTTACCTAATAAAGATAATAAAAGATACATACCAAGGTTAGATGACTTAGCCAATGGTGTAACTAACCCAACAGAAATCCTCTCAAATAGCAGCAGAACGGTCAATTTTAGGGTTGCAGTAAGAGACCAGAAAGGTGGTGTTAACTTTGACGATATGCAAATTAATGTTAATGCTGATATCGGTCCATTAACTGTCGACAAGCCGGCCGAAAATGATATTTTCTTAGGAAATCAAACAATTACAGTATCCTGGCAAGTTAATCAAACCGATTTGCTATGCCCAGACATTAATATATTAATGTCTGACGACAATGCGAATAGCTTTAAATATACCCTTGCAGAGCAAGTTACCAACTCAGGAACAGCGCAAGTAACCTTACCAAACGAAACCATATTTCTAGGTAAAATAATGGTGAAATGCTCTGATAATATATTTTTTAACTTATCTTCAGGACAGTTCTCTATCACCCAAATACAAAATCAACAACCCATTGCTAATAACGACAGCTACTCAATTGACCGGACTCAAATAAATTCAATTAACTTAGATGTGATTGAAAATGATACTGATGCTGATGGTGATAGCTTAACCATCACACAAATTACTTATGCCGGAACCGGATCCACAGTCATAAATAATAATGAAATAATCTACACCCCAGCAGATAACTTTACTGGCACAGACACCATTATTTACTTTATTTCCGATGGTATAGACACAACTCAAGCAAGCGTTGCTATTACAGTAATGGCTACAAGTATAAATACAACACCAATTGCTAATAACGATAACTACACAATAGACAAAGCACAAATGGCTTCTATTAGCTTAAATGTGACCGAAAACGATACCGATATGGATGGTGATAATTTAACTATAACTCAAATTAATTACTCAGGTACAGGCTCCGCAACTATCAACAACAATGAAATTTTGTATACACCTGCGGAGCAATTTACAGGAATGGAACAGATAACTTACTTAATTTCGGATGGAACAGAAACATCTCAAGCCAGTATCAGTATTGTGGTAACGACTAGTGAAACAAATACTAATGAACCACCTCCAGCAGCTAATGATGAAAACAATAGCGGAGGCGCAATACATTATTTAGCTATTTATTTGATACTTTTATTAAAATTAATTCAAAAACTCAGTAAACGAACAGAGCTCCAAACTCGAATCTCTTGAAAATTGGTTTAGATAAGCGTATATTAGTATCCTTGAGATTGTGTTTAATATTTTGGGTTTGCACAAAATAACCACTCAACGGGGCCGATTAGGACTCGACGAATTACACAAACTCTTAGGTGCATGCCGTGGGGCGGTTGGCCACGTAAAAAGCCGCAAAAAAATAGTCGCAAACGACGAAACTTACGCTTTAGCAGCTTAATAACCTGCTCTTAGCACTTCTGCCCTAGCTTCCGCTTGTAAGACGGGGAATTACAGAAGTTCAAACCCAAACAAGATAGTGCGGATGCTCCCGCCTGAGAGCTGAACCACGAAATTTAATTCAGGATAGTCTAACGGTGGCGTGTTTGTCCGCAGCTGTTAGGTGAAATTAAAGATAAACTAAGCATGTAGTACCGAGGACGGCGGTACTTCGGACGGGGGTTCAAATCCCCCCGGCTCCACCATTAGCCAATTCTAACCAATCCTAAATAATCTTTTTACCCCTTTAAAATCAAGCCTTTAAGCCACTTTCCAGTCCTAACCAATACTAGCCAATATTGCCAATATCCTAGGATTAATGTAACACTCATATTAACACCAGCACCTTAACACTGAATTTGATGTTACATTGATATGGCAAACTCAACTAAACCACTTACTAACACTGAGGTCGATAAGGCCAAGGCTAAAACTAAAGAGTACAATTTATCTGACGGTAAAGGGTTAAGCCTTAGGGTAAAGCCTAACGGCTCTAAAAATTGGATCTTTAACTATCTAAACCCGATAACTCAGAAACGTACTAATATGGGTTTTGGTCAGTACCCCGATGTTAGCTTGGCTCAGGCCAGAGAAAAGCGCACAGAAGCAAGGGGCATTTTGGCGCAGGGTTTTGACCCTAAAGCTTATAAAGACCAAGAAGCTAACCGAATACAAGAGCTAAACAGTCAAACCGTTGAACGAGTAACAAGCCGGTGGTTTGAAATTAAACAAACCCAAACCACAAAAGCTTATGCCGAGGATATTTGGGGATCACTTAATAACCATATATTCCCAAAACTGGGCGCTACCCCGCTTCACCAAATCAAAGCTAAAGACGTTATAGAAGCACTTGAGCCACTAGCCAGCCAAGGCAAGCTTGAGACCGTTAAACGAATATGCCAGCGCTTTAACGAGGTAATGACCTACGCTGTTAATTTAGGCATGTTAGAGCATAACCCCACCATAGGTATAAGAGCCGCATTTAAACCACCAGAAAAAAAGCACATGCCAGCCATAAAACCGGAAGAACTGCCGGAACTAATGCAAACCATAAGCATGGCCAGTATAAAAATAGTAACCAGATGCTTATTAGAATGGCAATTGCACACCATGAGCCGCCCTAGTGAAGCAGCTGGCGCTCGTTGGGATGAAATAAACCTAGAGGATAAAACTTGGGTTATACCACCTGAGCGGATGAAAAAGCGCAAAGAGCATATAGTACCGTTAACCGAGCAAACATTAGCCATACTGGAATATTTAAAGCCAATTAGCGGTAACCGTGATTATTTATTTCCGGCTGACCGCAACCCTAAAAGCCACACAAGTGAGCAAACCGCTAACCGAGCATTAGAGCGCATGGGTTATAAAGGCCGTTTAGTGGCGCATGGTTTTAGGTCAATCGCCAGTAGTGCCTTAAATCAGCATGGCTTTGACCCCGATGTAATAGAGGCAGCATTAGCCCACGTTGATAAAAACGAAGTAAGACGGGCATATAACCGCACAGATTATTTAGAGCGCAGACGGGTTTTAATGGCTTGGTGGTCTGAATATATAGTTAATGCTTCAACGGGGCATTTTACCCAAGGGGTGGCACGTAAAGCGCTAAGGGCTGTAAATGGATAATAAAGATCAGGAAATTGAAGCAGCTTTTGAAGCTATAAAACTTAGACCATATAAAGATGATTGGAATGGCTTTAAAGAATTTTGCAACCCAAAATCTGAATATATAAGTTCCGAAATAAGCCTTTTTCATATATGGAATACAGTAAATTATTTAGGTGAGAATGAAGCTCTTTATCAAATTTATCAATTCAGTGCAGACAGCCTTGAACCATCCGTTTATGAGTGTTGCAAATTTAACATTGAGCTATACAACGCAGTTCTAAAGCACAAAATAGAAGTTGAATATCGATATTACATACAAGAAAGGCTAGAAATTTACACTAAAAAAGGTTTAGGCTTTGCGGATTATTGCCGAATCAATAGTGATTCAATTATGAAAGGGGCGTTTTGGTATTTTAAAGCGGGTGGCGAATTCAGTGTAACCGATGATACTTTATCTACGGTAGACAGCCGCTTTTTTGATTATAAAAGAGATGAGACAAAAAAAGATTTTGGTTATGCAAAGCTAAAAATACCGGATCGTATCCCTTTTTTATTAGTAATTAACCAACTTGAGAAATTTTTCCCTGAAAATAAAAAAGGTAATAATTCGATCAAAGAAGCCCTGAAATACCACCGGTTAGCATTAGCTTATTTTCAATTGGCATCTGTTTATCAAACATGGGTTTTATTATTTAGGTTTGGAGAACGATTACTGCCAGAAGACGAACGACAAACATGTAACCTTAAAATGCAGATTTGGAATAAAGATAAAAAAATTGCATTACTCGAAGCAAGAAACCTGATGGATAAAATGGATCATGCGTTATCTAAGTTTTACGCCACCAGCAAATTAGCTAAAGAGACAACTACCACCCCGCAAGAAATTAAAAATAACAATTATCAGCGTGTTGTAAAAGCAATTAACCGTTACTTATCAGCCCGAACTAAAGCCACAACTATTAATGGGCTAGAGGAGCAATTAAAAGGTGCAAACACTTTCTTAATGGAAAGTACAAATTTAAGTGAGAACACGGTAATTAAGCACAAAAAACGCTGGATTACAGAACAACAATTAAATTAAACCGCAATAGGGATACCCTACTGCGGTATTCTGAATTTAACCTTTAAAGCGTCAATACGACTGAATCCGTTAGTTACTTATAGGACGCTTTAAAATGACCAAACCAGACACAATTCAATTTATCCGTAAAAACGAAGTATTAGCCCGTTTTGGCTATACCAATTCAACCTTATACGACCGCATTAAAAACAAGCTTATGCCCTGCTCTATTAATTTAGGTGGTAATGCCGTGGGCTGGCTTAAACATGAAGTAGACAGCGTGGCCGCTGCGATTGTAGAGGGCAAATCAAACGATGAAATAAAAATCATTGTCAGTGAGTTAGAGGCAGACCGAAAAAACGCCAGCAAATGGCTTGAACGCAATCCAGCAGAAACAAAGCAAGCGGCTTAGGGAGTTAACCAAAATGAATAAAAAAACAGACACCCAACCACAGCCGAATGCCTGTAAAAATACTCACACTGAATTTAACTCACTGGATAATGTTATGCAAACCGCCCACCCGCTAAAAACCTTTTTTAATGGCTTTGCCGAGCCTGAGCAAATCACTAAAAAGAATCTGTTTACGGGTTCTGATGCGTTTCAATGGTTGCATATTTGGCTGTCTGATAGCTGCGACTTATTAAATAAAGGCCGCATCTATTTAATACAGCATAAAAACGAACATCATTTAACACCCCAAAGGCTTGCTAAGATCATTAGCCAGTTAAGCCTTGCTATGAGCCTAAGCAAGGAAAAATACCGAACCTACCACAGCGCGTTTGTTTTAAAGCATAATTTCCCCGCTTTGTTTGAGCATGAAAACCAACCTGATGAAAATGGCCTGTATAACCCGTATTTTAATGATGAAGATAACCCAGTATTTGCTTTGTCCAGCGGCATTATTTCAGCATGTGATTTTAGCTTGGAAAAAACAGAAAGCGCCTTGTTAGCCTTATCGAATTTTATTCGATTAATCAGCCGTACCCGTGACGCATTGGCACAGCTAAGCGAATACGCGCTAACCGATGATGATTGTGTATTGGTAGCCGAGTTAATGCCTAAATTGGCTCATTTAGCGGGGCAATTGTGGGAATGTGAACGTGAGTTTATAAACGACTTAAACGAGCAGCGAGCAGAGCAAGGGGGCGATTTTAAATGGGTAATTTAACCAATACAACCGCTGAGCCGGTCGAGCTAATCCGCCCCAAACGCATGAATAAAGTAGGCAGGGTTTTATATTACCTGTATCAAGGCGGCACATTAAACCGCTTTGAAGCGGGTACTAAATTACATGATACTTGCTTAAACTCGACTATATCCGAGCTAAAGAAAAAGCTAGGTATTATTATTGATAGCCACTTTGAGGTAATCACCGGATACCAAGGGCAAAAGACTAAAGTAAAACGATATAGCCTAACCAGAACGCCCCATAATCTGGATACAGCACTTAATAAGCTGGTGGAGGTTTACCATTATAAACTTGTATTACCAAGGTCAAAACCTGAGCTAGTCCCCAAATAGCCACAAGTAACCTAATGGCCTGATTACAGGCCACCTAATAGCACTGATTAATTTAAACCTTATACGCATTTAGGGCGGCTTTCTTATGCACAAATTAAACTTTAAAGCAGTGAATGACGCTGCATTGTCAAGGGCTGAGCAAGTAGCGGCTCATTATGCCCCTAATGGAATACGGCAAGGCCATGAATGGGTGGCACTTAACCCCACACGGTCAGATAATAAAAAGGGAAGCTTTTCAATTAACTTAAATACGGGCGTTTGGTCTGACTTTTCAACCGGTGACAAAGGGGGCGATTTTATCGACCTAGTGGCCTATGTTGAAAACTCAGGTAAAGGCACAGCTTGTAAACGCTTGGCCGACTTTTTAGGAGTCAGCAGTTCAGCGGGTGGCGCAAACAATAAACCCCAACTTAATAACGCAAAGCCACCGGCTAATAATACACCGGCATTTATTCCGGTTACACCACCGGCAAGCGCTGCGAACCAATGCCCGACTGAACACTACCAAAACGGTACACCGTCTAAAATCTGGAACTATACAGACGATAAAGGCGTTTTAATTATTCGGGTAATGCGCTTTGATTCAGCAGATGGCAATAAAACATATCGGCCATTAGCCTATGGCTCTAAAAAAGGACAAGCGCCCAAATGGCACTGGCAACAACTGCCGGATAATCGCCCCCTGTACAATCTGCCAGCGGTAAGCGGCAAATGCGAAAACGTGGTATTAGTTGAGGGCGAAAAAGCCGCTGATGCCGCTAAAAGCCTGTTTACTGATTATGTCGTTAGTACATGGTCTGGTGCAGTAAAGGCCGTAAGTAAAACCGACTTTAGCCCGTTATCAGGTAAAAACGTTTTATTCTGGCCGGATAATGACGAAGCAGGTCAAGAGATAATCGACAAGCTTAAAGCCGTTTTAGAAGCAGTTAAGGTTAAATCATTTAACGTGGTCAACCTTGATTTTTTTAGCAGCTATAAACCAACCGAAAGCGGCTTAACTGCCGGTGGTGAATGGCCGAATAAAGCGGACGCTTTTGAAGCGGTACAAATGGGCTTTACCGCAAGGCACATAAGCGCAGCAATTAAAAAAGGCTTATTCATTCAGCCAGATGAAAGCCAAGATACAGAAACGCTAGATACAGACCAGCCGGACTGGATGCCTAAAGGCTTTAAGATAGATGATAGCGGCCTTTATACCTTTAATCCGCAAACGGAAAGCTATAGCTATATATCAAAACCTATTCATGTATTGGCCTTATCCCGCAATGCAAACGGGGACGGTTTAAACTGGGGTAAGCTGGTGGAATTTAGCGACTTTGACCACCAGACAAAACAATGGAATATCCCAAACAAGCTATTTAACGACAATGGCGGCCAAGCCATTTTAAAAGAACTGTTAGACCGTGGTTTTGAATTTGAACCCAGACGCAACAGCAAAAAGCTGGTATTGGAATATTTAGAGGCCAGTAAACCCGCTAAACGAATGAAGCTAACGCAATCACGCGGGTGGCATGATAAATACAGAGCTTTTGTGCTACATGACAGGGTATTAGGCGACAACAAAGCTAACCTGATGTTTTATAGTGAACGGCCATTTAAAACCGATTTAAGCAGCAATGGTACACTGGAAGAATGGCGGGAACATGTAAGCCGGTATTGTATCGGCAACCCGTTTTTAACCTTTTCGGTGAGTCTGGCTTTAGCTGCGCCATTGGTTGAACTAATGGGCTTTGAAACAATGGGCTTTCATTTATTTGGGGATTCCAGCTTAGGCAAATCAACCTCACTTAATATTGGCAATTCAGTTTATGGCGATCCAAAAAACTACGGGCGCACGTTTCGCGGTACAGATAACGGTTTAGAAATGTTGGCCGCAGACCGTAACAGCTTGTTTTTAACACTAGACGAAATACACGAGGCCGACCCAAACCAGTTAGGCGGTATTGTTTACATGCTTGGCAATGGGCAGGAAAAAACACGGGCGGCAGCTTATGGGGCTGGCTCTAGCGATATACGCAAATGGCATTTAGCGTTTTTATCCAGTGGTGAGCATACCTTAGCCCAACGCTTAGCCGAAATCGGCAAAAAGGCCACAGGCGGACAGGCACAAAGGCTTATCGAATTACACGCCTGTTTGCATGAAGATGAAACCATTAAAAAGAAAATGGGATCTTTAAACGAGCTACACGGCTTTGATCACGGCTCAAAATTGGCCGAGCATTTAAGCGAGCAAATGCGCCATTATCACGGCTGCGCGTTCCCTGCGTTTATTGAAGCAATACTGGCTTATGATGTGAAAAAAGCACAGACTTTTTTAACTGAATTTATCAAAGGTTTTACCGATCAGGTGCTCAGTGAAAAAGCATCCGGCCAAGCTAAACGGGCGGCTAAAAAATTTGCGCTGGTGGCTGCGGCTGGTGCGTTAGCCAGTAGCTTTAATATTACCGGTTGGACAAAACAACAGGCAATAGAAGCCGCTTATACCCTGTTTATGCACTGGCTTAATGCCCGTGGTGGTGAAGGTAACATGGAAGTCATCGAAATTATTAAGCATGTTCGTTTGCAATTTGAGCTACACGGTGAGGGGCGCTTTACCCGTTGGGATGAAGTAAAAACCATGTCGGATGAACCCAGCACAGTAATAGATACACATGTGCCCCGCACGTCTGAACAATGGGGTTTTAAGCGTGGCATAGTGGAAAAAAGCACTTTAGACGGTGATACGCTGGCCTTTGAATATTATGTTTATCCAACCGTTTTTGAGCAGGTGGTTTGCCGTGGCTATGACCATAAGCGGGTGGCACGTTTACTTAAAGACTTAGGGGCTTTGGTTCTGGCTGACAGTGAACACAAAGAGGGACGTTTAAAAACAAAATCCAGATTGCCGGGCACAGGCAAAAAGCGTGTTCCTATCTACCGGATAGATGGTACACAGTTATTTGATGACAATGAATTAGCTAAGATAGCAGCCTAACCCAGCCCCGACCATCACACTAAACCTGCGAACCAGAACACGGGGCAGCGTGTCCCAGTATTGCGATTGTGTCCCAGTCGAAAAAGCAATTATTTTAAAAACTGGGACACGATTAAATCAAGATAAAACAGTAACTTAAACAACCGAGTCCCAGTAGTCCCACAAGTCCCAGTAAAAAACAGGGGATACTGGGTTTTAGCTAAAAATAAACACGAGTTTTCTAGGACAAATTACAGAAGCAAAACAGCGTACAGCAAAGACGGGGCAAGGGATACAGCCGACTAAGCACCCTAAAAACAAGTCTAAAAACTCGTAAAAAATGAATATATATTCATAAAAAAGTTTTTTAGTTTTGGCAGTTACGTGAATTTATCTAGGGCGGCGGTACTAAGGCTTAAAAGGTATAGAGATTTAATACCCCCCTACTTTATATATATACAATATAAATACCCCTAAGATATTGATATTAAATATTATTATAACCCCCCTCTAAGCCACTATCACCTGAGTTTTTGTGCGAGGCGCTTACCCGTGTATAAATAGGTATAGGGAAGAACCTAGTATATGGGGGTATACAGTACCTATACTGGATAAACCTTTAGCGAATAATTATTCAACATATTGCATAACCAAGCATTTAAACCTTACCTATCTGGTGGTCATGGCTGGTCACAGCCGCTTAACCAACTGATGCTTTGGGAGTGGGTTTTAATGGTTCAAAACTCATATCAATTTATACCCCAATATTAGGGGGTGGCCTGTTTTTGACTGGGACTTGTGGGACTACTGGGACACAAACACAATACTGGGACACAAACGGGCTTTTTTGGCTAAATTATGGCCTTTTTTGAAAAATTACGGCCTGTAAAAAACATCACTTTTTCACGAGTTTTGATACAAAAACTCAGGCCGTATAACCCCATTATTTAAGCCACCGGCTAAACAAATTTAGCAGCAAGGTAGTTAAGCAAGAATTTGCATAAACATTCAGAGAAAAAGGCACAGCTTGAAGATCAGCACCGATTTGTATAAACCGTTAAACAAATTGATGACCATCGTGGATTGGCAAAGATTTCTGTAAACCGTCTAACAAAACGATGACCATCGTGGATGAGCAAAGATTTGTATAAACCGTTAAACAAATTGATGACCATCTTGGATTGGCAAAGATTTCTGTAAACCGTTTTAGAAAACGATGAGCATCTTGGATTGGCAAAGATTTGTGTAACCCACTCGCGTTTTAAACGCGAGTGGGAAAAGCAGGTTTAAAGGGGTTAGATTTCAAGTCTAACCCTTTAGCGGGTGGGCTATTTGGCAAGGCCAACGCATAATAAAAAGGCATCTAACCAGCTAACCGCCTCTTTTAGCAGCTTAGCGGCCTTTTCACGCCCTACGCTTATTTGTTTGCTAATAGCTTCAAACGTCAGGCCAGCCAGATAATAAAGCTTTATGGTTTGGGCTAATTGCTCGTTTCTTTGCTCAAGCACTGTTACCGCCCGATCCACTGCTAACCCCAAATCATCGGTTATATAAAAGGTTCGCTTTATTTTGCGGGTGGCTGGCTGCGCCATATCGGCAATAGCGCCCATAACAGACGAATAGCCGAGGTTATTTTTTGTTTTGCTCCAACTGCCCCAAGCGTCTAAAAGTCTTTCAGTATAAACAAAGCTCATATTCTGCCCCCTTATGGATTAACTACACGTTGAACGGTTGATAATGCACAACCGCATTGTTCCGCTATTTTACGAAGTGACAAACCACCGGCTTTAAGTTCGATAATTTTATCATGTAATTCAGTGTTGTTTGGTCGGCCTTTATATTTACCTTTAGCTTTGGCCTGAGCTATGCCCTCTAGCTGGCGTTCCTTTAGCATTGAACGCTCAAACTGATAAACACTCCCCAACAGGCTAAGCATTAAATCTTGCATAGGGTTTGATTCACCGGTAAATGCTAGGTTCTCTTTGTGAAAGTGAATCGCTATGCCTTTTTCATTGACTAATTTAACGATATTCAATAAATCTTCAAGGTTACGGGCTAGGCGGCTAATATCGTGTACGTGGATTTCATCACCAGCGCGCACATAATCGAGCAGTTGTTTTAAAGCTGGTCGGTTTGTATCTTTACCACTGCATTTATCTTCAAACGTTTTATCCAGTGTTAAGCCTGCTAATTGACGGTCTGTGTTTTGCTCAACAGTAGAAACCCGAATATATCCAACCTTTGCCATAATGTATCCTTAAGGTGTACCGATTTAAGTCTAAGATGTTTTAATCTTAATGTACCGATAATTAAAAATCAAGTTAAATGAATACGGATAATGCAGGTTTTTGTACTCGTGCTTACTGTACCGATTTGGGTATAGTTAAAAAGTTAAACAATATTCCATTTTAACAAATTAGATTATATTGTTATCATTAGCTGCGATAACAATATTAATAAAGGGAGTTAAGTTTGGCCAATATCACAGTCATCGCTGGTGTAAGCATTCCATATACCCAAGATGCAGAAACAAAGAAATGGAACAGCACAACTGGAAGCTCATGGGATGTAAGCAACTCGTTTGTTAAAGCTTTTGCAAGAGAAGCAAACCGAAAAATCAAACGACGTTCTAAAAATCATGGAAAAATACCTTACCCATTCAGTAGTAAATCATTAGCAGCATCGCTTAAATCTTATTTAGAATCAGATAAAGAATTCAGTTTTACTGATTTCGTAAATGAAATGGGCACGTCCAATAACCTAACTCTTACAACTTCCAGAGCACAGAGCAAGCTAGTATTGATCTTTTTAGAATATGAGATCGATGCTCTAGAAACGCAACCCATTCGAAATTTAATTGTTGTTCTGTTAAAAGATAAGTCTGCTTTGCAATTCAATGATGATGGCACTCCAAACGGAACAGAAATCATTGACTTTGATGATCTCATGCAAGCTGCATTGATCGATATGGATGAATTTCAAACGTCAGTAAGCGAAGAAAACGATATCGATATTTCCTTCATAAACGGCGCTAGCGGCACTACTAATTATTTTATAGAGTTTTTTGACGCATCAGGTGTGATAAAAAACAAAGAGAGCGTTAGCAATTTATTAAAAGCGCTAGGAGACTTCTCTAATAAGCATTCCTTAACAAGGAAACAACGAGAGTTATGTGAACGCAATGTAAAATCTCACATTGAAAAAAATGAAAGTAAAAAAGCCGTAACTAAGCTGAATGATATAAGCCAAGTCATATACCAAGCGCTGAGGTATGAAAAAGATTTAGATATAGGTAAAGACTCATTTGAAGATTATATACAGGATTATAACTATAAGATAAACGAGGAGTTCACTGTAAGTAAGAAAGAAAGAGATACTTTAGAGTTTATCTCTTTTGAGACAGAAGTCGGTAACTTAAAACTAAAGAAGTCAATTATCGGTAAGCAAAATTTATCAAACAAGATTATGTTTAATAAAAATGATAAAACCTTAACGATCAAAACTAAGATTAATGATCCTGACTTAATTGAAGTGTTATCTAGCCTACAAAATAGCCAATGAGCAATATAATCCGACAGATTTTAAATGAAAATAAGTTTGAAATTGATGACGCCTATGTGACATTCCATGGAATAAATCAACTCGAATTCGAAAATCTGTTTCCTATAGCGGAGTATCCCTCACGAGATTATAACGCGCAAAGTTGCAGAGGCTCACTATCACTTGATGAAATAGACTTTATTTTCAGTGATTATCACGAATTATTTACCCGTATTGAATCAGGTAATATCGAAGCAATATATGAAGAAGTTTATATTGATCATCATGGAATTGTTAAAATGTCAAACTTACCCAACTTTTATGTTAGATGGTTGGAGTTGCTAGCTTTATTGGCAGATCATAATTATCAACAGGATAAAATGAGTAATGCTCAAACATTTATATTTGTTGAAAATACAGAACGCAGCACATCGACTGTAATTGAAGTAGACTTAAGCAAAGTGTCTGAAGGTGCACTGTCAGCGCTTAGTAGCGCTATTGGAGACCCTACCTTATTACTTGAATCATGTAGACAAGAAGACACTCATCAAAATGAAAGACTTTCAGTAATGAAAAGTACAATTATCCGGTGTTTTGAATCTAATGATAAATGTTTTACAGAATTATTTGCCAACAGTGATTCAATTTTAAATTCGTTCCATAGAAATTACGAAACGTATATTAGAAGTTTTTCATTTGAAGAGTTTATCAAAGATTTGGAAGATGACGTTGGGGACTTTATAAAGAAAGTTGAAGAACAGATTCAAAATTTTTATGTACAATCCTTAGCAGTTCCTGGAGCTGTAATTTTATCTTCTGCACTACGGGGAGCAGAAAAAAGTATAAGTTTGGCTTTAATTTTTAGTACATTTTTAGCGTTAGTTTTAGTTTTTAAAGCATTAAAGAGCAAAATGAAGTTTATTGACAGAATCACTGAAAATACACTTACTAAACTTAATTTGTATCAAAAGCGAACTGAAGATATTAGAAATAGTTTTGCTCAAACTACCATTTCAGAAAAAATAAAAGATGCAGAGAATTCTGTGAATACTACGAGCAAAGAAAGTAAAGATGATATTTGTAACTTGCGAGACATTATCATTTTTTTAATAGCTATGTATTTGGTCTGTGCGGCCATATTTTTTAGGCTATAGTGGCGTGAGAGCCTATTATCATAATCCAATTGAATAATGATTGACGTCTAAATTCATACATCTATTTCAAATAGAGCATATGCGAAACCATGTTCTAACTTTTTAACCAATGAAAAACACCAGAAGCCCAATTTGCTTTATCGAAGAGGTATTGATGGAAGTTAATTACAAACATGATGACTGGGGCGAGCAAGGACGAATTTCAGCTCTGGACGATCAAAACGAAATAGGATATTTAGTCTGGAAAGTAAAAAATAGTAAGCTCTGGTTAGCTGATTTAATGATCCATGATGAAAGTAATCGCGGTAAAGGTATTGGAACTAAGTTGCTTAATGAGCTCGATAAAATAGCAGCACAGTACAAAGCAGATAAAATTTGGGGAACTACATCGAGTGAAGATTTACCTGTTCATCGGTTTTATCGAAAAAATGGGTATTCAGTTCAGGTTATAAATAATGAAGGATATCTGGAAAAATAGCTGTAACTGATCTACGTTTCAATTTCACTACATAGGAGCTTAATCATGGACGAACGAGAAAGACATTATATTGAAGAAGGTTTTAGCAGCTATAGTGCCGAGTGTGGCAGTTTACGCAATCCTTATCCGGTTGGAACTGAAGAATTTAACTGGTTTGAACGTGGCTGGGTGCAAGCTCAAAAAAGATCTTGTGATTCATTTAGCACTAACAAAGGCTACTTCAGCGACTTTGTTCCGTATGAGAGTTTAAAAGGTAGTGTTCCAATAACCCATAAACAACGCAACGAGTACGCTGAAATCAAGCGCAAAAAGAAATGATCACAAGATATTTGTAAATTAGTTAGTAAGCTTAATTTGTCCGTTTGAGTAACAATTGAACTGATATAGTTCAGTTCCCCATTTCAATTCAGTTCCTCAATAGGGAACTGAATCCAAACTTTTAATTTGCACATTTATAAATGATTGGTATGTATACAAAAAAGAAGACGGAAAAACCATTGTAACACCAAGGTTAACACCGGTTACAATGATAAACAAAGAAAACCAATTGAATTAGTAGGTTACGAGCTAGGTTTTAATTCCCCCGGCCCACAAGCCTCACCAACACAGACCACTCTAGAGCCTTTAAGCCCAATGAAATCAAGGGTTTAACGATTAATAAAATTTCTCGTGCTTTTGTCTCAAGTAGGCTGAAATGGGCTTATTTATACCCATTTTTTGACGAAAATGACAATTTTCAACGAAAAAACCAGACCGATTTTACCCCACTTGAAGACCATCTTTTTCATGCTGTATTCAATGACTTACACCCTACTTTCAGCCACGAAATAAACAAAAAATATCAAAAAATAAAAGAAAACTTGGGCATTCAACATGCCAATTTAATGCTGAATAACATTGATAAGGTGTTAAGAATAGGTGATTTAAACCTTTCGGAATCACTGGATAATTTAAAAAGCTTAGCTATCGAAAAAGCAAGGCTTATAAACTTAGCGCAAGAATCAGCGTAAAAATTGAATCATGGATATCTATATGAAGTATTGGTCAATTTCAGCAAGCTGGTAAACTCATAGCTCTAGTTGATAACCCTGCACTAGAATAAACTTGTATTACAACTGTTCAAATAAAGCTTGTTGAGCTATCTCTCTATATTCTTTTCCTATTCGAGGTGTATAGGAGGGATGAGGAGCTGTTACCACTTTTATTAAAGTGCCGTCGACTTCCACAAGCCCAACAGAAAATATAAATGCTACCTTACCTTTAACTTGATAATGGCGAATTTGCATTAATTTTGAAGGATGTAGGCACCACTCAGTTGAAGTTGAACTATTTATACTTTTGGGAACAAGAATAACTTTTGGTTTGAAATATTCAATTATCAGGTTGTTTAACTCATACGAAAAGCTCAATGCTCGAGCTAACAAATCTGCGTCTAATTTTTTGAGTTCACCGGTAAAGGCTTTAAAGTTTTTACTTCCCCAAGGCACAATATTCGCCATAAGAGTTTTATGTGCACCAAATTTTTTGTTTAATACCTCAGTATAAAACTGCCATTTGTTATTAGGCTTATTGATAGGGTCCCAACAGGGATGCAATACTCCACTCTTATCTGCGTACGCTTCACTAAAGTTGTTATTTAACTGCTGATCTAAAAAACCATTAAAATGAGTTGGCAAAGCTGAGTCTAAAATAGCCTGTAGAGATCCAGGTACATTTGGATTGGATCCTAGCCATATTACTTCAACAGCCTGATTTTCAAGCTCTGTTAACACTTTAGTTGTATTTGTCGTTTCAAATAATGACCCCCGAAAAGGAACAGAGTATGAGCCGGTACCTCTTTGTAAATTGTGATTTTCACTTCTTGATACAAACTCGATAATTTTTGTATTTACAACATCAAAAATATTCAATGGATTATTCTCTTCAAAATAATAGTAAATCACTACAACTCAATAACCGAATGACTTACCTGATTATTATCATAGTCGTCTATAATTATTAAAAATTATACATCTACCTCGCACGCGACCAATTTTAATAGTCTATGGATATTTCCCTATAAAACATACTTGGCAACAAGCGGTTGATTGCGAATGGCTAGTTGAAAACTTGCTAGATTGAAGTGTAAATACGTTAAATCAACATTCTTGATTAACCCGAAAAAACCCTGTAATGCGGATCTTTTAACCACTTTAAATTAGCATGATTTAATCCAAACCTTTCTGTGATCAATGCTCTATAGCCAGTATTTAGTTTAATTTTTTTGTCCGCATACACCTTATAGGTATCGTCTGCCTTACAATATATAATTCTGCCTCTGGCTATTTCTTGATATTCACATCCAGCTAATTCAGGAAACATTGGTAAATAAACTAAATGTTGCTCCCATTCAACAAAATGACTATAACCGCAGTCTATAATCCCAAGACTATCTGCAGATAGCAGAGTAACAGAAATAGATTTAGCAATAACAGAAGATTTGTATAACCAAAAAATACCGATTTCAGGTTGCTTATTTTGCATTGTAAAATCATCATGAATTAATTTTATACCACTAGTTTTTTGACGATTTACAACCCTTTTAAGTCAATACCTCATACAATAAAAACTTAAATTTCGCACCTAAACAACCTTTATGACAGTGCACAATAGCTAATTCGAATCAATCAGTTCTTTGTAGCTTACGAATATGGCTGTAATTTAATAATGCAACAAAGATACTGCCGCCAATGGCATTACCAATTAACATAATGCCAATTGTTCTAATAATTCCTAACAATTCAAATTGTTCGGTTGTTAGGTAAGCAACTATTAGTTCAACGGTTCCTGCAATTGAGTGATGTAAGCCACCTAACCCAATTGCAAAAGTCACTATATAAATGCATAAAATTTGGCTGCTAGTTGAGTGTGTTGATAGTGTTAACCATGCCCCTAAGGCCATTAACCAACCGGCTAAAATCGCGCTAATAATTAAAGTTGCGAAAGGAAACTGAACGATATGTTCTGCAATAATGGCATATCCATCTTTTGCATGAATCACGGGTTCTGCCATCGCCAGCATGCTGGCGCTTAAAACACCGCCCAATAAATTGCCCAGTATTACAACGCCCCATAGCCTAAACATACTTAAGTAACTGTTTTTTCCATCCAAAACCGGATAAAACGCGGTTGCTGTATGCTCGGTAAATAATTGTGATCGGCTTAAAATAACAAGGATAAATCCGAGCGGGTAAACCAGTGCAACAAATATTTTATTAAATCCGGATAAATCACCGGTTAAACTCGCCATAATTCCGACTAACATGACGGTAAAACAAATAATCATACCTGCGGCAACTGACGATAATAGTAAAGATAAATAAGGACGGGCGTGTTGTAATTCTCCCTCTTCTATCGCTTTTTGTAATATATCATCTGGGTGACGAAACGTTTCATCGGTTCTTTTGACAATAACTGAGGTATAACTTTTTGATTCCTGAGCACGCTCTTTAGTGCGTTCAACTTGTGGGCCTGCACTTAATATTTCACCATCTGTTGAGATGATTTTTTTGTCTGAATCCGGCTGCTCTGATTTATTCTCAGGTATTTTATTCATATTCCCTCACAGATTTACGCTCGTTTAAAAATAAGATTAGTGATGCCACTCAAATAAGTAAAAACTTACATTTTTCCTGCCTGTCCTTTGCCTAAGCCGGCACTAATTGCAATTTGAATAGCTTCAGCCGGTTTCATATCAATTGATGTAACACAATCTTTAGGCACAACAATCATATAACCGCCTACGTTGTACGCCATAGGTAAAAATACGGATACGTGATCATCCGGCATTACACTGGTGAGTTTGTCATTATTATTGTCGCTGTTTTTATCACGACGTTTGGTCACTATCCCAATCAGTTTCATTTGACTGCTAGGCATAGTCACTAAAACGACAGACTCGTCAGCAAAATCTTTACCCTGCATCATATCGAATAAGTCATTAATTGTGCCGTAAAGGTTACGTAGCAGCGGCATTTTATTCATTAACCGGCCCGGTAAACGCCAGATCGCATCTAACATTGTCCAGCGCGAGGTAAATCCAATTAATACTGCAATTAATAAAAAGCTGATAAACGCTAGCCCCGGAAAATAATAAGTTTCGCCTAAAGCCATTATCCAAACTGGGCTTAATGCAGTTTCTATGGTAATTAATAACCAGTGGATCAACATAATGGTGACAATAATTGGCAGGAGAATAGCGAATCCTTTAAGTAAAGATTCAAAAACAAATTTCATGGGCTGGCAGTCCTTATTTTGTATTAATCTTTAAGCAGTTTACTTTAACAGAAAAAATTATTCCCAAATATCAGCCAGATAAATTTGTTCTTTTTGTGTGTAGGCAATCTGGGCTTGTAATAGCTCAGCGCAAGCTAAAGCATCGGTTAATGCATGATGAGGTTTATAATAAGGTAGATGATAGCGGTTTCTGGCATCACTCAACCTTAAAGATACAGCTTGTTTGCCTTTTAATTTATCCCACCAGCTAAGCGGTCTATAACGACAAATTTTAGCTTCAAGGCTCATAGTATCAATCACCGGAAACTGAATTCCCTCGTTTATTCGGTGGATAAATGCACGTTTTAAAAATGACTTTTCAATATTCGCATAATGCGCAACCACTATCTTCCCACTTATTTCGGTTAAAAACTCATCCAAAATAAAACTTAAATCTTGAGCTGTTTCAATTTCTGAATGGGTAATCCCGTGGATCACAACAGAGTTGTCGTTTAATTGGCTAACCGGCTTTACAACCCAATATTTTGCCTGACTCAAAAAAATGCGTTTACTGGTAAAAGGCACTAAACCAATGCTCACAATTGAATGTTTATTCACATCTAGTCCGGTTGTTTCTAAATCCAGCGCAACCATTTGAACTTGCTCTAACGGCGTGTCGGGGAGTTGGCATCCAGCCTGATAAAAGGCTTTTAGCGCAGGGTAAGCCGCATTAGCAGCTTGCTCACAATAAAACGCTGGCCAGTCTGTAACCGAATGTTCTAGTTTGTTTTTTTCAAGATAAAACATAAAGGTTAACTAGCTCTGCCCGGCTGATACTTAAAGCGTAAAAACTTTTGAGCATCACTCACAATCTGAAATGCATCTTTTAAATTTTTGCGCTCAAAAGCAGATAATGCTTCCGGCTCTATATTATTATCCGGCTCGTTTTCCAGTTCTAAATCCTGTGCCTGATATTTAATCCGCACAATCGAAATTAGCTCAAGCGCATCGCGTAAATCTTCGGCGCGACCATTGGGTAATAATTTGCTTTCAATAATATCATCCAACCGTTCAAACGAGTTGTGCGCTTTTGAGCCAATCGCCAATGCATGTACCCGAATCATATCAACCAAAGGTGCTGTACCTCTGCGTTTGATATTAATGGAGTTACTTTGTTTGCCGTCTTTTTCCATCACAAATTCGCGGAAAAAGCCAAGCGGCGGAGTGCGCAAAATAGCATTGCGCGCCATACAAGCTAAAAATCGGCTGTTTGCTTTAGCTTTATAGCGAATAAGCTGATTAAGTTGTTTGACTAATCCACTTTTGCCATAAACTGGCTGTAAATCAAAAAAAATGGCTGCATTTAATAAAAATTCCGGTGTGGGTTGATCAATCCACTGACTAAAATATTGTTGCCAAACTTTTAAAGGTTGTCGCCATTTAGGATTACTTGCCATAATCTCGCCTGTGCAATAGCTGTAGCCACAAGCGGCCAAACCGTCACAAACAAATTTGCCTAATTGAGCAAAATACTCGCCGTGCAACGATGGCTGATAATTATCATCAAAAATAAACGCATTATCCTGATCTGTCACGATTAACTGCTCTTCGCGCGCCATAGATCCCATAGCAACAAAACAATACTCAACCGGAGCAGGCCCAAGTTGGGCTTCGCCAAGCTCTAATAATCTTTGTTTAAAGCTGCGTCCAATCACCGCCATAGCACCGCCGATCATTCGAGAATTGGCATCTTCCCTTACCATACGGACAAAACAAGCCCGTACATCCGCTTTTAAACTCACCAATTCATCCAGCGTTTGGGCTTTAAAAATACTACTGACCACAAATAAGCTGTTTTGGGTTTCATAGCGAATAATATCTGGCAAGGTAATAATCCCAATTGCCGAGCCTTGTTTTAATACTGGTAAATGGTGCACATTATGGCGCAGCATTAGTAGCATAGCTTCAAAGACTTGCTGGTTATGCTCTACCGAAAATACCCGTGGTGACATAATTTGGTTTACCGGTGTATCCAGCGCAAGGCCTGGCGTTAATAACCGATCACGTAAATCTGTATTGGTGACAATGCCGCAAATTTGGCTTTGTAAATCTGTGATAAGCAAACAGGATATGCCGTTTTCACTCATCTTAATAGCCGCTTGATGAGCTGTGGCAGTTTCGGTGATAGACAAAACATTGGGCGTTAATAAAACTTTAACTGAGGCTGTCATGAGTTGATTGGCATCTTCCCGCTGCGAAACCGAATGACGCAAGCGGCTGCGATCTTCTACCTCAACCACATCAGAAAAATACTCATAAGAATCAAATAATTCACTAAAAACCGCTTTGGGTAATAAATAAATTAAACAATCTTCCAATGCAATTACTGGAAAACGACTTGGCCGGTTTTGCAATAAGCTCACCTCACCAAAATACCCGCCTTCACTTAACCGATTGTATAATTCGCCACTTCGCCGATAAACCTCAACCGAGCCACTACGAATCACATGCCATGTATCTAATAACTGGCCTAATTCAACTATCTGACTACCGGCTTTGTAATAAGCGACATCCATATTAGATGCCGCTTGTTCGAGTGCTTGTTGTGGTAGCTGATCAAATGGCGGATGTGCCTGTAAAAAATTAAGCAAATCGATTTTTTCAGCTGACAACATATTTATTAACCTCTGGGTTCAGACATTAAACCTTTAATCATAGAAAAAGTGGCAATTAATAAGACTATGGTAAAGGGTAAACCGGTTGAAACGGCCATAGCTTGCAGCGCAACCAAACCGCCGCCTAAAATTAATGCAATGGCGACCAACCCTTCAAAAGTACACCAAAATACACGCTGTGGCGTAGGTGCATCCACTTTACCACCTGCGGCAATCACATCGATCACTAAAGAGCCAGAATCAGACGAAGTCACAAAAAATACAATAACCAAGACAATTGCAATAAATGAGGTGATCACAGCTAACGGCAAATCATCCAACATATAAAATAATTGTAAAGGTAATTCTGCTTCGGCTACGGCTTTATACCCCTGAACTGCATATTGCTCAATGGCAACTCCGCCAAATACACTCATCCACAATACACAAGCAAGCGATGGTACCAATAACACAGAAATAATAAACTCACGCACACTTCTACCACGCGAGACCCGCGCGATAAACATGCCAACAAACGGACACCAAGAGATCCACCATGCCCAATAAAACGCACTCCATCCAGAAACAAAATTAGTATCTTCACGCCCAACCGGATTTGAAAGCGCCGGTAAATATTCAAGGTAAGCCAGCAAGTTATGGCCAACCCCAGACAAAATAACAAACGTAGGGCCAACCACAATCACAAAAATGAGTAATGCAACTGCCAGTACCATATTGATTTCAGATAATTTTTTAACCCCGGCATCTAACCCTGCAACCACAGAAAATAGCGCAATTGCAGTAATCCCAATCACTAAAATAATTTGTGTGGTTGTCCCTTGTGGAATATCAAACAAATAATTAAGCCCGGATGCAGCTTGCGATGCGCCATAACCTAACGACGTCGCTAAACCAAATAAAGTCGCCAGCACAGCTAATAAATCAATAATATGTCCCGGCCAACCCCAAACTCTTTCCCCTAACACAGGGTAAAATACCGAGCGAATAGTGAGTGGCAAACCTTTATTAAACGAAAACAACGCCAAGCCTAAAGCCATAATCGCGTAAATAGCCCAAGGGTGCAGCGCCCAATGATAAATAGTGGCCGCCATGCCTAAATCTTTTGCGGCTTGAATATCATTAGCAGCGGCACCAAGGGGTGCCCAGTCTGTACGTACACCGTTTTCAACACTAATGCCACCAAATGAACTACTAAAATGCGACAATGGTTCTGATACGCCAAAAAACATTAAGCCAATGCCCATACCGGCGGCAAACAGCATAGAAAACCAACCCAAATACGAATAATCAGGTGTTGCTTCTGTGCCGCCTAACCTGACTTTTCCTAAGGGTGAAAAAATGAGTGCAATGCAAACCACCACAAAAAAGTTAGCTGCGCTGATAAAAAACCAGTCTAAGTTGCTGGTTAACCAACTTCGGGTAGCTGAAAAAATAGGTTCAACCTCTTTTTGAAAAGCGATTGTCAACACCACAAAAGCAATAATGCTAAGCGCTGAAATAGCAAATACGCGGTTATGAATATCCAGCCCGAATGGCCCAACATTCATAACAATATTATCCTGACCGACCTGATAATCTGTGTCAATTGGATTGACTTCGCCGTCAGGGATCATTGGATCTTTATTATCCGGCATCCGTTTTCTCCCGTTTGAATAAACCTATCACTTTCAGCAAACAACTCATCGCTAAAAGCTGAAATAAGCATAAGGTTATTTAATTAAAATAAGTGGTATAAAACCGCGATTGAATAAAAGTCGAATCTAAGTTTAGCTTAAATAAGAACTTTTTTCAGAGGAATGGCAGAAAAACGATTTTTTTGAAAAAATAAAAAGGGGCAAAAAATGCCCCTCGAAAATCTTACATTAAATCTAAAAATGATAAGTAAAATAGATTAACCTCAACTCTGGATAATAAATTTAAGGCTTTAGCTAACTTCTTATCCAGAGTTGGGGTTAGATTAATAATGTTGTTCGTAAAACTTATCGAGTGATACCGACAAACCACTTTCAGTTACAATTCGCACGTGTTTAGACTCTAACTGGCGAATATTTTTAACCCCACACGAATGCGCCAAAATCCCTAACCCATAATTAATATATTTATTATAATTAGCGACCCGCACCGATTTATCAGTTACATCCAAACCTTCCTGCCGCTTTAAATTTTGAGTCGCAATACCCGTTGGACAAGTATTTTTATTACATTGCAGTGATTGAATACAACCTAGCGCAAACATAAAACCGCGCGCCGAGGTAACAAAATCTGCACCTAATGCAATTGCCCACGCCACTTTTGACGGAGTAATTAATTTACCGGATGCCACCACTTTAACCCGCTCACGTAAATTATGGCGCTTTAAACAATGCACCACAATTGGCAGGCTTTCTTTTAGCGGCATACCAACATAATCCATTAAAGGCTGTGGCGCTGCACCTGTGCCGCCGTCTGCACTATCAATAGTGATAAAATCAGGCGCACTTTCAATCCCGCGTTTATTAATTTCTAAACACAAATCATCAATCCATTCATATGAGCCAATCACAGCTTTAAACCCAACCGGTTTGCCGGTGATTTCACGAACACTATTAATCATATCTAACAAATCACCCACACTTCTGATCTCTGGGTGACCATTTGGACTAATTGAATCCTGCCCAACAGGAATCCCGCGTATTTCAGCAATTTCAGCAGTGACTTTCTCGCCCGGCAAAATACCGCCTTTACCCGGTTTAGCGCCCTGACTCATTTTAATTTCAAACATTTTTACCTGTTCATAGCTGGCGGCTTTTTTGAGTTTATCTTCGCTTAACATGCCGTTTTCATTACGCACACCATATTTTGCGGTACCAATTTGCACCACAATATCAGCACCGCTTTCTAAATGATAAGGGGTTAAACCGCCTTCGCCGGTATTCATCCAGCAGCCAGAGTTAAAAGCACCGTTAGATAAAGCACGCACCGCAGGCTTTGAAATTGCCCCGTAACTCATCCCAGAAATATTAAAAATAGAGGTAGTTTGATAAGGCTGTTTACAATATGGACCAATTTGCATCGGCTCTATTGGCAAAGCATCTTCGTCTAATGTCGGAAACGGACAGTTCATAAATAAAATAGTACCGGCGGGCTCTAAATTGCGGGTAGAGCCAAAAGCGATTGTATGATCAACATTTTTAGCTGCGCGATAAACCCAACTCCGTTCCGCGCGGTTAAACGGCATTTCTTCTCTATCCATCGCAAAAAAATACTGACGGAAAAACTCGCCCTGTAGCTCTAAAAAATACCTTAACCGGCCAACTACCGGATAATTATGACGAATGGCATGCTGATACTGGCGTTTATCCACCACATACATATAAATAATTGCAACCACGGCTATTAACAACAAGCCAAGTAATAAACTGGATGCTATATCAACATTAAATACGATAGATTCCTGCATTTGACTTTTTATTCCCCCACAAAAATAATCTTAACAATCTAACATATAGTGATAATTTTTAGGGATTTTTTTATACAAAAGCTTTAACTGTTTCTGTAGAGTTAAAGTAGATTCTTAAATCAAAAGAAAGAGGAAATAAAACTATTTTTCTTTCGGTAGGAATAGAATAGGTAAAGTAAATCAAGTTGAAAAGCAGGTTCCGCTTAGGAACCTGCAAATAAATACTAAGCTGAAATCGCCGCCATGGCTTCAGCGTTTTCTTTTTCTTTAGAAACGTATTTTTTCCATTGCTGAGCCATTGCTTTAGAGCTTGAGTGCTCGCTCGCTAGCTCTAATGCTTTTAACGAAGCATCAAATTTTTTCAGGTTAAAATACGCCATGCCTAATACTAATTGTGCTTTGCCCGGATCGTCCAATTCACCTTTATTAATTGCAGCTTGGGTAGACGCAATTGCTTTTTCCCACTGCTCTAAATTAAGGTAAGTTTGGCCAAGCTGTGCATCTAAATTACCATCGGTAGATAAATCAGCCGCTTTTGCCAAAACCGGCACTGCTTTTTCATCTTCACGCGCTAAAGTATAGGCCTGAGCTAAAAACTTAAGGTTTTTCACATCTTCTTCTACTTTACCGTCTTTAATTGCTTGTTTAAGCAATTCAGCGCCTTTAATTGGCACTTGATGATAAACATACAATTGCGATAAAGCTAAAATATCTTGACGTGATTTAACAAAACCTTGCTGATAAGCAATTTCCATCATAGCCAGTTGCTTATCTTCTAAGCCTAACTCGCCATACATGCCTGCTAGCTGTAACCAATATTCAGGTTTATTAAATAAACGCACTAAGGTTTCAGTTACGTCAGCAACCTGCTCTGGTTGTTTTAGCGAATAATAAATGGCGCGTTGTAATACAAACCAGTTTTCTTTTGGCACATCACCCGCATCCGATACAATTTTTATCGCTTTCACAACTGGCTTTAATGCTGCTTGATATTCTTTTTGCTGATAATAAGCCTGAGCTAATAAAACCTGTGCATTTGCGTTTTCAGTATCACCGCCGTTGGCAAACCAATCATTTAACTTAGCGATTGATTTGTCATAGTTGCCTTCAGCCATGTGTAACTGAGCCAAACTATATAAAGTGCTTAAGCGTAAACTTTCAGGAATCGCTTGCTCTGCAACCACTGACTCAAAGTTTTCAATGGCCTTTGGCATGTTTTCCATGTTGTAGTAAACAAACGCATAAAAGTTATGCATCATCGCAATTTCATAACTATTCATTGAGCCGCGTTTGTCGTTTACGTTATCCAACGCTTCGATTGCCTCTTGCGTTTTACCTTCGTCAGCCAGCCCTTGAGCACGGGCTAATTGCTCATAAACTTTTGAGCGCATTGCCGGCACTTTTACCGTTTCTTTTTTACTGGCAGCGCCATCGGCTGCTAGCGCTGAAGTAATCGGCATTGCCGATAAAGCTGATAATACAGCCGTGACTAATATGGTTTTAGATAATTTGTTCATTTGTCTGCCACCTATTAATTCAGTTTAAAAGTAATTCGGTTTTGTACACCGGCTACTTCAACCGCTTCGCCATCTATCACTCTAGGCTTGTACTTAAATTTAAGTGCCGCCTGTAGTGCAGCCTGATCAAAAATGTTTTCTGGTTCAGCTTCAATAACAACCGGGTTGGTCACCGCACCTAATTTGTTCACTGTAAACTCAACAATAACATAACCTTCAATACCACGTTGCTGAGCACGTCTTGGGTAAATTGGCTGAACTTTAACAATAGGTAAATATTCACCATCACCCGACTCTAACGAAAGTCCACCTTCTAAACCGACATCTGCGTCAACATCCGCTGCAAAGTTAGTGCTAACTGCATTTGCATTTGGATCAGGTGAATCCATTGGCGGCGCTTCCATTGGTGGAGGCGGATCTTGTGGTTTTGGCGGCTTTTGTGGTTTTCTGTCTTTTTGCTCTGGTGCAGATTCTTTTTTCACTCTCACAAAGTCCAGCACACTGCCGCGTGGTGGATCGGTTAAAGCACCTTCACCACTTTTAATTAACGACTGCATGCCAAAAAAGAGCAAAAATGTAATCGCAACAGATAAACCAATTGCAATAATATATCTAAGCATAATCTTTAGTCGTTTGCGGCAATCGACACATCGTACGCACCAGCGGCACGCGAGGCATCCATTACTTTTATTAAGGTATCAACGTCTGCGGCTTTATCTGCCTGAATAACCACTGAACCTTGTGGGTTTTCAGCTTTTAAACGCTCAACGTTAGCTTGTACTGCGCGAATATCAACACGGCGTTTGTCAATCCAAACTTCACCTGTATCGCTAATCGCAATTAAAATATTAGCTCTGTCTTTTTTAACCGCAGTTGGTGCATCCGGACGGTTAACATCAATCCCGGACTCTTTTACAAACGATGCAGTTACAATAAAGAAGATAAGCATGATAAATACAACGTCTAGCATTGGCGTCATATCAATCGCTGTTTCTTCTTCTTCCATCACTTTATTTAATGGGCTTGCTCGCATTTTTTAATACTCTTTAATTGGTGGTCTGGATAAAAACTAACTCAGTTTTAAACAGACCTAATTAATCTTACCGACAGCTAACAACTTAGTGATCTGTTGTTAGATGATCTTCAAGCAATTCTGCTTCGCGTTTAGCGCTTCGGCTTAACCAGGTTGAGGCAAATACGCCAGACAGCGCACCAACCATACCGGCCATTGTTGGAATCGTTGCTTTAGATACACCCGATGCCATTGAACGGGCGTTACCTGAACCACTGATTGCCATCACATCAAATACTTCAATCATCCCGGTTACTGTGCCCATCAAACCGAGTAGCGGACACAAAGCAACCAAAGCATTTAACAGCATTAAGTTTTCATTTAACTTGTTAGACGCGCGTGAAATCATAGCTTCACGAATTTGCATGGCATTCCATGATTTTCGCTCGCTGCGCTGCTCCCAAGTGTTAATAACGCTGCTTTCGTATTTTTTATAGCCAAACTTAATAAACGCGATACGCTCGAAGATCAGGATCCACATGACAAATATCAGGGCTGCAATCCAAGTTAAGACGTTACCGCCTGTTTCCATAAAGGCTTGAATTGCTTCCATCATTTCGAAAAAAGCGTACACTTTTACTCTCCTTGCTCTGCACGCTCAGCGATAATGCCTGCGCTTTGTTCTTGCAAGATTGAAATTAAGCCACGGCTACGGGTATTTAAAACTGTGTACAATAATAAAGTTGGGATTGCGACAACCAGACCAAGTACCGTTGTTACAAGTGCCTGAGAAATACCACCAGCCATTAATTTAGGGTCACCTGTACCGAATAAAGTAATTGCTTGGAAAGTATTAATCATACCGGTCACCGTACCTAACAGACCTAATAAAGGTGCAACCACTGAGATAATTTTGATAAAGGTTAAGTTACGCGCCAGTTTTGGTACTTCACGTAAAATCGCTTCACTTAATTTAAGCTCTAACGTTTCGCTGTCAGCAGTTGGGTTATCTGCTTTAACCTGCATAACACGGCCAAGTGGGTTGTTATTGCTTGGTTTAGGATCTTTAAGTTGACGTTTAATTTTACCGCCCACAATTGTTAAGCTAATAAAGCGCTCAATGGCAATTAATAAACCGATTAAACCAACCGCTAAAATAACATAACCAACTGTACCACCTTGCTCAACACGCTCTTTCATATTTGGCGCTTGAACTAATAAACCTAAGATAGAACCACCTGTTGGGTCTAACGCAAATTCAACTAACTCACCTTTTTGCTCTTGTACCGCAGAAGCCGTTGATAAATAACGGTCTGAAGGTTGACGAGAAAGCTCAGCAATTGAACCTGTTTCAGTTACAAACTCTAAAAACTTACCATTTGAAACTAAGTTAAATGAACCAACACGAACCACTTCCTGCTCATTTTTAGTACCTGTCTCAGCGCTCATTACTGGAGCTGTGAAACGAGCCACTTTACCTGATTCAGTCATTTCGCGTTGTAACTCAAACCAAACACGCTCGATTTCTTCAACCGAAGCTAATTTAGAGCTTTTACCCATTTTTTGAGCTAACTCATCCAAAAATACATCACGGTTTGGATACTGAGCAGAAATAATCGAGTTTTGGAATTTGCCTTTCATATCGCCGGCAACTTGCTGAAGCACACCAAATAACTCTTTTAAAGACCCCATACGGTTGCTTAACGTTTCAGTTAAGTTAGCCAGTTCAATTTCGTTTTTTTCAAATTGAGTTTCTAACGATTCACTGCGATTAGTTAAGTTGTTACGCTGCGCTGCGGCATCGTTTAACATTTGAACTTGCTCAGCTTTTTTTGCTAAAAATTCTTTTTCGCGTTGCTCGTTCTGTTTGTTTTGAAATAATTTACCTTGCTCTAATTGAGTTAATAATTGGTCAAGGTTAACAGCCTGAGATTCCTCTGCTGCAAAAGCAGGTACAGAAACTGTTGCAGCCATCGCAGAAGAAAGCGCTGCTGCGGTTAATAAACGTTTGAAAATAGTCTTCATGATAAAACCTCTTACTCCGCTGCTGAAATAGGCAAAGTTAATAAGTCAGGGGCAAGTTGTTTACGGGCAATGCGTAAACCTTTGGTGATTTGTGTGCGATATTCTGGAGATAACTCAACAAATTGATTTTGGTTAGTATCCCAAGCACCACTTAATTTACCGTCACGAGTTTGGTAAATCAGCGCTACACGGCCAACACGTAAAAAGTCAACATCACGCTCTTCACCATCTAAAGTTAAAGTGCCGGTGTAAGCTTCAATTGTTTTACCGTAATCCACTTCAACCTGATACGCTTCTAATACACGGCGAAACTTTTCAGATGGCGCAATATCGGCTCTGTCCATCATAGTTTTTAAGCCTGCAATACGCTTTGCACGTTCTTCAGCTAAAAATGGAACATCTAAATTTACAAACTGCTCTAAGCCATCAATCATACGAATCATTAATGGTGTAACCTGACGTTCAACCACAGACACTTTATCGATTGAATCGTTAATATCAGCCATTTCAGCTTCTTGGTTAGCGATTTGTTTATCAAGCTGTTTGTTATACACTAACAAACCATCAATCTCTTTATTGATAGCTTTAAACTGCTGTAAACGGGTTTGAATATCGTCACTGATTTTGTCGATTTTCTTTTGTGACTTTTCAGCAGACTGGTTAATTTCTTTACCTGCTTTAATTGCAGGTTCTAAGCTCTCGGCCTGTGCAAATACAGAAGCAGATACAGCAACCGCAGAAGCAATAACAGACATTTTAAATATACGAGAAAGGCTCATAGGTAAGCTTCCTGTTAATTGATACTATTAAAAGATTGAGTGCACTATATGTCGTTTATGTGACACTAAAATTAACCGGATATGACAGTAATATGACAAAGAGAAAGGCAAGCTTTTAAAGCTAAATTGTGGTTATAAAAAAAGCAGCCGAAGCTGCTTTTTTAAGTTTAAAGATACCTTGGTTTTATAATTCCCAAGAAAAACTTAAACTCACTTCTTGGCCTGAGTCTGATGATTCAGCGACTTCACCATTGCGAGTGAACTCTTGAGAATCCCCTAAAATGTTTTTCACTTTTAAAGACATTTTAGTTTCAAACGTTGGGTAATAAGTATAAACAATGTCGAATGAATCAAACGGTGATTCAATTAAATCCGGCATTCTGTCGATACCAGCACTCATGATACGCTCACCAAAACGGTTATAAACGAGCGAAGCTGAATGCTCACCATCATAAGAGTCAAAACCTAACTGTAAGTTAACCACATATTCTGAGTGACCTGTCATACGTCGTGTAGGATTGGTTACATAAGCGTTATCATCACTGGTAATAGGTAATAATGCTTGGTTTGCCAAACTAAAGTATGAATACTGGTCAGGAATAACAATTTCAGAATCACTTAACGTGATGTTACCTGAGAAGAAGAAGCGATCAAAACCTTTACCAATGAAATCAAGGCTCTTCATCCACTCAAACTCTGTACCATAAATTTCACCGCGATCGGCATTAATAAATGATACGTTTGATTCATCTGCACCCGGCAATTGAATATTTTCAATTGGCGCAGTTAAATCTTTATAAAATAACGCAACAGATAAGGTATCTGATGTATCTGAATAGTATTCCCAGCGGATATCAAAGTTTTGAATCTCTGTTACTTTCAAATCTGGGTTACCAAATACAGGGTTATCAGTTAATGGGTCTAAGTAACGAACCGGAGATAATTCTTTTAAATCTGGTCGAACAAGGGTTTTACCATAACCTAAACGAACCTGCTGCTCATCACTCATAATATAAGTAAATGATAACGCGGGTAACAATTCGTTTTCTGCAATTGCCGTTGGCTCAAGTGCTTTTTTGCGGTTATTTTCAAAACCGATTGGCACAACAGCCTGACGCCAATCTTCAAACCTGACACCACCACTTAACCGATATTGCTGATCAAAGAATACATCAAACTGACCATAGTAAGAATCCAACATACGAGCCGCGATGTAATCATCAACCCGTAATAGTTGTTGGAACTGGGTCAAATTAGAGGTTAATATTTCGTCAGTATAAACAGAGTCAATATCACCCACTAAATAGTTAGATTCACCTTCTGCTGCCGGTGAGTATTTAGATAAATACTGGAAAAACACACCATTTGAAGTACGCCATTTTTTAGAATGGTCTGCACCTACTTTTAATTCTATTTCGGTATTATCTAAATAAATCGGTAATGAAGCATTCCATTGAAAAATTTCGGCTTCATCTTCCAACTCACTGAAAAAACGGCTAAGTGCAGGCGTTTTAGAGTCGGTTGCTAACGCAGCTTGACCTTGCAATGGGATATAAACGATTTCTCGTTCGTCTGGTGCATCACGAGTCGCTTTAGCTTTAGTAAATTGCCAGTCAAAACCTAGATTCATTAAATCTGGGAAGTTATGAATACCACGGATCTGATTTGTTGTTAATTCTCGTTTTTCAAACAAGATATTATAAACATCAGCAGAAGCGTCATAGTCAAAATCTTCGCCCTGTTCTAATTCAACTTTGTCTCGGCTGTTTCTTAAAAAGATACTGGTTGTTTCGATTCTGTGGTTAGTGCCAAACTCTAAACCAAAGTTTAAAATGGTACTAATTTGAACTTCATGCTCTGTTGATAAAACCTCTTTATCTTCAATCGCATTAATCCCATCAACGGTTGTATCAAAACGAACCTTGCGCTCTTTGGCATTAGACCAGCTATTATCATATTCAGATGATAATAAAACACCAAACACAACGTCCTCTGTTAATTCAAAACGATTCCCAACTGAAAAGCCAAACCCATAATCTGGGTCAATACTTTCACGGGTTACATTATTGCTGTTATCAAAAGCTAAAATAGTTTGATCAACGATTTGATCTGCTAACTCAGCATCACCCAAAGTAGACGTTAAAATGCTTTTGTTAATAACACCATATTCATCAATATTTTGCTTAACAATGCTAGGTAATTCACGCTCACCAACATCGCCCCAAAAGCTACTTCCGTTATCGTAAGTTAAACCGTCATCTGAGTTTTCAGAGTTATAGCCTAAGCTACCGTTAATTGTAAAAACAAACTCACTCGGAATTGATTTAGTTCTGATATCAATGGCACCACCACCAAATTCACCAGCCATACTAGGAGAGTATGCTTTTTGAACTGACAGATTTTCAATAATGCCACTTGGGAACATATCTAAAGGGACAACTTTACGTGTTGGATCCGGAGACGGAACATTTGCACCATTTAATGTGGTACTTGAATAACGTTCCCCTAAACCACGGACATAAATAAATTTACCACCAACTAGCGTTAAACCCGTCACCCGCTTTAATGCTGATGCCGCATCACTGTCACCAGTACGAGAAATTTGCTCTGAGCCTAATAAATCTGCAACGAAAGCTTGTTGTTTTCTTTCTTGAATCACCGCAGCGGCACTACCTTGCAAGCGACTCGCAGTCGCAACAACCTCTTCCATTAAAGGGTCTGCGTCTGCTGCAAATAAATTTGTAGATGTAACGGCAGCTAACACTGCGGTACAAACTTTGCTATTAAGCAGCTTGAAATGTTTAGACATACTTTTACCTCAGTAAATAAAACTAGAATCAAAAAATAAGGCGCTTAGTTAAGCGCCTTAGTTAGAGGCATTTATAAATTAAAGGCCGTGAGTCCAGTTTTTATACCAAGTGTCATTTGCATCTTTAACTGCACCAACATAGTCAGTTGCGTCAAATGCATCACTTACTGTGCTCATGTCTGTTGCTGTTACTGTACCTGTTGAAGAAGCTACAAAATTAGCATCAACCGTTACACCTGCAACCACTTCGTTACCAGCTGTAGCGGTTTCAAACCAAGCTTGAGCTTCTGCGTTTGCATAGTTTTTAGCACAAGAAAGAACTGAAGTAGAGATAGATAATGAGCCAGCTACCGCATTCGCTTTAGCAATATCATCATCAATGTCTAAACAAGAACCTTCAATAGCAGGCTCAACAAATAAGAAGTTGTAGAAAGCACCTTCTGAACCTTTGCGAATATCTATACCATTTGAATCAGGAGAATTACTGCCAATAAATGTTAAGTTAGCAATCGTTGGTTTTGAATTTGGAGTACCACCAGCAGCACCATCACCTTCTAATGCGTGATCACCACCAAGGTCATTTTGTTTAATTAATACGTATTGTACGTTACCAACCCAGCCTTGAGTCCAGTCTAAACTATCATCTTGGTTACCAGTTAAAACTAAATGTTTAGCACTTACTGTACCACCAAAGAACTCGACACCATCATCTGAGTTATTATGAACTTGTAAGTAATCAACTGTTGTACCAGAACCCACTGATTGGAAAGCAACACCGTTTAATTCGTTTTCACCGTCGACTTTAAAACCAGCGTACTTAACTTGAACATATTGCAAAGTACCAGAGTTATCATCAGCAATGTTACCACCATAAGTACCCGTATTTGCTTCACCCGGTACGTTAGCACCTTCGCTGTTTGGAGCCTGACCATTTAAAACGATACCACCCCATAAACCAGAATCGTCTTCACTAACAGTGCCTTTTACATCAGAAACAGAAGTGAAAACGATAGGTGCAGATACACTACCAGCAGCTTCAATCTTTGAGCCACGGCTAACAATTAAATAATCAGCACCTGACTGACCAAATACAGTCACACCTGGTTCAATTGTTAATGTTGCAGAATCAGCCGTTGTATAGCCTTGAGCCGCAATATCTTTACCAACAATAACAGCACCAGTTAACTGATAAACAGCACCCGGAGATAAAGTAACGTCTTCTGTTAGTGTACCGCTAATAGCACAAGTTAATTGACCAGCTGTAACCTCAGCAACTTCAGTTGTACCTTGAGGACAGTCAGTAACTGTATTGTGAATGCCGTAAGTCCAGCCTAAAGTCCAGTCATTAGTACCGTCAAATGCACCGATGTAATCAACTGTATCAAAATAACCGTCAACATCATTTGCTACATTTTTGCCAGCACCTAAAGCAGGAGAAGAAGCAACAGGCATATAATTAACTAACTTAGCATCATCCTGAATATTTGTATCAGAAGCAGCAAACCAGTCAGCAATTGTGGTTGCGCCTTCAGAGTCTGCAAATGGGGTATCACAGTTTAAGATAGAGTTTTCAATTTTTAATGTACCAGCAGCCGCGTTTGCTTTAGCGATATCATCGTCAATATCTAAACAAGCTTCTGCATTTCCACCTACAAATAAGAAGTTGTAAAATTGACCGTCAGAACCTTTACGAATATCCATACCGTTAGAAGTATCAATGTCGCTACCTAAGAAAGTGACATTAGAAATAACTGGGTTTGAATTTGGAGTACCACCCGCTGCGCCGTCACCTTCAAATGCATGATCGCCACCAACACTGTTGTGTTTAATATAAACGTGTTGAACTTTACCACTCCAACCTTGTGTCCAGTCTAAACTGTCATCTTGGTTGCCTGTTAACACTAAATATTTAGCATTAACTGTACCGCCGAAGAACTCTACACCATCATCTGAGTTATTGTGAACTTGTAAATACTCAACTGTTGTACCAGAACCAACTGATTGGAAAGCAACACCGTTTAATTCATTTTCACCGTCTACTTTAAAACCTGCAAAACGAACCTGAACATATTTTAAAACACCGCTGTTATCGTCTGCGATGTCACCACCGTAAGTACCTGTATCTGCTTCACCCGGTACGTTAGCGCCTTCACTATTTGGTGCTTGACCATTTAATACGATACCACCCCATAAACCAGAGTCGTCTTTATTTACTGTACCGTTTAAATCTTGGAATGCGGTGAATACAATTGGCTTAGTTGCTGTCCCTAAGGCATTGATTTTTGAACCACGACTAATAATTAAAGCGTCGCTACCAGATTTACCAAAAATAGTTGCACCAGCTTCAATATCTAACGTTGCAGAGTCTTCTGTTGTGTAACCATCAGCAGCAATATCTTTACCTACAAATACTTTGCCTTCTACTGCCCAGTAAACATCAGCGTGCAATACAACATCTTCTGTAATTTCGCCAGAAATTACATATACGTCTTTATCAAGGCTGCTAGATAATGCTGTATCTTTTGAAGCTAAGCCTAAAGTAATCGGAGACTCATCAGGAAAAGTAACATTTGAGCCACCACCATTATTATTGCCACCGTCTGAACCATTATTTACAACGCTATTATCTGTGCTTGCATCAATATTAATATCACCGCCACAGCCAGCTAAAATCAAAGATGTAGCCACCGCTGTTAACGAAAAAAGTTGTTTTAATTTCATTGTTATCACCGTTTGTTAAAATTGAATGTATCAAGATTTATGGCGCAGATTACGCACCAAAGATGACAACTAGATTCCAGAAAAATGACAGTTATATGACAAAGTGTAAACCAAGCTATACTGTTGCCTTATTTATTAACAAGATTATTTTTATTAATAATCAGCATGTTAAATCCAACATACTGATATTGGATTTAAATAACCCACCAATAAACTGATCTTTATTTAAACATTTTTATGACAATTGAGAACTTATCAGTCAGTTATTAAAAATCGCCAAGAACTCCATCAAACAAACTATACAAATTTAAATAGTTTTTAGTACAATGCTTTAAAGTTATTTTAAGTTAAGTGGCATTCAAAGATGAGTGATTCATTATTATTAGAACAAGCAAGATTGCTTTGCCAAAATAAAGGCGTGCGTTTTACCGCTGTGCGTGAACAAGTATTTACTTTATTGGCAGACGCAAACGGATCTATGGGTGCTTATGACTTATTAACCCAACTCCAAAAAACAGATGCTAAAGCAAAGCCGCCGACAATTTACCGTGCTTTAGACTTTTTACTTGAGCATGGTTTTGTACATAAAGTTGAGTCGCAAAATGCGTATGTATTATGCAGCCACTTTGCTGAGCACCATAAAGCCCAGTTATTAATTTGTGATCAGTGTGGTGATGTGCAGGAAATAAATAGTACCGCTATCAGCAAAGCATTAATTAATGCTGCAAAACAAAAACATTTTCAAATTGTTGAACCAACAATTGAGGCTCATGGCGTGTGTGAGAATTGTCAAAAAGTAAGCTGAGTTTAATCAGCTTACTTTTTAATCAGAAAATTTTACTACTTTACCAATAAGGTGTCATTTTAAGGGCTGACTGGCGCGATTGTTCCAGCACTCTTACTAAGTTACTAATTTTAGTATCGCCCCAAACCTTAAGCTCTTGGCCATTGTCGCCCTGATAATTGGTTAAGCTTTCATTAAACAAAGCCAATGTTTTTAACTCAAAAATACCTTGTAAAATATCCAGCCACGGCGCTCTAAAGTCGCTACGTTCTTCACTGTCGAACAATGCACCAATACTCGCGCCAGATAACAAACCGCGACCGACATATTTTTCTACCTGAATATAATCCTGCGCATCAAACTCTTGTTTAACCGGCATCATGTGTTTGAGTTTTTCCCAATCTTGCTGGTTTAACTGAGCCGCAATTGCGCCTATATTCTGGCTGATTTTTTCTTCGTTAATTTCTGAGTAACAGCGCCAACCCCGCTCAACTAACCAGCGCATTAAAGTTAAAATTAGCTGGCTGTAGCGTTTGCTGTAAAATAAGTTAATAACGTCTGATTCTTGCTGTAAACCTTTACGGCTGGCTTCTAAATAACTAATTAACTGCTCATCTTCCGCTATTTTTTTACGGTAAATACCTTTTTTAGAGGTGAGCTGTTTAATATGAACCGCTTCATCTAACCAGCTAAATTCACGAATAAGCCACTTAATATCTAGCCAAATCTGACTGCCAGCTTTTTTAGGAATATATTCACGGTACAAATTTAAAGTATGCCGTACTAAATACACGCCTTTAATTAGCTGCTGTAAGTTCGACAAGTGTTGTTGTTGGCAATAAACTTCTTCGTGATATTGCCAATAAGCTAAACCATGCTCAATAGATTGCTGAAACGCTTGTTCAACTGTCATATCAGTGCTGAGTTTGCACATTCCTATTTCTGGCTTGTTGTGTAGCTCTTTACCCAAAAATAATCGATAACCACGTGCCGCTTTACTGTCGTTTGATAATCTAAGTGGTAATTTTTCAGTTAATACATTCGCCAATTCAAAGAGCTGGCGCATATCGCCATCAATTAATTCAAGTTCAATTTCACGAATATCAAGCGACTTGTTTTCTGAGCTTACCTCACCTGAATCAAATACCACTTCAACCACACTATTTTGATAATTAATCAGCCATAAATGACGGGTAAAGTGGGTGGTAAATAAGGGAACTAAATTTTGCTGTAACTCGTTAACTAAATGAGGCTCGGGCCAAACGTCAGCAGGAAATAAACTTAAATCCGGTTGTTGGGTATTGTCTATATCAATATTGTATTCTGGTCTTTTATGTAAACCACCCACGACTCGGCCTGCGGTTTTTAAAGTTTGTTCAGACGCACTATCTCGGGTGCGGATCCGCAAGCCAAAATCGTATGCTCTTAATTGCTGGTTTGGGGTATCAAAGTAGGTATTAATGAGTTTTTTGCAGTTGTAACCATCTGTTTTTAACATAGGTAACAATAAATCGTCGAGTTGTGTTTTAACATCACAGCTATCAATGATTTGCTCTGAAGCGACAGCAAATTTTAGTTCTATCTCAGTATCCATATAGGTGCGTTTCACGCGCTAATTTTTGGTAAGAGATGAGAAAATACCCCAGCATAAACAATTGTTCAAGTAATCCTTACCGATTGATTCAATATACCCCATATATTTTTGTTCTATCGCAAAAAATTAAGATGAAATGTGACCGATTAACATAATTGCGCTGGTAATCTGAGCCAATAAAGTTTTAAATAAGGGCAAGCTGCCAAATCGGTCTGATTTGGTTCAATTAAATAATAATTCTAGATGTTTGCTAAATCATTTTTAGCCTTTCAAATAATAATTGGAGTTTTCCATGAAACGCTACATTTTGGCTGCCATTTGCTTGAGCCTTTCTTCAAGCCCTGTGTTTTCTGCACAAAATAGCCAATCTAATTACATTTCAGATCAGTTAACTGTATTTGTTCATACTGGGCCTACCCGTAATTACCGTATTACAGATACCGTTGTATCCGGCAGTGAAATTACTATATTACAGCGCTCTGAAGACGGTGACTTTAGCCAAATCCGTTACGATGAAAATAAAACAGGCTGGATTGAAACTCAATACATTCAACAAGGTGCGAGCTTAGCGCAGCGCTTAAAAACAGCCGAAACTGAATTAACCGAGTTAAAGAGCCAATTAGAATCTAAACAAGCCAATTTAAGCGATCAACAAAGCGAAAAACAAATGCTGGAAAGCCAGCTAAGACGTAATCAGGAAACCACGCAAGAATTGCAGCAAAAGCTTGAAAAAACACAAAGCCAGTTAACCTCATTACAATTAAGTGAAACCGAAAGTTTAGAAAAAGCTAAAATGGATTGGTTGGTTAGAGGTGGTTTATTGTCTATCGGCAGTTTGATTTTGGGTTATATTTTAGCGCTTATGCCAAGACGTAAAAAACGCCAAAGCGAATGGGCGTAAGATTAACTTGTAATTAAAAGTAATAAAAAAGCTGGCTATGCCAGCTTTTTTATTATGTGTGCTTGGTATTTTCCAAACCTATGATTTGTAAATTATTAAATTGGCGAATCTACCGCTGGGAATTTAACAAATCGCTCGTCCGAACACTCAATTGGCTCAGCCGGTAAAGTTTGCATATCTTTCACACTAATATCGGCCTGCTCTCTGTCTGGAAAGTTTTTAACGGCTCTTGGTCCAAAGGTATATTGAATATGATGATGCTTGTAATGTTTGTTATCACGGATTTCGGGCATGGTATCAAACACAACATTATCCAAGGTCAGCTTTAACGGGTTAATTAACTCGCCCGACTGATAACCGCTGATATTAACTAAAGCTTCATTATATTTAGCCCCCGGATAATCAATATAATGGAAGTTTTTCAAAACGATATTTTCCATTTTAGGCGGCAATTTATCTGACTTAGTAGAGCTATAATATGGGGTAAATACCAAAGCATCTTTCGCGCGGCGCATACAAACATTATCGTAAGTGACATTAGTAATATCACCGCCGCGTTTACCGTCTGATTTAATTCTAATGCCGACACCGTGGCCACTATCCATCCCGTCTAAAGTGAGATCCCATACTTTAATGTTATCTACACCTGCATCGGTTTCACTGCCAATCGACATACCGTGACCATAATAAAAATGGTTGTGCGCGTATAAATGATTTTGCGAAGCTGGTTTGTTGTCATCATCGCCAGATTTAATCGCTACATTGTCATCACCGGTGCTGATAAACGAATAAGCGACAGTTACGTTTTTACTGGTTCCCGGATCAATCCCGTCAGTATTTTTAACTAATTCAGGGATAAAACAGGTGCTCGGTTTATCGAGTTTACCCGGCGCAGGCATATCTTCTTCTGCACACTGATAACCCGGATTGGTATAAGCTAATGAAGGCGTTAATAATTTAATTCCCCAAAACGTTAAGCCGTCATTACGTTTTGTGCCAACGTGGAATTTAGCGCCATTTTGCAGGTTAATTTTATAAAAGGTAAAGTTTTTGCTGTCGTCAATTTGGATCATTCGTGGATTATTTTGCTCAAGCTTAGGCTTGGCTTTACTTTGCATAGACAAATCCCACCACGTGGTTTGATAAGCTCGTTTACCCGAAGTTAAAACCGAACCACCACGTGCATCAATGGTCCCTTCACCTACAATGCCGCTGTTTTCAGTATTTTTAGCGTAAATCCAAGGCTCGCAGCGGTTTTTAATATCCGGCAGTGCATCACCACAAACGCCATCACCTAAATCGTAATCGGCTGGGCTACGTGAAGCAAATAGCTTAACGTCTTTATCAACCCATAAAGTCACACCAGACGGAATACGCAGTGGACCGGCTAAAAATGCATTATTGCCATTATCGGTAATTAATTTTACAGCCTGCCCTGCCGGACAATTATCCATTGCCTGCTGAAGCCGGCTAGAATCTGGGCTTGAGTTTTTAGGATCGTGATCGACTTCATCCGGTAAAACCCAGTTTACATATTTAAGATTTGCTTTTAATTCGGTACAAATCTGCTCAGGCATGCTTGGCTCTGGCGGTAATAATTTGTCGAATTCATGTGACGCAGTTTGTTGTTTTACTGAGTTTTTTTCTGCTTGATGTGTTTCTTGGTGAGACTTTTGAGTTTGGTTTGTTTCAACACTAGAGTCGGAACAGGATATTAGACCCGCGACAGAAACAGACACAATACAGCTTGCTAAACGAAATTTCATATTGCCTCTTTAATTTTTAACTGAACCCGAATGAATTATTTTTTATCCAATTAATTCATTTATCTGGCTTAGCCCGTTTGAAGTTATTTAAATTATAATTGGTTAATTCCATTTTGCCACCGGTGGCAATTTAACAAAAAAAGCGTGTTTTTGCACACTCTTTTTACATTAAGCTTAATTTATAATTCAGCCTGAGCTAGCTTAGGTAACTTGCCACTTGTCCCCATCGCCAGAGCTGCAAGCTTTTGTTTAAGTAACGGCGCTTTATCGGCAAAATTAAGTGCCAGCCCTCTTAACTGTTTAACTGGTAAAAAGTCTGTGCCAAAACCTTGTTTAAAAGCTTGCATCGCGATAATTCTTTGCATCGCTTCGGCTTGTCGCCAGCGCATGGTTTGTTTGAGTAAAGTTAAATTAATCTCATCACTTAATGCCAAACTACTTTGTACAGCTTCGGCTACGGCTAATGCATCCATTAAACCTAAATTAGCGCCTTGTCCGGCAAGTGGATGAATCGTATGCGCAGCATCGCCAATTAAAATTGCAGAGCCGGTAATAAATGTTTGCGCATAACGCATTTTAAGCGAAAAAGAGAGGCGCTCAGATAAAAGCTCAACTTGGCCTAGTACACAATCAAAACAAGCAGCCAGCTTTTTACTAAATGCCTGTTCAGATAACGCTAATAACTCATCAGCTTTATCAGAATCTTGTGACCAGACAATTGAGATTTCATTTGGATTAGCTAAGGGTAAAAATGCCAATGGCCCGCTTGGTGTGAACACTTGTCGCGCAATATTTTGATGAGGATATTCGGTTTTTATTTTGGCAACAATTGCTTTTTGCCCATAATCAGAAAACGTCAGTGGGATATCTAAATTTTGTCTGAGCTTAGACTCTGCGCCATCCGCTACAACTAATAAGCTGGCTTGTAAAAACTGACCACTTTCCAGTTGCACCAAAGCTTGGCTTGCATCTTGATTAACTTGAATAACACGGGTTTGATAAAGTTCGCAGTGAGCATGTTCGCTCAGTAATTGAGTCAGCGCTTTTTCTATTTGTGCGTTTTCAACAATATAACCTAAAGCATCAGCATGATTATCCTGACTAGAAAACTCGATGCTAGCGGCGCTGTCTTTATCCCACACCTGCATTTGCTCAAAAGGCGCTTTAGCACTAGGTTGAATTAAATCCCATACCCCTAACTGGTTAAATGCATTAATTGATGCCTGATTAATCGCACTCACTCTAAGTGCCTGAGTTTGACTGATTGGCGCATTTAGCTCAGGTGCAACTAAAGCAACCTTTACCTTTGCCTCGGCTAAAGCCAGTGCACAGGTTTGCCCTATCATGCCACCACCCACTATCACTACATCAAATTTATCTATCACTTGCTTAACCTATTATTTGTTATTTAAAAACCCCATAGCCCTTTGGGTAAAAACCTGTTTAATTAACGGGTTTAATTCAAGTGCCAGTAAACCTGCGTTTCTGGCTAATTTTAAAATGGGTTGGTTATTAGAAAAAGTACGTACCAAAGTATCGGTGGCCTGTAAAATTAGCCGGATATCGGTATTGCGCTCAGTTTGATAACTTTGCCAATTAAGCCCAATATCTTGCGCTTTAGTTAATTTATTTAATATTTGCGCAGCTACTGCCGCAACATCCCGAATACCTAAGTTAAACCCCTGACCAGCGATTGGATGAACAGTATGAGAGGCATTTCCCAATACAACAACTCTGTGATGCAAGTTTTGCTGGCTAAAACGTCGTGATAATGGATACATTTGACGCTCGCCTATACGCACAATTTTTCCGGCTTTATATCCCGCGCTTTGTTGTAATGTGGCAATTAACTCAGCATCATTTTTTGCCATTAATTGCTCAATGGTTTGTTGCTGCGCACACCCAACTAAACCAAACCGGTTGCTTTTCATTGGCAACATGGCCAGCGGCCCTTGCGAGGTAAATCGCTCATAAGCAATGTTATTATGCTCACGATCTACTTCTACATTGGTGGTTAGTGCCCATTGGTCATAATCATCTGTTTGGCCGGATAAATTAAGCAGTTCTCTGATTCGGCTATTTGCTCCGTCACAAGCTAAAATCAGTTTAGCTTGCAGGGATTCGCCTGTATTTAACTCAAGCTCTGCATAATCTTTGGTTTGTTTAATATTATCGACCTGAGCTGCACAAAACCATTGAATATTGTACTGCGCAATATGGCTTAGCATAGCTTGACCAATTTGCTGCGCCTCAACCACAAAACCTAAAGCTGACTGATGCTCAGGTTTATGGATAAAACTAAATCCAGCACTGTATTGTTCACTAACTTCAATTTTAGTAATTGGCTCAACCTGATTCTTTAACCTTGGCCATACTCCCCATTTTTGTAATAACCGAGCTGAGCCATAAGATAAAGCAATGGCTTTACTATCAAAGCTGTTACTCACAGTATGATACGATTGAGGATCAATATTTTGTGCTTCAACTATCGCAATTTTAAGTGGCTTTTGTTCGGTTGCACTTTGATTGATAGCCGTATTCAATTGCGCTTCAATCGCTCGAATCGCACTGACACAACAAGTGCCAACCAAACCACCACCAACAATAACAATATCAAATTGTTCAGCAGTCATCTTAACCCGCCATTAACTGCTCTATTGCAGAAATTGTTTTAGGTGCAGCCTGAGTTAAATTGGTATAGCCGGATTCTGTAATCACAATATTATCTTCTATTCTAATCCCAATGCCTCGCCATTTAGGCTCAACATTATCGATATCTTTTGCAATGTATAAACCTGGTTCAACCGTAATGACCATACCTGGGGTTAAAGGTCTGTCTTGATCATTAATCTTGTATGCACCAACATCATGTACATCAATACCCAGCCAATGGCTCAAGCCATGCATAAAAAATTGGCGATAAGCTGGCGGGTTATCACCCTGAGCTTGGGTATTTTGCTCAAGTGTACCGGTTAAAATACCTAAATCGATTAACCCCTGAGTAATCACATTGACCGCGATTTGAGTGGCAGCACTGAGCGTTTGTCCGGGTTTAAAGCTGTCTAAAGCGGCTTGCTGAGCGTCTAAAACCAGTTGATATAATTGAGCCTGCTCTTTACTAAATCGCCCATTTACCGGAAATGTACGGGTAATATCCGCGGCATAGCCGTTTAGCTCACAACCGGCATCAATTAATACTAACTCTCCAGCCTTAAGCTCATCACAATTTTCGGTGTAGTGTAAAATGCATGCATTATCTCCACCTGCAACAATACTGTTATAAGCCGCAAAACGAGCGCCTTGATAAGCAAACTCATGCAAAATATCAGCTTCTAACTGATATTCATATTTACCCGCGGCGGATGATTTCATGGCTCTGATATGCGCATCACAACTAATATCAGCCGCTTTTTGCATCACAGCTAATTCGCTTTCAGATTTTATCAAACGAAGTTCATGAATAATGCAACGCAGATCAAAAAACTGAGTTGGTGCACTGGCAAATTTCCCTTTTTGACGAACGGCTAAAATGGCAGAAAACACAGTTTCATCATTTAGTTGTGATTCACCCTGCAACCAATACACAGCCGTTTTACCATTGAGCAACTCAACTAATTGAGTAGCTAATTCACCCACCGGATAAGCAGATGATAGATTAAATAACTCTTTTGCTGCTTCAGGACCAATGCGGCGACCATTCCAAATTTCAGCCAACTTATCTTTTGCGCGGCAAAATAAAATGCTTTGAGTAGAGTTATCAGCTTGTTTGATTAATACCAATGCAGCCTGCGGCTCATTAAAACCCGTTAAATAAAAAAAGTCGCTGTTTTGTCTGAATAAATATTCGGTGTCATTACTGCGGGTTTGTTCACTGGCTGAGAATAAAATACAAAGGCTATTGGCCGACATTTGAGCTAAAACAGCTTCTCGTCTGGCTAGGTATTCGCTCTGTGCAATCATCTTGTTCCCTGATTTTAATTAATGTAATAACGGGCTTTTTGGCTGTTCAACTTGCTCTAATTTGCGATCACCCAATTCACCAAAACATAAAATAGCAGTCATTCTGACGTACTCGACTACTTCTTCAAACGCGATGAGGTTTTCTTCATCATCTTCCATGTCAGTATCCATTTGGCTGATATCTAACAGATCCTGATACGCCTCACGTACTTCATTATCTAAGCCTACAAACTTATCGCCAATTGCACTACCAAATGCCGCAATAAAAGCGCCGAGCCATTCAATTAACATTTGGGCACATTCACTGAGCGGAATATCATCTTCCTGCGGTAAAAATATTTGAAATGCATAATCCATATTTAGCAATTGCTGATAGGTGATTTCGTACAATTCTTTAAATTTATCTTCAGCCTGCGCATTTATATCTGCACCTTGTAAAACAAATTCACTTACCAGCTCTAGCCAGTCCGCTTGTTTGTATGGCATGCCAGCACATAAACAGCCAGCTATTATGCCATGAACCTCAGCCGCAGTTGCTTTCAGTTCATTTTGATGCAAAAAAAAGTCGAATTGGTCATAATCGGGTAAGATAATATCTGTCATTTTATTTAACCTGAAGTTTGAATAAAAAATTAGCTAGTTGCCGGTTTTAATAATTGAATAATGTTTAGCTAATTTTAGGCAAATTGTTGCCTATCGTACCACTGTGAACAACATGCAGCTAGTAGCCAAATTTAAGAAAATGTTTGTTTGCCGGAAAAATCAGCATCTAAACTCAAGATTAAGATATTTATTAATACTAGGCTTGCAATCAGTAAGCAGCATGCTTATAGTGCGCGCCATCAGACACCTAGTTGTTCGGGTGTACAATTTAATGCGCAGTTAGCTTTAAACAGAGATATTAAATTAAGCTATAATTAAAAAGCTTATTTGAATAACCAACTGCACATTAGATAGAATCCAGTTTTGTTCCCTGAAGTGTTCGTCTAGGGGTTAAGTCCCTGAGCCGATACTAACACTTTAGGAAGATACCATCTTAGCTATTGAGCAGGCTCGGCATGTACCGAGAAGCCTACGGTTGAGTGTTATTTTCCGCCTTGAACTTGACGGTTCAAGGGCCATTACCCGCAGCGGCATTTTGGGGAACTTCCTTATTTTCCAGCTATTTCTTGGAAAAGATCTATTTAACTCTAAAACACAATCAAATAACTTAGCTGCTTTATATTAGCTTAAAGTTCCAGGTCTATTTAGTAACAATCCCGTCCAATTATTTATATTAATTTAGCTCTATACTTGTAATGCCTCAAGATGCCTAATTTCAGTGACAGAAAAAATGCATAAGACAAATTGTTATAGATATAAAATTTTACAATACAACAATTTGGCCCAGCTTTAGGCATTGTACGCCCCCTTTTAGAGCTTTTTAGCCAGTCTCAAACAAAAAAGCAGAGTCAGATTAACATCTGGCTCTGCTTTTAAATTACGCTTTTATTTGTTTAATCGATAAACTTATTCGTCGTCAAGTTGCTCTTGTGCTTCTGCCGGAGCAACTGCTGGGCTTTCTTCAACTTTTTCAGCCGTTAATAAACGTTCACGAATAATTTTTTCAATTTCATCTGAAATTGCTGGGTTTTCTTCTAAAAACTTAATGCAATTAGCTTTACCCTGACCAATTCGGTTGCCATTATAGCTGTACCAAGCGCCCGACTTATCAACTAAACCTTCTTTAACACCCAAGTCTAATAACTCACCATGTTTAGAAATGCCTTTACCGTATAAAATTTGGAAATCAGCTTGTTTAAATGGTGGAGCCACTTTATTTTTAACCACTTTAACTCGGGTTTCATTACCAGTTACTTCATCACCTTCTTTTACTGCACCGGTTCGGCGAATATCTAAACGAACTGATGCGTAAAATTTAAGCGCATTACCACCGGTTGTGGTTTCTGGGTTACCAAACATAACCCCGATTTTCATACGAATCTGGTTAATGAAAATACATAACGTATTAGACTTTTTAATATTAGCTGTCAGTTTACGTAATGCTTGCGACATTAAACGCGCTTGTAAGCCAACGTGGGTATCACCCATTTCGCCTTCAATTTCTGCTTTTGGCGTTAATGCAGCTACTGAGTCAACAATCACAACATCAACCGCATTTGAGCGAACTAACATATCGGCAATCTCAAGCGCTTGCTCGCCTGTATCTGGTTGAGATACTAATAATTCATCAATGTTTACGCCTAATTTTTTGGCATAAACTGGATCAAGTGCGTGTTCAGCATCTACGAAAGCACAGGTTTTACCTAGCTTTTGCGCTTCAGCAATGGTTTGCAAAGTTAAGGTGGTTTTACCTGATGATTCAGGACCAAAAATTTCAACAACACGGCCACAAGGCAAGCCGCCTATACCTAATGCAATGTCTAATCCCAGTGAGCCTGTCGAGATACTTTCAACATCAAGCGCCTTGTTATCCCCTAATTTCATAATCGAACCTTTACCAAATTGGCGTTCGATTTGTCCTAATGCTGCACTTAATGCTTTTTGTTTATTATCACTCATCAAATTCTCCGGCTTGCTTTAAGCTAATTCGTCAATATGCAAATAAGTATACTGGTTACTCATACAGTATCAATATTTTTTTCTAAATTTTTTATTGCCTTGGTCAAGGCATGTAATATCGCCTGTTCTCGCACCTGAGTGCGTGAGCCGTTAAATATTAAATGTTCAACTATAGGCGGTGTGCCTTTGATCTGCCATCCAAAATAAACCAGCCCAACTGGTTTTTGCTCACTACCACCGCCCGGCCCGGCAATGCCACTGGTGACTAATGCAATATCAGCATTTGCATTTTTAAGGCATCCGGTTACCATCTCGCTAACCGTTTGTGCGCTCACAGCGCCATAATCAGCCAGAGTTTTAGCCGACACGCCCAATAAGTTTTGTTTGGCTAAATTGCTGTAAGTTACAAAAGATTGATTAAAATAAGCTGAACTACCAGCAATATCGGTTAAAGCGTAAGCAATTCCGCCTCCGGTACAAGATTCAGCAGTTGCAATTGTGAGTTGGTTTTGCGTTAAAATAGCGCCTAATTTTTTTGATTGATTTTCAATTTCAGTCCAATACATTTTCATCGTTTCAGGTTTATCTAAATTTATGACATCAGATATTTATTCAGAAGAGTCACTACGTCAACATACTCCAATGATGCAGCAATACTTAACTTTAAAAGCTGATTATAAGGATATTTTATTATTCTATCGAATGGGGGATTTTTACGAGCTATTTTTTGACGATGCTAAAAAAGCTTCTGAATTAATTGATATTTCACTCACCCACCGAGGCAAAACCGCAGGTAAACCCATTCCTATGTCGGGCGTACCTTATCATGCGGTTGATACTTATTTAGCTAAATTAGTTAAATTGGGCGAGTCAGTTGCTATTTGTGAGCAAATTGGCGATCCGGCAACCAGCAAAGGGCCGGTTGAGCGCAAAGTAGTGAGAGTCATTACGCCTGCAACCATTACCGAAGAGTCATTATTAGAAGAAAGACGCGACAATGTATTAATGGCCATTTATCAGGCTAATAATAATCAGTTTGGCTTGGCCTGTTTAGATATTGCTTCTGGCCGGTTTGAAGTGGCCGTAATTGATAACCAGGAAAGCTTGCAAGCTATTTTACAACAAAAACAACCAGCAGAGCTTTTGTACCCTGAAAGTTTTAGAGCAGTAAACTTAATTGATAACAGCCCAGCGAATAAACGCAGACCAGACTGGGATTTTGAAGCCGAAAGTGCATTCAGACAGCTTTGCAAACAGTTTAATACTCAAGATTTAAACGGCTTTGGCATTGCCGAAGAAAACATTGCGATTTGTGCTGCTGGTGCGGTTTTGCAATATGTAAAAGATACCCAAAAAACGGCGATTCCGCATTTACGTGGACTGCGGACATTACAATTGGGTGAAAATTTATTTTTAGATGCAATCTCAATTCGCAACCTTGAATTAAATCAAAGTTTATCTGGCACCAAAGGCCAAACCTTATTATCGGTACTGGATAAAACCGCTACACCAATGGCGAGTCGCCTGCTACAACGCTGGATAGTTCAGCCCATTTTAAATAAACAAGTATTAGCTAAACGCCACTTAATTATTAGCGATATTATTAACAGCGGGCTTAGCAGTGAGTTAAAAACTGAGCTTAAAAATATTGGGGATATTGAGCGTATTATCTCGCGTATTGCGCTGCGCTCTGCTCGACCGCGCGACTTTTCAAGATTAAGAAATGCGCTGGTTTGTTTACCCGATTTAAAACAATTATTAGCCAGCAGCTGCGAAACCGGACTGTTAAAATATAAAGATTTATTAAATGAATTTAGTGACCTACGCGAGTTATTAGTTAATGCAATTGTAGATAATCCCCCGGTTGTGATCCGTGACGGTGGGGTTTTAGCACAAGGGTTTGACCCCGAATTGGATGAACTCAGACGATTAAGTCAGGGGGCTCAAAATATTCTTGAACAAATAGAACTTCGAGAGCGTGAGCAAACGGGTATTTCTACCTTAAAAGTAGGTTATAACAAGGTACATGGCTTTTTTATTGAGATCAGCAAAGCCCAGTCAGCCCAAGCCCCGGTCGAATATATTCGCCGCCAAACCTTAAAAAATGCTGAGCGGTATATCACCCCTGAATTAAAAGAACTCGAAGACAAAGTATTAAGTGCGCAAAGTAAAGCGCTCGCCCTAGAAAAACAGCTCTACGAAGCATTATTTGATGTTTTTCAACCACACATTGCCGAGCTTCAGCAAGTATCAGATCATATCGCCCGGCTAGATGTATTGAATAACTTTGCCGAGCGCGCTGAAACCTTAAATTATTGTCAGCCGCAATTTAGTGATGAAATTGGCATTCATATTAGTGGTGGTCGCCACCCTGTGGTTGAAGAACTCACCAGCGAGCCATTTATTGCCAACCCGATAGAGCTGAATGCAAACCGAAAAATGCTGGTGATTACCGGCCCTAATATGGGTGGTAAATCCACTTATATGCGCCAAACCGCGCTGATTACCATAATGGCTTATATTGGCTGCTATGTGCCGGCTGACTCTGCAACTTTAGGCCCGGTAGATAGAATTTTTACCCGGATTGGCGCATCAGATGATTTAGCCAGCGGGCGCTCAACATTTATGGTGGAGATGACAGAAACCGCCAATATTTTAAACCACGCGACAGAAAAAAGTTTAGTCTTAATGGATGAAATAGGCCGAGGCACCAGCACTTACGACGGTTTATCTCTGGCTTGGGCCTGTGCTGAAAATTTAGCGTTAAAATTAAAAGCACAAACCTTATTTGCTACTCACTATTTTGAATTAACCAGTTTGGCGGAACAAATTGAAAGTGTTGCCAATGTACATTTAGATGCAATTGAGCATGGCGATACCATCACTTTTATGCATGCGGTTCAAGAAGGCGCAGCCAATCGTTCTTTCGGTTTACAAGTAGCAGGGTTAGCCGGTGTGCCAAAAACGGTCATTATGCAGGCAAAACGTAAATTACATGAGCTTGAAACCAGTCACCATAACGAACTAACATCAGATCCTTTACCGGCAGAGCAACACTCTGCGCAATTTGACTGGCTTTCGCAAATTCACCCAGCGGTTGAAAGCCTGCAAAATTGTGATCCCGACAGCTTAACCCCAAGACAAGCTTTAGATTTGCTTTATCAGTTAAAAAAGCAGGCTGAAAATTAAATTTAGACTTTATAAAGTTTTTTTTCATGCGACAATACGCGCAGTAAATGAGTTTAAGAGATACACACAGGTATGACAGCACAAATTATTGATGGCAATCAAATCGCCAAAAACATCCGCGCATCGGTTAAAGAATCGGTAGCAAAACGCGTTGAACAAGGTAAAAGAGCACCGGGTTTGGCCGTTGTTTTGGTTGGCGATGATCCGGCATCTCAGGTTTATGTTGGAAAAAAATGTGATGCCTGTAAAGATGTCGGCTTTCATTCAGAAGCTATCTTTTTGCCTTCAAATACAACTCAACAAGCCTTATTAGATAAAATTGACGAGCTTAATAACGACGATGCTATCGACGGTATTTTAGTTCAACTCCCTTTACCAAAAGGATTAGACAGCTCATTAATTATCGAGCGTATTTCGCCAAATAAAGACGTAGATGGTTTTCACCCATATAATATTGGTCGTTTAGCGCAACGCATTCCAACCCTACGCCCTTGTACACCTGCCGGTATTATTACTTTAATTGAAAGCACTGGGTTAGATGTAACAGGTTTGGATGCTGTCATTGTTGGTGCCTCTAATATTGTTGGCCGCCCAATGAGCTTAGAATTATTACTAGCCGGTTGTACCACGACAGTAACACACAGATTTACTAAAAATTTAGAAAGCCACGTACGCCGAGCAGACTTATTAGTAGTTGCAGTTGGTAAACCTGAATTTATTCCGGGTGACTGGATTAAACCAGGGGCAATTTTGATTGATGTAGGTATTAACCGCTTAGAATCTGGCAAACTGGTTGGCGATGTTGAATATGCAGTCGCCGCAGAAAAAGCCAGTTACATCACCCCAGTTCCGGGTGGCGTGGGCCCAATGACAGTGGCCACTTTAATCGCCAATACTTTGCAAGCCTGCGAACAAAACGATCAATAATTCATACCTATACTCAAACTGCTTGGATAGATAATATTCAGCTTAGCCATTAAGTTGGCTAAGCTGAATACACATAATTTTTTAAACTTCACATTAAAACATGACTTAAACAACGTTTTTATCTTCGCTTGTTTTATTAAACCTCAATTTCGCCCTGTAGATATAATACGGCTTGGCCGGATATAAATACTCGATCTCCAGTTAATTCGCATTTAAGTTCTCCACCACGAGCTGATACTTGTTTAGCAAATAATGCTTTTTTTGCTAATCTATTTGTCCAATAAGGCATTAACTGGGTAAAAGCCGAGCCAGTTACAGGATCTTCTTTTATCCCAACTTTAGGCGCAAAAAAGCGGGCTACAAAGTCATACTGCTCAGACGGCGCTGTCACTATCACACCTCGATAAGCTAATTTTTCAAGCTCTGTCACATCGGGGTTAATCGCCATTAGCTCAGCTTCGCTGTCAAATACCGCCAAATAATCTTCTGCGGCTAGGCAAACTTGTGGCGCTTTACCTAAGCCTTTTATTAGTGCATCCGGCAACTCAACTGGTTGAGCTGGCTGAGCCGGAAAATCTAAAGCTAACCAATCTTGATGTTTAGTTACTTTTAGCTCGCCAGATAAAGATGAAAATACAATGGTATCTTGCTGATAGTTTAGCTGATTGAAGATCACAAAAGCCGCAGCTAAAGTAGCATGACCACATAGTTTTACTTCACTTACCGGAGTAAACCAGCGAATTTTAAAAGCTTGATTATCCGCCACAAAAAATACCGTTTCAGATAAGTTATTTTCCTGCGCGATTTGCTGCATTAGCTCATCCGGCAACCAAGTTTTAAGCGGTATAACCGCAGCCGGATTACCCGAAAACACTTGCTGCGCAAATGCATCGACCTGATAAATTTTAAGCTTCACTGATTTTCCTTAGTAAGTTTACAAGTTTAAATTCTGACACAGACAAAAAAGCCAGACAATATGGCTATATTATCTGGCTTAGAATTTAACTCGCTAAACGGTTAGCTGTTTAAAACTACTTATGCATTAGCAAAGTAAGTTTCTAAATCGTCACTACCACCAATGTGTTGGCCATCAATAAATACTTGCGGCACTGTGTCTCGGCCACATACAGCTTGCAAGCTGTTAATACCAATACCTTTACCTAGTGTGATTTCTTCAAACGCGTAGCCTTTTTCTGTTAATAACGCTTTTGCTTTAGCGCAGAAAGGACAACCCGGTTTAGTAAATAAACTCACTGATTTTGGTGCCGTTTCATTTGGGCAAATGTAGTTGAGCATGGTATCTGCGTCAGATACTTCAAACGGGTCACCTTCAACTTGTGGCTCAATAAACATTTTTTCAACTACGCCGTTTTTAACCAGCATAGAATAACGCCAGCTACGTTTACCAAAACCTAAGTCGGCTTTATCAACTAACATGCCCATTTTGTCGGTAAACTCGCCGTTACCATCAGGAATAACTGTAATATTGTCAGCTTCTTGGTCTTTAGCCCAAGCATTCATAACAAACGTATCGTTAACCGACATACAAACAATTTCATCTACACCTTGCTTTTTAAATACATCCGCAAGTTGGTTAAAACGCGGTAAGTGAGTAGACGAACAAGTTGGGGTAAATGCGCCCGGTAAAGAAAACACGATAACGGTACGGTTGTTAAAAATGTCATCGCTTTTAACTTTTTGAAATCCTTCATCTGTTTTAACAACAAACTCAACGCTAGGAACTGTCTGGCCTTCTTTATTTACTAACATCTATCTCTCCATATCACTTAATTAAAATTTGTTTGCGGTAGTAGCTTGACCGCTTAATGTGATACCAGTATTACTCAACAGCTTAAATTGGTAAAACATTTAAAACAGAAAGGCTTTATCGCTTTTTTCGATTCAAGCCTTATTCCTTGTTTAATTTTGATAAACCGACTGATTATTTGCCCTGAAAAATTGAATATCTAATAAACCTGGATGAGATGCTAACCCAATAAATAAAGGGGCTAGCGATAACATATCAATTTGCTGGCTTTGCCAAGCAAGATCATCTGTTTGATAACGCCACGGAATAGAGATTGAATTAATATTGGTCTCTAATATGCCGTCAGCATTATTTTGCCATGCTAATAAATCATCCAGATATTCATTATTGGCAGCAACAAAACCGGCAATGCTTGGTGCATGTGCAACGGTATTAGTATGTAGTGTCAGGCTGTTAAATTCTGCTGTCGGTAAATTTGTATTATCTGTGCCATAACCAAATCCCCAAATATAAGAAGCTTGATTTTGATTTTCCAGCCAATATGTTTTTTCTGCATTGGCCTGACTGGCAAATAACTGACGATAATTTGCTGATGCCAAAACAGGATTAATTAAATAATAATTAAGCTGATGAATCGTTGCAGAAATGCTCTCACCATTTTCATCTGCCGGAATAGGGTAATCATTATAATAATTAAGATTAGCAAGCTCTCCACTGGCGTAATATCTATCCCAGATATTTTTAGCCGGTAGATTGCCAGCTTCTTTCGCCAGCCAAATTAATAACATTTGCTGATTATAAACCCCTTGGGTATTGAGTGTAGTTAGTGCTAAATTACGCTCAATCACCGCAATCCCCTGCTCTGCATTAGCCGTTACACCTTGCCAGTCAACCGAGGCAAATAAGGTATCTACTTTGTCACTCAATTGAGTATTATCAAACGCATGTTTTGCAAATTGAGCACCCGCTAATAAATAAGCCGTTTCCAGTAAGCTATAGTTATCACTTAATGCGCTGCCATCTACGCTGAGTTGTTTAGCAAAAATACCAAACTCATCCCGGGCAGGTTCAAAATCTTCATTGTCGCCTAATAACGCATCTAAAGTGGCATTAGCCAAACTTAATGCACTGGTATTCCACTGCATTTTGTCAGCAATTGATAAACCAACTAAAGCCAACCCGGTTGCCGCTACCGATAACTCACCACGCGAAGTCGGCTGTAAATTCAATTTGCTGGCATATAAACCTGACGGATCTCGCATCGTTTCAACCAGAGTTAAAGCATTTTGCGCAATTAGGCTTGCTTGCTGAATTTGCTGTAAATCGGCAACACCAGAGTTTTCTGAATTCCAGATAAGAGTCATCATAGATTGCGCCGGAATTTGAATTAATGCACTTTGCCCCTGCCAGTTGATATCAGCTTCCTGCAAAATATTGGTTTGATTAGTCACCACCAGCACTATGCTGTTATCAGGGTTTTTAAAGGCTTGAGTCGCCAGTACATCATTAATCTGGCTGGCATCAATTCTATAAGCTTGTGACTGAATAAACCGGCTAAAATGTGCAAATGCATAAAATTCAGCATTTTTGGTAATGTCACCGTTCGATTCTTTAGTTAACAAGGCACGACAATTAGTGCAACCACCTTGCACCGGACCAAAGTTAGAATCCAGAATTAAATTATCCAGCAATACAGAACTAGCACCAGCATTTAAATACGGCATAATCATAGCCGAACTGGTATCGACCAGATATTGACCAAATGTTCGGCCATTATTCTGGTTTCGGCAAGAGGTGATAAACACGTCTCTTGCTCTGGTTAAATTGCTAATTAGACTAATTGCCCGGCTTACATCCGCCGCGCCGTTATTTGCCTGATAACATTGCAAAGCAACACCAAATGCTCGTCCATAAATAAAATCGTTCGCCAGTGCTTGCTGAGTAAACAAGGCTATATCAGCGTCTTGCTGAGTATCATAATCGGTCCAGTTGCCATCCCAAATCCATAAGCTGGGTGATAACTGGCTCGCCGTAAACTGTGGATATAAATTATTTTGGAAAAAGCTTTGGTAATCTGTATTAGCAAAGCTCATCGACGGATAATTGGCCTCTAAATGAGGTTGGTTTTGCAAACTAAAGCTGGCAATTTCAATGCCTGCATTTTGATATTCGGTTAAAGCTTTTGCCAAGTAACTTGCATACTCATCGTAAAATTCAAGCCGTAAACTGCCACCGTTTAATGCATCGTTATCTTTCATCCAGCCCGGCGCACTCCACGAAGCTGCATCCACTTTGATTTCAGTATTCTGCGCTAAAATATCACTCAGCACAGGTAAAAAGTATTCATCATCGGCAGCGGTTGAGAAAAACTCAAGCTCAGGATCGGTTAATCCGGCAGGTCGGTCATTATAACTTTGTGCAGCTCTGGCAACATATTCCCCTAACCCCGACAATGAAATTCTGACCCTGCTTAACCCTGCACCTTGGTTAGGCTCAAATAGCTGGCTAATAATCTCGGCTTTGTCTTCTGATTCAAAAATTAAACTGGCAGAGCTATCCGTTAAACCCGCGCCAAATCCTTTAATTTCCTGATAGCTACTACTGTCACTTACATCAATTTGGTGAGTTGCGGTTCCGGCACTTGCTCTTAGCGTAATTTCGTCTTGTTCAGCCAATAATTGAGTTTGATCCGCAGTTGTTAACCAAACCTGAATTTGGTTGGTTAAGCTTGCATTAACAGTATGAGAAAACGTATCTGACGTTTGGGTTAACTCTCGGCTACTGGCGGTAATAGTAAATAAAGTCTGGCCAACGGTTTCACAAGGCAAACTAAATTCAAATTCGCTTAAGTCGTTATTTTCGTCAAATAAAGCAATTTGTTCGCCCGAACTTAGTAAGTTAACGGTTAAGGTACGTAAATCATTTTCAGCATCATCAGCAATATCAATCGCATAAACAATGGCTTCTTCACCTATAGTACAGCTTGACGATACTGTGGACGGTATCGCTAATGTATCTGTATGTATTTGGCTGATTTCATAAAGTTGAGTAGTTTGGGCAACACCATCGTCAGCAAAACCTTGAATTAACAAGCCTGCTCCACCCCGATTAGACGTGCTGATAAAACCACACTGTTGGGTATTTAAACTGAGCGTACGGGTTGGTTCATTGGTAAATTGATAAATCGCCCGATAACTAATTTCATCGTTGTCTGAATCGGTTGCCGATAAACAAACTTGTAATGTTTGCCCGTCTCTAACCTGACCTGAAACAAGTTCGGCGTCAACTAACTCAATATCTAATTGAGGTTTTGCATTTAGCGTATTATCAATAACATGACTATACACTATAGAATTTTGAGTTAAACCACGACTGGTTGTACGAATAATAAAATCAATCGCGTCAATTTCATCACAAGGTAAAGTAAAATTACCGGCGGTAATTTGCCCTAGTTCAACTAGAATTTCGCCACTGTTGGCGTCAATAACATCTAACGCATAAGAATCACCCTCAATGTCGGCTGCGATTCGGGCAATAAAATGACTGCTTTGCTCACCAACCCGACAACTGCCACTGTTACTAATGGCAGTTTGAATGGTATCTTTATGGATTGTGCCTAAATTTCTTTCCTGATTGCCTGTCGCGGTTCCGTCGCTGGCAAATCCCTGAATCACTAAGCTTTGACCGCCACGGTTAGTTAAATCAATCGTGCCACATTGGTTAGTTAACGCGACAGATTGCAGGGTTTGATTATCAAACCGATAATAAAGTTGAACATTTAACTGATCGGCTGGTGTCTCAGCATCATTAACCTGAGCACAAACTTCAATATTTTGTCTATCCCGAATTGCACTGCCAACATACTCAATATCTGCTGTGTTTAAGGTTAAGTTAATGGTTGGCCGAGTATTCACCGTATTGCTAACTAAATGCTGATAAACAACTGAACGGGTTGATAACCCTCTTGAGCGGGTTTCAATATAAAAATCTGTTGTGCCGGCAGTATTACACCCTAAAACAAAGCTGCGGTTTGTGCCTAAATCCTGTAATAAAACATTATCGCTTCGGTAAACAGCCAAAGTTTGTGCATCGCCTTCGGTATCATCATTGAGTGTAATTTGGTAATTACGCGCAGTATCGCCAATTTGACAGCTCTGGCTACCTGTGTAAGCAAACTGCACTGTATCCTGATGAATTTCAAAAGGTTGTGTTATCGTCGTTGTATCCTGACCATCATGAGCACTTAGCGTTAAATTTAAATTTTTATTGCCTGCTCCAAAAGTAGAAATTTGGCCGCAAAAATTATTTAAACTGATATTTTGTTCTGCCTGACCATCAACCTGATATTGAGCGCTCAGTGTTAAGTTATCATTGTCGGCATCGGTTGCCGTTAAACAAATCTCAAAGGTTTGATTATCTCTTAACTTGTCATTGATATAGCTTTCATTTGCAAAAGCATAACTCAACTCTGGCACAGTATTGATTGGTGCTAATACCTGATGCTGATAAATTAACGAGGTACTGGTTAAGCCTCGGCTTTTATTTTGAATATAAAAACTTTGACTATTTGCTAGTGCCTGACAAGATAAGCTAAAGCCACCTGTCCCATCAGTTTGAATGGCTGAGGCAATTTCAGTATTAGACGGGTATTCAAATACCGTCAGCGCCTGATTATCGCCTTGTGGATCTGGCTCAATGTTAATTGGATACGATAAATTACTACTGCCTAAAGTACATGATCCTGACTGGCTGGATGGCGTATTAATTTGATCCTGATGGATAATGCCTTTGTTTTCAGCTAAATCCTTTTTAGTAACACCATCGCTGGCTTCTAAAATAATAGTTAAATTTTGATTGCCTTTATAATAAGTTGAAAATTGCATGCAATTTTCGGCATCTAACGCAACCGCAATTTCAGTTGAAAGATTTGTATTGGTTAGGTGATCAAATTTAATTGTGCCAGTAATATTAACCGCTTCACCTTCTGGGTCTTGCGATTCAATACACAATTTTAAATTATCATTATCTCTAAATGCGCCATCAATTTTATCTACACCACTTGATTCTTCAGCTGTTGAGGCAAGCACCTCAAGCGTATAAGTTAAACTTGGCTGTTCATTTGCTTTTTCACTAACTGTATGTAAATAAACCGGAGATAAAGCCACTAACTCCCGACTTTCATTTTTTATCTGAAATGCAAGGCTTTGTGCCTGCTGACAACTTAACGTAAATTGCCCTGAAGTCACGGTACCTAAAGTTTTAATAACAGCTTGCGTATCGGCATTAATCACGGTTAGTTGATGGCTATCGCCTTCAGCATCAGGATTCACATTAACGGTGTAAGTTAAATCCTGTTCACCAGCAATACAAGCCTGGCTTTGAGTTCTGGCAAACTGAATAGTATCGGTATGAATACGACCTAAACTTTGCTGTTTTTCAATGCTTGTTTGGCCGTCGTTGACCGTTGCGATTAATTTAATTTGTTGCCCGCCACGCCCTTCTGTACTGATTTGTCCGCAGTTATTAGTCAAATTTAAAGCTTGGGCAGTTAAATTCTCCCATTGAAATAACACCTCAGAACTTAAACTGTCGCCATCAGCATCGGATGTTTCAATACATACATCTAAAGTTTGATTATCGCGATAAACTATATTTTGGTTTTGAGTTAATACATCGCCCTGAATTGTAAAGTTAAGTTCTGGTAATTGGTTTACCTGACTGGTTACCGAGTGAGTATAAGTTTGGCTGCTAATACTTTTGCCACGACTTTGAGTTAATAACTGATAACGAGTTGTGCCTAATTGCTGGCACGAAAAAGTTAAGTTAGCTGAGGTGACTTGCCCTAATTCGCGTAATACCGTGTTATTGGCCGCATTATCAGCCAGTTGAATAACACTAACAGAGTAAGTATCAAACTCAGTATCAGGTGTTACGGTAACAGCCACCGTTTTATCCGAGCTCCCTAATTGGCAACTTGAATTAACCGTTTGTCCAACCGGTAATGAATCTGGATAAATCGTTCCTAAATCTAAATTAACTTGTGTATTGTCTGTGCCGTCTGAGGCTGTTGCAATTAAACTTAATGCCTGTCCGGCAAAATTATCTGTATTGAGAGTATGACAATTATCAATTAAAGCTAAGTTTTGTAATCCGGCGCCGGTTTGAGCCGCCAAATTAAGCGTTAAAGCATCGTTATTTTGGTCGCTTGCGTTTAAACAAATTTCAATAGCTTGTCCGTCACGAATTAAATTTTGATAACGGCTAATGCTGGCAGGCAAAGGCGCAAAACTTAATTCGGGTGCAATATTAATTTCAGGATCAGCCTCCAATTTAATCTGAATACTGCCCGGAGCTAAAGACTGAGCATTAAAGCTATCGATACAAACAGCGTTAATCACATCATTATTGGCAAACTTATTTCGTGCTAGCTGAATAGTTGCACCAGATTGCTGCTCAACCAAATATTGATTATTTTTGCGTAGTACAACTTTACTTGAGTCCTGTTCAGCATCGACACAAGTAGGTAATTTAAAACTGAGTTGAGTTGTTGCAAAATCAGCAGGATCTACATAATAAATACGGTCATTGGCAAAATCACCGGCATCTAGCAAGCTAATGGTATTTTGTTGCAGGGTAAAAGATAAATTATCAGTAAGGCTGGTATTTTGCTGATATTGCATTAATCCGCGGATTAACACGGCACCACTAAACTGGTTAACTGGTAAAACAAAGCTCAGATTATTAGTAGTTAAATTTTGCCATGAATTACCAGAGTCAGTTGAAACCTGCCCAACAAAGCTGGCGTCAGAAACTTGACCCTGAGTTAACTGCATTTGAAAACTCAAATCGCATTGTGCAAAGTTTCGCAGAACCTGACCGTCAAATTCACATTCGTCAGGTAAATTATTAGCTGATAATACTAGATTATTTGCTAATACTGGAGTGACACCTGAGTTACCAGAGTTATCCCCATCACCTTGATCGCTGTCACCACCTGAGCCACCACAAGCAAAAAGTGTTGTTAAAACAAGGCTATAAAATAATGAATGAATTAAACGAGACAAAATTAAGCTCCAAACCTGCCACTGCCAATTTTTTGGTTAGGCTAGTTCAGAGTCAATATTTATGCCAGTTTTACTGATTTAATAACTGCCGTACTAATTCTTCCTCTGAAAATGTTTGATTCAGCGCCAATGCCTGCTTTAAGTAAGTTTTAGCTTCTTGTTTACGTTCAAGCTGATACAAGGCGTATCCTATATGATACAAATTACTTGGATTAGCAGAATTAATAGTATGTGCATTACGCAATAACTGTAAACCTTCTGTCATTTTTGTTTGCTTAACCAAAATCCAACCTTTGGTATCTAAAGCGTAAGGGTTATTTGGTTCTAATGTTAAGGCTTGCTCTACTTTTTGTAGTGCATTGTTGAGATCACTCTCCATGTAAATCACGGCTAGATTATTCAAAATGGCAACTGTTTGAAAATCATCATTTTGATTTAAGATAAACTCATAATGATATTTAGCTTTTTCTAGTTGTTGATGATTCAAATAAAAATCAGCCATCAATTTTTGCTTAATTAAATTATTTGGATCTTTTTGAATTAACGATTGCATAAAATTTTCAAATGGAGCGGCATACTGATGATGGCTTGCAAGTTGATACAGCTTAAATAATGGCTGCAAAAAGCCATTATTTAACTCAACAGACTCTTTATATAATTTAAATGCGGCCTCAAAATCCTGCTGAGCTAACTTTAGATCGGCTTGTAATAACCTGACGTTTTCTTCTTTCTGGTACTGTTTAGCCAAACTGATTATAAGTTTATCTGCTTTTTCTAACTGACGAGTGTTTAAATATAAACGAGCAAGTTCTAGTTTATAAATAAGTGTGTTTGAATCTAATTCGATTGCCCTTACAAAACTTTTTTGTGCATATTCAGCATCACCTGCCGCAACTTGCAATTTAGCAATTTCAAACTGTCTGAAAGCCGATGATAATGACATCCCAACTAATATTCTAAGTTGCTCTTTGGCTTCGCTTGTTTGATTAAGAGCCAATAAAATTTTAGCTTTTTTCACTAATACTTGGTAATTAAGCGGTTTTAATTTATCTAACTGGTTAATCGTATTCAGCGCTTTATCATAAGCTTGGTTTTGAATATGTAAATCGGTTAATAAATTAATTGCATCTGTCGCCGTTGAATTATTTAAAATAATAGATTCTAATTTTTCAATGGCTATTGCTGTTTTCTGTAACCTGACTAAATTTAAAGCCATTAAAAAGTTGGTTTGATAGTGTTTTGGCTGTTGTATTAATAATTGCTTTAGAACAGTATCGGCTTGAACATTTTCCCCAGTTTCATACAGCACACTAGCTTGATTAAACTGAGCCGCAAAGTTCTTAGGCTCTACGGTTAATATTTTTTTCAGCAGCAATTCTGCTGCTTGATATTGTTTTAGCTTAATCAATATTCCAGACTTTAAACTTAAATAATCAATATTATCGGGAGATTGTTGTAAAAGCTGTTCTACCAATTCCAAACTGTGTTGGTATGCTTTATTTTGTAATAGTAAAACAGCTTTTGTATACAAATTTGGATTGATCGTATTTGTTTCAATATTGTTTTCAATTGATGTTAGGATAAGGTTAGCTTGCTCTGGTTTTCCGCGAGCCATTGCCAATTTAGCCGATAATAATTTAATCGTATCGTTATCTGGGTAAGTATCGATTAATAAAGAAATCCAATAATCGGCTTTATGATAAGCCCCTTGAGTAAGATAAAGTTCCGCTAACTGATTTGCTTTATTAACATCATGAATTAATAAATTCTCATGCTCAGATAACAGCTTCATAGCAGCATTGGCTTGGTCTAGTTGTATAAATGTATTCGCCATTAAAGAAATAGCAGTTAAGTTTTGCGGATCATCTTTTAAATAATTTTGAAGCGATTTACTTGTAGACTCATAATCTCCCTGCCCGTACGATACAATTCCTGAAACTAATTTTAGTTGAGGCAATTCGTCAAATTGTATTTGGGGTAACAAGGATAGCTTACTTAATAATTCAGTTTCTAAAGCTTGAGCTTGTTCAAACTGCTTTTCAGCTCTTAACAAACTAATTTGTAGCAGAAGTGCATTCGGGTCATCTGGCGTATTTTGTAAAACTTGTGCTAATAATGGTTTAGCTTTTTCGATTTGTTCACTTTTAATATAAGCACCAATTAAAGAGCGTACAATCACAGGGTCATCAGGATTAACCTGATAACCTTGTTCAAATGAGCTAAGCGCTTTTTCTGGTTGCTTTTCGATTTGAGCAACCCGCCCAATTAAATGCCAAGTTGTAGAGTTATTTAACTGAATACTTTTTGATAATTCAATAAGTTGCTTAGCTTCAGTCACTCGCTCACGAATTAAATGTAGTGAGGCATAACCATTCAACACAGCAACATTATTTGGTGAGTTTAACAATAATTGTTTATATAGCTCATCAGCTTTAACATATTGCTTTAAATTAACTAATGCAGAAGCTTTAATTTTTTGCCAGCCAAGTAAATTGTGTGGCGTTAACCGCCAATTATCTGCAAGGTGTATGATTTTATCTGGTTCACGATTAAACAAATATGCATAAGACAAATGAATAACCACTAAATTTGGATCAGCTCCCAGTGCTAAACACTCATTAAAGGTGTCAATAGCATGGCTATAATTGTGAGTTTCTAATAACAAACGAGCATATAATAATTTACCGGTTAAATTTTCTGGATTTTTCTGCAGTACATTTTTCAGGTGAATATAAGCCTCATCATACTTCTGTTGATGGAATGCGGCTAAAGCATCTTCATAATCCTGATTATCAGCCTGGGCAAATACAACCGTTGGCGTACATAGCGACAATAACAAAAGTGATCCAGCTAAACGCATAATATCCCTTAAAATAAATAGCTCTTAAATTTTTATAACCGTATTATACGAAAAAAGGTGGCATAGCCACCTTTTAAATCATAATTTATTATAGTTAGTTTATAAAAGTCGCTTTTGACGAGCAAATAAACCTATCAGGCCTGCTAACAACAGCATAATGCTAGCTGGTTCAGGTACTGGCGTTGGCTTATTAGAGGTAGATGTAGAAGTTGTAATACCAGCTATTTTCACTGCATCTACATGATCAAAACAGTCGTTTAAGGTTTCAAAAACATTGTTATAAGCCCCTACCAACCAATATTGACTTTCAATACCATTAGTTTCAGTACTAACATCTATAGTCTGGTTACCTATAGTGCCTGAAAAAGACCAAGTATTTGTAGCAGCATTAGCAACTGATTGCCATGTTTCACCTGCCAGAGTAGGTAAATCATTAAAAGTCGCTAACGATATATCCCCATCCGGAAAAGCCCAACCTAAAACAATTTCAGAAATATTAACAGCTTGGGAAAACGATAATAAAATCATGTCGTAATCTAAAAAATTATCAACCGTATGCTCTAATGCAGATTCATCTTTATTATATGTAAGCAAACCATAATTGTTGGAATCTATTTTTGCTTCTTCAATATATTCAGTGGTGGATGAACTAGTAATACAAGGAAAAGTAAAAAACATAAATCTACACTTTCCCCATACATCGGTTGTTACCTCATTGGTATCAGCCCAGGCTGTTGCAGCCAAATCGACACCATTATTATCGTTATAATTCAACTCATTACCGTATGTGTTGCCATTGATATCGAAGTTATTTGTATCTGTAAAATCCCATGTCTGAGTTGCAGCGATAGCCATATTTGCCGACAGGCTAAGAGCTAGACCTAAAAGAAACTTTTTCATAAATCCATCCATTCTCTGTTTATGAGTTAATATTTTCAGCATAAATTTGAACGACATTTCTAAAAATTAATAGTATTAAACTTATTGGTACAAACCTTAAGCAAAAATAACGCCACAAATAAAATATTCAATTAAAATAAGTGGCTATCTATTAAAGTCCGGAAACACAAGATCTCAGTGTAAATTTTACTGACAGTTTAATCAGTTAATTAGCATGATTTTAGCGCATTTATTGCATTTTTAAACTTAAATTGATAACCAAGTTTAATCAGCTTTTCGCAATTAATATGCTTGCCCTTTTGTTTATCTAACTTAGGAAATAAATTTAATATTTGACCATCTATTTTTATAGCTTGTTTATAAAAATCAGCTTTTGAAACCCGCTCTGGGCTACTAATATTAATGATTTCGTTTTTAACCGCTTTATCGATTAAAAAACTAATCGCTTTTATCGCATCATCCAAGTGCAGCATATTGGCTGGTGCTTGCTGGCTTAATGTTTTCATGTGTTTAATAAATCTGGCAGGGTGGCGATCTGGGCCAAATAAACCAGCTAAGCGCACAATAATATAATCGCCATTAAAGTCGGTTGTTAACAAATTCTCAGCCTGCAATAAAATATCTGCTTTCTCATTATGGGCTGTAGCATCTGTTTCCAGCATTAATTTATCTTGCTCAGGGTAAACACTGGTTGAACTGGTCATAATGATTTTTTTTACCCCAGCTAAATTCGCTTGTGTAGTAATTTGCCGCCACTTTAATAAATAATCTTGACCTTTATTAACTTGTCTAAAACCGGGCGGGATTGTCACAATTAAAATATCTGCATTAAATATCCGGTGAGCAACAGACTGATTATCTGTAAAGTTTTCTCCTAGTTCAAATACGGAACAAGGAACAAATTGGCTGTTAATTTGATCACAGCCAGCTTGAGAGCTACGAGTTGTATGTACATTGTAGCCTTGGGTTAATAAGTGCTGTGCCAGTGGCAAACCTAACCAGCCAGCACCTAAAATAGAAATATTTAAATTAGCAGGCATACCAACAACGAACCTTTTTGCTGATAACCCAGTTTTTCACAGCATTGCTGAAAGTTAAAAAATGCTGGCTTTCCAAATGCTGCTGAAAAGCTTGTTCATCATCATAAGATTCGTAAAAGAAAAAATGAGTAGGGGTTTCGTGACTTTGGCTAACTTCAAACTGATGACAAGCCTCTTCGTGGTGAAGAGATGAGTCTGCATTTTCCAGCGCGGCGTCTAAAAACGGCAATAAATATGCTGAGTGAATCACAAACTCAACCGTAACTATATACATATAATTTTTCCATATTCCATAATAATACTTATAGCCATTTAGTCAGAATAACTAAATAGATATAAACTTTTATTATAGATGACTAATTGCAGATAAAGTTCACTTGAAAACAAAAAGTAAAATAAATGTTAATCAAACACAATAGTTTTATTGCCATTGATGATTACTCTATCTTCAATATGGTTACGTAAACCGCGAGCTAGTGCTTGTTTTTCGCATTCTTTCCCTTTGCGAACCATATCATCGACAGAATCTCTGTGGCTAATTCTAATAATTTCCTGATCAATAATAGGCCCTGCATCTAAATCCCCGGTCACATAATGGCAAGTTGCACCAATCAGTTTAACACCACGCTCGTGCGCCTGATGGTAAGGTTTGGCACCCGCAAAAGACGGTAAAAAACTATGATGAATATTAATAACCTGACCTGCGAATTCACGACACATCGCATCTGGGAAAATCTGCATAAAGCGCGCCAGTACAATTGTGTCGGCATTATATTCATGTAATAAAGATCTAACTTGCTCAAAAGATTCAGCTTTGCTCTCTTTTGAAAAAGGAACATGATGATAAGGAATGCCATGCCATTGCACCATTTGGCGCAAATGCTCATGGTTGGCGATCACAGCTACGATATTACAATCGAGTTCACCACTGTGCCATCTATGTAATAAATCGGCCAAACAATGAGATTCCCGGCTAGCCATCAACACGACATTTTGTTTATGAGATGAATCAACAATTTTCCAGTTCATTTCAAATTGCTGGGCGAGTGGTGAAAATTCTTGCTTAAATTGCGCTAAAGACAAAGCAAATGACTCAGCTTCAATCTCATTTCGCATAAAAAAGCGATTTGCCTGATTATCTTTATGATGATTCGCTTCCACAATAGAAGCCTGATGATCTGCTAAAAATTGGCTCACAGCCGAAACAATCCCGACTTTATCAGGACAATCAATCACTAAACGGTAGCTTTTCATTATTTTTATACCAAAAAAACGAGTTCTAATGAGGCGAGGTTATCAAAGAATGAGTAAATTTACTCGCCATTTCAGTTATGAGTCTTATAATATGGCCAAATTTGCTAAATCAAACCTCTAAAAGGAAGGAAAATGAGTTTATCTAACGTACCTGCGGGTAAAAACTTACCAGAAGAAGTTAACGTAATTATTGAAATTCCGGCGAATGCGGACCCAATCAAATACGAAGTAGACAAAGACACTGGCACAGTTTGGGTAGACCGCTTTATGGCAACCCCAATGTTTTATCCTTGTAACTACGGCTTTGTAAACGATACTTTATCGTTAGACGGTGATCCGGTTGACGTTTTAGTCCCTACTCCGTATCCGTTAGTACCGGGTGCTGTTATTAAGTGCCGTCCTGTTGGCGTTTTAAAAATGACTGATGAGTCGGGTGAAGACGCTAAAGTTGTTGCTGTACCGGTTAGTAAATTAACTAAAATTTACGATCACGTACAAGACGTAAACGACTTAGATGAATTATTAAAAGCACAAATCACTCATTTCTTTGAGCGTTACAAAGAGCTTGAGAAAGGCAAGTGGGTTAAAGTTGACGGTTGGGAAGACGCTGCCGCAGCTAAAAAAGAAATTGTTGATTCTTTTGAGCGTGCAAAAGCTGCAAAATAATTTAGCTTTATACAGTTATTAACCCCAATTCAGGTTAGATAACTAAACCAATTTGAAAAGGCGATTTATCGCCTTTTCTTTTATCTGCAACTTTATTCGCCATTTCCCTTAATTTAGAAACTCAGCGGCAAGCCTTTACTTTTATTATAGAAATTCCTCCCCCAGCCGATACTTTAACTATACTCAATTAAACTCGGCTCAGTTTAACGAAACTATTTAACCTCAACTCTGGATAAGAAGTTAGCTAAAGCCTTAAATTACCTATCAGACAGAGAATTCTAATCATGAAATTAGCTCATTTTTTCAATTTTCGTGGATTAACTCGCAGCAAAAGCAAAATAATGTGTTTTTCTGCTTTTTTGCTGCTTAGCTACACAGTAAAAGCCGATGATGATACTATAGGGGCAATCGCTTGGGTTCAACAGTCTGCCGAGTATCAGGCAATTGCATCACAAACCTTTAAAAATGCGGCTAATCAAATTGAAGAAGCGGTTTTTGATAGTGACTGGACAGCAGCTATTGAACAATTTGGTCATACCGGTATGAAACAACTCCCTAATGCGATTTTGCTCGATTTAGATGATACGTTAATCAGCACTATGCCTTATCAGGCCGAATTAGCTTTAGACAATAAACCCCATTCAGATGCTGAATTTAATAAATGGGTTAATACCGAGCGAGCTAGATTAGTCCCACATGTACTAGAGCTAATCCAAAAAGCATCAAGTTTAGGGGTTACTGTATTACTCATTTCTGACAGAACTTGCTTGCCGAACCCTAGAGATCCCTGCCCAATTAAATCTAAAACCCTTAAAATGCTTAACCGAAACTCTCTTAATTTCCCAAAAGATCAGATGTTTTTTCGCGGTGAATTTTCAGACTGGAATCAGGATCAAAGCAGCCGCCGGGCTTTTATTGCACAAAGATACCGGATTTTGATGATTATTGGAGACGATATTAATCAGATGATACCAAAAACATCTAATCTGCCAGCCAGCGCCCGTCAAAAATTAGTTTCTCAATACGATCAAATGTGGGGTAGCCGCTGGTTTTTAATTCCAAATCCGGTTTATGGCGGATGGCGTGACACCTTAAAGTCATCGCTAAAATCAAACATAAAAGGCTATTAATACATGCTATGCTTAAACAGATCATATTAAGGATGAAAGCTTAATTTATGTCATATCAACAGCCAGTTAAAACCAGATTAACTCTGGCGAAAAAAATTTATTTAATACCTTTAATTGGGGCACTTGGTTTTTTATTTTATGTCGGTGTAATTTACACCAAAGCCACCAATAGTGCGCATACATTAGAAGAAGTCAGAGATATTCATTTTCCAAGTTTGCAATTGATTGAACAAAATCTAGAATCTTTGTCTGATATAAAAGAACAATTAAGTAGTGCAGTTACCACTGGTGATGAAGACACATTATCGAGTGCAGACATACAAGCTAAAGAATTAACAGAGTCGGTCAGTTCATTAGCTCAATATCACTCCGATTATGCAGAGCAGTCCAAAAAATTTGCAACAGACTTTAATATCTATTATCAAAAAGCTAGGAATATAACTAGCGAGATGATTAATAATACAGCTGATTTTAATGTTATTGGCGAACAAGCAGCTGTAGCTAATCAGATTTATACTGATTTAGAAGCAGCTATGAATCAATTCAGAAATGAACGAGAGCAAAATTTTAATACTGCAATTCAAGAATCCAGTAATACTACATCAACTTTAATCTCACTCGGGATTTTAATGATAGTAGTAGTTACGGCCCTTTTAATGGTCCCTGCTTATTTAATTTCTTCGAGTTTAAAACGTAACCTTAATCAAGTTATAGATAGTCTGCGCAACATAGCACAAGAAAATGGAGACTTAACGGTAAGAATAAAAGTCAACCAAAATGATGAAATAGGCCTATTAGTATATTGGTTTAACTCTTTTATGGAGCAATTACAACAAGTCATAAAACAGGTTGTTGATTCAGCGATACCTTTAGCTGAACTAGCCCAGACTCTACAAAACTTGGCTGAAAAAACAAAAAAGACAGTAACGATTCAAAAACAAAGTGCAGGCTTAACGAAAGATACTGTCGATAATATGACTCATTCAGTTAGCTCGGTAGCCAATGCAGCGGCAAGCGCAGCACAAGCAGCTATAAAAGCAACTCAAGCTACCGAAAATGGGAAAGAAATAGTCGATAAAACGGTAGCAAAAATTCAAGCTATGTCATCGACTTCTGCACAAACTTCGGATGTGATAAAACAATTGCAACAAGATTGCGAACAAGTGAGCTTAGTATTAGATGTTATTCGCTCAATAGCTGAACAAACTAATTTATTGGCCTTAAATGCAGCAATTGAAGCAGCCCGAGCAGGAGAGCAAGGCCGAGGATTCGCAGTAGTAGCAGATGAGGTACGTACATTAGCTTCACGAACCCAAGCGTCAACCACTCAAATAAATGAAACAATTATCCAATTACAAGCAGCTTCACAATCAGCTGTTGATGCTATGAGTACAGGTAATGAAAGAGCTTTAGATTGTGCAAATACAGCTACTCAAGCAGGTGAAAGTTTGCACTCAATCAATCAAACTATCGCACAGATCAGTGAAATGAATAATCAAATCGCAAATACAACAGATCAACAGACTCAATTATCTAAAGATATTGTGCATCATGCTGATGATATTTATCATAAAACCACAGAAACAGAACAAAGCTCAGCTGCCCTTGCTGATTTAAGTTACCAATTAGCGGCATTAGCTGATAAATTAAAAACAACCTCAAATAAATTTAAAGTTTGATTAAGAGAATTTATGAAAAAACTCGCAACCGCCTTGCTTACCTTAGGTTTAACTTTTTCAGTAAATGCCGAACTGATCTTTGAACAAGTCAGTGTCAGGTTAATGCCAAACTCACAAAAAAATACCGCCGCGTTTATGAAAATCACGAACCAAAGTGATGCTACGGTAAAGTTAATTGAAATTCGCAGTAATATAAGTGAAACCGCCGAGTTTCATACCCACATAATGCAAGACGATATGGCGATGATGCAGAAAATGGATCAGTTAATCATACCGGCCAATCAAACTGTCATTTTAGAGTCAGGTGGCCGACATATTATGTTGCTAAACTTAAAACAGGACTGGGCTAAACAAGGCGAAGCTGAAATTATTTTCAGAGATGCTCAACAAAAGCGTTATGAGGTGCATGCACCTATTGAAGCTGCACACCAGATGCATCATCACCAACATCAACACCATAATCACTAACGCCCAACTCACCGCAATAACGTGTAAAAAGGATAGTTATGAACAATAAAATCGTAAAAATAACCGGTCTGGCAGCCATAAGCATTTTTATCGTTTTATGGATTGTCTCAATTTGGTGGAGTCAGGAACCGGAAATAAAATCAATCCGCGAAGCCAGCCAATCTCACAGTCAGGTAACTGGCTATGCAACCACAACAGCTTTAATTAACGTTGCCGAAACTTTATTAAATAAATCAGGTGGGTTCACCGCAAATGATGTACTGCCCCCTTCGTTGTTTATGGATAATATGCCGGCATGGGAATTTGGCGCATTAGAGCAAATCCGTGATTTATCTTTGGCTATGCGTAAAGATTTTAGCCGCTCGCAATCTCAATCTCAGGAAGATAAAGATCTAAAAGTAGCTCAACCTCAGTTTAATATTGATCACAAAAACTGGGCATGGCCAAGTGCAGAGGGCGAATATGAAAACGCAATTAGTGCTTTAAAAAGCTACCGTGAGCGTTTAACCGACCAAAATCAGGCTGATGGTCAGTTTTATTCGCGCGCAGATAATTTAAGCGACTGGTTAAAAGAAGTTGAAAAACGTTTAGGCTCAACCTCACAAAAACTCAGCGCAAGTGTAGGTAAAGACAGATACAATACTAATTTAGCAGGCGATTCATCGGCTGCGCAGTCAACTTACACTCCGTTACAGGGTAAAGTAAAAACCAGTTGGTGGAAAATTGATGATGTATTTTATGAAGCGCGTGGCACTTGCTGGGCATTGCATCATTTTTTACAGGCTGTAGAAATTGATTTTGCTGATGTGCTCGCCAAGAAAAATGCAACCGTCAGCTTGCAGCAAATTATCCGTGAATTAGAAGCCACTCAAGATACAGTTTGGAGCCCGTTAATTTTAAATGGCGATGGCTTTGGCTTTTTAGCCAATCACAGCTTAGTTATGGCGAATTATGTATCACGCGCCAATGCTGCGTTAATTGATTTACGAAAATTATTAGAGCAAGGTTAAAACCGATTGCCGTCAGCTTAGCTGACGGCTTTATTTACTCAGATAAAAAATAGTCATTTTCAATATTCAGCATTTCCAGTACATCAACCACAAACATACCGGCACTTTTAGCTGCCTGAATACCCGCTTTTGCATCTTCAAATACAATACACTGCTCAGGTCTCATATTCATTAACTCTGCACATCGTAAAAAAGTATCCGGCGCAGGCTTTGGATTTTTTACCTGATCGGCGCCCACTAAATGATCAATTAAATGGCTTAAACCACACACTTCTAAAATTTGTTTAGCTTCGCCGGTGTATGCGCCGGTTCCTACCGACATAGGACGTTTACCTAAGTTTTCGCGGGCAAACTCAGCTAATTTAGTCGGCTTTACATATTGGTGAATGGTTTCACGTACAATCGCTTCTTTAAAGTCATTCACTTCGTCACTGGTTGCATTAATATTTAAATCATAATGTTTAACTAAAATATCAACGGTTTCTTTGGTTGGTACACCAGCTAACGAGCGCATTAACTCAGGGTTAATCGGAATCGCAAATTTATTTAACGCCTCGGTCCAGGCATTTTGATGTAAACGACCGCTATCTACTAAAGTGCCATCCATATCAAAAATAATCGCATCAAATTCTGTATACATATTTATCTACCGTTAAATTTAAGTAACAATCGTTAAAATTTTTTTGTGTTAGCCCAAAACAATTAGTACGATATATCATACTTTATAGTCTGGAGTGTTTAAATGAGTTTTATCGACATCATTGGATTTAGCGCTGCGTTTTGTACAACTTCGGCTTTTTTACCTCAAGCTTTAAAAGTATTAAAAACCGGTGATACCAAATCCTTATCGCTTGCTATGTATATTATTTTTACAACCGGCGTTGGCCTTTGGCTTGCTTACGCTTTGTTTATACAAGATATGGCTATGATAACAGCAAACGCGATTACTTTTGTGTTTGCATTTGCAATATTAGTCACCATTATTAAAAATACAGTTAAAGCAAAGCAGGTTAAAACAGAATAAACTTGGCTTTATACCAGCGGATAAACAATGCAGCTTATAAACTCTAAAATCATTTGGCAAAATAATCAGCATAATGCGTTTACTGATATGGTTGAATATCAGGGGTTGTATTTATGCTGTTTTCGTCAGGCAACTAATCATGTCAGCAAAGATGGGTTTATCCGCATTTTGTCATCCACTGATTTAATTAACTGGCAAACGGTTAGCCTGATTCGTAAAAGCAATTGTGATTTAAGAGATCCTAAACTCATTGTTCATCCTAACGGTCAATTATTACTGCTTTATTATTGCAAAGTATTTGATAATCAAGGCCGTAATACCGCTAATGTAAATTGCATTCACTTTACCTCTAACCCAGTTAGTTGGTCTGGCGCTAAAGTGCTGGGCAATAATAACTGGTGGCTTTGGCGAATTCGGTTTTATCAAAAACAAGCGTTAGGTATTGCTTATAACCGCAGCCAGAATAAAGTTAATTTATATCAAGGCGATCCTTTGCGCAGTTTTCATTTAACAATTGATGGATTATTTGGCCTCAAGACCCATGGTAAAGCCTATCCAAATGAATCTGATATTAGCTTTTTAGCCGATGGTACTGCAATTTGTATATTAAGACGGGATGCCGATTCTTATACAGCTCAATTAGGGATAGCTAAACCCAATTATAAAAAGTGGCAATGGTTTGATTTAGGCGAGTATTTAGGTGGACCTGCACTTTATAAACTCAAAAATGGACGAATAATTATTGCAGCTAGACGAATTTTAATGCCGTTTAGATTAGCAACTTGGTTATTTGAGTTAGACTTAACCAATAAAAAAATCATTCCGTTAATTGAGCTGCCATCATCCGGCGATAACAGTTATCCGGCTATGCTTGAAAAAGATAATCATTTATTCGTGAGCTATTATTCTCAGCACAGACAAAATGCGCAAGGCCAAATCAACCATCCATCTCAACCTTGTGCAATTTATCTAGCAAAACTGAGCTTATAGAGCTAAATCAATTTAACCACCGGTTACCGGCGGAAAAAAAGCAACTTCATCACCAGCTTTAACGGTCATATTGCCTTGCGCCATGGTTTGATTTACCGCAGCTAATAATTTTTTGTTGGTAAAAGTTGTTTGCCAGTTAGGGTGTTGGTTTAAAATTGCCTGCTTGACCTCTTCCAGGGTTTGGCAACTTTCAGTTAACTCAATAGACTCACAACCTAACTCTTCTCTTAATCGGGCAAAAAATAAAACTTTAATCATACCTTTTGTGCCTGCTGATTTTGCCAATGGCCGGTTTTTCCGCCGGCTTTGCTTAATACTTTTATGCCACCAATTTCCATTGCAGGATCAACCGCTTTACACATATCAAATAAGGTTAAAGCAGCAACAGACGCCGCGGTTAAAGCTTCCATTTCAACACCGGTTTTACCCGCTAGTTTGCATAGTGCTTCAATTCTGATCTGCTGTTTATCGGCCTGCACTTCAAAATCGACCTGCACTTTAGACAACATTAACGGATGACATAACGGAATTAAATCCGCACATTTTTTAGCCGCTTGAATACCGGCAATTCTGGCAACCGCAAATACATCACCTTTGGCATGACCACCGCTGATGATCATCTGAATTGTCTCTGCCGACATTTTAATAAAGCCTTCGGCAACTGCGGTTCTGGTGGTAACGGCTTTTTCAGACACATCCACCATGTTGGCTTCGCCCTGCGCATTAACATGGCTAAATTGTTTATGTTCAGACATGCATTAACCTCGGCTTTGGCAAGCTTGAATTGTCTCACCCACTTGTTTTAACTGAGCCACAAAATTACAAGGGCGTACACTAGCATCAATCTGAGATTTTATAATTTCATTCCAGCCGGTTTTGCAGGCACCGGTAGACCCCGGTAAACAAAATATAACCACTTTATTTGCCATACCGGCAATGGCTCGTGACTGAATAGTTGAAGTGCCAATATCCACCAGTGAAACCTGCCTGAATAATTCACCAAAACCTTCGACCGTTTTATCGAATAATGGCAACATGGCTTCTGGCGTGCTATCTCGTCCGGTAAATCCGGTTCCTCCAGTTGAAATCACCACCTGTACATTATCTGAGGCAATCCACTGCGAGCAAATTGAGCGAATTTGATAAATATCATCTTTAACTATTTTTTTATCTGCCAGTATGTGTCCGGCCTCTTTCAGCGCTTCAACCAAGTATTGACCAGATGTATCTGTCGTTTCATCACGTGTATCTGAAATAGTTAATACGGCAATATTTAACGGCTTAAATGGGGTATTTGCTTTAGCCATTTTATCCTCTTAATTTATGAGTAAATTTTGTTGGTCTGTTCGTCAATATAAGCTTGCCACTGCACTTGTGTATTGACGTTGATCAAATTTTGTATTTTGGCAGGTTCATTTAACTTTATTTCAGTTGCATCAACTGCTTTTAATACAGCACGCACAGATCTTTGTTTTGCACTTTGCTGCATAATACGATTAAGCTCAGCCTTTAACTGAGCCACATCATAAAAATAGACAGGTAAAAAATGTTGTTCAAAGTAGCAACTGCATTGCTGTTGACAACCAAATTGAATCAACTGGTTTAATAGCTCAGGTGTGAGTTTAGGCATATCAACCGGCACCACCATTAAAGCATAGTTTTGCGGGACAAACTCAAGCGCAGCGTGAATTCCGGCAAGTGGCCCTGCCTGCTGGTGTTTATCTGCGATTTGGCCTTGGTTTTTACCACTGACCAACACAGATTTAGCACCAAGTTGAGTTAACAGGGCTTTATTTTTTTCAAGTAAACTTTGGCCGTTTATGATTAGCTCAGCTTTATCCGTTCCCATACGGGATGACAAACCACCGGCTAATACTAAACCGACAAAAGGTTTATTGATGATACTTGCCTGCATTTAACCACCAATCATAGCTAAATGCTGGGTAATGCCAGTTTTGCCTTGCTGTAATAAATGACTCGGCGTTTTCTCAGCCAAGGAAGTTTGTAGCTTTTCAATTAATGCTTGCTGTTGTTGATCGCTTTGTAAAAATGCTCTTAAATCAATTCCTTGTTCGGTAAACAAACATAAATGAAGCTGACCTAGCGAGCTGACCCGCAAGCGATTACAACTGGCACAAAAGTCTTTACTGTAAGGCATAATTAAGCCAATTTTACCGGCATAATCAGGATGGTAGAACTCTTGCGCCGGGCCTGCTGCTTTATCACGAATAACAGATGACCAGCCCTGCTCAACTAATTGCTGTTTAAGACTTTCACCACTGACATGATTTTTATTGAAAAATTGAAGGTTATCACCGGTTTGCATTAATTCGATAAAACGCAACGTATAAGCATGCTGCTTAATCCAGCTTAAATAATCATTAAACTGACTGGCGTTATATTGCCGCATTAATACCGAATTAATTTTAATTGAGTTAAGTCCAAGCGCTTTGGCTTTTTCTAACCCGTTTAAAATACTCACTAATTTATCGTGACCGGTAATCAGTTTAAACGCTTCTGGCTGCAAGCTATCAATACTGACATTAAGAGCATCCAAACCAGCATCCACCCAATGATTAATCTGTTTTTCAAGATTAAATCCATTAGTGGTTAATGCCACTTGTTTGATGCCGGGTGTGGTTTTGCACACTGCGATAATATCGGCTAAATCTTTACGTAAAGCAGGCTCACCACCAGTGATCCGTATTTTACTTGTGCCTAATTTAGCAAACCCCGCCACTAAACGACGAATTTCATCCAAACTTAAAAATTCACGCGATGTATCGCACTGATAACCATCAGGCAGGCAATAGGTGCATTTAAAATTGCACACATCAGTAATCGACAGCCTCAAATAATGAAACTGACGACCTAATTTATCTTGTAACATAAACACCTTTCCAAATTAGGGAGGCTGTGGCATTTCTTTCACAACCCTGGCGAATCTAACGATTCGCGGCCTGAGCAACTTATCTGGCAAACAACCAAACTTAGCTAAACAGGCTCGGAGTTATTTTAATGATCATATCTACTTAATTCACAAACTAGTAAATATAAACAGTCTTTCATTGCAAAGCATAGTAACTTTAATCGAGAGTTCACATCATAAAACAAATTAATTTTCTATGCACTTTTTCCCTCATAATTCGTAAAAACACTGCTAGTGATTAGTAAAGTTATAACGCCGCACAACAAATAATTAAAAAAAAGTTATTCGAGCTTGTTGGATATAAATTCATAGACTAATTTTAATGGTAGCTTTATCAATCGAATAGATGGACTTAAGCAATATTAGGTTAAAAGTGTAGTAATCCTTATCTGGAGATTTAAACATGATGAATAAACAAAACCGTAATCAGGGTTTTACCTTAATTGAATTAATGATTGTTGTTGCTATTATCGGCATTTTGGCGATGGTAGCAGTGCCAGCCTATACCGATTATATGAAAAACGCAAAAATGGTAGAGCTGGAAAATACTGCAGGTTCACTCAAAGGTTTAGTAACAGCTTGTATGCTAAAAAATGTTGCCAAAGGTGCTGATACTGGCGAAGAAGCGACTGGCTGTAATGGTGGTACTAACGGTATTCCCTCCAATCAAGCTGATGGCACCGGAACTGGTAATATTGGTGCAATTACAGTAACAAATGGCGTTATTACTGTAGCAGGCAAAACAGGTAGTGATTTAGCAGGCAGAACAGTTGAATTACATCCTACTTATGAAACGGCAACCAATAAAGTCACTTGGGCAGATGAGGCTGCTGCAGAAGAGTAATTGCGATAAAAAATACTTATCAAATTTTGACAAAGGGAATTCTTCCCTTTGTCTATTTACCTGTTTCAAGAGCAGCCTTTAAATGCCAGCCATAGATTTAAGACTCTACTCAAATGTCCTTAACTTGCATCAGCAAGAAGAACTAAAACAACAAAATCTAAAAAATCATATAGAAGCACAACAGTTTATCGCCAAAAAAGTTTGGCTTACAGAAAAAGCTTTAGTAACAAAAATAGCACGTTTTTACCAAGCACCATGCTTTGATTTATCCTACCTTGATTTAGATATTATTCCCGATTCAATTCTTAAAGAGAAACTATCTGAAAAGCACCAGGTTTTACCTTTATTTTTGCGTGGCCGTACACTTTTTTTAGCAACGGTAAATCCAATTGCCATGAGCGCAGCGGAGGATTTTCAATTTAGCACAGGCTTTAATGTAGAATATATTTGTGTTGAAGCCACTAAATTACAAAAAGCAATTGAACGTAAATATGAAGGGGATGAAGCTCACCTTAGTTTATCTGATTTCGATGATTCAGAGCTTGCTAACATTGAAGTATCTGAAATTAACGAGGATGAAAATAATGATTTACCGGATCAGGACGATGCCCCTATAGTTGTTTATATTAATAAAATATTATTAGACGCCATTAAACGCGGCGCATCAGATTTACACTTTGAGCCTTACGAACACAGTTACCGCATCCGCTTTAGAATTGATGGCTTATTACATGAAATAGCCTCGCCTCCGGTTAATTTATCAACCCGCTTAGCCGCCCGTTTAAAAGTCATGTCGCGTTTAGATATTGCTGAAAAACGCAAACCCCAAGACGGCCGGATAAAATTAAAAATCACCGCCAAAAAATCAATCGACTTTCGTGTTTCAACTTTACCCACTTTATGGGGCGAGAAAGTAGTTATGCGGATCTTAGATTCCAGCAGCGCCATGCTAGGCATTGATGCACTAGGTTATGAACCAAATCAAAAAAAACTTTATTTAGATGCACTCAGCAAACCGCAAGGCATGATATTAGTAACAGGCCCAACCGGCAGTGGCAAAACCGTTTCACTTTACACAGGGCTAAATATTTTAAATACTTCAGAACGCAATATTTCAACAGCTGAAGATCCGGTTGAAATTAACTTAGAAGGCATTAACCAAGTACAAATTAATGCTAAAGCTGGTCTCACATTTGCAGGAGCACTCAGATCGTTTTTACGACAAGACCCAGACGTTGTTATGGTGGGTGAAATTCGAGATTTAGACACCGCAGAAATTGCAATAAAAGCAGCTCAAACAGGCCATTTAGTTTTATCAACTTTACATACCAACTCTGCCGCAGAAACCTTAACCCGTTTATTAAACATGGGTGTACCCAGTTACAATATAGCCAGTTCGGTCAGCCTGATTATTGCCCAACGCCTTGCCCGCCGATTATGTAATCACTGCAAACAACCGATTGAAAACCCACCCACTCACAGTGAATTACTTGCTTTTGGTTTTACCCCAGAGCAACTAGAACAAGTAACTTTATATGAACCCAATGGCTGCGAGTTTTGCTCAAAAGGTTTTAAAGGGCGGATCGGTATTTACGAAGTCATGCCGATTTCAAATGAAATGGCCAATTTAATTATGCACGAAGGTAATGCACTGCAAATTGCTAAACAAGCCCAACAAGAAAATATTAATAATTTACGCCAATCCGGCATTCAAAAAGTTATCGCAGGCACAACCAGCTTAGGTGAAATTAGCAGAGTAACTAATTAAAGCAGGAACAGGTTTATGGCAGCAGATAAAAAGAAAAAAGAAAAAATTGTCATTCAGGATTTTTATATTTGGCGTGGTGTAAACCGTCGGGGTGAAAAAGTAAATGGCGAACTAGCCGCTGACAATTTAACGGCTGCCCGCGAACAATTAAAACGCCAAGGCGTAAACCCAACGCATTTAAAGAAAAAACCTAAACCTTTATTTGGTGGCGGTTCAAAAAAAATAGGGGCAAAAGAAGTTTCGGTTATTACCCGTCAGTTAGCCACTATGCTAAGTGCTGGTGTACCGCTTGTTCAGTCTGTAGATTTAATTGCCAAAGGAAATGAAAACGCAAATATTCGCCGTTTATTAAGCACAATTGAGGTTGGGCTTCAATCCGGTACACCTTTTAATCAAGTGCTTAGAGAACATCCACAATATTTTGATGATTTGTACTGTGATTTAGTCAAAGCGGGTGAATTATCCGGTGCTTTAGATGTGATTTACGACAGAATCGCAACCTATAAAGAAAAAACTGAAGCCTTAAAATCCAAAATAAAAAAAGCGATGACTTATCCGGTTGCAGTGATCGTGATCGCGATTATTGTGACCTTAATTTTATTGATTTTTGTTGTTCCTCAATTTGAACAAATTTTTGCCAGCTTTGGCGCTGAACTCCCCTTTTTTACGCGGATGATTATTCATATCTCTAACCTCATTCAAAATAATGGGCCATTTTTAGCCATTGGCTTAGCTATATTTATTTTTTTATTTGTCCGCAGTTATAAAAATTCACAAAAACTACGTGACAAAGTAGACGCCTTACTTTTAAAGGCCCCTATTTTTGGCACTATTTTAAATAAAGCCGCTTTAGCCCGATTTTCGCGTACACTCGCCACCACTTTTGCAGCCGGTGTCCCATTAGTTGAAGCGCTGGATTCAGCCGCTGGTGCATCTGGTAACGCTGTTTACCGTAAAGCAATCAACGAGATAAAACTCGAAGTTTCAGCCGGTATGCAAATGAATATTGCAATGCGAACCACTAAATTATTCCCAGATATGGTGATTCAAATGGTACAAATAGGTGAGGAGTCCGGGGCAATTGATGATATGCTAAATAAGGTTGCAACCATTTATGAACAGGAAGTTGATGATGCCGTTGACGGTTTATCTGCTTTAATAGAACCGTTAATTATGGCTGTGTTAGGGGTCGTGATTGGAGGATTAATTGTTGCTATGTATTTACCTATCTTCCAAATGGGAAAAATTGTAAGCTGATGTTTGATAATTTAATTGAAGTATTTAACTTATACCCTGCTGTTTTTTATATTTCTGCTTTTGTTTTTAGTTTATTGGTTGGTAGCTTTTTAAATGTGGTCATTTACCGCTTACCGATCATGCTGGAAAGAGACTGGAAAAACGAATGCAAACTGCTTTTGAGCGATCCCCTAAACGAGCCTGACAATGACAAAATTCAGCAACAAATTGATCAGCAACCTACATTTAACTTAATCAAGCCTAATTCGTCTTGTCCGCATTGTAAAACCGAGCTCAAACCTTGGCATAATATTCCCCTATTAAGCTGGCTGGCTTTAGGCGGCAAATGTAGCCATTGCAAAACAGCTATTTCAGTGCGTTATCCCCTCATTGAATTATTAACCGGATTAACTGGGTTATTTGCCGCTTATCAGTTTGGGGTTTCTACCTTAACGCTTTGGGCTATGTTATTTAGCTTTATTTTAATCTGCTTATGTTTTATTGACTTAGACACCATGCTACTGCCCGATCAATTAACCTTAGGGTTAATTTGGTTAGGTTTAATGGCCAATCTCAATGGCCTGTTTGCTGCATTACCGGATGCCGTAATTGGCGCTGTTGCCGGTTATTCCGTGTTATGGATTATCTTTCAAGGTTTTAAATTATTAACCGGTAAAGAAGGCATGGGGTTTGGCGATTTTAAATTATTAGCTGCGTTAGGTGCATGGATGGGATGGCAGGCTTTACTGGTTATTATTTTATTATCTTCTGTCGTTGGTGCAGTGTTAGGTCTTATTTTGCTCAAACTACAAAATAAAAATAGCCAAACCGCAATTCCTTTTGGCCCTTACCTTGCTGTTGCGGGCTTTATCGCGTTTTACTGGCGACAAGATATTATTGAATATTACCTGCAAAACTGGGTTTATCTATGAGCCAGTTTATTGTCGGCTTAACCGGTGGTATTGGCAGTGGAAAAACCACTGTGGCCAATATGTTTGCTGAATTAGGGGTTGAGATTATTGATGCTGATATTATCGCCAGAGATGTGGTTAAACCAAATACACCAGCCTTAAACAAAATCGCCCAACAATTTGGTAAATCGGTTTTATTGGCTAATGGAGAGCTAAATCGCGCGGAACTCAGAACCATTATTTTTGCTGATGAGCAGGCAAAAAGTTGGTTAAATGCACTACTACATCCTGTTATCCGTAATGAAATGATTACCCAAAGTAAAGCAGCACAATCTGACTATTGTATTTTAGCCGTGCCTTTATTACTGGAAAATAACCTAACCAGTTTGGTTAACCGTATTTTAATTACAGATTGCAAACCTGAAACCCAAGTTTTTCGAGCCTGTCACAGAGATAAAAATTCAGCAGAGCAAATTAAGCGGATTATGGCTGCGCAACTTGACCGCGAATCACGAATAAATTACGCTGACGACATTATAGATACTGAGCTATCTATCGAGCAAGTTGCGCAAAAATGTAAAAAATTGCATCAACTTTATCTGAATTTAGCTTCAAACAGGCAAAAAATTAGCTAAATTTTAACCAGTGAGTTAAGCTAATTCAAACAATAAAAACATAAAAGAAACGAATCGTCACATGACTGATATTTTGTATGAATTTCCATTAAATGAAAAGATTCGCACTTATTTGCGAATTGAAAACCTGCTTGCCCGTTTAACTCATCAACTTGGTGATACAACGCCATGGGCGAGTCTGGATTTTTTAAGTGCCCTGTTTGCAATTTTGGATATTATTGAACGTGGTGATTTAAAGTCGGATTTATTAAAAGATCTTGAAAAACACGAAAAACAATTAGTCGCTTGGTCTCAACACCCCAGTATTAATAATTCAGCTTTGCAGGATTTATTACAAACCATAGTACAGCTCTCTGGGAAATTAACCACAACCAACAAATTGGGACAAAAATTACGAGATGATAAATTTTTAGCGTCACTTAAACAAAGGTTTTCTATCCCTGGTGGTAGCTGCTGTTTTGATTTACCCCATCTGCACCAGTGGCAACATCAGGATTCAGATATCATTGTTGCAGACCAACAGAGATGGCTGTCTGAACTAGAAATTTTAAAAACCATTATTGAACTAGATTTAAAAATGATCCGAGAGCGTGGGCAATTCCATAGCTATAGCGCTGAGAATGGCTTATATACAGACACTGTGGAAAACGTAGAGTTATTACAAATAAAAGTGCCCTCAGATAGCGCTTATTACCCAACCGTTAGCGGCCATAAACACAGGTTTTCAATTCGTTTTATGGAAAATAATCAGGAACAGGTTAAATCTGCTTGCCTGCAAAGTGTCAGATTTTTATTATCTGCCTGTTGATAATAAACCAGAGATAACCCAATGAAAGTGAAATGCCCCACCTGCCAGAATGAGGTAGAGTGGAAACCAGAAAATAAATATAAACCTTTTTGCAGTGAACGTTGCCGCTTAATTGACTTAGGCGAATGGGCAAGTGAAAGCCATGTCATTAAAGGTGAATCTTTTAATCAGCAGTTAACACCTCAAATTGATGAGTTTTCTGAAGATTTACCACCCGCTGATGAAGATTTTTTTAAACATTAAATTCTAAATTACCAACCGAGCTGTCCTTCTATTTAATCTAAATAATGACAGCTCATATCTAATATTATTTTAAGTTAACCTCAACTCTGGATAAGAAGTTAGCTAAAGCCTTAAATTTATTGGTTTTTAGTTTAAGTTCTTTTTCTTGTGAGGGATTTTTTCTGAGAACAAGGCGAATTTGAGTACGTAATAGCTGGCTATTACTAGCGAATTCAACGTAGTTATCGGGGAAAATAACCACTAGAAAGCAATTTGTTATCCAGAGTTGAGGTTAAGCTACGCAGTGCCGTAACTTAAAATAATACCGATTAACACGACTAACCCTGCATAATGGTTTTGTAAAAAAGCTTTAAAACAAACATCGCGTTCTCGGTGCCTGATTTGCCACTGCTGATATATAAAAAGTGCCAATGCTAAACCGACTGTTTGGTAATAAATTGCCCCTAACTGCGCCAGTTGACCCGCCCAAATTAACCCAGTAATAGTCAGCACATGTAAAATAAACACTGCTAGCTTATCAAAGCGCCCAAATAAAATAGCGGTCGATTTAACCCCAATTTTTAAGTCATCGTCTCTGTCAACCATTGCATATAAAGTATCGTATGCAACAGTCCAAGCCAAATTGGTAAAAAACAATACCCAAACAATTAATGCCAATTCGGCTTTAACTGCCATATATGCCATTGGAATTGCCCAACTAAAAGCGGCACCCAATACAACTTGTGGCAAATGCGTATAGCGTTTCATAAAAGGGTAGAGTGTTGCCAGTCCCAACCCGACAAACGACAATAAAATCGTTTGCTGATTAAGTAATAACACTAACCCAAACGAAACAATCACCAGCCCCAAAAACAACATTAACGCTTCTTTACTGCTCACTTTACCGGTTGCAAGTGGCCGATTTTTGGTGCGTTTTACATGACCGTCTACTTTTCTATCAGCAAAATCGTTAATAACACAACCTGCCGCCCGCATCACAAATACACCAAGCACAAAAATAATGAACAAATCTAACTTTGGCACACCTTCGCTCGCAATCCACAACGCCCATAATGTAGGCCAGAGCAACAGATAAGTGCCGATTGGTCTGTCAATTCGCATTAACTGGCAATAAGCGATTAATTTTTCAGAAAACTTCATGGTTTGATTATTCATAATAAAATTGGCAATCCGCTAAAAAAACTTCAGTAACGGTAAAAGGAAATTGTTGTAGTTTAAACACAGAGCGTCGTCCGTATAAGATATTTGGTAACTCACCGTTAAATAAAGTTTTGGCTAACTCAAATACCTTAGACTGAGCCGTAAATTCGGCTACTTCAATATCACAGCGCTCTAATCCGGGTAATTTAAAAATATATTCACCTAAAGGCTGCTCACCTAAATTTTGCAAACTCTGATTACCAGCTTCAATGGTTGAACGAGGCACTTGAGTATGCGCATAAACCCAAGGTTTATTTTGACAAAACAATAACACTTCACGAATTAAAGTTGGCTCATTAAAATTAAGTGAATTGCAATCTTCGGGATTAACCCAAGCTTCACCCAACACTTGAAGCTTAAATTGCGAAGATATAGTTTTGAGTTTTGCCGTTAACGACATAGGATCAAACAACCACTGTAAAATCTCAGGTTTTACAGTTAGACTATTAAGCCAATGAGCCTGCTCTCCGATTGGAAAAAAACGATGCATAAAATAGTGTCGCTAAACTCTAATTCATTGATATAGTTAATGTAGGCTATATGATAACAAGTTATGCTAAGGTTTTACCTGTTATCTTTTATTTTTTTAATTTATCGCTGGTCTTAAACACAAAATGAAACGATTAATTTTATTAGCTCCTCTACTTTATTTATCTATATTAAATAAAAGTTTTGCCGAAGATACATTCGCTTATTTTGGTTTTGAGCCAGATATAATTACTAACTATATCACAAGCAAAAAGAAGCCAGGTTATGTCAGAATCACTGTAGAGCTAATGTTAGAAGACGCTAGCTATATTGAAGTGGTAGAACACCATTCCCCACTCCTAAGAGATGCAATTGTTGATATTTTAGGAAAAGAACCCGAAGAAAAGATTAAATCTTTAAAAGGTCGAGAAGAAGTAAGAGCGTTATGTGCTCAGCAGATAAAATTACTACTTAAACAAGAAACAGGACAAGAGATAATAAGAGACGTTTTATTTACTAATTATCTCTATCATTAGATGAAAACTTGAAACAGCAAAAATGGCATTTATCCACTTTTGCTGTTCTTGAAAACGTTATTTTTTGAGCCATTTGGCTTCAACAATCGCCATTGCTAAACCAGCTAATAGTCCACCTAAATGCGCCCAGTTAGCCATTCTCAGGTTTAATATTTCACTAAAGCCAACCGCTAACCAAAGTAACATCATCACAATAATCCCGCTTGGCAGGTTGAGTCCGTTTAAACGGCCAAATTTCCCCGCTAACCAAGCATAACCCAGCAAGCCATAAACCACACCAGAAAGCCCGATAAAACTGCTGCTAACCATTAAATACTGGCATAAATGCGCAGTTAACCCTGTGATTAAGGTTGCATTAAACAACCAGCTTGCGCCTTTGATTTTTTCAAGTTGACCTGCCAGCCACACCCACCAAAATAAATTTAAAACTAAGTGAGTTAAATCACCATGCATAAATGCGGGTGTGATCAAACGGTAAATTTCATGCCAGTTTAAATTATGCAGTTGAGCCGGAAAACCTAAGTGCTGATATAGCGCACCTGAATAGCCCAATACCTGCAAGATAAAAATGAATAAAACGAATAACCCCAAAACTCGGGTCAAATAACCGGTATTTTGCCAAACGGTTCGTAATATACCGGTTGATGGTGGCTGGTTAGCAGATAAATCATCTACTTGTCCTCTATCCCACGAGGCTGCCCAAAATTTATCGTCATTAGGATTTTTAACAAAATCATCCAATAGTATTCTGGCATTATCCAAATCCGAGTCTTGCTCACATAATAAATGAAAACCATCTTCTTTATGAATAATCTGGTTCTCAATATTATTTTGGTGCAAATAATCGGATACCGCTTTTGCGGCTCTAATATTGCCAAATACAGCCAAAGTTAGCATCGGCTTTATTGCTCGTCTGCCAAAGTGACAAATTCAAACTCACGTCGCCAAGCTTCAAAACCGCCATCCATACTATAAACCTGCTCAAAACCTTGCTCGGCGATATATTGCGCAGCCCCCTGACTAGAAACACCGTGGTAACACACAACTACAACAGGTTGTTCATAATCGGTTTGCTGCATAAATTGCGCAAGTGAACCATTGGTTAAATGAAAAGCACCTTGAATATGCCCAGCATTAAAAGACGCTTCGTCACGAATATCAACAATGGCGACTTTTTGTGTTTGTTGGAGTTCAGTTAATTGCTGGCAACTTAAATGGGAAAAATCAGACATAATAAAATTCTAACCGCAGGCAAGTTGCACTTGCCTGCCTACTAAATTCAAAAAAGTTACGCTTGAACGTTAAAGCGTAATGAAAAGGTCACCGGTACAACATAAGTAATGGATGGCAAACCAGCTAGCTCTTGTAACTTATTAACACCGTCAACTAATTTAAAATCCGCAGCATTAATTAAAACAGGCTGGCGGCTCACTGCACTAATGTTGCCTTTATTGTCTTTAAATACGACTAAAGATAAAGCTAAGTTTTGTGATTGACCATGCAAGTTTAGTTGTGCATTAACGTCCATTTGAGTCACTGAGCCCGCTTCAATAGATTGTAATTGTGCAGGTTTTAACTGAGCTGTAATAGTAGCTTTAGCAAACTGGTTAGTTTCAAATAAAAACTCTTGCATGCGCTCATTACGAATTGGAATTAAGGTATCTACTGATGCTAAATCAATTTCAACCGTTACTTTACCTAAATCCGAAATTTCACCTGATAAGGTTTTAAAATGATGCGTTTCTGTGATTTGTGCTTTTTTGGTTGATAAAAAATTAAGCTGTGACTGTGAATTATCTAATTGCCATGCAGCCATAGCTGAATTGCCGAACAAACCTGCGGCAACTAATAAAACTTTTGGTAATAATTTCATTTTTATAAAGTCCTTAATGTTTTATGTGGAATAATCACATCTTGCCAGTTTATAGACTGGTCGCCAAGTACCAAAAAGTCAGGGTTGGCTAATGTTTCTCGCTGGTTATAAGTCAGCGGATTAAATTCAGCATCTAATATTTCGCCCCCTGCTTCGTGTAAAATACAGTGGCTTGCACCTGTATCCCACTCACCAGTAGGACCAATTCTTAAATAAAAATCGGCAACCCCTTCGGCGATCAGACAACTTTTAAGCGAGCAGCTACCTTGTTGCACTTTAGCATGGCTATTTGGATGAGTTAAATAACGCCCAACTGTATCCGACTTTTGAACTCTGGATACAGCAATGGTCAGTTGATCATTCGGTTGGTGTTTGGCTACTTGAATTGAAGTAACATGCTCGTCTTTCTGTTTAAAAGCGCCGTTGCCTTTGGTGGCATAATACCAAGTATTTTGAGTTGGCCAATAAATCACCCCCAATACCGGCCAGCCATTTTCAACCAGCGCAATATTAACGGCAAAATCGCCACTGCGGGAAACAAATTCTTGGGTTCCATCCATAGGATCAAGTAACCAATATCTTGACCAGTGTTCACGTTGAGCAAGCTTTAACAATTTAGTTTCTTCCGAAATCACCGGAATATCCGGCGTCAGTTCGGTTAACGCTTTAATTAAAACTTCGTTAGCCGCATAATCTGCGGTTGTAACTGGCGATTCATCATTTTTTTGATATAGCTCAAAATCACCATGCTCATATATTGTCATAATTGCATCGCCGGCTAAACGTGCAATCTCTTTAACTTGCTCTAACAGCTCAATCGGTTGTGGCTTCATTGTCACTCTTAAAATATGCTTGTGCTAAAAATAATGCAGCAACGCTTCTGGCTTCAGAAAAGTCTTCACGCGCAAGCAACTCGTCTATATTATGAACTGACCAAGGCACAATATCCAATGGTTCTGGCTCGTCTCCGTCAAGTTTTTCGGGATAGAGTGACTTAACTAACAAAATATGCATACTTGAACCAAAATAACTTGGCGCTAAGGTTAAACTTTTTAGCCTTTGAGTATATTTACACCCCATTCCAATCTCTTCTTTTAGCTCTCTTAATGCAGCTTGTTCAGGCGTTTCGCCTTCATCAATCAAGCCTTTTGGAAAGCCAAGCTGATAGTCATGAGTACCGGCCGAATATTCCCGAATTAAAATAAAAGTTTCATCATCTAACATAGGCACCATCATAACAGCACCTGGGCTTTTTCCGCGGTTTCCTCTTAGCCTTTCATAGCTGCGTTTTTCACCATTGCTAAATTCTAGCTCTAATGCTTCAATTTTGAATAAACGACTCTGCGCGGCGGTATGACTGGCTAATATTTTAGGTAATACTTTTTCAGGTAAAGATTTTTTAGTCATTTTTGTTATACTCGGAATCAACCAAAACAACATACCCTAATTAGATTTATGCTGCAATGGCAAGATATTGATACCGTTTTATTAGACATGGACGGCACTTTGTTGGATTTATATTTTGATAATCACTTTTGGTTATCTCATTTACCAATGCGCTATGCCCAAATCCATCAAAAAGATATTAATCAGGTTAAACAACAACTAAAACAAAGCTATCAGGCCTTACAAGGCCAATTAAAATGGTATTGTTTTGATTATTGGGAAAACACGCTTAACCTCGACATAATGCAGCTAAAAGCAGAAGTTGAGCATTTAATTCAGGTGAGAGACAGCGTGCCTGAATTTTTAACCGCGCTTAAAAATGCAAATAAAAAGGTGATTTTATTAACCAACTCTCACCCCAAGGGGCTTAAATTAAAACTGAATAAAACTCAGTTAACTCATTATTTTGATCAAGTTTATTCAACTCATGAATTTGGGTTTAGTAAAGAATCTCAAAAGCTCTGGCAAGCATTAATTGAAAAAGAAAGGTTTGATAAAAACAGAACTTTATTTGTTGATGACAGTTTAGATATTTTGCATTCAGCAAAACAATTTGGCATTAAACATCTTATTGCAATTGCCAACCCTGACAGCCAGCAACCCAGCAGAAATATCACTGAATTTTATTCAATTGAAGACTACTGGGCGCTGATTAAAGCGCTTAAAGGTGGTACTTAACCATTAAGCTAAATACGCTTTCGTCTTCAAGAATGTCTAAACCGTATTTGTTTTTCCAATAAGAATATTCAAAACCGGCTTCAAGTTTAGAGTCAGTCAAACCAATGTATGGGCTTAAATTAACCAATAATTGCGGGTTAAAATGAAAATCGGCCTTATGATCACTGCGCGCAGATGACCAGTCGAGATAACCATCAAATGAAACTTCAATAGCTTCCAGTGGTAATTGATAGCCCCAAACTAAGGTGAGCTGCACATCGTTTTTAGTGGTATCGTTGGCGGCATAATAGAGTTTACTGGAGAAATGTTTAAACGCGGCAAAATCCCAGTTTAAACCAACCCCATATAAAAAATTATCCATTTGGCCACCAAACTCATACGTGGCGGATAAAGTAACATCTTTAACCGCACCAAATTTAAGCTCGCTGCCAGTTAAATAACTTAAACTGATATCCGGTGAAATTTCGCCATAGGTATCATATTTAGCAAATCCAGTTGGTGCATCTTTTTTTTCAGTGCGATCTAAAAAGAAAAATACCCCACCCCATTTATAACCGGAGATATGTTCTAATGTCACCACATTTTGCTCACTGCTATCGCTGTAAAAATCAGAATGATTTTCACCATGTAAAAGCGATATGCTGTTATCACTCCAGATAGGTTTAGCAATGACAGTTTCTGCGCCTACCACGCTGCTAGCCATACAGGCAAAAGACAATAAAGTTTTAAATTTCATAAGTCAGTTTTTATTTACTCAAAAAGCTAGTTTAAACGATAAATAGCAAATGCACTAAATCCAGCAATAAAAATAGTAAACACCTTATTTTTTATGCCTAGCCCAAAATAAATAAAAACCGGTGATCACAAAAAATGCAGGCGTAAGCGCTAACACAAACCACAGAGCTTGAATTAAAGATCCGGCAAAATCCCCGATATGAAATTTATATCTAAAGTTCCAAACCTGAGTTGCAAAGTTAGCTTTTGAAGCATCATAAACTTGTAATACATTACCGCTTAATGGATCACTCCAAACCCAACTATAAGCATGAGTTTCGCCGGGCATTTTCATTCTAAAACCAATTGGCTGAGTTTGTTCTTTAGGTAAATAAATACGAAATAACTCAGCTTCCGGCAAAGCAGATAATGCGTTTTTATGTGCCAGTGTAAGCTGTAAATTAGCTAAGTTATTTGATGCAACCAGTGGCGCATCAGGTCTATCTTCAATTGACTGAAAAGTCACGGCTTCTACAATACTTGCTGTCACGTTTTTCCAGTTAAACGCCATGCCCGAAAATGCAACCAAAATGAGCGGTAATAAAATATATACTCCAACAACTGTATGTAATTGGTTATAAAATATTTTGGGTTTCGCTTTGCGGTTTATTTTTAGTCTTTTTAAGCGTTTTTTAGGTCTGACCCACAAATAAAAACCAATCAATAACTCAATAATTAAACATAAGCTGGCGATAGATATCCAATCTCTTAATACATATTCGCCCTGCTCATTTTGATACAATAACCAGCGATGATAACCGAGCAAATACCCATAAAATGTTTGGTAATATTGGTAACGGTGTAAAATATCACCGGTGAATTGATTGACACTGACATAGGTTTTATCCGCTAATTGAAATTGCCAAGCTAGGTTAGGTTTTGGCTCAAAAGAAACCGCATAAACCTGAGTATTGAGTTTGGTTTGAACTTGCTGTGTTAATACATCTAAACTCAATGCGGGTTGGTGATTTTCAGTTACCTGCCAATAATCTGGCTGAAAATAATGCTGTAGATCCTTGGCATAAATAAGCAAGGCGCCGGTAATACTTAATCCAATAAATAAAATGCCAGCAAGCAATGCAATTAATAAATGTGCCCGTCTGAGCCAAAGTTTAACCAATCTAATTTACTCCGCTTAGATTTGAATTAGCTAAATGCCAAAGCGTTAATTGTAAATAAGAAAGGTTTCTATTTTCAATCTTTATCTGAAAAAGCTATTTGTTCGCCGTTGCCAATTAACTGGTAAATATTGCGTGGTGCGCCTTTTTCATCCAGCTCAACTAAACCGATTCCTGCTTGGTTAAGCAGCCTTTCACCGTGAGAGGCTTGCGCAGGTTTTATCGGTTTAACTTTCATATTTTTACGTTTAGTAAACCAGTTAAGTGGCGACCAAGGTGCATACAACCAACGGTTGAGTCTATCTAACCAGTTTAATAAATCTGGCGGGAACTCGTTTTTTAAACCACTGCTGGTGATTTGCCAAATATTCGGGCTGTTTTTTCGTCCGCGTAAACTAACTTTAAATGCAAATGAATAATGCACATCGCCGGATAAAATAACAAAGTTTTGTGGTGTTTTTGGGTGGCGGAATAAGTTTAATAAAGTGTAAGCAGCGCCTTTATGTGCCATCCAGTTTTCGGCATCGACCATTAATGGTTTACCAAACCAAGTAAATACCTGCTGAATAGCCTCTATTAATTTTACGCCAAACATAGGGGCTGGTGAAACCAAAACAACAGACTCTTGCTCAAACAAGCTTTGCTGTAATTCAATTAAGGCTTCCCAGTCCATTAACCCGGAAGGTTTATCAGGTTTAGATAAAGACTGCCATCTTTGTGTTCTGCTGTCTAAAACCAAAAGTTTAGGGGTGGTCTGCCAGTGATAATGCCAATGGCCAAAATTAAGTAAGTCATCAATCAAATCTTGATGCGTTTGCTCACCTAATTGATCTAACGATTGTTGTACTTTTTCAATTAAAGCAGGTGAAAAATTGCTGGGTTCGTTGCCCCACCCTTGGCAAATAAAATACGCAAATAAGGCATTCCCTAAAATCCGTTTTGAAAAGTCATTCTGATAAGCTGTTTTTTCCCAATTGGCGGTTAAATTCCAATCATCGGTGACATCGTGATCATCAAAAATCATAGCACAGGGTAAATGCGCCATCACCCGTCTCACTTGATTTAAATTTTTAACAAATGTTTCTAAGACTTGCTGCTGCTTATAATAAGTTTCGCGCTCTTCTTCGGCAATTTCATCTGGCATTGAAAAGTCGGTAAAACACCAAGGTTCAGGTGACCAAGCCAACAAATACATGGCTAAAACTTCGTCTAATGCTATTAAATGATTGCCGGCATTGTCAGAGGTAAAAATAGGCTTTTTAACCGAGCTGAATAAAAGTTTTTTAACTTCGCCGCCAACTTTATCTTTAGGTAAAATCTGCTCTCTGTGATTGTAATAACTGGCATTAGTTTTTAATTCATCGGAATTATCTATTTGCGCGCCGTTAAACTTTTCACTGGCCCAGTTTAACTCTTTAAGTAAACGATGGATCGCGACCAGCATAGGTGTCGCCACATCGTCGGCATAAATCTGATCGCCACTCATAATTAATGCGCCCGGCCAGGTATTAGGCGACTCAATACGAGTTTGTAAAAACTCATCGGCGACCACTAAACCATCGGTTTGTCTTTCATTGCCTTTATGATGAGGTTTACGGCACGAGCCATGCAAAATATGCTCTAGTTTAGAGCGCAAAACAAATCCGGGTGTGGATTTTCCCGGATAACAAATATCATCAATTAACTCAGTTAATTTAATGGCCGGTAAATCATGGTGATGAAATTTAAGATCATAACCAACCCAGCTATCAAAAGGTAAAGTCTCTTCAAGCTGAAAATGAATTAAATGAAAATAACAATGCGGTGATGCAGTTAAGGTATGGCAAGTATCTCCATTGGCAGAATCGTAATGCAACGTTTGTTCAGGAGACACAAATAAGCTTAATTCAATATCGACAGGTTTTGAGGTTGCCAGCCAAATTGTCATTTGGTTTGGGGTTATTTTTCTTAAAATTGGGCCTGCTAATACTGACAATCCTTGATTAAAACTCATCCTGTCTCCTTAAATTTAAAGCCTGTTATTTATACCATTTATATTATTCGAGTTAACTTAATTAACAGGCTGAGGTGGGTTAGGTTAAATCCAATAACGCATACCTTTTTGCCAACTCATGATAAAGCTGATCTTGATAATCTTCGGCTTTCACATCTAGCTTTGCCATTACTTCAACTAAATGCTCGTTGTCTTCTCGACCACTCCACACCTTTACATAAGTACCTTCTTTATAACCGTTATCCTGACGGAAGAAGTTCAAAACATTTTTACTCACGTATTGAGCGTACAACTCATCCCAACTCATTTGGCAGTCAGCTAATAAAGCAGAAAATAAACCAATATCGTAACGTTTAGCGGCAGCAAGACCAATTAACAGCTCTAGTTTTTCCAACAAGTTAAGCTCAGCAAATACATAAGTTTGCCCATCAAAATTTAACTGTTGTGAACTTAAATTATCAAAAACATCTGCTTGTGCCTGAGTTTGTTCACCGTCATGTTTGATTAAAATAGCGGACAAAACAAAATGCCAAATATCAACTAACTCCATTTGTAACTGAGCTAAATCGCAGTCTTGTTTTTTCCACCATTTCCAGCCGTGATGTTCTATTGCTTCTGCACCTTCTATAACTACAGCACGAAGAAAAGGTGAACGCACTTGTATCCAGTTTGGATTTACTTTCGCATTCATTTTATCTTGTAAAGCCAACATGGTAGCAGCTTGGTTTGTTGTTAACATGATCATTCCTAATTTTAATTAAAATAATGCGACTTCATCGTCAGTTAAATAACGCCATTCACAAGGTTCAAGCTCGTCATCTAAACCTAATTCACCAATTTTAGCTCTATGCAAACCAACCACTTTATTACCCAAAGCGGCAAACATACGTTTAACTTGATGATAGCGCCCTTCAGCAATAGTGAGTTCACAATGCTGCGGTGAATTAAATTTAAGTTTGGCCGGTAAAGTTGGTTTATCATCGCTTTTTAAATCAATCCCTACCGCCACTTTTTCTATCATGGATAGTTGCTCATCTGCTAACACTGGCTCAGCTAATTCGACAATATATAATTTTTCACACTGGTAGTTAGGAGATGTCACCCGATGCGACCATTTTCCATCGTCAGTAATTAATACTAATCCGGTTGTATCGGCATCTAACCTACCAGCAATATGCAAACGTTCGGGTTTATCAATTTCCATTAACGAAATAACCGACTGATAAGCTTCTGTATCAGAGGTACTGCAAATGGTATCAATTGGTTTATGCATCATAATATAACGCTGACCAACAGTTTCAACCTGCTCTTCTAAATATTCAACATTTGCGTCTGCTGTTACTTTAAATGCAGGGTTAGTGATCACCTCACCATCTACTGTAAAACACCCTTTTTTTATCGCTTTTTTAGCTTCGTTACGGGTTAAATCTATTGCTTCACACGCATATTTATCTAAGCGCATTGCATTCCTCATTTAGCTATTTTTTTGATATTGTACGCAGAATTAAATTGAACGCTATTGTTGCAGGTAAATTTGCTTAGGCAATTTCAAACACTAATTGATTTTTTCCATTTAATTTCGCTTTATACAAATTTTGATCTGCTTGCTTGAATACCTGTTCATAGTTAATAACAACATCACCAGTCAGACAAATAGCTCCAGCGCTGACAGTTGTCTTTGGTGAAGTTGAAAGAGGCGTTAACTCTACAATGCTTTTAAACAATGCTTGGATAGTATCAGGGGAGCTATTCAGCATAATAACAATAAATTCTTCTCCTCCCGCTCGAACAATTAAATCTAATGGCCTTTGAGCAACCGACCTTAGAACTTGAGCAAAAGATTTTAAAATATTATCGCCAATGTCATGTCCAAACTGGTCATTAATCTGCTTAAAATTGTCTAAATCAAATACAGCAACAGCTAAGCAAGTTTTTGATCGAATAGCTGTTTTCATTAATCTATTATATTCTTCTGCAATACCTCGTCTATTGCGTAATAAAGTAAGAGGATCTTTTGTCGCAAGATCTTCCAGCTCTGCTTGAACCCCTTTTAAACGGCTAATTTCCATCCCATGCATTAATAAATACTGACTTTCTAAAATATCAGCTAATACGCACTCAAATTCAAAGGGAATAGATTTACCTTGGGCATTAATCAAGTTTACTTCAAATGATAATTGCCCTTTATCTCTCACATTCTCTATAAAATCAAACCAGTGTGCAGCAGTTTCAAATTGTTCTGAAATATGAAAATATGAACGACTTTTAACCTGCTCTTTAGATAAGCCTAAAAATTGAATCAACGCTTGATTAAATGTGATTAAAAAACTGGTTTGGGGATCACATACCATGATTAAGCTGGGGGTATTATCAATTACAGCTCTTAATAACATTAATTCTGAACGCTCAGTTTGCAATGCTTGTTGACGTTTTTTCTGGTGGATAACATGAATGATTGCATCACGAATTTCGGCGGGCTTAATGTCGCTAGTTTGTAAACAATCGCTAGCACCTAGTAGAAAAGCTTTTCGTTGAATGTCAGAGCTAATTTTTTTTGCAAATAGAACAAAAGCACATACTTGAGTGCTTTCTATTACAGTTGAAAAGAATAAAAATGGTTCAAATTTTCTAGGTTCGTAGTTAAATAAAATTAAATCAATATTGACCATTTTTAATATCGAGCTTAGATTATCTGCATTCTTATAAGCAATAATTTCGATATTGTACTTAGCCTTAACCATCAACGCAGAAAAACCTTCAACGTCTTGTTCATGATAGCCAAGCATTAATATTGTGCTACGCATAATTTGAACCCGTTAAGTAACCATCACCGATAGCTAAATCGAACTTTTGTTTAAAACGTGTTCTAGGTTGTCTTTTTTAAGTTGCTCTACCCCGTCTTGGGATACCAATATATCTAAAGAGCTAAGCTCTTTTGTTAAACTGAACCCCATTCATTAATATTAGTTCAGCTTAGTTAAAAAGAAAGTACTCGTTGAAATATCTTGAGTTCATGGTAACTCACCTGAGTTGAATTCATGCCTATTTACCTAAAGCCGAATAAATTCATCCTCCCATTTAAATAACAACAGTTTTTACCAATTAAATAAACGCTCAAGCCAAGATTTATCCTGCTCTTTTTTCTCCCACTCTTTACTTTTTGCACAAGTTTTTGCTGGTGGTAATAAATCGGTTTTTGCCGGTAACATAATCAGGTTTTCACAACCGGGTAAAGCATGTTCTCCGGTCAATTGATTAAAATAACGCATATCAACTGAGTCTGGTTTTGCCATCACCAAACTGGATGGCGTTCGCAGTTTTTGGTATTCACCAAATAACCTGAGCGCACCGGTTGCACCAGTTAATTTAGTTGGTTGGTTATCGTCTTTACCAATCCAAAATACAGCCAACTGGGCTTGATCATAACCAACAAACCAGCTGTCCAATAAATCATTAGTTGTACCGGTTTTACCAGCAAATTCTAGCCGAGAAAACTGGCTATTTAACCATTTAGCACTGCCTTTTCGAGTAACTTGGTTCAGTGCATAATTCATTAAATAAGCGTCAGCTTTATTCATAATTTCAACCGGTTGACTGTCATATTGCCAAATTGGTTGATTATCCATTGAATTAATGGTTTGAATTGCATGAATTTGCTGTTTTTGCCCAAAGTTAGCAAATACCTGATACAGTTCTGCGACTTCAAATGGCGATAAACTAATAGAACCAAGCAACATCGACGGATATAAATCTGGCTCATATCTCAGTCCCAACGCCATTAAAGTATCCGCTACATTTTTAAGCCCCAAACTCATCCCCAAATTAACGGTAGGCACGTTGCGTGAATGAACTAAAGCATCCACTAATAAAACGTCACCCAAAAACTGTTTATCATAATTTTTAGGTGCCCATTCTTTACCGGTTGAACTCGCTAATTTAATTGGCTGATCTTTTAAAATGCTGGCTAAGTTGTATTCAGGTTGCTCAAGTGCGGTTAAATAAACCGCCGGTTTAACCAAAGAGCCAATATTACGCTGGGCATTTAGCGCACGGTTAAAACCTTCATAATTAGCTTGCCTGTCACCTACAATGGCCTGAATACCACCACTTGCGCTGTCAATAATCAAACTCGCAGCTTGTAAGTCAGTTAATTTACGCTGAGATTCTATAGTATTTAAACCTGAGCTAATTGCCGTTTGTGCCTGATACTGAGTCAGCGGGTCAAAATGGGTGAATATTTTTAAGCCCGAGTGTAAATTAATATTTTTATCTAATACTCGTTTTAACTCAGCTTGTACCTGATCGATATAATCCGGATAGCGTCTTTTAGCTATCGCGTTTTTATCCTGCACTCGGATATCACGGGTGATCTCATATTGGTAATCTTCAGCACTAATTAAATTATTCTGAGTCATTAAACGTAAAATTAAATCGCGTCGTGCCATTGCTCTTTCTGGATGGCGACTTGGATTATAATAAGACGGCCCTTTAATCATCCCAACTAAAGTAGCAATTTCGTGAGGGGCTAACTCATTAACCGGTTTTTTAAAATAATAATGACTGGCTAAACCAATGCCATGAACAGAGCGGTTATGATTTTGTCCTAAATAAACCTCGTTTAAATAAGCTTGCAGAATTTCCGATTTGTTATATCTGGCATCTAATAAAATCGCAATATAGGCTTCTTTAAGTTTCCGCCACAAACTGCGCTCGTTAGTTAAAAACATATTTTTGACTAACTGCTGAGTTAATGTGCTTCCGCCCTGCACGGTTCTGCCTGCCTGAATATTAACCCATAAAGCCCGCGCAATAGATAAAGGGGCAACCCCATGATGCTGATAAAACTTTTGATCCTCAACCAACAATAAAGTATCAATAAATAATTTAGGCACTTCATGCAGTTTAACTAAAATTCTGTCTTCCAGATTATTTGCCTGTAACCTATCAATTAAATAAGGCTCTAACGTAAATTGAGTTTGGTTTTTAGTTTCCGTACTTTGTGCTTGATGCGTTTTGATTTGGTCAATCCGGTTTTTATAAAAATTAACTTCAATGACCTGCTCGTATACTTCGCTACGAGGTAAAGAATAAGCTCGTCGGAAAAAAGCCACGCCATTTGCGGTTTGTTTAAATTCACCCGGTGCTGTTAACTGACGCACTTTACGATAATCTAATAACTCCAAATGCTGAATTAAAGCACTACGGCTCAAGGCATCCGACTTTTTATAGCTGTGCTCAACACCATAAACTAATACTGGCAACTGCCATTTATTACCTTCAAATTTTTGTTTTATTTGTGCGTCAAAGTAAACCCCGGCTGCAACAATAACAATTAATAAAACAATAAAAATTTTAAATACCGTTCGCCAAAACCAAGGTTTTTTAGTGGATTTATTTTTGTTGGCCGATTTGGAAGATTTTGTTTTTTCAGTTGCCATAAGTTATTTGTACTGCCCGTATTAATTTACTACTGCGCATATCCGCACTTGCTTTCAAGTTATCAATTTTTAAATCACAAAAATAGAAAAACACTTTACCGTTAAATCAACCCATTCAAAAGTGTAGAATCTAAAATTTGAGACTTATCAAACAAGGTTAGTTAAATTTTTTAATTGATCGACCGGGCTTTTCATCAAGTGGTTTTTCCGGCCAGCGATGTTTAGGATATTTACCCCGCATGTCTTTAGCTACATCAAAATAAGAGTTGCGCCAAAAGTGAGCTAAATCACTGGTGGTTTGGATTGGCCGCCGCGCAGGTGATAATAGCTCAAATCTAAGCATTACTTTAGCTTGAGCTAATTTAGGTGATTCCAGTTGACCAAACATTTCTTGCAAAATAACCGCAACGGTTGGCCCTTGGAACTCGTCATAACGAATCGCTATTTTTTTATCACTCGGAGTAACATAAAACTCAGGGGCCTGTTCTGCCATAAATTGCTGCTGCTCCCAAGTTAAATTAGCTAATAACAAGTTATAAATATCAACTTGCTTGAGCTGTTTTAACGTTTTGACATTTTGCAGATAAGGCAATAACCAATGCTCAGCCTGTTTAATTAACTCAGCTTCAGTAATGGTTGGGAAATCATCAATTTGCTCGCCCAGCCACTTAGCTCTTGCTAGCCAATTTTGACACGCTGACGACCAGTTTAAAAAACTCAAACCTTCTTGTTTTACGATTGCTTTAACGCAGTTTTCAAACTCATGATTTGGAATATCCCTTAACTGATTTTCAGATAAAACCAGTGCTTGATACTTTAATTTTAAACGCCCTGTAATTGCCTCTTTTTTAGCATCCAGCGCATATTCTTTATGCTCGACTAACTGGTGTTTTAACTCAGCAGTGATTTGCTCAAAAGCAATTGGAGCTGAGCTAAATACGACGCCATCCTTGTTTTTTCCGTCACAGTCGCAAATCACCAGCCAAGGTTCGCCTTGCATTTTGTCGGTTTGATACAGCATCACACCACGGCCATTTGCCAACAAATACCTAAGCCCATTGCCTGCTCTAAGCTGAGCTAATCTATCAGGGTAGGCTTTTAATAACAAAGTGCTCGTTAAATCTTGCACTTTTGCTAAATTAATTGGCTCTGTTGGCAGTTGAATATTAAGTTTGTGAGCAAAACTTTTAGCTAATAAAACCACCTGCGCAATCAGGTTTTGTCGAACAATATGCTGACTTTGAGCCTGTTTTTTATCCCGAATATAATCCATTAAAAACAATAAACGTTCGGTAATATCTGAACTGTCGGCATTAATAAAAATATCTCTTTCAGATAACAGTGCAGCTAATAAACAAGCCAGTTGTTTTGCTGGTTTTGTTTGTGCGCTTAACAGCATACTGCTTAGTCTTGGCTCTAAACCAAATTGTGCAGCTCTTTGCCCTAGCGGGGTAATTTTTTGGTGAGAATCGAATAAACCAAGTGATTGATTTAAAAGCGATGCTTGCTGAAAATGATGCAAAGGCGCGGGGGTGAGCCAGTTTACATCCTGATACTGGTTTATGCCCCAAGCAGATAGCTCCAAAACTAAACTGGATAAATCTGAATTTAGTATCTCTTCGGGTTGATATTCATTTAAGTTATTTTGCTGGGATTCGCCCCATAAACGAAAACAAATACCACTTTGTAAACGACCCGCTCGCCCTGCTCTCTGAGTGGCTGATGCTTTTGAAATATAATTTGTTTCTAATCTTGATAAGCCACTTTTAACATCATAAACCAGCACTTTTTCTAAACCGGAATCAATCACAGCAGTAATGCCCTGAATAGTTAAACTGGTTTCAGCAATGTTAGTGGCAAAAATGATTCTGCGCTGCGTTGGGTGATAATCTGCCAGCACTAATTCTTGTTTACTAAGTGGTAAAGCGCCATACAAAGGCAATAACTCAGTTTGGCTCAGCTCTAATGTTTTAGCCGCATCGATACAGCGTTTAATGTCCGCTTGTCCGGGTAAAAAAACTAAAATATCGCCGCAGGTTTGACGATAACAAACCTCTTTTAAAGCTGACATAACCTGCTCAGTTAAAGTGCTTTTTGTTTTAGCAAAATATTCAACTTCTACCGGGTAAGTCCGGCCGGGGCACTTAATCACTGGAGCCTGGTTTAAATACGCCGAAATTTGCGCAGTGTCGATAGTAGCTGACATCACCAACAGCTTTAAATCGTCCCGAAAAGCCTGCTGTACTTCAAGCGATAACATAAGAGCTAAATCTGCATGGATCGACCTTTCATGAAATTCATCAAAAATAATTAACCCGATACCATTTAATTCAGGATCTTGCTGTAAGCGTCGGGTTAAAACCCCCTCAGTTACAATTTCTAAACGTGTTTGTTTAGAGATTTTTGACTCATTACGAATTTGATAGCCAATGCTTTGCCCTACGGTTTCATTTAATTGTTTAGCCAAATAAGTAGCAATTGATTTAGCCGCCATTCTGCGCGGCTCTAACATAATAATTTTACTGCCAGAAAATAAATTAGCCTGCAATAAAGCCAATGGGACAAAAGTGGATTTACCCGCTCCTGGCTCTGCCTGTAAAACTAAAGCAGAGTGCTCGGTAAGCTGTTTGGTAATCTCTGGAATAAATTCTTTAATTGGTAACAAAACTAAACACACTTTATGGTAAATTTGCTGCGCTATGTAGGGCTTAGCAATAAGTTAAGGTATATAAACAGCCGCTATGTTATACCGCAACAAGCCGAACAACAATCTGGCGTTTAAGCCTGTTACCAACATTTGCAAAAAATGCATGAGTTCATTACTCTGCGTGCAAATTATTAAAAACAATTAAAGATAAAGGAAATCACAGTGATTAAAAAATTACTTATCTGCTCACTCGCTTTGACCCCGCTTAGCGTTTTCGCTAACAACTTTTTTTATTTAGGTGCAAAAGGCGGTCTTGAAGATTTACGCGCTAAAGAAACACAATTAGTCAGCTATAATGCAGGCGGTGTGAGTGAATCGATTGCAGGTGGATATTTAGGCTATCAGGTTGAATTTTCAAAGTATTTTTCTGCAGCCATTGAAGCTGAGGTATTATCAAGAGATCATGAACTGCTTTACTCTGCAAGCGGCACAGATTATCAAGCCAAGATGGATGGTGCAACATCGGTTGGTGTAGTTTTAAAACATCACTATGCACCTAATGTCGATTTTAATCTAAGGTTTTCAGGGGTACAGTCTGAAGTAACAATTAACCCAAGCGCCGATGCAACCAGCAAAGAAACTGGTGATTTAAATGGCTACCAAATGGCTGTTGGTTTTGATTTAATGAATCAATCTCAAATGAGTTTCCGAATTGAATACGTCTACTCAAACTATGGTGAAGTTGCACTTTACCCATCAACAGAAACAGTTGAAGCAGATGAAACAGCGATTCGTTCAAATACAATTATGATTGGTGCTCATTACCGGTTTTAAGCTGAAAATGCCCTGTGAACAGGGCATTTTTCTGATTTAGTTCAGTAGCGTAACCAAATTAGTATTGCAGTAAAATTTGAGTTACCCTTTTTCTAAATTAGGTCTACTTTAGCTTCCCTAATAAATCTCTAGCTTGAGCTTGCTCTGCAAATTTTTGGCTAGTTGAAAGCGTATATTCCAGCTCTTTAACTGCTTGCTCATTTAATCCTAATTGGCTTAAACTAACAGCAATATAGTATCTTAATGATAAATTTTGAGGTGTTAGTACATACGCTTTACGTAATAAACCAAGCCCCTCATTAGCCTTCCCCTGTTGAGTTAAAATCCAGCCATAAGTCGTTAATATATCAGCATTATCAGGAGATAGCTGATAAGCATCAAACGCATACTTTGCACTTTTATCTATTTCATTCAATTCAGGCGTTAGATAAATTTGGGCGAGTCTCTCTAATAGAGCGGCTCGGTTAGGATTATTTTTATAATTCAAAAGAATTTCATATTCAATAGCTGCTTTATTAAATGATTTACGATAAAAATAATACTGCGCTAATAAATTCCTAGGGAAGTATCGTTCAGGGTACCTTTCAATTATCTCAGTTAAACAATGCACAAATGTATCTGCCGAATATCCTCGGAAGGTTAAGTGATACAACTTAGCTAATGCCAGTTCATTTGAATCATTTAGTTCAATTGCTGTAAGATAATGTTTTCCTGCTATTTCAATTTTACTTTGCTGTTCAGCCAGACGACCTTTTAAAAATAATATATAGCTCTCATTTGGATAAGCTTGGCTGATCTGATTCAACTGAATTTGTGCTGCCTGTGTTTGTTGGGTATCCAATAAAAGCTGAATCAGGTCTAGACTCACATTTTTATTCTCTGGCTGTATTTTTAAAATATCTCTTAAGCTTTTTTCTGCTCCAATGGGGTCCACCAGTTTTAATTGTAATTGGCTAAGAGCTAATAGATATACAGTGTTACCTTTTGCTATTAAAGTAAGTTTATTTGCCTCTTCTTTAGCTTTATCAATTTCATTTAAAGCAATCAGTATATAAGCACTCTGTAATATGTATTGGAAGTTATTAATAGAGAACCGCTTTAACTCTTCCAATTCAGCTAGTGCTTTACGAAATTGCTTTTCCGCTAGATATATATTGACCTTGCCTTCCCGCGCTGCAACATTATCAGACTCTATAACAATTATTGATTGGTAGCGCTTTAGCGCTGACTCAAATTTACCTAATTTAACTTCAATATTTGCTAATAATAAGAGACTGGGCAGGTGTAAATGATGCTGAGACAAAATTTGATTTAGTACGTTTTCAGCTTCACGGGTTTTATCTTGTAGGCTATAAATAGTTGCCAAATTATATTGTGCGCCTAATAAATCTTTATTCTGCGCCAGTGCGTCTTGAATTATTTGAAACGCCAAATTTAGCTGCTTAGTTTGAATGAAAATAGCCGCTTTTGTATTTAAAAAATTCGCATTGTTAGGATGGTTTATCAGTAGCTTTTCAATACTGCTTAATGCTTTATCGTATTGTCTAGTCTGTAAATTTAATATGCTATGCACTAATAATAATTTTTCGGATGCAGGGTAATCAACCAACAAAGCATCTAAATGCTGAAGCCCTTCATCATTTTTTCCTCTGGCTAACATAACCTTAATCATAAGTAATTTAACATCTAGGTTATTAGGGTATTCAGCAAGTAATAAATCTGAGATCGTGAGGGCCTTGAAAGTTTTTCCACGTAATAAATATTGCTCAGCTAAAACAATAAGAATTTTTGGATTATTAATTAAATCGCCCTGATAAGTTTCCAATAGGTTGACACCATCCATTATTTTCCCTAACGCAAAATGTGTTTTGGCTAATAAAATAACCACTTGGATATTATTTTTCTCTTTTTGATTTAGTGTTTGAAAATCTCTGAGAGCTTGTTCATAGCTAGTTTCAAAAAAAGATATTAAGCCTCTTAACATTAGTAAATCAGATTCAGAGTCAATTACTTCATTAGGAAGTGCAAAAAGCTTCTCTGTTAGGAACTCTAATTTACTATTGTATCCCTGATTATCCGGACGACTACTTTGCTCTTCCAACTGACTATTAACCAATATGGCAAAAGGATCATTAGGTTGCTGTTGTAATATTTGTGCTAGGGTATGCTGTGCGTGATTTTTTTCGCCCATAGCCAAATATAGATCAGCTAAGCTTTTTAAGATTAATTCATTATTTGGGGTTAATTGATGAGCTTGTAATAAATGATTAAGTGCTACATCATAATTTCCTTGAGATTTTTCAAGTGAAGCTAATAACTGTAAACTTGCAGCTGAATTAGGTTGATAACTTAAAGACTCAGTCAAATATACTTTAGCTTCGTCGTAATTATGTTGTTCTAATGCAATATTTGCTAAACCATTCAATTTATCTATAGGGTTCTGGGTGATAATACTGATCTGATGATAAGCATCTGCGGCACATGTATAGTTTTTTATTTTAAGGCATGCATTAACAACTGACTGATACCATTTAGTTTTTTGTTCATAACTCAGAGTGTCTGGTAATTGAAACTCAATAATCTGCTGATATAGCCTTAATTGGATTAACACCTGTGCCCATGAGTCGATAAATAGACTAAAATCTACTTTTTTGGCTATCACCTGATTAAATAACTCTTTAGCTTCGATGTATTTCCCCTGCTCAGTGAGTACTTTTGCCATTAAGACTTTTGCAGGTAAATGCTCTGGTTCACTTTGTAGAGCATTTTTTAAAAAAAGATTTGCATCTGAAAATTGCTGATTCTGATATGCAACTAAAGCCTTTTCATAATCAATTTGAACATCAGCTATAGAAGAGAAACTCAAATACCAAGACAAGCTTCCTATTAATAAATTAAGAATATTTTTTTTAAACATAACAAGTCGTTATTTTTTATTTTCTCCGATTATATAACAACAAAGACGGCTATAGCCGTCTTTGTTGTTATATAATCGGATTTAGGGACTAGTATTATGCTGCTTTATCTTTGTTTAAACGTACTAATAATAACAAGGCTGCAGCAAAAATGATTAAACTGGAAGGTTCAGGTACAGGCGTAACTTCAGGAGTCGGGGGCGAATAATTATATAACTTATTATGTAACTCTACTGAACTGTTAAAAGACAATGCAGCTAACCCCCCATCAATACTGCCAGTGGAAGCATACACATTAGCAAATGGAGCTAATACAGAACCATTCCAACCATCACCAATAAAATTGATTCCAGAAGCTTCATAAAAATTCCAAAGAACTAAAGGTGCCGCATTATTTTTATCAAAGTTTCCTGTAGCTTTAGACTTTAAATCTAAAATGCCAGTCCCACTAACATTAATAACAACAGGGATACTGGGGTTAGTATTAAAGGAAAAGCTACCATTTTGATTAAACAAGTCTGATGCTGAAATGCTATAAACAGATAATAAATCATCAGAGCTTGCACCTGAGGTAAATTTTAAATTATTAGAATCCCGAGTATCAAAAACACTATTAGTTGTTAAACTTTGATAATAAGCACTCTCAGCCAACACTTGTTCGTAAAGTAAATCAAAATCTGACTGTAACTCACTCTTTGGAACCTTTGTAACTGCGCCACCTGAGCCATTAGTTATCAAAGATGTACCAGATTTAATTTCTCCACCATAAACAATATTGTGCCCATTCTCTGCTTTAACTGAGCTAGCTTCAATATCACCTACGACGGTTACAGCATCCACCTTTGGGTTAGATGTAAGCCTAGAACCAACATCAATAGATAGACCAGGAGCGTTAATATTTCCCCCGACAAAAATTTTACCTTCAATATCACTACTTGTAGAAAGGTCTTCTTTAATAATTAAGTTGTAGGTATCTAATGTACCTTGGGCATTACTTTGGAAAGAAAACAAACATATAGATAAAAAGTAAACAACGGTGGTTTGCACGACATGCTTCATATAGCTTCTACTTCTAAAAATCAGAATCTTTATTTCGTTATTTAATATAAAGCAAAAAACAGACCAATAAATTTAACTATTTAATTTTAAACAACTTTAAAATAGACCAATGTTTAGAGTGTAAAGATAACTGACAATATAAACTAATGAAAAATTACCGTCATTTAGGTTCTGAATCCATTTGAGAGGGTGACCAAATATCTAATAATAAAGTAGTAACAACGCTTGGAGTCACAGCCAAAATACCTGAAGCAATAGATTTTAAAAGTGTATTGCCTGTTAGCATTGTCATTCCAAAACCTGCTATAAAACAACAACTCAGTCCTTTTTTACTAGACAGTATCTGTGCCGAATGAGTGTTTACCAAAGCTTTATGAACTCCGACTCTGGCATATAATTTAACTCTCTCCTCTTGTAGTTTTACTAAATTATACTCATTATTCCGACAGAACCATCTTAATAACATGTTAACCTCTGCTAAATTTGGCTTTAATATGGCTAATATTTTTTCTCAAAGAATAAAAAAGGTAAAACACCATAATTATATTCAATGACACCATCAGTAAAGCGACCAACCACCAAACCATTCCTGCTTTTATTAAAGCAACACTGATAAATGCAATTAAAGCAAACCAAACTCCTGCAACTAAAATAACAATTAATAGGATAACGGCCACGATAAAAAGTAAGCTTTTTAATCCTATTTCAATGTGCTGCTCTGCTGTTTTAAGATAATTAAAAAATAGATTTTGATAATCATCTACAATTTGAGTAATAGCAGAAATAAGCTCATTATACTCAGTTTGATTGGAACCAGAGGTTGAATTTGGTTCAACCTCTTTAGTTTGCTGCTTGGTCAGATCTGGCTGACCTGAATCCTGCATATAAAATCCCGTTAGCTTCGCTTAGAAAAACAAGAAGCTAATAATGCCCCAGCTGCAAAAGCAATTCCGGCTGATGCGAATGGGTGCTTATGAACAAAACCCTGAGCATTTTCTGCTAAATGATTCGCCTGAGCTTGTAACTCAGCTTTTTTCTGTGCAAGTGCTTCCGACGAATGGTGGGCACCTTGCCGAGTTGCCGTTTCTGCAGCTCGGGCTTTTTCTGCCATTGCTTCAATTGCTTTATGGGCTGCGGCAGTTGCTGCTTCGGTGATCACAGCTTGATTAGCTGTATTTAAAGTTTCAGTATTTTCACTAGTATTGGTTGATTTTGCTGTAGTTGCCATAACTAACACTCCTGATTGGTTTAATTAACTGGAATACTACTTTTGTTCCATCATTATTGATAATTTAGATTTATTACCTTCAAGCTATTGAACGTAAATAACAAACTCAAATTTCTACTTTCTGAGCATACCTATCTAATAGGCAAGATCCTTGCCATCACAACTATTACAAACACAAAGAAAACTGCCTGAAATCATCTAAATCAATTTGCAACCATGCGACCTGACTTGATAAAGAGCGCTTTAAAGAACCGTTTGGCAATTGGCTAATAGATTGTTTCAATTTGGATAAACAAGCTAACTCTATTTCCAACAACCTGTCAAAAACCTCACTTAAATTCTCATTTTCAAGATCTTGTGTAATTTTTTCTAAATGTGTTGAGTAATAATTACATATTTCAGCTTCTGAACTGATTGATATGTGAGACTCTGTAATATGTAAATTGCATACCTTGATCAAGCTTAGATAACGATTACTTAGTTTAACTAAACCAGTTTGCAACTGAAAATAGTCAAATTGTGAACTAAGTTGCTGACAAAACCTAAATGCTTCTTTAGATATGCACAATACCTCAAAAATAATTGTTTTCTCTTGATTTAACATCATAATGCCTACACTATACCAGTTGATGAATTTAAATTTTTACTGACCAGAGGAACAGATTTAACTTCTTAGCTGCCAGAACTTGTCTCTTACGAAACAAAACTATTGAAGTTATTTTTTGTACAAAATATCGACATTTCTCATAAACCTCATATATTTTCTTGGTTAATAAGTGCCTGCATAAATTACACCAAAAAATATATGTGAATGGAGGCACAAACCATGGCTCGCCCAAAATTACTCCTCAGAGTAAAGCAAAATAAGCTTTCGCAACAGATTTCAAAAATAATAGAAAGTATTGATTTTAATGTAGAATACCTGACGCCTACTCAAGACTTAGAACAGTTACAGACAAGCAATGCGGACTTGTTTCTGCTTGAGGTAAATGAAAGTGATAGAGAAGCCATTCAAACCCTATTAAATTCTAATTTACATTTTTATAGAGACTTTATTTTTATTAGTAACGGGCAACCCATTTCGCCATTGGATGAAATGATGCGTCAAGGTGCTGGTTACCACCTTCGTCAACCTATTGATTTAAAACAACTAAAAGAAGTTTTACAAGACTATTTTTCAGAGTTGCTTAATAATCATAAAGGGGTTGAAACAATTCAAGCAAGTAATATTGACCAATTTGGATTATTAACAGGTTCTTCTTTAGTAATGCGTAAACTTTACCGAACCATTCGTCGTGTTGCGAGTACCGAAAGTAATGTTTTAATTCAAGGAGAAAGTGGTGCGGGTAAAGAACTTGTTGCGCAAACTATTCATAGTCAAAGTAAACGCAATTTAAATCCGTTTATTGCGGTTAACTGTGGGGCGCTTAGCCCAGAGTTAATTGATAGTGAGTTATTTGGTCATATCAAAGGGGCATTTACCGGTGCACTAAAAGATCATAAGGGCTTATTTGAACAAGCAGAAGGCGGCACTCTATTTTTAGATGAAGTAACTGAAATGCCTCTTGAACAGCAGGTTAAGTTATTAAGAGTCTTGGAGAATGGAGAATATCGTCCAGTTGGCAGTCAAAAAACGATGCTGGCAAATGTTCGTATAATCGCCGCTACGAACCGAAATCCATTACAAGCAATTCAGGATGAAATATTTCGTGAAGATCTATATTTTCGCCTGTGCCAATTCCCACTTCAAGTTCCTCCATTAAGAGCTAGAGGTAAAGATGTAACTGAACTAGCAAAACATTTTCTAGCTTACCGTTGCAGTGAAGAAAAAGTGGCTAAGTCAATTACCGAGCAAGCGTTAGAAAAAATAGCTAATTACAATTGGCCTGGTAATGTCCGAGAATTACGCCATACAGTTGAAAGAGCATTTATCTTAGCTGAAGCGATAATTGATGTAGACCATTTAATCTTTGAAGCAGATAAAAGCCAAGATGATATCAGCGATATAATCCCTAGTGGTTTAACTTTAGAGGAACTTGAAAAGATAGCCATACATAAAGCACTCGATGAGAATAAAGGTAATAAAACGGAAGCAGCCCAACAGCTTGGAATTAGTGTAAAAACTTTATATAACAAATTAGAAAAATACGCTGAGATGAAATAATAAATTGGTGGGCTAAATTGCCCACCAGATAAGCTTTTTAATTAAGATTGCTGAGGATGAGATTCATGTTCCAGTTTTTCAGCTAATTTAGGATCAGATAACTCTTCTTTATCATTCACAAAGACCACAGACAGCGCCCCCAGCACCATAGCTCCACCAGCCAACATCATGATATAAATGGCATGATTATCAAAAACATGAAGTAAAATTTGGCCAGCTACCGCACCACTAACAATTTGAGGTGCTGCAATAGTAAAGTTAAAAATTCCCATATATACACCGGTTTTATTAGCTGGTAATGAACCGGCTAAAATCGCATAAGGCATCGCCAAAATCGCAGCCCAAGCAATACCAATCCCTATCATAGGAATTAATAAACCTAACGCACCAACAGGCACATCAACTTCTGTAATTAATAAGTTAACATGAGTAATTTGAGAATCATTAAATAAAATAAAACTTAAATATCCCAAACCACCTGCTAATAAAGATAAAGAATAGGTTAGTTTACGGCCAAACTTATCTGCAATTCTTGACAATACAATTGAAAATAAAGCGGCTGATAATGAATAAGCAGCAAATAAAATACCAACCCAATCACCGGCTGCCCCTTTTGCTTTAGCGATCTCAGCAGGTATGGCATCTAAACTGGCTAAATAAGCAGAATCAAACCATTTGGCATCTAATCCCCAAGCATTTTGAGCAATAGCCGGCATGGTGTACACCCACAAAATATATAAAGCAAACCAAGAGAAAAACTGAACAAGTGCCAGTTGTTTCATGGTTGAAGGCATAGAAACAAATAACTTAAAGAAACCAGATAATTTTTCAGCTAAAGATTTTTTTTCAGCTTTAGCACGAGCTTCTGCTTCGTGATCTAACCCTTTATAAGCACTATATTCTTCTGGTGGATATTCTTTAGTACGAATAACTGTCCATAACACTGAACCTAATAAGGCAGTAGCGCCAAGGTAAAATGCCCACATCACAGACGGCGCAACTTCACCCGCTTTTGATGTATTCTCAAGGCCGATAACATTGGTTAAAACAAAAGGCAGAATTGAACCAACAACAGCACCAATATTAATGACTAAAGATTGAACCGAATAACCCTGATTACGCTGCTCTGCTGGTACCATATCAGAGACTAAAGCTCGAAACGGTTGCATAGTTAAATTAAATGCACCGTCCATTAATGCCAGCATTAACCCCCCAAATAACATTGGCGCAATAAAAGTGACAAAAAGCGGCGCGTTTGGCATTAAACACATACCAATAGCAGCAGCTATTGCGCCAGCTAAAATATATGGATTGCGGCGCCCAAAACGGGTCCAAGTGCGATCAGATGCTGACCCAACTATCGGCTGAATAATCAACCCCATCACAGGCGCAACCAGCCAAAATAAAGAAAGTGAATGTAAATCTGCCCCTAAATCAGACAATACTCGGCTTACATTTGCATTTTGCAGCGCAAAACCTATTTGCACCCCTAAAAAGCCAAAGCTAACATTCCAAACCTGCCAAAATGATAGTTTAGGTTGTTTCATTAAAAATTCTCACTATTTTTGTCGTCTGAATAGCTGATTAAAAAATGTAACCAACAATACATATTCATAACTTTATAATAACGTTTTTTCGTTACAAAGCTATGTTATGAAGTCGTTAGAACTGATGCATACGTATGCAGATGAAAATATTTAATCATTAAATATAAAAATGACTTCAGAAAAAGAAATATTTACATATCTACTTGTAAATATTATTGAGTTTAGACTAAGGCAAGGTGATACTTAGGGTAAGTAAATAATTAAAGAGGCTATGAACATAGCCTCTTTAATACAAATAAAAACTAATTCAGCGAACGTGAAAAGGCTTTCATTTCCTCTTCAGCTTCTTCTTTGCTAATGCCGTACAGCTCTTGAATTCGCCCGGCTAACTCTTTTTGGTTGCCTTTGATAACATCTAAATCATCGTCGGTTAACTTGCCCCACTTTTGCTGAGCTTTACCTTTATACTGCTCCCACTTACCTTCGATTTGTTGCCAATTCATAATTTCCTCCAAATGAAAATATTCGTTGAAAAACGGCTTTTTAATTTAAAGCCATTTTTTAACCAGCAAACAACATACCAAAATGCAATAGTGAAGAATCAAAGGGGTTGATTTAGATCACGGCAGGATTATTGCAGCTTGCTAACATTTACTTGCAACATGAGAGTGATTAAAAATCATTCATTACAAACTGATTCAGTTTTAGCTTAAGCAAGATTACCTGTAAAAATCGGGCTTTAAGATATCACACAGTTTATGTGCCAATACGGCTGATTTACCTATTATCACCGTATTGTTCTTCAAACCAGAGGGTAAATAAGTTGTACTCAATAAATAAGGATGTCTGTATGCAAAGTGCAAAACCTATTGAAACAATTTTAAATGATTCTGAACTTGATTTAATTCACCGTTATTGGAATGCCTGTAACTATCTAGCTGCCGGTATGATCTACTTGCAAAACAATCCTCTACTCCACCAACCATTACAAAAAGAAGATATTAAAAACCGCTTATTAGGCCACTGGGGAGCATCACCCGCATTAAGTTTTAGCTATGTACATTTAAACCGGATGATCAATAAATATGACTTAAATTGTATATTTATTGCAGGCCCTGGGCATGGCGCACCAGGGGTATTGGCACCGATTTATTTAGAAGGCACCTATGCCGAAATTTATCCGGATAAAGCCGAAAGCCTTGACGGTTTGCAAAAATTTTTGAAAGAGTTTTCTTTTCCGGGTTACATCGGCAGCCACTGCACACCAGAAACACCGGGGTCGATTCATGAAGGCGGCGAATTAGGCTATAGCTTATCTCATGCCTATGGCGCAGCGTTTGACAACCCAGATTTAATTGTTGCCTGTGTAGTAGGTGATGGTGAAGCGGAAACGGGACCACTGGCAACAGCATGGCATTCAAATAAGTTTTTAAACCCTGTTAAAGATGGTGCTGTCCTGCCTATTTTAAATTTAAATGGCTATAAAATAGCTAACCCAACTATTTTATCACGTATAGATGAGCAAAGTTTACTCCAGCTTTTTTCCGGTTATGGATACGACCCGATTATTGTTGAAGGCTCAGATCCAAATAATATGCATCAACAAATGGCGTCTGCGATGGAGCACTCAGTTAATCAAATCAAAACCATCCAACAAGCGGCAAAAAATACAACTCAGCTCAAATATACTAAGTGGCCAATGATTATTTTACGCACGCCAAAAGGCTGGACAGGTCCAAAAGAAGTTGATGGCCATAAAGTTGAAGATACATGGCGTGCGCATCAAGTGCCTTTAGCTCAGGTTAAAGAAAATCCGGATCATTTAGCTTTATTAGAGCAATGGTTGAAAAGCTATCAACCGGAAAACCTGTTTGATCAAAATGGGCAGTTTTCGCCAGAGTTAAAAGCATTATCGCCACAAAACTCACGTAGAATGAGCGCAAACCCAATAGCCAATGGCGGATTAATTCGCCGCCCGTTAACCCTGCCTGCTTGTGCTGAATTTGCAGTTAAAGTTAAACAACCCGGCGCAACCGAAATCTCAAATACTTCGGTTTTAGGGCAATATTTAAATCAGGTATTTATTGATAATCCTGATAATTTTCGCTTATTTGGCCCAGACGAAACAGCCTCAAACAAGTTAGATGCTGTTTATCAGACCACCCAAAAAACTTGGCTGGCACAAACCAAACCAGAAGATGAAGATGGTGCTTATTTAGCTGCCGATGGTCGGGTGATGGAAATATTAAGTGAACATACTCTTGAGGGCTGGCTGGAAGGTTACCTGTTAACTGGTCGTCATGGTTTATTACATACTTACGAAGCATTTGCTCATGTTATTGACTCCATGATCAATCAACATGCTAAATGGCTGGATATTTGTAAACACAAAGTAAAATGGCGAGCGCCTATCTCATCACTCAATATTTTATTATCTTCGGTTGTCTGGCGACAGGATCACAATGGTTTTTCTCATCAAGATCCGGGCTTTATTGATTTAGTCACCAATAAAAGTGCGGATGTTAGCCGGATTTATTTTCCACCGGATGCCAATTGTTTGTTATCGGTTGCAAATCATTGTTTAAACAGCGTCAACTATATCAACCTGATTGTGGCTGATAAACAAAAGCATTTGCAATATTTAACGATGGAGCAAGCAAATGAACATTGCCGCAAAGGGCTGAATATTTGGAATTGGGCCAGCCATCCGCAAGCAACTAATAGCGAAACACAGGATGTTGATATTGTACTGGCCTGCTGTGGCGATATTCCAACAATGGAAGCATTAGCAGCCGCAGCGATCTTAAAGCAAGAATTACCCAAACTAAAACTCAGATTTATTAATATCGTTGATTTATATCGGCTACAAACCGAAGATGAGCATCCACACGGTTTAAACAAAACGGCTTTTGCTAAATTATTTACCGCAGACAAACCGGTTATTTTTAACTTTCATGGTTACCCTTGGTTAATCCATAAGCTGGCTTACAAACAATGTTCAAGTGAGCGATTGCATGTTCACGGATATATTGAAAAAGGCAATATCAATACCCCTTTAGAACTGGCGATTTTAAACAAAATCGACCGGTTTAATCTGGTAATTGACATTATTAACCGACTGGAAGCGCAAACAGAGCAAACCATTCAGTTAAAACAAGCGATGCAACAAGCAATTGATGCGCATTTAACTCATGCGCATACTTACGGTATGGATTGTGAAACAATGATTAATTGGAAGTGGCCTGAGGTTAATATCAGAGTCCAATAAATTAAGCTAAAGTAAGGCGAATAGAGCCTATTCGCCTTATGTTAAATATCTCACTAATGTATACAAGATTTAATGACTTAACTTAAGCCCCACAACTCCAATCAAAATCAAAACCAAGCTCAAGACTTTAGAAAAGTGCAAAGGCTCAGAAAATAAAAGAATACCAGCAATAACAGTACCTAAAGTACCTATCCCAACCCATATTCCATAAGCAGTTGTAAAAGGTAAAGAACGCATTGCAATGGATAGCAAGGATAAACTGAAGATTAGAGATACAATAGTAATGATACTCGGAGTAAATTTACTGAAACCATCACTATATTTAAGACCCAGCGCCCAAATAATTTCAAAAACACCAGCAATAACTAAAATAAACCAACTCATAAACAACCTCACTAAAAGTTAAATTTAATGGGCCGTCCCAAGTTGAATGTACACTATGAATTTAAAGCGGAGGTCGTCCTCGTTCTAATCATTTTTTAAGCTAGAACTAAAGTAAGCATATCAAACACAAACTTTAGTTCAACTGTTTATGGCTTTAAAATTTAATTGAATAACGTCCCTGACTATCTGCTTTACCTAAATAGCTTAGTGCATTTCTCAGATCTTGACTGGCATTGCTACCTGCTGAAATAAAACCATTAACAGAATAACTGCTAAAGCTAGTTAGTTTAGCGTCTATATCTAAACGTAATAACTCTGGATTACCGAGAATTTTGGCAAGTGCAGCACCATTTTCATCACAGCTTAAATTTGCTTTGATATCGCCATACGAAAAGTTCGTTTTCATCTCAATTAAGTTAACCGCAGCCAGTTTCCAGTTAATTTGTCCGTCTAACGCCTGACAAACCGGTTCGCCTAATTGCATTGTACTAATATTTGCATCAACCAGACCTGCTGCTTGCACTTTAAATGGCAAGTTAATTTGCTGGGCGATTAAATCAGCCGGTAGTTTAATTTGCAAATCAGCAACAGAAGCGCCGTTTAAGCCATATCTGAGCTGACTAGAACCTTGCGGCTCTAAGTTTTTTCTCGGGCTACCAAACTCAATATCAACCGCAAATCTGGCGGCTAATAATTGGGCAAAATTAACATCCCAAGTGACATCTTTCACCAAAGTTTTATCAACTTTAACTGTGTCAATTTTACCCGACCAAATTGTGCCAGAAACATTACCTAACTGAATATTTTTATCTAACTGAATGCGGGAAACCACAAGATAAGCGGGCAAAGTCGCAATTAAAAACACTAAATAAAATAATAACGCCCAAGTAATACGGTTAATCCACTGCTTCATTATTTACTCACTTGCAGGCGTCTTACTCTTACTGCACCTGTTTTTTCTGCTTCACTGATATCTACAGCTTCAATTGTCAGACCTTGATTTTGAGTCAAATCAGCTAGCCATCGAATAAAAGCATTAAACTCAATTTCGTCAATCTGCACCTGCAACGTATCGCCCTGCGGCTGCATTCTGGCTAACGAGATATTCGCTCTGCGCGCGGCGTTGTTTACAATTTGGCTGAGAGAGCCGGTCGCAACTTGTTTTTGGCTGCCTTTAAGCTGCTTATATTCGGTTAGCTTTTCATTTACCCATGCCAATGTTGTTTGTTTATTTTGCACAGACATTTCCGCTTTTTCTAAGCGGCTATTCACCGGCCCCCAAATAAGCTGAAAAAATAAACCGATAGCAAAGACAATACCGGCACCAACCACTAATTGCTTTTCGCGCTCGGATAAAGCTTCAAACCACTGCTTCATGATTCACCTCGAATACTAATCGCGCCAATAACCTCATTTCCTTGATTATTCAACGAGCCTTGATCCACTTTCAATGCATTTTGCTCTGCGGTTAGTTTAAATTTCTCAAAACTTTGGAAATTTTTTGCGCTGGCATTAATCCGAATCTCACCACGTTTAAAGTCAAAACGTAAACTCTCTGGTTTTAGATCCGGTACTGCTTCAAATGCTCCGCTTGACGCTTCCACTAAAGCTAAAAATGATTGTTGGCCTGAACCGCCACCAATTCCGCCTAGCTTGCGCTTTAATTCTTTTTGAATAATAGCGACCGATAAATTTTTCCCACTAGGAAAAACGCTGGCATAACTTTTCTGGATTTGAGTATCTAGCTGCTGCGCCTGAGTTTCATACTGATGAATTTGCACACCTTTATGAATTAAATTAGCAGTTAAAGCGACACCGGCAACAATCGCCGCATTGCGCCAAACTTTAAAATATTTGCTCGAATCTTTTTTGTATTGATAAATGCCCTGACGCAAATTAAAAGCACTTGCAGCACTTTGTTTTGCTAATAATTCCAGTGCTAACACATAGTCAGCTTCGCTTAATACTTGTTCGTCAAAACGGCTTTTAATTTCATTCGGTAATGGTGAATATTGGCAAATTGCCGGATTTTCTTGAGTATAGCTTATTTGCTCAAGCCAAAACCCTAAATGCTCTGCATTGGTATTTAAACCACCAAATGAAGAGAATCGAACCAGCCATTCATTACCTAATTGCAAAACATTAACTTTGTTATCATCCGGCAGCGCCAGTGTATCCGGCAGCATTTTCTGACATTTAATGCCAGCCTGAGCTAACCAGTCGAGCCAGTTTTGCATTTTTTGTTTATGAACAACCGCCACTTCAAGCTTGTGAATATCATCATCTACAAACTTTTTCCCTTGTGCAAAAAACAGCTCATCAACATCGGTTGCCAGTTCTTCTTCAAGCATATATGGTAATGCCTGCGAAAATTGTCTGGTTAATTTAGCTGGTGTTTCTACCTGTTTAAATAAAATGTCGCAGCTTGGCACAAAAACAGTTGCGTTACGGCTACTAGCCCGCTCACTCAATGTAGACATTTGATCAACATTGTTTAATTCGCCCGAAGCGATCACTTCAGCTTCGCTTGTTGACCAGACCAGCCAATGAACACTTTGTTCAGCTTGGCTTGGTAAACGAATAAATAATTGTTCAGACACAATTAAACTCCAATTTCTCGGGCTATTACTACAAATTTACCCTGTTTATCCAGAGCAATAAGAGAATTTAAATTAATCCAGCTTTGGTTGTATTCGGTTTTACTCTTGAGCCGGAAAAACTCACTTTTTAAACTAAACTGCTCTTTAAATGATTTACTTAACCGGCCTACCGCTTTAATTTCTGATAGCTCCCAAAAGTCGTTAATATCATCAAATCCATCTTCCGGTCTCGATTCTATCACGCTGCTGGCAGCAGCCACGGTTAATTTATTATCAAACATAGCGGCCAATACTTCGGCTTGCTCTGGTTTGATTGTATTAATATTCAATACCATTTTGTCATTATTTGGAATAACACACACAAAAGGTAAAATTTTATCTAACGCAGCCTGACCATTGGTTGGGTTATCTAACCCTTGTATGAGTTTAAGCTCAGATACATCAACAAAATATCCGTTTGCCGCTAAATAAGGCATTTCTTTCGCTTCATACATATAATCTTCTGCGCCATAGCTGCGGGCAATACTATCCTGATCAAGCCAGTCTGCCACACCATCCCTAATCTGCTCGGCTTCGTAATCGTCAATTCCGGCCAGTATCAATAAACTTTTAAATTGCTCCTGAGGTGTCGGCTTTAACGATTTTTTACCGTTTTCATTCTCGGGCTGAGTATCTTCCCCTGCACTTTCTGCATCAGAGTCAGATTCATCGTCATCTGTATTATTATCTTGCGCTTCAACAACAGCATTAATGTTAAAACAGGCTTGCAGATCATAAATGTTGCCAGATATTTGTCCGCCTTCAACCGGAAAAACCATATCTTCAACCGCCCAAGGCTGAGTTAAATTTAAAACCCCGTCATTATCTTGGCTGGACTCGTTTAATACCAATTTAGCCAGTTCCTCAGCACTAATCGCATACCAATAAGCTTGCTGGTTAGAATTTAAATTATCTACCCGCTTAATTTGCATTTGCATACGCACAGCCATTTCAGCCGCAATAATCGTTACCAGCGCGACAATCAGCAGCACAGTAATTAACGCGATGCCTTTTTGTTTATTTACTGAGTCCATGCGCTACGATCTCCGGTTTGGGCAGATTCTAACGAGGCCGAACTAGGTACAGTAAAAATACGGGTAATTTCACCAAATTCTTTGCTTTCAATTTTAAGTTGAATCCCTGCTGGTAATGCATTGCTTTCCCATTTATTTTTCCACGACTTAGCTTTAGAGTCGTAAAACTCAAAATGAATTTGCTCAACCCCTTCCAATAAAATCCGGATTTTAGGTTCTTCACCTTTTACCGGATCAGGAAAGTCATAATACATACGTTCTAAATTACCGTCATAAACTCGATAAGCAATCGACTGCACTTCGCTTCTTGGCAAAATATTCATTGGATTAACCCAGCCTAAACGGCGAAATGCCAAAACTTCCGAGTCACTGTCTAAAATTAATTCACCATGAGACAACAAGTTATTACTCGCCTGCTCACCGTTTGCCCTTACTTTACGCTCTGCTAATTGGGCTAAATCACGCTCAATTACCAGCATCGCACGCTGAAACTGTGCCATTTTATCGCCATGAGCCAGCGAGACTTCATTCGTTTTGACCGTACTGGATAAAATACCGGTTCCGGCTAGCCCCAGCAAAGCAAAAATGGCGATAGCAAGCAGCATTTCTATTAATGTAAAACCCAATTGCTTGTGACTAAATTGCATTAAGGTTTACCTATATAGCTGGTTAATTCGGTAATATATTCCTGATAATCTGCATCCTGATAAACACTAATAGTGACCGCAACCAGCTCATCGCCAAAATTCGTTTTTACTCTTTTTTGTTGCCAGTACCAAGTTGCACCAGCCATTTCAGCTTCGCCTTTTTGGCTATTTTGCACAGGCCATTCGCGTTCAATTAATATCGTGTTTAATCTATTGCTGGCAATCCAATTTGCCATCATTACTTGCTGTAATTTATCTTGATTACTAATATGCACAGAGCTTGACTGAACAATAGCAACCCCGGCAGTTGCCAAAATCGCCATCGCGACTATGACTTCTAAAATAGTAAAACCTTTTTTATTTTTTATTATTTTCATGGTTTTACCTCGGCTAAATCCTGAACTTTTAATGGCAGTTCGGTTTCGCCAGATACTTCAAAAACAATTTCATCTTCGCCAGAAAACGGGCGGTTAAAAACAAACTGAATGCTAAAAGGCGTAATTTCACCACTCGAAAACAAATAAACCTGCGGAATCAACTTAGGTTTACCGTCATCATCTTCTTCATCTTGATTACGACCAAATAAACCAGCTTCTTCATCTACATTATCAAGCCAAGGAATATCACCCAGCGTTAATTTAAGTTCAAAGTTTTCATCCATTTCGTATTTAGATAAAACTTTATCGTCTTCAATTTCTTGCCATAATTCGCCATCATAACCTAAAAACTGATAGCTGTTTTTGTCCACCAGCAGGCCAAGCTGTAAATTATTCAATAAAGCATAATCTGAAGCTAACTGAACCACAGCCTGTAATCTTTTGGCTTCGTCTTCTACTTTATTTCTGTCACTGCGAATATCAAAAGATAAGCTAACACTGCTTAGCACAACGGCCATCAGCACCATTACTAGCATGACCTCTAATAAAGTAAAGCCGCGTTGGCGGCTTAACTTTGTTTGATATTTTTGCATATTCGCCGACATTAAATATTATAAAAACTCGTCAACGTTCCAGTTACCAATATCGTCTTCGGTATCAGCCTGACCGTCTGGCCCTAACGAGAAAATATCAATTTTACCATTTTCGCCAGGGCTTAATAATTGATAATCATTATCCCAAGGATCTTTCGGTAAACGTTTGATAAAACCACCTTCTGGGAAATTTTTTGGCATAGGCTCAATGCTTGGCTCGTTCACTAATGCATCTAAACCTTGCTCGGTTGTTGGATATACATGGTTATTTAACTTATACATATCCATTGCTTGCTCAAGCGTTACAATATCGGTTGCCGCTTTTTTAACTCTGGCTTTATCACTTTCACCAATAAAGTTTGGCGCAATCATACTGGCTAAAATACCGATAATAACCAGCACCACCATGATTTCTAAAATGGTAAAACCCTGTTGTTTACGATTGATTTTCATTGTTAACCTACCATTGAATTAAGTGCCATAATTGGCTGTAGAATTGAAATTACGATAAAAAATACCACGGCTGCCATAGACAAAACCATAGCCGGACCAATAATGCTTAAAGTAACATTCACCATGCCTTCAAACTCTCTGTCTTGATTATCTGCCGCGCGTGATAACATGCTTTCCAGCTCACCACTTTTTTCACCACTGGCGATCATGTGTAGCATCATGGGTGGAAATAGTTTGGTTTGATCAAGTGCCGCCCGTAAACTTGTTCCTTCACGCACTCTTAATCTAGCTTCCTGAATGGCTTCTTTGATGTAGTCGTTACTTAATACATCACCTGCGATTTTCATGCTTTCAAGTAATGGTACGGCACTGGCTGTTAAAATACTTAAAGTACGGGCAAATCTAGCTGTATTTAAGCCGCGTGATACTTTACCGGCCAGCGGCATTTTAAGTAATAATTTATGGTACTGATATCTAGGCTTCTCTTTTTTCATTAAACGCTGAAAAACCACTGCACTACCCAGTACCAATAAAATTAAAAATGGTCCGTATGCACTTAAAAAGTTACTCATCGCAATCATAAATTGAGTTGTGCCCGGTAGTTCTCCACCTAATCGGTCAAACTGAGCAACTATTTTTGGTACAACTGAGGTTAATAAAAAATAAACCACAGAAAAAGCAACCACCATCAACATAACCGGATAAACCGAGGCTTGCTGAATTTTGGATTTAGTAACCTGACGCTGCTCGGTATAATCAGCCAGCCTTTCAAGCACAGTATCTAAATGCCCAGATTTTTCACCGGCGGCAACCATAGAACAAAACAGGTTATCAAAAATATGGGGATATTCCGCCATGCTGTCTGCCAGCGTATAACCTTCGGTCACTTTTGAGCGAACCGCCATAATCATTCGCTCGATTCGTGGCACATCACATTGCTGAGCAACCGCTAGTAAAGATTCTTCAATCGGTAAACCAGACGCAGATAAAGTAGATAACTGACGGGTAATTAATGCTAAATCAGCAGCCGATATTTTGCGCTCAAAACTAAATAACGGCTGTTTTTGACTTGCGGTGTTTTTTTCCTGCTGGGCTGCGGTTTGAACCTCTACCGGAATTAAACCTTTATCACGCAATAAACCTCTTGCCGCTTTAGCTGTATCCGCTTCTATAATGCCTTTTTTATTGCGTCCTTTAGCATCTAACGCTTTGTATGCAAATGCAGCCATTTTGGATTAATCCTCTCGCGTAACCCGAACCACTTCTTCCAGCGAGGTAATACCGGCTAAAACTTTATCGCAACCATCCTGACGAATACTCGGCGTTGTCTGACGAACCAGTTTTTCAATTGCCTGTTCGCCTCTGCCATTGTGGATCATCTCTCGCACTTCTTCGGTTACAACCAATAATTCGTGAATACCTGAACGGCCTTTATAACCGCTCATATTACATTCAGCACAACCAACTGAGCGATAAATTAACTGCTGACTATTGTCGATTAACCCTAAAATCTCACGCTCACGGGCATCCGGCAAATGCGCTTCTTTACAGCTTGGGCATAAAGTTCTGACTAATCGCTGCGCTAATACCCCCAATAAACTGGAAGATAATAAGAAAGGTTCAACCCCCATATCTTCTAAACGGGTAATCGCACCAGCTGCGGTATTTGTATGCAGAGTAGACATTACCAAGTGACCGGTTAAACTGGCTTGTACCGCAATATGTGCGGTTTCTAAATCACGGATTTCACCAACCATAACCACATCAGGATCCTGACGTAAAATCGCTCTTAAACCACGCGCAAATGTCATATCCACTTTGGTATTAACCTGAGTTTGACCAACACCTTCCAGCGCATATTCAATTGGATCTTCAACCGTTAAAATATTTCTGTCGGTTGAGTTAAGCTCAGTTAAACCAGCATAAAGCGTGGTTGATTTACCAGAACCAGTAGGACCGGTTACCAAAATAATCCCGTGCGGTTTATGAATTAACTCATTAAATAATTCACGGTTATTTGCTGTCATGCCTAAGTCTTTTAAGTTTAACTTAGCATTATTTTTATCCAGCAAACGCAGTACCGCTCGCTCACCGTGGCTCGATGGCATAGTACTAACCCGCACATCAACGGCTCGGCCTGCAATTTTTAATGAAATACGACCATCCTGCGGAACGCGCTTTTCAGCAATATCCAGCTTAGCCATAACTTTAATCCGTGAAATTAAAACCGACGCTAATTTACGGTTAGGTTTTAAAACTTCACGTAAAATACCATCTACCCTAAAACGGATTTTCAGGTCTTTTTCAAATGTCTCAACGTGAATATCCGACGCACCTTCTTTAATCGCCTCACTTAACATGGCGTTAATTAATTTGATAATGGGCGCATCATCTTCGTTTTCTAATAAATCTTCGGTTTCAGGCAATTCATCAATTAATGAAAACAAGTCGGCTTCGTTCCCAATATCTTCCATTAACTGGCGAGCTTCAGACGAGTCGCGCTGGTAAGCCACGGTCATTCTAAGCTCAAAAGCATCATCCGTTACTTTTTCAACTGCAAACTCTTTACCTAAAAAACGGCGGACTTCGAGCAAAGTATCCAAACTAACTGAATTGCGGCAAATAGCCGTCCATTCATCATCTTCTTTTTCTAACAAAACGCCAAGTCGGTTAGCAAAACCAAATGGCAGTCGGGACTCACCAACTGCGATCATTTCTTCGTTTTCTGGTTCTGCCAGTTCTGCGGCTTCCGCCAGCAAGTTTTCGTTAGCTAAATCTTGAGTTGTTTGTGTCATTACTCAGCCTCAGACTGCTCGCTGTTTTGTTCTGCTCTTTGCTTCTTATCAGCTTCTAAATACTGTTTAAGCGCACCTTTTTGAGTTAAATACTCTTCAAACGATGGCGGCAGTTCTAACTTATTATCCCAGTGTGGTAATACCGGAATATCTTCGCTGTAAGATAAGAAATTACCGTTAGCACGGCGCTCTAACTGCTGCGCACGAATATAATTATATTTTTTATGGCTGATAGTATTTTGAGTAATATCGTCGGTGACAATAGTCGGTTTAATAAATACCATCAAGTTACGCTTACGTTTGGTATTACTGGTTGATTTAAATAAGTTACCAATAATTGGAATATCACCTAACAATGGTACTTTAGAGACACTTTCTTGCACGTCTTCATCAATTAAACCACCTAGTACAATAGTCGCGCCATTCTCAGCCATAACCGTGGTTTTAATTTCACGTTTATTAAAGCTGACATCGATACCAGTTGCGCCGGCAACGCTAGATACTTCCTGTTCAATTTCTAATTTAACTGCGGAGCCTTCGTTTACCTGAGGTGTTACTTTTAATTTAATCCCCACCTCTTTACGATCTACCGTCTGGAAAGGGTTAGCATTATTACTTGAAGCGGTTGAGCCTGTAATAGTTGGAACTTCCTGACCAACTAAAATAGAGGCTTCTTGGTTATCTAAAGTTGTAATATTTGGAGTTGCCAGAATATTTGAATTTGTAGAGGTGGTTACCGCTTGTAATACTGCACCCCAACCATTTTTAACAATACCGACTAAAGTACCGTTTACCCCACCTAATAAACTAGCCAGAGTTGAGAAATCGCCCTGAATTTCTTCACCTTCAACAATGCTGGCGATTACTCGGTTACCATCTTCATCGTAAACTGGTTGACCAGCCGCATCAGTTCGGTAAGTAATATCATCTTCACCATAACGGGTTCTAGCCTGCTCTGCACCAACAGCTAAAGAGCCTATTGGCGTTGAGTTAGTAAACTGGACCATACCACCATCTTCACTAATCCATTGCACGCCTAAATTAAATCCATCACCATCAAATACTTCCACAATAATTGCTTCAACCTGGATTTGCGCACGGCGAATATCAAGCTGGCGAATCACATCTTCAAGCGAGCGCATTACATCTGGTTCAGCTGTAATTACTAAGGCATTGCTATCCTGGTGCGCTTCAATGCTAATATCACGGTTAGATTTAGCTGAGGTCGTTTTTGCTCCACCAGATTTATCATCAAGAATACTGGTGCTTACCCCTTGTAAAACTTTAACTAAATCTTCTGCTTTTGCGTATTTAAGATAATACACTTTGGTATTACCGCTTGATTCAAGCTCGCTGTCTAAACGCTCAATCATTTTAATGGTACGAGCACGCGCTTTACCTTCACCGCTGACAATAACGCTGTTTGTTCTGTCATCCGCAACAACTTTTGGGATCAAGTTATCTGGCGTTCTGTCTTTAGCCGCATTTTTATTCAAGGTTTCAATAATTCGAACAATTTCAGTGGCCGAAGCAAATCTAAGTTTTACAATTTCAACGTCCTGATCACCAGCCTGATCGACCCGCTTAATAATTTCAGTTAAGCGGTTAACCACAGAGGCGCGGCCCGTTAGCATAATAACGTTAGACGGATCATAGTGAACTACGTTACCGCCACCTGCCTGATCGTTTAGTTGGCGTAATAATGGCGATAATTCTTTTACCGATACGTTATATACCTGAACAACACGGGTAACCATTTCATCGCCATCGCCCTTTTCCTGATTTTCTACAACCGGAATAGAAGATGTTTTTGCATCTTTGTCACGGATAACTTTTAACACCCCGTTAGACATTTCAACAACCGCGTAGTCGTATACTTCCAATACGTTTAAAAAGAACTGATAGTATTGCTCTTCAGTTAACAGATCATAACTACGGACATTAATTTTACCGCGGACATTTGGATCAACAATGATGGTTTTTTTAAGGTTTTTACCAACAATATTGATAAATTCGTTAATGTCTGTGCCTTTGAAATTTGGAGAATATTCTGCGGCGAATGAAGTCGGAGTAGAAAAAGTAATAAATGCCGACAAAGCTAATGCAGAAAATTGCTTAACTACTGCGGGGCGCTGTTTAGTGCTCATCATGCCCTGATGCTCCGTATTTTTAATTTTATTCATTTAATAAAGCGAAATATAAATTTGTTTAACACTGCCGTTGCGTTCAACAATGAGAGAAGCTTCTTGAGCCTCTTTTAACTGATTCATTGCCTGCATAGCTTGAGATAAATTGGTTAAGTCATAACCATTGATTTCGGTTGCAATATCGCCGGCTTCTAAACCAACAGCTGCAAATAATTTAGGATCTTTACCCGGAAACAAGCGGTAGCCAACCAACTCACCATCACGCTTAACCGGAGATGCTTTTAAATAATCAACCAGTTTACCCGGATCGGATAAGGCTTCTTCTCTAATTTGCTCAATAACCTCTTTGCCTTCTTCGGTTAATTCAGCATTTTCAGTTGTCTCTGGTTCAACTTTAGCTGCAGGCGCAATAGGCTCTGAAACGGCAATTGCGCTATAATCTTGTCCTTCCAGCATTAAAGTTTCACGACGGCCTGTTTGTTCTAAAATAATTCTGTCAGCGTAAATTTCTTTAATAACCGCTCTGGTACCATCAATTTTTTCATCTATGCCGTATACGTCTTGCGAACCGCTTTTTTCAATAATTGCTGCAGCTAATAGTTTGTCACTACTTGGCACTACGCCAGTTAATTTTAAGTTTAATGTTGTTTCCGGTGCATCTTCAGGTTGAGTTTCAACTACAACCGGCTCAGCATTAAAATCACCAAATAAATTTAAGCCCGTAATTTTACTGGTATCTGCCGCAACTACCGAACTATTAACAGTATTAGTCGCATTGCTTTGTAATATGTTTAAGTCAGGTTTTGGAAAAAGCTGCCAGGTAATTTGAGCTAACAACCAAGCAATATAAGCTAATAGCAATAAGATAATTGCCGAGCTTATTTTATCCTGTGGCAGTTTTTTTAATTTATCTAAACTTTGGAGAAGATTGTCTTGCAAAATAAGTAACCAAAATAAAAATTTGTTAGTGTAATTTTTAACCACGCAAGGTTAAACTTTTATATTATCGCAACAGAATGTTACGTTTTTTGTAATATTGCAACAGCAATTAATAATATTTTATTCCATTACCTATTCCATCTTCAAACTATCCATTTGTTTTATAAGTGTAAATTTTTATTAAATAGGAAATTTAGTATATCGTATTTAGTTATTATACAATAGCGTCTGTTTCATCCAACCGCTTGAGCTAAGATAAAGCTTATTTTTGTAACGAATCTTTGGGTAACATGACAAAAAAAAGTTCAACCGAAACTCAGTTAAATGTCCGTCTGGATAAATGGCTGTGGGCAGCCAGATTTTATAAAACCCGTGCACTGGCTCGCGCTATGATCGAAAACGGTAAAGTAAAATATAATCAGCAAAGATGCAAACCAAGCCGTACTGTTGAAGTAGGTGCTTACTTAACGATTAGCCAAGGGTTTGATGATAAAGAAATTGAAGTGCTTGAATTATCTGATCAACGCCGCAGCGCACCACAAGCTCAATTGCTATACGCTGAAACTGACGAGAGTTTAAAAAAGCGTACAGAACAAGCTCAGCTTCGAAAAATACAACATTCGCTTAATCCGCATCCGGAGACTAAACCGGATAAAAAACAGCGACGCCAATTAATCCAAGTGAAACAGAAGAATCATTCATGATAAATACAGCAGATCAACTTAACCGTTATGTGTTTGAAAATACGCATGTTCGTGGTGAATTAGTCCAACTAAACCAAAGCTATCAAGCGATGTTGGAAAACCATAACTATCCACCCGCTATTGCCAAAGTGATCGGCGAATTATTTGCCGCAACTAGCTTATTAACTGCCACCTTAAAATTTGAAGGGGATATTGCGGTACAAATTCAGGGCAACGGTCCGGTTTCTTATATCTCAATAAATGGCAGCCATGATCAACAACTACGAGGCGTAGCTCGGTTTCAGGCAGAACCAGAATCAAACCGTTTATCTGATTTATTTGGCGACAAAGGATTTATGGTGATCACGATTAGCCCAACTAAAGGTGAGCGTTATCAGGGCATAGTTGCGCTTGAAAAAGAAACAATTGCTGGCTGTTTAGAAAACTATTTTGCCCAGTCAGAGCAGCTCCCAACCCATATTTGGTTATTTGCCGATGAAACTCAGCAACAGGCAGCCGGTATTATGTTACAAACCTTACCGGGTAATTCTGAATCGAAAAAAACCAAAGCCGAGATTGAAAGCGATTTAGAACATTTAGCTCAACTGACCGCGACTATTAGTCAAGATGAATTATTTAGTTTAGATGCTCAGGATGCGTTATACCGTTTATACCATCAGGAAACAGTAAAACTATTTGAACCAACATCTGTTAAGTTCAATTGTGGCTGTTCAAAAGAGCGTAGCTTAAAAGCATTGACCACCATTGCGCCTAGTGAATTAAAAGAGATTTTGGAAGAACAAGGTAAAATTGAAATGAAATGCGAATATTGTCTGACTAACTATGAGTTTGTTGAATCTGACTTATTGCATTTGATCAATGCGCCCCAAAACGAGCAGTAAATAGCTCGGTTTTAGTATTGAATTTTTGCATTATTTTGCGATTATAGGATTACAAAGCCGATACTAAATGCTCGCGTAGCGAGCATTTAGTATCCAACAGTTAGATTATAATAGCGCGGTAACCCCGTGTAATTTCAACAGTTCGTATGATGAACAATTTGGCCAAAAGTATGATTTAAAATACACCACATCAGGAGCTGCTTTTAAAAACAAGTTTCGTTTAAAAATTAGCAAATAAATCATATTTGGAATTATTACAAATGAAATAATGTTTGAAATCCCAAAAGCGTAAATAGTAACAACCCCCATAAAACTGAGAAAAACTAAATACGTGTAAAGATGCACTTTTGATTGAGTTAGATAAGTTAGGTATATCATTAATAAAATTTCAATTAAAAGTAAAAAATTTTCAAGGGATAATCCTCTTGACTCATTTATTTGAGCTTTAATATTCTCTACATTCTGTCTGTGAATCTCCTTAGCTTTTTCCAAACTTCTGTTTATTTCTGATTTTGTCATTTCGTATGGGCCGGGAGGTGGCGGGTCAACAAGTGTTCGGTTTACGTATTCAAATTGACCCAAAATCGCAGCTCTAACAATAACAACGATTACTAACAAAACTAAAGCATATTGAAATTTTATATTCATATCTATTAAAAATGGCTGGTTGGCAAAAGGACAACCAGATCAAAGAGGTCAGTTAATGGAAAAGCAGCTTTAACTGCTTTTCCGGCAGGTGTTGTAACTTGCTATACCCGTGCTACCTTAATTGCGCATCTAAATGATCAACCACTTCTGCCCAATCTGAGTCTGCGGCAATCGCTTCAGTTAAAAAGGCTCGCTGGCTGTTATTCCAGCAATCTGCTTTATTTAACGCAACATTTGCTGGGAGCGGCTTATGCTGATTGATAAATGCTTCAATCGCCTCGTCATTATCCGGTAAACCTAACTGTAAAAATAAGTTATTCATTGTATGAAATTCAGTTTCCATCTTAATCTCCGGTTAATAAATACTTGTTATTCAATATTAGATGAAGCGCCACGACTGGCTTTTTTAATCTGATTTACAATATAAATAATGGCTAAATATAATAAACCAGAAAAAGGTATCGCTAACCAGTCTACTTGTTCAGCTTTAATAAATAAAAGCTGAAAAACCAAAACTGTGAACATAATTGCAAATGCAATTTTAAGGCTCCGCCGCCAGCTAATCTCCATGTTATCACCTGATAAACTCACTTTTTAATTAGGCTTTAAAGCCTAGTTGCTCAATTAAGAAACAGCAACTTTGTTTAATAAAGCCTGAAATGCTTCTATCTCATATAAACTTTCGAACATAGTTTCATTAGATAGTTCAGTCATTAATGCAGGTGATTTTTCAAGTGCGATATTAATGTCTGCCAAAGCCGCTTCGGTTTGCCCTAAAGCAGCCTCAGCACAAGCTCTTTGCCAATAGGCAAGTGCATAATTAATATCTAATTCGATTGCTTTGGTTGATAAACTAAGCGCCCATTCACATTCGCCCAGTTCAATAACTGCGTCTGCTTTGTAAGTAATGGCTTCAACATCATCTTTATTCAGCGCTAAAATTTCATCATAAATTTTAACTCTTTGCTGCGGGTTAGTCTCAAGCCCTGCCCGCATCCATAATGCATGAAGCTGGTTAGACAGGGAGATTTCTTCCTGAGCTAATAAAATTTGTTCTGAGCGCCGTTTAAGCTTTTCTTCAACATCTTTAAGCCTATGTTCATATTCCTGACTGACTTTGCTGACTTTTTGGCTAACGTGCTCTTCGATTTGGGTTTGAATATCTCTTAATGAGCGCCAGCCCATTAAAACCAATACCGAGGCCGCTGCGGTAATAATAAAAAATACATTATTAACCGTATCTGAGGTATATCTTAATGCGCGATCTGATGATTCAAGTTTGCTATTGGCGATTTTATCTATCATTTCGGAGCGCATTAAAAGCTGCTCTTGGCGCAAGCTCTTAATTTCGTCTAATACATAACGTTCTATAAAGGGCGTATAAAGCGGCTCTTTTAATGTTTCCACTTTTTGCTCCGCCTGTTGCATTTGTGGATCTGTACTGTTTTGTGTTGCTGGTTCATTTTGCGCAGCGATAGCACTTTGGCAGGCTAAACCTAACCATAAAATAATTGGCAAGAATTTTTTCATTCAATTGTCCACTTATTGTGTTACTTCAGGTTTCTTGGATTGATTAAGCATAGCAAAACATATAACGCCTAATAAAATTCCGATAACCCCTTCATAAACACTGTTATGTAATCCAAAGTAGCGCCAAACAATACTACTGCCTACACTCAGAATAACCACAAAGATAGCGCCCCATTCGCTGATTCGCCAGCCGCGGATAAAGCCAATTAATAAAGGTGCAATTGCGCAGCCCATTGCCGACCACGAAAACACCACTAAACTAAATACGCTTTGCTGCGCATACAAAGCGATTAATAAAGTGACAAGGGTAATCACTAAAGTGGCTGTTTTTATGATTTTGGTATTTAATATTTTTTGTTTAAATGCATCCTGCGTAAACGCAGCAGAACAACTTAAAATTAATGAATCTGCGGTTGATAAAGTTGCAGCAAAAATACCGGCTAATATTAACCCAACTAACCAGCCCGGCAACAATTCAACTGAAATCAGCGGCAAAGCCAGTTCTGCATCAAAAGTGGCTGAATTATCTAAAATTAACCGGCTTAACATGCCAACAGCCGTCGCCATTAAATAAAAAATAGTAAACCAAACATAATACCAAATCCGCACTGTCGACATTTTTTGCTCGCCGCTCAGCGCAATAAATCTAACCATGACATGAGGTTGACCAACCACAGAAAAACCAGCAAAAAACCAGCCAACAGTAAAAGCAATCACCCCAGCCCAACCGGGAATTAATAGCCCCTCTGGTTGCATATTCATAAAATTAGGGACTTGCTGAAGCTGTTGCCAAACGGCGCTAACCCCGCCCTGACTATTGGTTGCTGTGACCAATAAGATGCCCATCGCAATGACCATCACAAAAGATTGTGCGGCATCGGTCCAAATAGAAGCACGTATTCCACCGGCAAAACAGTAAGCCGCCACCAAAATAGCAACCAGCACAACCCCTAACCAAATAGGCCAGTCTAATAAAACGTGTAAGGCTTTACTGCCCGCCAAAAATTGTGCTGCGGCATAAGACATCATTAAAATTAATGCGGCCCATGCTAACAATCGCCTTAAAACAGGATGTGTTTTACCTTGCCACAGGCTCACCAGTGACATAACAGAAACCGCATTATGCTTTTTAGCTTGCGACTGAACATGGCGGTGAATATAAAATGATGCAACAATATCCCCCACAATCCAGCCAAACATTAACCAAATAGCGGCAAAACCAGAATGATAGGTATAGCCAATCACCCCAATAAACATATAACCACTGTTATTGGTTGCCACAGCTGACAAACCGGTTAACCAGGCAGAAACGCTGCGTCCGGCTAGGTAATAATCATCTTTACTTTTTTGAGCAAATTTTGCTGCACTTAACCCAACTAACGCAAAGCAGCTCATAAACAGAATAAAGCTGATTAGCATACTAACTCCTGTATATTGTTAACACTTAGAATATATCCGTCTAATGCCATAGGTTGTTTGATTGAATGCGGATTGACATCAACATCAATTAAATTATTACTGTCCTGACTGAGCTTAAAAAAAGCTTTACGGCCAATATCGGCAAGCAACATAACGGTATCGCTGCGACAAGCCACTTGTTCGACTAAAATTTGTAGTTCATTTTTAGTTTGCTGGTCGTAACAAATATCAGAGGCAACAATTAAATCGATATGATCAAGCTTTTGCTCGGTAATTTGATTAATCCGGATGGTTTGGCTGCCAACACTGGCCTGATTACGTTTAGCCAGCATTTGCTGAAATGGTTTTACATTTTTATCTAGGTCACTGGCGATAACTTGAGCATTAAAATGTTTACTTAGAAATACACTTAACGCGCCCCAGCCTGCACCAATTTCAAGTACATTGAGTGAGCGTTTAAGTGATAGCTTTGACAATAAATCCATTAATAAAAAATTAGACTGCCAGACTTTTGAGCCAAAACATTCTGGTTCAAATCCGGCAGATTTAATATCGTCAACAGCTTCATGGTTGGGCTTAACGATATTGACACCGTAAGCCCAAAAATGATCCTGACTACCTTTAATTTTTGTTGTTTTATACTGCGGTTGGGGCGTCAAGCGTAACTCCGGCAAAAGCGTTTTCAGATTCAACTAAATGCTTATGCAGTGCAACCACTGCTGATTCAAAATGTTTTTCATCTAATACAAATTGAATATCAACCTGACGCATTGACTGATGCAGCGCCTGAATACTAATGCCCTGCTCGGCAATTGCCGCTACAGCTCTGGCTAACATACCGGCTTCTTGCATATCGCTACCAATTGCCGACACAATACATACTTTACGCACATTCACTTCAGCTTCAGGGAAGTGTTTTTCAAGTAAGGTTTGTAAGCGTTTAGCTTTTTTAAGATTACAGCTTAAATAATGGGTAATACTATTTGCCGTCACATCTTTACTCACCATTTGCATTTTCAGCTCATGGATTAAATCTAACGTTTTACGGTCAAACGCATCAACCTGCCCCATCATATCCTGATCAAACAACTCAAATGCATAAACCTTTTCACGCCCGGCAATAATCTCAACTTTAGGTTTATCACTAATATAAGTTGACGTAATTAATGTCCCTTTATGCTCAGGTTCAAACGTATTTTTAACTCGCAGTGGAATCTCTGACTGACGTAACCCTTTAGCGGCTCTTGGGTGAATAGCTTCCATTCCTAAATTCGCTAACTGATCAGCCACGTCATAATTTGTTAAGCCAATCGGCACAACTTTATCTAAACCAACCAGTTTAGGATCAGCACTACTTAAATGATATTCTTTATGAATAACCGCTTCTTTAGCTTTGGTTAATACCGCAATTCGGCTAAATGTCATTTCACTATAACCACGATCAAAGGTTGCCATTAAACCTTTTTCACTATGACAATAACCCGTTGCAATAGGTAAACATTTAGATAAATCCAGTGACCAGAATTTTTCTTTGATTAACTCATCCATATCAACTGCTTTGTCGATATCCCAACCGGTTAAATCAACAAAAACCGCATTAATCCCTTCTTTTTGTAATAAATGAGTCAAATTAAAGGCACTATGCGCTTCACCAATGCTGGCTAACATTTCACGTACTTTTAATAAATGGTCGGCAATTTCAAAATGACCATGCTGACATAAGCTGCTTAAATCTGACAATACACGCTCGGCATCGGTTAAACGGCGTAAAATAAATTTATCGGCTTTTTCTTTTAATGCGCTGTCGTCACCAAACAGTTCTGAGTTGATGCTCAGCATTTTGTCTTTTACCAAGCCAAAAGCTTCAATCCATGATTGATCTTCTTCCGCTAAAGCAAAACGGCCATAAATACCCGGCTCAGCTGTTTTTTTATGTTCTAATAATAAATTAGTTAAACCACCATAAGCTGATACCACAAAAACCCTTTGGTATGGGTTTTTTAACAGCTTGTTTAACATAATATTATCCCGTACCGCAGGATAATCGCTCATCGACGTACCGCCGATTTTTTCAACCGTGTGATTATTTGAAGTTGTCATAATATTTATTCTGTAAATTAGCTAAATTAAAGTTTTGATTGAGAAATAAAGTAAGTTGCAGGCATATAAAATAATATACCTGCTTTTTAGGAGGGTGTTTAAGCCGTTGCTTAGTTACCGCCAACTTCTTCGGCTTCAAGCGGGTATGCACCCGTTGCATCATGAACTTCTTTGCCGTTTAGCGGTGGATTAAATACACAGGCCATTTTCATTTCCTGAGTTGCACGCAGGATATGTTTATCATGTTTGTCTAATAAATAGATAACACCCGGCTCAATTGGATGGATTTCACCCGTTGCTAAATCTTCAATCGAACCTTCACCAGAAATACAATAAACTGACTCTAAATGGTTTTGATAATGTAATGGCAATTCCGCATCACGGAAAATAGTCGTGATATGAAATGAAAAGCCCATATTGTCATTTTTTAAACATAAACGAGTGCTATCCCAACCTTCGCTTACAATTTTACGATCTGTTTTTTCTGCGTCTTGTAGTTTTCTAACAATCATTATTTACACCTTAACTTGCTAATTTAAGTTCTGTTTTAAATTCTTCGGCAATCGCCTCTAGTAAAGTATCTAACCCTTGAGTTAAATCTTCTTTGCTAATCGTTAACGGACAAAAACATTTAACGATTTGTCCTTGATTACCTGCCGTTTCAATCACTAAACCTTTTTTAAAGGCACTGGCTGTAACTCTGTCAGCAATTTCACCGTTTCTAAATTCAATGCCCTGCATCATACCGCGGCCTTTAACTCTGGCATGAGTAACGCCTAATTCATCGGCAACCGTTTGGAAATATTCGCGCACAATAGCTGATTTTTGCGCGATTTCTTGTTCAAAGTTTTGATCTGCCCAATACTGTTTTAATGCAGCCGTAGCAGTAATAAATGCATGGTTATTACCACGGAAAGTACCGTTATGTTCGCCCGGAGCCCATTCATCCAGCTCAGGTTTTAATAAAACAATCGCCATTGGCAAACCAAAACCACTTAATGATTTTGACAAAGTCACAATATCTGGCTTAATGCCTGATTCTTCAAAGCTAAAAAATGTACCGGTTCGGCCACAGCCAGCTTGAATATCATCCACAATTAATAAAGCACCGTGCTTTTTCGCAAGCGCTTGTAAACCTTGCAGCCATTCATTGGTCGCAACATTTAACCCACCTTCACCCTGTACTGTTTCCACAATAAACGCAGCTGGCGCATCAATACCACTGGATGGATCGGATAATTGTTTATCAATCATTTTTAAGGTATCGGCGTTGTAACCGTAATAACCGCAATAAGGCATACGGGTTACACCCGATAACGGAATACTGGCACCGCCTCTATGATGCTGATTACCGGTCGCGGCAACAGCACCTAAAGTCACGCCATGAAAACCATTAGTGAACGAAATAATATTCGTTCGGCCTGTTACTTTACGAGCCAGCTTTAAAGCAGCTTCAACCGCATTAGCCCCTGTTGGACCGGTAAACTGAACTTTAAAATCTAAACCTCTTGGTTTAAATATCACTGACTGCAAAGTATCTAAAAACTCTGCTTTTGCTTTAGTATGCATATCAAGACCATGCGTGATCCCGTCTTGCATAATGTAATCAACTAAAGCCTCTTTTAACTCTGGTTGATTATGACCATAGTTTAACGAACCGGCACCCGCCAAAAAATCAAGGTATTGGTCACCTGATTCGGTATATAAATGTGCGCCTTGTGCTCGGTTAAACGTCACTGGGAACGAATTGGCATAACACTGAACGTTAGATTCCATCTGTTTGAAAATATTCATAACTTTCCTCTATTACAGTTTAATTTTTTGCAACTGTTCTGCTGCTATAGGTCCAATTGTAAATAAATACTCGGTATTGTGTTTACCGCCAAAATGTACTTCTTTTGAAAACATTACCGACTCAACACAATCTGTTTCAAAACCTTCGGCTAACTTTTGGAATACCCGGCGAGAAGCCAAGTTATCCGCAGTAATTGTGGTTTCAACAAAACGTGTGGCGCTGCACTGGCGCTGAGCTAATAAAAACATCAGCATGCGTTGTGCTAATGCACAGCCACGCGCTTTTTCTGATACAGCCATTTGCCAAATAAATAAATTTTGTGGCTGTTTTGGCTCTATATAGGCAGATACCCAACCGACAATCTCGCCATTTAATTCAGCTACAACACAAGTGTCTGAAAAATGCGAACACTGTAATAAGTTGCAGTAGGCTGAGTTAGTATCGAGTGGCGGGCAAGCTGCAATTAATTGGTTAATTGCAAAACCATCTTCAGACACCGGATGCCTGAAACTAATCTCTCCTTTGTTTTCAGTTGCAGGAGTTACAACTTTGCTCTGATTATTAATCAAAATGAGTTCACCCATTTAATTTTTCGACATTAAAATTATTTTGATGTCTAAATAATTATTTATATAGTACACTAAATAATATACAAATTTCCAGTTTAATATTTTTGATAGTTTTATGAACAATAAATGGTTCTCGTTTTTTATTGGCAACGAAAGGTACTGCGCCAATATATCAGACATAAAAGAGGTTTTACCTTATAGAGAGGCAAATCCCTTTCCTGGCTCAGATGAAAATACTGAGGGGATTTTAAGTATAAGAGGCGAGATATTAACTATATTGAATGGCGATCAAATATTTAGTTGTGAAAACATTACACCTAAAAACAATATCATTATTATTGAGGATGAGTCAGAAAATAGACTGGGTATCACCATAGATAATATTGATGAAATTATAGAGTTTGAATTAAAACAAATCGAAAGCTCAGATAATCAATCTAATGATCTGGTGCTGGGCACAGTAAATACTCATGGTCATTTATTTGTTGTTTTAAATTTCAAAGCCTTAATAGCAATTCAACAAGGTTTGAATTCAAAAGTTTCAACCGACGAAAACTAGGATTATAATGGCGTTCATTTCTAATACAGATCTGGATTTAACTTTGGCAAATAACGAACCAATTGAAGCAGTGTTAATTACATTACGCAGATTAATCAGAGCAACTGACTTACATTCAAAACAACTTGTAAAAACAGCCGGCATTACTGCGCCACAGTTATTATTGCTAAAAGCAATTCATGATCGAGGCGAAGTCACCATTGGCGAAATCGCAAATGAGATCAGTTTAAGTCAAGCAACTGTTACTACTATTTTAGACCGGCTGGAAAAGCGTGAATTGGTTTTTAGAGCACGATCTAATCAAGATAAACGTAAAGTGCATGCTTATTTAACCGATGCAGGCCGAGATTTATTGCAAAATGCACCACTGCCGTTGCAAGAACATTTTATTCGCCAGTTTAAAGACTTAAAAGATTGGGAACAAACCATGATTTTGTCGTCTTTACAACGTGTTGTACAAATGATGGATGCCCAACATTTAGATGCAGCGCCCATGCTCGAAATTGGCGATTTAGACAGAAATACGCCAGAAAAATATTCAGAGACTAACTTAGATCATAAAAAATAGTGATTATAGCTAAAATTAATATCGCTTTAATCGACTGACGATTGTTATTTGTTGATCAATCTTTTATCTTTGTTCTACTTTTTATTCACTCTCGCTTGTTTTGTAAATCGGTTGTGTATACCTAAACCTTTTTAGGTACAAACCAACCCAAAAAACAAGCTATCTTTGAATATCTGTTCAACCATTCTATGGAGAATACAATGAAAGTTGCTGTTATCGGTGCTGCTGGTGGTATTGGTCAGGCTTTGGGTCTGTTACTTAAATTAAACTTACCTGCAGGTTCAAAATTAAGCTTATATGATATTGCCCCTGTTACTCCAGGTGTAGCTAAAGATTTAAGCCACATTCCTACTGATGTGGAAGTAACTGGTTTTGCCGGTGAAGATTGCACGCCAGCACTTGAAGGTGCGGATGTTGTTTTAATTTCTGCTGGTGTTGCTCGTAAGCCAGGTATGGATCGTTCTGATTTATTCAACATTAATGCTGGTATTATTAAAACATTAGCAGGCAAAGTTGCAGAAACTTGTCCAAAAGCTTTATTAGGTATTATTACTAACCCAGTCAATACAACTGTGCCAATTGCGGCTGAAGTATTGAAAAAAGCAGGTGTGTACGATCCTAAGCGTTTATTTGGTGTAACGACATTAGATGTTATCCGCGCAGAAACTTTTGTTGCAGAAGCTAAAGGCAAATCAACTCAAGACATTCATGTAGATGTAATTGGCGGCCATAGCGGTGTAACTATTTTACCTTTATTGTCTCAAATTGATGGCGTTGAATTCTCTGATGACGAAATTGCTAGCTTAACAACTCGTATCCAAAATGCAGGCACTGAAGTTGTAGAAGCTAAAGCTGGTGGCGGTTCAGCAACTTTATCTATGGGTCAAGCAGCAGCACGTTTTGGTTTGTCTTTAATTAAAGGCTTAACTGGCGAAGACGTGATTGAGTGTGCGTATGTTCAAGGTCAGGGCGCTAATGCACCTTTCTTTGCTCAACCAGTTAAATTAGGTAAAGATGGTGTTGAAGCCATTTTAGATTATGGTTCATTAAGCGCATTTGAACAAAAAGCCTTAGACGATATGTTACCAACTTTAATCGGTGACATTGAAAAAGGTGTTGAGTTTGGTCAAGCAGAATAAGCTTAATTGATCTCAAAACTAAAAAAGCGGCATTAGCCGCTTTTTTTGTCTTAACTATTTTTTAGGTTTATAAGCTAAAAGCTATCTTTGAGTAGGATTAATTAACCTCGACTCTGGATAAGAAGTTAGCTAAAGCCTTAAATTTATTGGTTTTTAGTTTAAGTTCGTTTCTAGTGAGGGATTTTTTCTGAGAACAAGGCGAATTTGCGTACGTAATAGCTGGCTATTACTAGCGAATTCAACGCTGTTATCGGGGAAAATAACCACTAGAAAGCAATTTGTTATCCAGAGTTGAGGTTAGTTATCACGCTTCACAGACAGCCAAGCTAAACTGGCTAAAGCAGCTTTGTAATCTGAATCCGGCAACACAGCTAACGCATCTACCGCCATTTGTGCATGTTTTTCAGCCTGAGCATAAGTGTAATCTAAAGATTGAGTTTGCTTGATAATCGCTAATACGTCTTCTAATTTATCTAACCCATCACCTTGCTCAATAACCTGACGAATTAATAAAACTTGCTCTGCATTACCATGTGCCATCGCATGAATTAAAGGTAAAGTGGGTTTTCCCTCAGCTAAATCATCACCGACATTTTTGCCCAAGGCGTCAGAGTTACCAGCATAATCTAACCAGTCATCCATTAACTGAAAAGCGGTGCCTAAATATCGGCCATAATCCGCCATCGCGTTTTCAATGTCTTTAGGCTGATCGGCAATAACAGCAGCGAGTTGAGTCGCAGCTTCAAATAACTTGGCTGTTTTACTGTAAATTACATCCATATAAATACTTTCTGTTGCGTCAGGGTTATTACAATTCATTAATTGTAAAACTTCCCCTTCTGCAATCACATTAGTCGCGTTAGAAAGCACTTGCATGATTTGCATACGCTCAAGCGAAACCATCATTTGAAATGAGCGGGTATATAAAAAGTCACCAACCAATACAGATGCCTGATTGCCAAATAAAGCATTAGCCGTATCTCGGCCTCGTCTTTTCATTGATTCATCTACAACATCGTCATGTAATAAAGTAGCAGTATGAATAAACTCAATAATTGCGGCTAAAGTAATATGTTGTTCGGCCTGATAATTAAGTGCCCGGGCAGCTAAAGTCGTAATGAGGGGGCGAATGCGTTTACCACCACTGTTGACTATATAAAAACCGAGTTGTTGGATTAAAGCGACATCGCTTTGAAGCTGTCCTGCTATTACCTGATTTACGGCTCGCATATCCGGCTCTGCGAGTGATTTGATCTCTGTCAGCAACATGAATAAATAAAAAGTTAAAGTTGTATATCTCTATTAATCGACTAATTCTACACAATTTTTTTACTAAATGATGCATTTTAACACGATAGATTGTTAGATTTATCATTTAAATTACCGTTTTAGAGCTGAATACTTAGAAATAAATTTTAAAAATCAATTTCTTAGCCTAAAAACATTTTACTTATAATTATTTGTAATTGCTCATTTTTTTACCATTTATTGGCTTTAAATCTTATTCTTCAACTAGCTAAAATAGCGCCTTAAAATTAACTTGATCAGAATTCAATCAATTAAAGTGAATTTAGGCTTGCGATCTCTACAGGCTTGGCGTAGAATTCGCGCCCTGTTTTGAAGAATTGTACGTCTTGTTTATTATTAAAATAATAAGGCGTCATAGATATAGTGAGCGGAGTAAAATATGTACGCGGTTTTCCAAAGTGGTGGTAAACAACACCGTGTAGCCGAAGGTCAAACCGTTCGCCTAGAGAAAGTAGAACTTGAAGCAGGCGCTTCAATCGAGTTCTCTGAAGTTCTTTTAATCTCTAATGGCGAAGACATTAAGATTGGTGCACCTTACGTAGACGGCGGCAAAGTAACAGCAGAAGTTGTTAGTCATGGTCGTGGTGAGAAAGTTAAGATTGTTAAATTCAGACGTCGTAAGCATTCTCGCAAACAAGCAGGTCACCGTCAGTGGTTTACTGAAGTTAAAATCACTGGCATCAGCGCTTAATTTTTAGGAGACTTAACCAATGGCACATAAAAAGGCAGCAGGTAGTACTCGAAATGGTCGTGATTCAGAAAGCAAACGCTTAGGTGTTAAGCGTTTCGGTGGCGAATCAGTATTAGCGGGTAACATTCTTGTTCGTCAACGTGGTACCAAGTTCCACGCTGGTACAAACGTTGGCATCGGTAAAGACCACACTTTATTTGCTTTATCTGACGGTAAAGTAAAATTTGAAGTTAAAGGTCCTCAAAATCGTAAATTTATCAGCATCGAAGCTGCTTAATTTTTGCGAGAGCCAAAAAATTCAAGAAAACCCCGCTTTAGCGGGGTTTTTTATTTGTACAGCTAATACTAAGTCACATCCATTTAGGTATTTACACTTTATATTTATTAGTTTTCTAACTTAGTCTAACTAGTTATCAGTTATCTCCCTTCTCGCGTTATAATAGCTAATATCTAGTCAGATTATATCCAGCACAGGTTGCTAAAGAGGTTATGTATGAATTTTGTCGATGAAGTTGAAATTAAAGTTGATGCGGGTGATGGTGGTAACGGCTGTATTAGCTTTCGTCGTGAAAAATACGTCCCTAATGGTGGTCCTGATGGCGGCGATGGCGGCGATGGTGGCGACGTTTACCTAATTGCGGATGAAGGTTTAAATACCTTAATTGACTACAGATTTGAGCGCTTTCATGCCGCCCAACGTGGCGAAAATGGTAAAAGTAAAAACTGTACCGGTAAACGTGGTGAAGACAAATATTTAAAAGTACCGGTCGGTACTCGTGCAACTGATGCTGATACAGGTGAAGTGATTGGTGAGGTATTACGCCATGAGCAAAAATTACTGGTGGCAAAAGGTGGTTATCACGGTTTAGGAAATACCCGTTTTAAAAGTAGTGTTAATCGCGCTCCTCGCCAAAAAACAGATGGCACTTCAGGTGAAGTCAGACCGTTAAAATTAGAACTAATGTTGCTGGCCGATGTTGGCTTATTAGGTTTACCAAATGCTGGCAAATCCACTTTTATCTCCTCTGTTTCTGCGGCTAAACCAAAAATAGCGAATTATCCTTTCACAACTTTAGTTCCAAATTTAGGTGTTGTGCGAGTGGGAGAAGGTAATAGTTTTGTTATTGCGGATATTCCCGGATTAATTGAAGGTGCTTCAGAAGGTGCAGGCCTAGGCATTCGCTTTTTAAAACATTTAGAGCGCTGTCGTGTTTTATTACATGTTATTGATATTGAACCATTTGACGGTTCTGATCCGGTTGAAAATGCGTTTTCTATTTTAGAAGAATTACAAAAGTACAGTCCTGAGTTAGCAGAAAAACCTCGCTGGGTCGTATTTAATAAAATCGATCTGATGCTGGAAGAAGACGCGCAGGAAAAAATGGATGAAATTATTGAAGCATTAGACTGGCAAGGCCCTACTTTTGCAATTTCAGCTGCCGAACGTAACGGCACTAATGAATTAGTCAAAGCAATCGGTGATTGGTTAATTGAAAATCCATTACCAAGTCTGGAAGAGCAAAAAACAGAGCAGCAAGTCGAGTTTAAATGGCAAAGTTACCATGATAGTGTCATGGATCATGAAGAAGATTGGGACGATTTAGATGACGATGATGATGACTGGGATGAAGACGAAGATGGCCCAGAAATTATCTACCAAAAATAACTAAGGACAATTTATGATAATTTCAATGATTGCAGCTATGACACCTGATTATGTAATTGGTAAAGATAATCAGATGTTATGGCACTTGCCAGCCGACTTTAAGTTTTTTAAACAAACGACTTTGGGCAAACCTATCATTATGGGTAGAAAAACATTTGAGTCAATTGGCAAGCCTTTACCCGGTCGGCTTAATATAGTGTTAAGCACAGGCTCGGATTCACCACACCCGGATGTTGTCTTGGTTAACACTCCGCAAGAGGCAATTACAACCGCTCAGCAAGAGCTTGAGCATGGTGAAGAAAATGAAATTATGGTGATTGGCGGTGGTGTTATTTACCAATTATTTTTACCTTTGGCAGATCGCCTTTATATTACTGAAGTTAATGCCAAGATAGATGGTGATGCTTATTTTCCTCAAATAGATAACACTCAGTGGCAGGAAGTGTCCCGAACCATAGGTACTGTGGATGAAAAAAACCAATTACCACATCAATTTGTTACCTATCAAAAAATAGAGATGGCATAAGGCTATCTCTACCTCTCATAAAAAACACAAATAACCCTCAATTAAAAAACAAGCTATTAACACAGTTAAAACAAGTCATTTTTTGCAGTTAAAACCCTTTTCGACAAGTTAGCAGATTATTGCCAAATCCATGTGAGACATTTCCTACATAAGCTATCAGATTAAGCTTAAAAATAGTCGACATTTATCAAAATTAAATTTTAACACTTTGAAATTAATACATTTTATTTCTACATCGAGAATGGCAATTTAATGTCAAAAAAATAATTGAGGATCCGTCATTTCACACACTGCCCAATTTAACTATGATTAACTTGTCGCTCAGGAACACGGATGAGATTTGGAAAGAGAGTGACAAGGAAAAAGTAAAACAGGAAATGGAAAAGTTTTACATGATGTAAAGCTTTTAGGAATAAGGATAGCCAGCCAGTGAGGCGTTGTCAGGAAGATAAATAGGAATATGAGCAAGGTTGCTTATTTAGGAAAATAGGATAAACGGATCACAATTCAGGATGAAATAAGGATAGATTTAGCATGGAGCTGTTATTATAGGAAATGAGAGAGCAAAACAGGACTAAAGGACGCTAAAGGATCAACGGAACTACTAGGACGGTAATAAGGATAAACACGCAGGAGCTAATACGGAAATAAGACCAAAGGACATTGGTTTATTACACGCTAGGATAGCGATAAGGAAACGGGAAGACTTACGGATGAGATTAAAAGGATAATGGGGTGGATTCCCGCTGGAAGCAAAATAAAATAATAAAAACAGCTCAGGACACACCGCAAGGTGCAATTAGGGAAACCTACGACATGGCTTGTCTTCATCAGGGTTAGATGATGTGTATTTGGTGGCGACTGAGGTCGCCACCCCTCCCTCTTAAAAACTTTAAACTTCCTTTTTAATAAACCTACAAACCATAGCTATATTTGCATTCCCCATTCAATTTTTTCACTGAGTTTCTAATAGAGCAGGATAATTTGGTGACTCCATGTTTATCTAAACCAAAATAGGATCAAAAAAGGCAGGAATATCCTGCCTTAATATTTTGGGTTAAATCAGCTTAAAATTAAAATCTAAGCGATTTTTCTCCGCGGGATAACCCTGTCACACCAGAACGTGCGACTTCAATAATTTCAGCTTCACTACGTAAAGCTTCAATAAAAGCGTCTAATTTAGCGGTAGTGCCAACTAGCTGAATAACATAAGTAGTTGGTGTTACATCCACAATTAATCCTCTGAAAATATCAGACAAGCGCTTTAACTCATCACGTAAACCTGTAGTATCCGCTTTTACCTTAACCATCATTAACTCTCGTTCAATATGGTCGCCATCAGTAATATCAGATACCTTTAACACATCAACTAGTTTGTTAACTTGTTTAGTAATTTGTTCAATTACTCTGTCGTCACCCACGGTTGTCACGGTCAAACGTGATAAAGTTGAGTCATCCGTTGGTGCTACAGTTAGCGTTTCAATGTTGTAACCACGCTGAGAAAACAAACCAACAATGCGAGATAATGCGCCTGGTTCATTTTCTAATAAAACAGATAAAATTCTTCGCATCTTTTACTCCGCCTTAGGTTTGCCTAATAACATATCATCCATTGCACCAAACTTAATTTGCATTGGATAAACATGCTCATCTTGATCAACTAAAATATCCATAAAGACTAATTTATCAGTCATTGAGAAACATTTTTCTAAGGCTTCATCTAAATCTTTTGGATCACTCACTCGAATACCAACATGGCCGTAAGCTTCTACCAACTTAACAAAGTCAGGTAAAGACTCCATATATGAATGACTATGTCGGCCACCATAAATCAAATCTTGCCACTGACGAACCATACCCAATGCTTGGTTATTTAAAGAAATTATTTTGACAGGGATACCGTATTGCATACAGGTTGATAATTCCTGAATATTCATCTGAATACTACCGTCACCGGTAATACATACAGAAATTGACTCAGGCAAAGCAACTTTAACACCCATTGCGGCAGGTAAACCAAAGCCCATAGTGCCTAAACCACCAGAGTTAATCCAACGGCGAGGTTTATTAAATGGGTGATATAGCGCAGCAAACATTTGGTGCTGACCCACATCAGACGAAATATACGCTTCGCCTTTAGTTACGCGGTGTAACGCTTCAACTACCTGCTGAGGTTTAATTTTGTCTGTTGACTTTGCATAACTTAAACATTTTTGCTCACGCCAAACTTGAATTTCAGACCACCAACTTGCAAGCGCAGCAGCATCTAAAGTTTCACCAGTTGAGTCTAAAACATCTATCATGTCCGATAAAACTTGCTTAACAGAACCAACAATAGGGACATCAGCTGTCACTGTTTTTGAGATTGAAGTTGGGTCGATATCAACATGCAAAATAGTCGCATTCGGGCAGAACTTTTTGACATTGTTAGTCACCCTGTCATCAAAACGGGCACCTAAAGCTAAAATTACGTCTGAGTTATGCATAGTTTTATTCGCTTCAAGCGTACCATGCATACCTAACATACCAAGACATTGTTTATGTTCACCCGGAAATGCGCCTAAACCCATAAGCGTATTAGTAACAGGTAAGTTTAAACGCTCAGCAAAAGCAGCAATCAAATCACTACACTCTGCTGAAATTGCACCACCACCTAAATAAAGAACCGGTTTTTTAGCTGCCAATAAAATTTGCAATGCTTTTTTAACCTGCCCTTTGTGCCCTTTCACTGTTGGGTTATAAGAACGCATATTTATACTTTCAGGGAAAATATAAGGATGAGACTCTTTAGGGTTAACAATATCTTTTGGTAAATCAACAACAACCGGACCAGGTCGGCCAGTTGACGCGATATGGTAAGCTTTTGCGATCATAGTTGGAATGTCTTCAGCTTTTTTCACTAAAAAGCTATGTTTTACAACTGGACGAGAACAACCAATCATATCACATTCCTGAAACGCATCTTCACCTATCATTGAAGTTGCTACCTGACCAGATAAAACCACCATAGGAATAGAATCCATATAGGCAGTTGCAATACCGGTAATGGTATTAGTTGCACCCGGGCCTGAAGTGACTAGCACTGTTCCAACTTTACCAGTTGCACGTGCATAACCGTCAGCCATGTGTGCTGCGGCTTGTTCATGACGAACTAAAATATGTTCAATATCGCTGGCTTCAAATAAAGCATCATAGATATCAAGCACTGCGCCACCCGGATAACCAAAAATATGCTTAACTCCTAATTGAGTTAGCGTCCGAACCACCATTTCGGCACCAGACATCATTTCCACAATAGAATTCCCCTAAAACTAATTATTAACGCAAGGATACCAAGATGTAACCATTTTAAAAACGTAAAAATTCAATACCAAGGTAATTAACCCAAAATAGACTAACTTTTATAGCTTAATTTACTTAACCTCAACTTAGCTTGTTTAATAACAGCCTGTTGTTGCCATTTTCTCAACTCAACCCAACCAGTGATCTCATCTAGGGTTCGTCCGCATCCAATACATACATCCTGCTCATTTAAACAGCATCTGCGCACACAAGGAGATTTCACTTTACTCATAATGACCATTGGCCTGTTGTCATTAAATTTTAATATACCTAGATTAAACTTGTATTAAATACATAAGCTAGGCAAAGCATTGATTTATCGAGGCTATACACTTCATAAGCCAGTACATTTGAAGCCTACATATTAGCTTATAAGCGTAAAAATTAACACCGTAATGTGGCACGTAAGCGTAGGCAGAGATAGGTTAAAGCAGCCAATTTAAAACTAACCTAATTAAATTGCCAATCCAGGGAGTAGGAAACAAAATTAACAGCGTGTGTTTAGGAGTTTATTGTGAAGTACCAGACCCCAAATAACATAACATTAGAGCACGTATTAAAAAACAAATTAATCAACACTTTACTCCAACCTATTTATAACCTAGCCAGCCAAAGGTTTTTAGGGTTTGAAGCACTCAGCAGAGGCCCTGCCGATACAGAATTGGAATCGCCGCAAAACCTATTTACGGCTGCACTGGATAATAACTGCCACCAGCAACTCGAAGTGATTTGTGTTGAAAGTGCTATAAAAAGCTTCGCTACACAAAACTTACCGGGCAAGTTATTTTTAAACATGACACCTAACTTTATTGTTAGTCAATTGACAAATCTGGATTATTTAAAAGAGCTATTACATAGATTTGGATTAAGCGGAAACAGGTTAATTATTGAAATAACGGAAGATAATCCAGCTAACAGTCTGGAAGATCTAAAAAATACCATTGCTCGATTACGCAGTATTGGGATTCAGTTTGCAATCGATGATTTAGGTGCGGGTTATTCAGGGCTAATTCAATGGTCAAAAATAAAACCCAATTTAATCAAAATTGACCGCTATTTTGTCCAAGGTTGCGATCAGGACATTATGAAACGAGAGTTTCTAAATGCGGTATTACGGCTAGCGGATAATACAGGTGCAATGACTATTGTAGAAGGAATTGAAACACAAGCTGAACTCGACAGTGTTAGAGCACTAGGAGTCACTTTTGCTCAAGGTTACTTTTTGGCAAGACCAACAGCAACGCCCAGTTTAACCATGCCTGCAGCCTTATCTCGCTCAACCAAATATTATTCGGCCTACCATTTTATTAAACAACAAACCGTTTCATTGCTACTTAAAAAAGTTTCAGCTGAAGCTTGGGATACGCCAACTCGAACTATTATGGATAGATTTCGTAATGACAAAACCCTATATACTATTCCTATTTTAGATGGATTAAGAGTGGTTGGCATTGTGATGCGAGAAGAGCTAATGGAACATTTTTCTCAGCCCCTTGGTCATGCTTTATACGATAAAAAGCCGATTAGCTGTTTAATGAAAACAGACTTTATTGTTGCTGAGTCGGAAATGCCGATAGAAGAATTAAGCCGGGTTTTAACCGACGAAACCAGACTAGAAGCCAGAACCCCGTTTGTGATCACAGAAAACGGACAGTATTTAGGAATGGGCTCAGTGAGAACCCTGCTCAGAAAAATTACCGATGCCAAAATAGAAAGAGCAAAACATTCCAATCCACTTTCTCAATTACCGGGCAATGTTCCAATCGACAAAGAAGTAGATGCGCTGCTAGCCAGTAAACAAAACTTTTCATTAGCCTATTTAGACTTAAATCATTTTAAACCTTTTAATGATCAATATGGCTACGCCAGAGGGGATCAGGTGATTTTAATGCTGGCTAATTTATTAACTCAGTTTCAAAACCGCCATTCTTGTTTTATCGGTCATATTGGCGGAGATGATTTTGTTATTATTTTTTATACAACGAACTATAAATCTGAACTGGAATATTTGTTAACTCAATTTGACCAAAATATCGCTGAATTTTTTACCGATGCAGATATGGAAGCAGGCGGTTATCCGGGGCAAACTAGAACAGGTGAAGCGGTATTTTACCCACTATTAAGCTTATCAATTGGCTTAGTGACACCTTGTATATATTCATGTCAGAACCATGACCATGTTGCAGAATTAGCTGTTGAAGCTAAAAAATATGCCAAACAACACAATAAAAGCTCGGTTTATTACAGTAGTAAAATTGTGCCAGATAGCTTAACTAAACCATTAACTGTTTCAGGTTCAGATCTCCCTCCACTTTATAAGTCTGAAATACCCAAGCTTTCATTGCCTTTGTCCAACCGTGATCAGGCCAACCCGCTTTTAGCTTAAGCTGATATAAAAACTCATCCGGCTGCGGGTAACTCTGCCACTGGCAAGGTAAAAAAATGCCGGATAGTTGCCCATACTGGATCATCAAACCATCTTTAAAGGGGATCAGTTGTTCAAGCAAATCATTTTCCGAAGTCACAGCAAGCGGTAAAGGTTTAGTCATCACAGATACCGCAGTGGACAACTGAGTTAGTTCTTTGCTGTCAATGGGATCAAATCTGGGATCATGAAACGCAGCTTCATGCGTATACCAGGCAATATTGGTATCCAACCGCTCTGTTGTAAAAGTAGTACCAACACAGCCTCTTAATACACTTTTAGCACTTAAAGAGACAAAACAAGCTAATGGTTCAGCCAATAACGGGTGTTTAGGAATTAAATGTTCGGGTAGTCGATTACCATTGTTTTCAAAGGCATAGGCAAGAGAATCTGTTACAACAGACAAAATATGCTGTTTTACATCTGTTTGCTCAAATACTGATAAAGGCACTTTAATCACCTTATTAAAAGTTGATAGCAGCTAAGCTATAACATAACTTAATGATTAGTAAAATGATACTTTCAGTATAGACAAAGGTTTGAAGATCTCAAAACAACTAAGAGCAATGAAGTTAACCCCAGCCCAGTTTAATCAAGCTGAACTGGAGTTAAATAAAGCTAAACTTAGGACAGATTATTCATCACTATCTGAATCTAAGCCGTCACCTAAATCATCAGACAAATCAACATCATCGTCTGAATCATCACCGTCATCTAAATCGATAGATTGTTTTTTATTACCATACAAACTACCCAATTTAGGCCGGTTCAATCTGGATTGATATTTTTGCCAGGCAACTTCTTCAACTGATTCAGCAGATGCTTCACCGCGCATAATAGAAATAATTCTATTATCTTGCTCATCACTGGCTGTTATTTCGCCTTTGTATAGTGCGTTAAATAAACAACCATATTTTGACAAAGCGTCTGATTCATTAATTGAAAAATCACCTGAGCGGCGGAAACCATAAGGGTAATTTTTTGGATCGTCATAGATTCGAGATAGCAATTGCTGCTTAGTTTTTGCCATTTAGGACCTCTCAACTTAGAAAAGCATTCAGGCATTCTCACAATTGATTGAATGCGGTTTGATTTTTAGCGCTAAAAAATAAATCTGTCAAAGTATTCTGCATGAATTTTTTATTTATTTTTTGCAATCACGGCATTTTGATTAAAACTCAGTCAAAATACCGTATATCTCGCATTACCTATCGTAAAAATTATGACTTAACTAAAACTCTTCCCAATCTTCATCATCGTTAAATGATAAAGCGGCTGGTGATGTTTTTTGAGTCGTAGTCTGGCTTGGTTTAGTTTGATATTGAGTTGTTTTATTAGTTTTAGGTATAGCGCTAATTGCTTCAATATGACGACTATCAGCACCAGATTCCACCGTAAAAAACGATAATAATTGTTTCATCGCTCTTGCTTGCTCAGACATAGACTCTCCAGCAGCAGATGCCTGCTCAACTAAAGCGGCATTTTGCTGAGTCATCTCATCCATTTGAGTAATAGCTTTATTAACTTGTTCAATACCGGAGCTTTGCTCTTTTGAGGCAACAGAAATATCAGCAATCATCTGGCTTACTTTTTCAACTGCAGCAACAATTTCAGATAAAGTTTCGCCGGATTCATTCACCAAAGCAGAGCCATCTTCTACTTTAGCAACACTATCTCTGATTAAATTTTTAATTTCTTTAGCCGCTTCAGCACTTCGTTGTGCAAGGTTTCGAACCTCACCGGCGACTACCGCAAAACCTCGGCCTTGCTCACCCGCTCTAGCCGCTTCAACCGCTGCATTTAAAGCAAGTAAGTTGGTTTGAAATGCAATTTCATCAATCACACCAATAATATCGGCTATTTTTTTACTGGCATCATTAATTTCTGCCATACCAGATACCGCACGCTTAACAACCGCGCCGCCTTCTGTCGCTTTAATTCTGGCATCACTCGCTAATTGATTTGCAACCGCGGCATTATCAGCATTTTGCTTAACTGTGCTGGTCATTTCCTCCATACTAGATGCAGTTTCTTCGAGTGAAGAAGCTTGCTCTTCAGTTCGTTGACTTAAATCAGCATTACCTTGAGCTATTTCATCAGCTCCAGCAGCTACGGTTGTAGCAGCCTGATTAATACGGGCAATAATTTCGGTTAATTTAGTTACTGTTGCATTGGCGTCATCTTTTAATTTCGCAAAGTTACCAGAATAATCACCTTCAATACGCTGGGTTAAGTTACCATGAGCCATTGCATCTAACATGCTTACGGTATCTTTAATTACCCCATCGGCTATTCCAACTAGCTCGTTTAACCCTTTTGATAAATTAAGTACAAATCCTTTTTTACCATTTACATCTAACCGCGCCGATAGATCCCCATCCGCAGCTCTTTGAATTAACTGATCTATTTCATTTTCAATAAAGACTTCTTCTGTTCTATCTTCCCATTCAACAATGGTCCCTAAGCGCTGACCTTGCGGGCTAATCCAAGGAGTAGCAATTAGATCAAAGTGTAAATTCCCAACTTTAATGTTGGCGAAATACGGCTCGGTTAAATTTGCTAATACTCTACGCTGATGAGAAGGCTCTTTATGAAAGATATCAATACATTCGCCAATTAAATTTTGAGTGTTAAAGGCTGGTAATACTTTTTGAATTTCATTTTCACGCCGTTTGAGCATTTTCATATTCTGCTCATTGATATAAACAATGTTTAAATCATTGTCGGCAATCATCACATTCGCCTGACAAATTTTAAGTGCATTGGATAGATTAGCTATTTGAATATTTTCTATTTCAGCCAGCTTTTGAGCGGTAATATCAGTTGCATACTTCACCACTTTAAACGGCTTACCATTCATATCAAAAATAGGGTTGTAAGAAGCCTGAATCCATACAGATTCTCCGGATTTACCTATACGTTTAAATTCCCCAGCCTTAAATTTCCCTTGTTTTAAATCAGTCCAAAACTTTTGGTATTCATCACTTTCAACCAGATGTTGTTCAACAAATAAAGCATGGTGCTTGCCTTTAACTTCAGCTAATTCATAACCTAATGTTTTTAAAAAATTATCATTAGCCGCTAAAATATACCCATTTAAATCAAACTCAATAACGGCTTGGGATTTATGAATTGCGTCAATCTGCCCTGATAAATCAGCCCATTGTAATTTTTGGTCTGTCACTTCTGACGCAAATTTAACCACTTTGTAGGGACGACCCTGAATATCAAAAATGGGGTTATAAGTTGCCTGAATCCAAATGTCATCACCATTTTTGTCAATACGCTTAAACTCACCGGAAATAAATTCACCATGGTTTAAGCGCTGCCAAAACGCTTTATATTCAGCGCTGTTGGCATAATCTTTATCAACAAATAAAGAGTGATGCTGACCTTTGATTTCATTTAGGCTGTAGCTCATGGTTTTTAAAAAGTTATCATTAGCCGTTAAAATTTCGCCCACTAAGTTAAATTCAATAACCGCCTGCGATTTATTAATTGCTGATATTTGTCCTGAAAAGTTCGCATTTTGTTGCTTTTGCTCTGTTATATCGTGAGCAATTAGAATCACTTTAGACAGTTCACCAGCCGTTGTTAATACCGGATTATATGAAGCTTGTACCCAAACTGAATTACCCAGACTATCTTGATACTCAAACTCACCGGCTACGCTTTCGCCTTGTTTAAAACGAGTCCATAAACCCGTGTACTGAGGCTGACCAGTCTGGTTGTCTGAGATTAGCTTAGTGTGCCCTGCACCAATTAATTCTTCAGAGTCATAATTTAATAAATTTAAAAAGTTACGATTAGCAGATAAAATTTTTGCATCTGTATCGAACTCAACCACCGCATTTGTTCGGCTAAGTGCATCAACCACAGATTGATCATCACTTTGTTTTTTCTGCCCAAAAATACTGGCTAAAATCCCCATAATCGTCCCCTTTTTGACGAAACGCTAAACCTATCAATAAAATTAAAGCACTTGATTTAAGTTGAGTAAAATTAATGTACTCTCATCAACTTGCGCTAACCCTTTAATATACTGTCTATTTTTGTTTTGTTCCAAACTCGGTGGAACTTTAAGCTGAATATTATCTATGGCATAGACATCGGACACAGCATCCACAACAATTCCAATGGTTTTATTGGTATTGTCCTGCTCAATGGTTAAAATAATCACGACAGTGACTGGTGTATAAGCCACACTTGGTAAGCCAAATTTACTACGCAAGTCCAGTACAGGTACAATTGTGCCGCGTAAATTCATTACCCCTTTAATATAATCTGGCGAATTAGGAATACTGGTCGTTTGCTCCCACCCGCGAATTTCCTGCACGGTTAAAATATCAATGCCATATTCTTCGCCAGCCATTTCAAAACTTAAATATTGATCAGCATCCGTATCCGGCGTTAATTCCTGATTTTCAAGAAGCTGAGCATTTAAAGATTCTATATTCATGCTTGTGCTAATTCTGCTTGAGTTGCTAACATGGCATGATGCCTTGCTGATAAGCCTGATAATTTAACGACTCCGGCAATATCTAATATTAATGAAACTGTTCCATCGCCTAAAATGGTCGCACCGGAGATACCATCCACTTTAAAATAATTAGCTTCCAGACTTTTTATCACCACCTGCTGTTGCGATAAAAGCTCATCGACAAAAATACCAACTTTTTCATTTTCGTTTTCAACAACAACCAACAAACCATCGGTTAAATTTTGTGTGCTAGGCTGGTGTGAAAAAACATCGTATAAACGCACTATCGGAATATAATCTTCCCTTAGTCGTAAAATATCTAACTCTCCACCTAAATTACTAATATGCTGAGCATTAATTTGCAGAGATTCAATAATATTAACTAAAGGGATAATATAAATGTGTTCGCCTACTCGCGCTAACTGACCATCTAAAATGGCTAAAGTCAGCGGTAAACGAATCGTAAAAATAGAGCCTTCACCTGGAGTAGAGGCCAACTCAACTGTACCGTTAAGTGCCTGAATATTTCGCCGGACAACATCCATACCAACCCCTCGGCCGGATAAATCAGAAACCGCATCCGCAGTAGAAAAACCCGGCTCAAAAATGAGCATATTAAGCTGTTCGTCTGTTAATTCATCCGACTCATTTATTAATCCATTAATAATCGCTTTTTGGCGGATTTTTTGCGTATTTAATCCTCGTCCGTCATCAATGATTTCAATCACAATATTACCACCCTGATGATAAGCGTTCAGGGTAATTTTGCCGGTTTCATTTTTACCGGCAGCAATACGTTCATCTGCCGGTTCTAAACCATGGTCCATCGCATTTCTAACCAAATGAACCATAGGATCAGAAATTTTTTCCATCAGCGTTTTATCTAGCTCGGTATGCTCACCTAACAGTTTTAACTCTATTTGTTTATTGAGCTTTTTACTGGTGTCTCTGACTAATCTTGGAAACCGGCTAAATACAGAGCTAATTGGCAACATTCTGATCCGCATAACACTTTCTTGTAAATCACGGGTATTATGCGCAAGCTGAGCAAGCCCGGCTTTAAGGCTGGCAAGCTTAGCATCATCAAATTCACCTTCAGATAACTGGGTTAACATTGCCTGCGTTATCACTAACTCTCCCACCATATTGATCAGCGAATCCACCTTTTCAATCCCAACCCGAATAGAGCCGGATTCGGTTGGTTTCGTTACTTTAGGTTTAACAGATGTTGAAGCTTTGTCTGTTTCGGTTAGATTATCTGAAACTGTGCTAACTTCAGCGGGGCTGAGTTTGTCTGAAATATCTGCGGGATGGTTGATTAATTCTGTCTGTTCAGATTCAGCTAATAAATCAGGTTGAGGTAGATTGCGGTTTAGCGATAGCTGGGTGATGTCAATTTCACATTCATCTTCAATCCACTCAAAAATTTCCGTTATCGCTTCACGCTTGCAATCACTTTTTAAGCTAAACTGCCATTTAAAATAACAATCTTCTGGTTCTATCTCAGTTAAATTACCAACCGCGCTCAAATCAATATCGACCGATAATTCACCCAGTGCTGCTAACTCCTGGATCAGGTATAAAGGCTCATTACCCGTTTTTAAAATATCCTTACCGGGTATAAAATTAATTAACCAACCAGTTACTGAACCAGTTTCTGTTTCCTCGGTTGGCTCATTCGTTGGTTCAGTAGCACCGTTTTTTGGTAAATTTAAGCTACCTGCCAAAATGGTATCAAACTGAAGCTTTAGTAAACTAGCTTGTTCAGAATCAGGTTCTTCGCCAGCTTTTAAAGCCTGTAACATATCCCGCAAACAATCGACTGATTGCAGTAACAAATCAATATGCGTTTGCGTTAAAGCTCGGCGGCCATCACGAATTTGATCAAGCAAGGTTTCTACAACATGAGTAAACTCAGTCACAGATGTGAATCCAAAAGTACCGCTGCCACCTTTAATTGAGTGGGCAGCTCGAAAGATAGTATTAATGGTTTCAGTTTCGCATTCACCAGGTTGTAACTCTAACAATCCGGCTTCCATGACATCCAGACCTTCAAAGCTTTCTTCATAAAAAACTTCAAAGAATTGACTGAGATCTATACTCATTTGATTATCTTAATACTTTGCCAATTGTTGCGATTAATTGATCCGGATTAAATGGTTTTACAATCCATCCAGTTGCACCAGCGGCTTTACCTGCAGATTTTTTTTCAAGCCCTGATTCTGTAGTTAACATTAATAAGGGGACAAATTTATATTCGGCTAAACCACGCAGATGAGAGATAAGGGTAATGCCATCCATGTTTGGCATGTTTACATCAGAGATAACTAAATCAAATTGATGGCTTTTAGCAATTTCTAAAGCCTCAACTCCGTCTTTTGCTTCTGTCACATCAAATCCAGCTTTTTTTAAAGTAAAGCTTACCATTTGTCGCATAGATGCAGAGTCATCTACAGCTAAGATTTTTTTCATAACTATTCCTAACAATATTATTCAATTAATTTTTAAAATTTGAGTAAGGCCAACAGCTTCTATTGAAGCTAAAAAACACTGACTAGGACTAAGAATGATCAACCCCAATTCTTTTTCGATAAGTGTTTTTTGTAAGGATATTATTAGCTGCATTACAGCTGTATCAATCTTTTCGACTAGACTAGCATCTAATGCGACTGATTGCCCAAGTATACTTAATGCTCTAAAGTCAGCTAAAATATGTTCTGCTTGAGTAATATTAGCAATTGCATTTAATTGGTAATTAGTAGTATTGACCATCTTTCAAACGCCACCTTGCCCTTTTAATTATATCCAAAAATTAACTCTAAATTATTTCTTTTTATAATAGAATCAACCAGAAAAAAATCCATTCAAAGTAATGATTTTATTTTTCTTTATTTTGACAAAAATTGAACGACTGAAACTAATTGCTGATAATCAATTTTAGCTGGTTGAACTTTCATGTCCGGCTTTACTCTTGCCCGTAATCTACCTTCAGGATCAACAATCACCAAAGATGCAGAATGATTAACCAAATAATTATCCCCTTCTCCAGCTAATGAATATATCAGCCCCAATTCACGAGTAAAAGGTAATAACTTTGGATGCTGCGCCGTTGCAGCAATAAACTCAGGATGGAAAAAACGAATATATTGATCAAGTTGTTTGATATTGTCCCGCTGCGGATCCGCAGAAATAAATACAACTTGTAGATCTTGATTAGCTTGCTTTAAATCAGGATAAACTCGGGCTAAATCCGCTAAAGTGGTTGGGCAAATATCTGGACAATAGGTATAGCCTAAAAAAATAATACTCCAGTGATTTTTTAGACTATCCAGCGTTAAATTTGTGTGCTGATTATTGGTAAGCTCAAATGGGCTTAATATTCTTGCCGGCTCAAAAATCTGAACGTTATCAAAGTTATTTTGTGCCTTATCACCACATGAAGATAAAAAAACTAAACAAGTGATAAAAATTAAACGAGAAAAACTAAATTGCTTCATTAAAGACTCGGATCCACCAGCATAACAATAAACATCAGCATTAAATGCCATATCGAAAATTTAAACGTTTTATAAGCAAGCCCAGCTTTATCAAACCATTTTAATCTAACGGCATAACAAATAAACTGCAAATTAAGTACAAGGCTAATCGCTAAATACCAATACCCAAATAAACCGGATAACCAAGGTAGAATACTCACCAGAGTTAAAATAACACAATACAGTAAAATCATGGTTTTAGTAAACTCAACTCCATGAGTAATTGGTAACATAGGGATTTTAGCCTGCGCATAATCTTGCTTACGGTGTATTGCCAGTGCCCAAAAATGTGGCGGTGTCCAACTAAATATAATCAGCACTAATAACAGCGCGTTAGGGTCAATTGAGTTACTCACTGCGCTCCAACCTAATAAAGGCGGCATTGCCCCTGCTAATCCACCAATAACAATATTTTGAGGCGTCGCTCGCTTTAAATACAAAGTATAAATAAAGGCATAACCAACCAAAGATGCAAGTGTTAACCAAGCGGTTAATTGGTTAACCAAAAACCATAAAATCGCAAAACCTGAGATACCTAAACCACCGGCAAAAAATAATGCATTAAATGCACTAATTCGGCCTTTAACGATAGGTCTGTGATAAGTTCTGGCCATTTGGGCATCTATTTGAGAGTCAACCACATGATTAACTGCCGCGGCAGCTGCGGCTAAAAAGCCAATCCCAAGTAAAGTTGTTACTAATAAAGCAAAGTTAGGTAAAGCCTGATTTGGCAAATACACACCCACTAACGCGGTTAACAAAATGAGGGCGACAACCTTAGGTTTGGTTAGCTCAAAATAATCTTTTGCTCTGTCTTTCGCTCGACTAAGACTTGCTGTTTTTAAACTTAATGTTTCACTGCGCATATTAACCCCGTCTTTTAGTTAAGCTCTTTTGGTTGATTCGTTCAGTCTAAAATTTAAAGCTTGTTGGGAAGCATGTTTATAAAAAGGAAAAGCAGAAAAATAATATAAACTCACAGACATTACGCTCAGCAATAACAACGCAACCGCATTGTGCATAACGGCAACTAAAATGGGTAACGATAAGACAATATTAGCCACCCCTAAACTAAACTGAGCAGCCAGTAATAATAATAACGAGATATTAAACAAATAAATGTTTTTTACCGGCAACTTAGTATTCTGCGCTTGTTTTTTAAGTATCTGAAATGAAAATAAGCTCCATAAGATCAACATAAAGACAGTCACCACAGCCCAAAACCGATGGCCAATATGAATTGTCATCCGAGCAGAATAATCCAGCACACCATACAAATAAGTATCCGCCTGCGGGCTAATTAAATGAAAAGCATTTAAATCTAGTCTTTCCTGCCAACCGGGTTCACATACAGGTAGTTGTGTACAGGCTAACGCCGCATAGTTAGAAGAAGTCCAGCCACCTAATGCAATTTGAAATAGCAGCACAGCTAAACATAACCAACCAAATTTAGGGACTCGGCCTTTTTCTATTTTGCTGTAGGTTTTATTATCTGCTTGAGCATGGCTTAATTTTCGTTCAAGCAAAACCAACAAAACAAAAATACTAAAACCACCTAATAAATGCGCCATAACAATCACAGGCATTAGCACTAACGTCACAGTCCACATCCCTAAAATAGCTTGAAAACAGACTAAAGCTAATAAACCTGAACTGTATTTTTTGATACTGGCACTATAGGGTTTAATAAAAGCTGCCAAGGTAATAATCAAAATTAACAAACCTAAACTGCCAGCAAAGTATCGGTGGATCATTTCATTCCATGCTTTTTCAGGCTCAATTAATTGATTTGGGTATTTAGCCTGAGCAGCTTCAACCTGATGTTCGGCCGGAACAGTCAGATGGCCATAACAGCCGGGCCAGTCGGGACAACCTAAACCAGCATCGGTTAATCTTGTATAAGCTCCCAAAACCACTACAACAAAAGCTAAAACAATAGATAATCTGACTAAAGCTCTCATCATCCCACCCTAGATAATTTTAGCAATTTACGTAAATCTGCCAGCATGTGCTTCGCAGCCAAAATGTTATCTTCTCTTTGATTCATTACCTGATAACGTAAAATAATTTGCCCGAGCGGATCAGCAATATACACATATTCTGGCGCGAGTATGGTTAAATCTATTGTTGAAAAGTCTGGATGTTCTAAAGCTTTTATTTGGTTTTGATCCGTTACATATTGTGCAACTTCAACTCTGTCCGTTTCTCGCCCTAAAGCAGAGTCGGTCTGAGAAGCGAGATAAAAAGCCTCGTTACAATCTTGCTGGCAGCTAGAAGAAGCCGGAATGATGATTAACCATTTATGCTTGAGCGCATCAGGTAATTGCTGGGTATTTAACGATACAGCAGGCTGAATAAGCTCCCCCTGATTGGTCGATGCTAAATCAAACCATTGCCACTTTAACGCCAGATAAGCCAGCAAAACAGGCAAAATAAAGACTAAGCTGATTAATAATAAATTAGATTTGGCACTTATTGTTTTTGTTGGATTGACTTGTTCCATCTGCCCGCCTTAATCAAAATAATAATGCTTAACGCACCAGCTAAACCAAACCATTGAATTGCATAGCCGTAATGTTTTTTCGCTGGCATCACAATGGGTTGCCAGTGCGGCTTAAAAGCATCAACACTAAAATCATCTACCACTGCAAGTATAGGTAAAAATTCTAAATTTGCAGATTTGCTTAATACTTCAATATCAACCTGCTGGATAAATGAGTATGTTTTCCCTGCAATAATCTGAGTCCCCATAAAATAATTATGCTTAGGCACCACCAACCGAACAGCCAGATTTTCAACTCGCTCAGTTATCACATTAGGTAAGATCGGCTGCCTGTTTTGATTAATCGCAACCCAACCCAAATTGAGTAAAAGATAATAAGCTTTATTGCCTGATTTAACCTCTACAGCAACAATACAATCTGCCCCCACCTGATTATCCACAACCTGATTTTCAATAAACCAAACAAAGGGTTTAACAACTGAGCCTGTTAAATTCACTTTTACATCCTGATATTTAGCCCAAACAACTGACTTATCTAACAGCTCTGTTAGATTAACTCGATTCTGGCTATTCAGCATTGCTAATTTTTGTTGGCGATTTTGCTTTAGCTCTGCTCTGTCGAGCTGCCACAAACCCAATTTAATTAAAATGCTACAACACACTAAAAAAATTAATGAGGGCCAAATTTTTACAATTAACTGAAAACGACCTAAAGTTAAAATCACACACTAACCTGTTGAGAAACTTATGATTAAATTAATCATTGTTATTTTATTGTTTATCGTTATCTTTAATTTATTTAAAGCTCTGCTGGCGATGACCAAAAACGACCAATCCAAACAAATGACCAAAAGTTTAGGTCTAAGGCTTATGTTTTCGGTATTCACTCTTGTGTTTATTTTGCTTATGGTTGGGTTAGGCTTTATTACCCCCAATCCATCACCTTATTAATTAATCACTGATCTAAGATTGAATCCGTGCTTTGTTTAATTTAAATAATGTAAACAAAAACAAATAAACAAAGCCAAACCACATCAACAAAATGCCAGTACCAACTTGCGGATTGGAAAGCAAAATGATTATCCGGTGAAAAATGGCCGGCTAATACTCTAAAAAAGATAACGATTAAAAACAGAGTTCCCAAAGTGACATGCATACCGTGAAAGCCTGTTAACAAAAAGAAGGTATTACCATAAACACCAGAATCCAACTTGAGTCCTAAATCCTGATAAGCATGAATATATTCCTCTACTTGCAATACTAAAAAACTCATTCCCAATAAAATAGTTAAGCCCAGCATTAAGGTAAGTTGCTTACGCTTGTTGGCTTCCAAACCGGTATGTGCAAAATGAATAGTAATTGAAGAAGTTAATAAAATAATGGTGTTAATTAACGGTAGCCCCCAATAACCCATAGCTTGAGTTGTAGTACCTCCGGGAGTTGTTGTTAAAGGCCAAATAGCCTCAAAGCTAGGCCATAAGACTTCGGCTGTCATCGCGTTATTACTAGCGCCGCCCAACCAAGGAACCGAGATCATGCGGGCATAAAATAATGCGCCAAAAAATGCAGCAAAAAACATCACCTCAGAAAAAATAAACCAGCTCATTCCCTGACGGTAAGAAACGCCTAATTGAGCATTATGTAGCCCGGCTCTCGACTCACTAATTTGATCTTTAAACCAACCAAACATCATCACCAATAAAATGATAAAACCAACCAGTAGTATAAAACGTCCCCATCCTGCTTCACCGGTCTGGCTTAACTGAGCGACTAAATTACCTGCTCCAACAGCAACCAGAAAAAAACCGATAGCACCAACAATCGGCCACGGGCTTTGAGCCGGAACATAATAATGAGAGTTTTGCTCTGCCATAATTTATCTCCTCAACACTTGAGCAACAACTGGCTGTTCAATTGGATAAAGTGTGTACGCAAGGGTCAACACTTCTATGTTTTTAGGTAGATCTTTATCAATAAAAAATTTGAGTTTAAATTCGCTTACCCGCTCAGGTTCAAGCGACTGCTGATTAAAACAAAAACATTCTGCTTTATTTAAATAAAGGCTTGCCTGACCAGGTGATACAGACGGAATAGCCTGTACAATTTGCAAATGGCTAAGCGGATTATTAATTGTAAAAGTCACTTCTTTCATTTCCCCCGGATGCACTTGAAGATACTGAGCTTGCGGACGAAAAGTCATCTGTTTGCCGGTTTTATCAAAAGTCACAAATTCAATTTTAATCACTCGGGAGTCATCCACTAAACTTTGTGCAAGCGCATCCACCCGTTGAACACTTCTGCCGTTTAATCCGGTTAAATCACAAAACACATCGTATAAAGGCACCAAAGCAAAACCAAAACCAAACATAGCGACCACCACTAATAACAAGCGGTTCACTAATCGAGTGTTTGCATTGCTTTGATTAGCCATATTTATTTAATCTCTGGTGGGGTAGTAAATGTATGGTATGGCGCTGGAGAAGCAACTTCCCACTCTAACCCATGTGCCCCATCCCAAACCTTGGCCGGAACAGGTTCGCCCTGTTTTCGGCAAGCTTTTATAACCAAAGCTAAAAAGATTAATTGAGACAAACCAAATGCAAAACCACCTAAACTAATCAGTTGATTCCAGTTAGCAAACTGGATTGAATAATCCGGTATCCGGCGTGGCATACCTGCAAGGCCAACAAAATGCATAGGAAAAAACAACACATTGACTGAAATTAAAGAGCACCAAAAATGTAATTTAGCTAACCCGATGTCATACATCACCCCTGTCCATTTAGGTAACCAATAATAAGTAGCTGCAATTAAAGAAAAAATTGCGCCTGTAACTAATACATAATGAAAATGGGCAACCACAAAATAAGTATCATGATATTGAAAATCGACCGGCGTGATCGCCAGCATTAAGCCAGAGAATCCCCCCAAGGTAAAAAGTACAATAAAAGCAATTGAGAACAACATAGGCACTTCAAAACTTAATGCGCCTCGCCACATAGTTGCAACCCAGTTAAATACTTTAACCCCAGTAGGCACTGAGATCAGCATAGTACAGTACATAAAAAACAGCTCTGCGAATACTGGCATCCCAGTTGTAAACATATGATGCGCCCAAACAATAAACGATAAAAATGCAATCGAAGCAGTTGCATAAACCATTGAGGGATAACCAAATAATGGTTTTCGGCTAAAGGTAGGCACAATAGTAGAGATAATCCCAAAAGCGGGCAGAATCATGATATAAACTTCTGGGTGACCAAAAAACCAGAAAATATGCTGAAACATAACAGGATCGCCACCGCCTGCGGCATTAAAAAAGGATGTGCCAAAATATTTATCAGTTAATACCATAGTCACTGCACCAGCTAAAACAGGCATAACAGCAATTAATAAATAAGCAGTAATAAACCATGTCCATACAAACAATGGCATTTTCATCCATGTCATACCGGGTGCACGCATGTTCCAAATTGTCACTATCACATTGATTGCTCCCATAATGGAAGAAATCCCCATAATATGAACTGCAAATACAAATAAAGCTGTGCTGTCGCCACTATATGTGGTTGAGAGTGGCGCATAAAAAGTCCAGCCAAATGCAGGGCCACCGCCTTCAACAAATAAGCTGGCTAATAAAATTAAAAATGCAAAAGGTAGAATCCAGAAGCTAAGATTATTCATTCTTGGCAAAGCCATATCCGGCGCCCCAATCATCATAGGAATCATCCAGTTAGCCATGCCGGTAAAAGCAGGCATAACTGCACCAAATACCATAATAAGGCCATGCACAGTAGTCATTTGATTAAAGAAGTGAGGCTCAACTATTTGCAGACCGGGTTGAAATAGCTCGGCACGAATAACCATTGCCATAGCACCACCAACCAAAAACATAATAAAGGCAAACCATAAATATAACGTGCCTATATCTTTATGATTCGTTGTAAAAATCCAGCGCTTTATGCCTTTAGCCGGACCATGATGATGTTCAGTATCGTGAGATGCAGTTTCAGTTAATGTATTCATGTAGCGACTCCTGACTATTCTTGTAATAACTGATGAACATCTTTTGGTTGAATTAACTCACCAGAGTTAATTCCCCACGCATTTCGCTCATAAGTAACAACTGCTGCCACTTGTTTAAGCGTAAGTTGTTTAGCAAATGCCTGCATAGCAGTTCCTTTTTTACCATGCAAAACAATATCAATATGCGCTTTAACATCACCGGTTGTAATTGGACTACCTACTAAAGCAGGAAAAACCCCGGGTAAACCCATCCCATTCTGCTGATGACAAGCGGCGCAATATCCCATATATACCGACTCCCCCTCACTCATCAGCTCATCTTTTGACATGTTCATTGCTAATAAACGTTTTTCTTCTGCTTGGGCAGCGGCTTTTTCAGCTTTTTTATTTGCTAGCCAAGCATCAAAATCATCCGGGCTAACCGCTTCAACCACAACCGGCATAAATCCATGATCTTTACCACAAAGTTCTGCGCACTGGCCTCTGTATATGCCCTCTTCATTAACTTTGGTCCATGCTTCATTAATAAATCCGGGGTTGGCATCTTTTTTAACCGCAAAATCTGGCACCCACCAACTATGAATGACATCGTCAGAAGTCACTAAAAAGCGGACTTTTTTATTAGTCGGAATCACTAGCTGCTTATCAACATCTAATAGGTAGTTATCGCCTTTAATCCACTGCCCGCCAATTTGCTCTTTTGGGGTCGACAATAAACTATAAAACTCAATATCATGTTCAAGATATTTGTAGTGCCATTTCCACTGTGAGCCAGTCACTAAAATGGTTAAATCAGATTCTGACGGGTCTTCCATTGCAATAAGGGTTTTAGTAGCCGGAATAGCCATGACCACTAAAATAATAACGGGGATAATTGTCCAAGCAATTTCAACTTTTATACTTTCATGAAAATTAGCCGCTTTGGCACCTTTAGATTTTCGATGAAAAATAATCGCATAAAACATAGCACCAAAAACAATAATGCCAATCACAACACATATATAAAATATGGTCATGTGAAGATCGTAAACCTGTTGGCTAATGTCTGTAACGCCTGTTCTTAAATTTATATTGGAACGAACAAAGGCTTCATTGGCAAAAACTTCGGAATAATGCAATAAAGAAACTAAAGCCAAAATAATAGGTGACTTTTTAACCACAGCTTTTACTCCTTGTTATTTTAATAATGCGTTGTAAAAATGCCCGCGCAAAAACAAAGCATGTATAAAAATTAGACAAGGATTGTGAAATTTACAATTTTTTTATAAAAATAAAACAAGAGAATAAATAATAAGTTAGCGCAGAGCTTAAAAGATATATTAAAAAAATATGGGAGAAAGATAAGAAATGAACCGGTTAAAACATGGCTGCTTAACCGGTAAATAAAATAGCTAGATCCAATTAGAATTACGGATAACACCAACAGCCAAACCTTCAATTGCAAAGGCGGTTGTTTTAAGATCAACTTCGATAGGGGCAAAATCTTTATTTTCAGCAATTAAAGTCACTTTACTCCCTTTTTGCTGATAACGCTTAACAGTGACATCATCTTCTACACGAGCCACAACAACCTGCCCGTTAACCGCTGTTTGAGCTTTATGTACAGCTAATAAATCACCATCCATTATACCAATATCGATCATACTGTCGCCATGCACTTTCAATAAAAAGTCAGCACTTGGTTTAAACATGCCTGGGTCAACTTTATAATGATTTTCGACATGCTCTTGAGCCAAAATAGGAGACCCAGCAGCAACTTGCCCAATTAAAGGTAATCCCTCTTCTTCCGGCGAATCAGATTCATCCTGAATTAAACGAATGCCACGGCTTGTTCCAGCCATAATTTCAATCACCCCTTTTTTAGCTAAAGCTTTTAAATGCTCTTCTGCCGCATTAGGTGAACGAAATCCAAGAATTGCAGCGATCTCCGCTCTGGTTGGCGGCATGCCAGTTTCCTGAATGTTATCTTTAATGAGTTGTAAAATTTGACTTTGCCGTGGGGTTAAAGCTTTCATTTAATGTTTATCCATACAGTATACATTACTGTTAGTATATACAGGTAAGTTTAAAAGGCAAATAGAATATAAATTTAAATTGTTAGACTTGGGGTAAGCTTGCCATGCTACAATAGCCCAAAATAGTTACTTTTTTATATTGACTCAATGACTGACTTTAAAAAAATTTTTGCTGGTATCTTAAAACTGCCGATGAAACTTATCGTAAGCTCCAAAGTGATCTTAGATGAGTTATCTAGCGTTAAGTTAGGTGCTAAAAAGCAGCCTATTTTCTATGTTGTAAAACATGATTCACTTTCCGATTTAATTGCCCTACGCAATGCCTGTAAAGAAGCTGGTTTACCTGATCCATTTAAACCGGTTAAAGTAAATGACAAATTATTCCGTCGATATGTTTGTCTGGATAAATTATCTCCGGTTTTGACTAAAGCTTCTGGCAAAACAGATGCCCATCAACAAATGCAAATTGTATTAAATCAGCATGTTGAAGATCCTGAGTTAGATGCGCAGCTTATTCCTTGTTTTGTTAGCTGGGGGCGTTCACCAGGTAAAGAAACCAATAATATTCAAACTTTATTTGATCACCAAAAAAAACCAAACTGGCTTAAGAAAATTTTTGTCGTCTTGTTTTTAGGACGGGATAATTTTGTATCAGTTAACCAGCCACTTTCATTACGAATGGTTGTTGAACAGCACGGCTGCAACCAAGAAATAACACGAAAACTCTTACGTGTTGCCCGCTTTCATTTCCAACGTCAACAATTAGCAATGGCTGGTCCTAGGCTCTGGCAAAGAGAACAATTACTAACCTCTTTATTAGCGGCGCCAGCAGTGAAAGAAGCCATTAGTGATGAAGTAAAAACTAAAAATATCTCAAGTGAGCAAGCCAAACAGTTGGCTAAAACATATTTAGAAGAAATAGCGGCAGACTACCGAGATAGTTGGATTAGAATGGGTGATGCTGTTTTAACTTGGGTTTGGAATAAACTATATTCGGGTATTAATGTTACCAATGGCGAAAAAGTTAGAAAACTAGCTAAAGAAGGTCATGAAATTATTTATATGCCGTGTCACAGAAGTCATATGGATTATCTTTTACTGACTTATGTAATTTATCATCAGGGGCTAGTTCCACCACATATTGCAGCAGGTGTAAATTTAAACTTTTGGCCAATGGGCGGTATATTTCGCCGCTCTGGCGCATTTTTTATGCGTCGTTCATTTAGAGGGAATAAACTCTACTCTGAAGTATTTAAAGAATATGTGTCTCAACTTGTTAGTAAAGGCCATTCCATTAAGTTTTATCCCGAATCGGGGCGCTCACGTACGGGTCGTTTGTTAAAACCTAAAACAGGTATGCTGGCGATGATTGTACAAAATATGTTTAAAGGCCAGGATAGACCCGTCACTATTGTGCCGGTTTATATTGGTTACGAGCACGTCATGGAAGTGAAAACTTATCTGAAAGAGTTAAGCGGCGAGAAAAAGAAAAAAGAGTCAGCCTTACACCTGTTTAGCATAGTTAAAAATTTACGCCATTTTGGTCGTGGTTATGTAAACTTTGGCGAGCCAATCAACCTCAATAAATCAATGGAAGTTTTTCAACCTGAGTGGAAACAAAATAACGAAGCTAATTCAAAGCCAAGTTGGCTACCAAATTATATCAATAATTTAAGCCATGAAGTCATGTGTAATATAAACCATGCAGCTGCATTAAATGGTGTTACCCTCAGTGCTATGTGTTTATCGGTTGCTAATCAACATACTCTTTTTAATGATGATTTAGTTCGCCAAATTAATATTTATTTAGATTTACATAAATCAGCGTCCCCATTTTCAAACTTAAGTTTTCCGCCAGAAAACTCAATTCAGGAGTTAATAGATAATGCGGTAAAAATGGAAAAGTTTACTCAGGATAAAGAGAGTAATACAATTTCAATTCCAGAAGAAAGTGTGGTTGAACTCAGCTATTACCGAAATAATATTCTTCATTTATATATTATCCCATCACTGGTAGCGTGTATTATTCTTGAAGCGGGTACTATATCTAAAGCTGATTTATATAGCGAAATATCAAAGCTCTACCCAATAATTTCCAATGAGTATTTTTTATCAATCAATCCAAGCGCACTTGGCGAGCATTTGGATGAATGCATTCAGGTACTTGTAAAACATAATTTAGCGACTGAAAATGAAGAGAGTATTACTACAGTAAATCATGATCAACCTAACTATTTACAACTCCACCTACTCAGCCTAATTGTTCAGCAAACGTTGCAGCGATATGCCGTTGTATTGCATGCAATTGAAAACTCAGAACAAGGCCTAAGCCGTTCGGCATTAGAAAAAGAGTCATTGGAAGCAGCTAAAAACTTAGCTAAATTACATGATATAAAATCGCCTGCATTCACTGATAAATCAATCTTAAGTCAATTTGTTGGTGAGCTTAAAGAGCAGGAATTAATTGTAATTTTAGAGGAAGGACGCTTTGTGGCAACGGATACACTCAAAGCGCTTAGCTTAAAAATATACCGCCTAATTGATGGTGATATTTTAAATACGATAAAACATGGATAAAAATAAGTTAAGGTAAAAGCATTAGCTTTTACCTTAATAACCATTCTGTAGGGGTGATTTTTTTCCCTTTCTTTTTCATTAATTCTTCTATTAACGGCGTTATAATCAGCTCCATTGCTAATCCCATCTTCCCACCGGGGACCACCATTGTATTCACCCGAGACATAAAAGCCCCGTCTATCATCTGTAAATAGTAAGGGAAGTTAATACCTTTAGTTCCTCTAAAGCGAATAACGACAAAACTTTCATCTAAACTTGGAATATCTTTGGCAGAAAAAGGATTTGAAGTATCAACCGTTGGTACTCGCTGAAAGTTAATATGAGTCCGGCTAAACTGTGGTGTTATGTAATTAATATAATCGTCCATACTACGCACAATAGAAGCCATTACCGCCTCATGACTATGCCCTCTATCCGTCGTATCGCGGATAATTTTTTGAATCCACTCTAAGTTGATAATAGGTACCATGCCAATTAAAAGATCAACATGCTTTGCTACATCGTTTTCTTCTGTAACGACACCACCATGTAAACCTTCATAAAATAAGAGATCAGATTCAGGTAAGTCTTCCCAAGGTGTAAAAGTTCCTGGCATCTGATTATAAGGTACGGCTTCATCAAATGAGTGTAAGTAGCGTCTTAAACGTCCAGAACCAGTTTCCCCATAGGTTTGAAATAAATCTTCAAGCAAAGCAAAGTCGTTCGCAACAGGACCAAAATAGCTGATATGTCGTCCTTGTTCCTGTGCTTTTCTTATTTCAACTTCCATTTCAGCTCTGGTAAAACGGTGGAAACTATCACCTTCAACTTCAGCAGCTTTAATATCAAAGCTCCTGAATATATGCCTAAAAGCTTTTGTTGTTGTTGATGTTCCAGCACCGGAAGAACCTGTTATCGCAATAATAGGGTTTTTTGTGGACATAAATTATAGCCTTAAAAAGAATTAACCTATTTATACGGGAATCAATATAAAGATCAAGGGGTCAAAAACAGAATAAGTTTGAGTTAAAACTCATTCTGTTTTTATTTAATTTTGCTACGATTAAAAATCCAAACAAAAAAAGCCCGGCTCTTTCGAGTCGGGCTTAATATCTTGTGCTCATCTATCGAGCAAATTAAGAGCCTGGCAGTGTGCTACTCTCACATG
>NZ_JAOPFU010000030.1 GCF_025515275.1 Catenovulum sp. 2E275
ACAGTGGTACTGAGACTCTATAATATAAGAAATTTTATCGTCGGTATAAGCATAAGATTCGTAACAAATATACCTATTCCCTTTTATAATGTCTGTAAGTGTATGCCTACACTTTACTGATTCTGACTTATCAGTATACTTTGTTTCATCAATTATAACATCTGATACAGTGCTTGATAATTTCGACTGAAAACAAGATTTACTTCTTATACAATCAACATCCGTTTTATTCACATTATCGAATCCCAAAAAAAATTTTTCACTCCTGGTATATAACCTGTAATTAAAAGGAAGCTCTCTTTCCATAAATTGCTGGGATATAAAATTCAAATCATTTATAGGTGTTGGTATCTCCAAATATATGTCTTCTGTTACTTTTACTTTCAAAGGAGCAACTATCAGCATATTGGCCGATAGCTTAAAGCAGAGGCTAAAATAAACAATCCACAACATCATAAAAAAGTTAATATATTTCAAGCTATTATGATGTTTGGTTTTTGGTGTTCTGCAACGGTTCATTGGTTTTCATCCTGAGTTTTAAACAACAGCGTGATTTGTGTAAATGAAAACGTGACTAACGGCATTAACTATGGCTAGTTTCCCGTTTTTTGCAAACTAAAAAACAAAGCAAAACCATTTTGACTGGCTTTGCTTTTTAACTTTATTGAGTTTAATACCTTATCTAACCCCGGCTACTTTCATTTTTAATGTGTAAATAGAATCCATTGCGGTAATAAATAAAGTTTTTCTGTCTTTCCCGGCAAATGTGATATTGGCTGTCCAGTCTTCATTAACTGGAATGTGCGCTATTTTTTCGCCTTGGCTATTAAATACGGTTACCCCTTTACCGGTTAAATATAAATTACCTTGTAAATCGATTGTCATACCGTCTGAGCCTAGTTCGGCAAATAATTGTTTGTCAGATAAGTTGCCATCTTTATTTATTTGATAAACATAAGTTTTATTAGCGCCAATGTCTGCAACATATAACTTATTTTGGTAACCGACAATGCCGTTTGGTTTGGCAAAATCTGCATCTAATAAGGTGAGTGTGCCGTTTTTATCTAAGCGGTATAAACCTTGTTGATCTATATCTGGTTTAGTTCGGCTCCAATAATCACGCTGATAATATGGATCGGTAAAATAAATATCGCCAGAATCTGCAACCCAAACATCATTTGGACCGTTAAACACTTTACCATTAACATTATCCACTTTAATGGTTTTGATTTTATTTGGGGTAAGTTGCCAAAGCTGATTTACGCCATCGGCGCAGGCTAAAATGTTGCCTTTATCGTCAACAAATAAACCATTGGCGCGGCCAGCGTTGTCCATAAATAACTCAACTGAGTTATCGGTTTTCCATAAATAAATTTTATTATTTGGCTGATCCGTAAAATACACATTACCGGCTGCATCTACTGCTGGCCCTTCGGTAAATTTAAATTGCTCAGATACTAAAGTTAATTTGGCATTATCGGCAATAATATGACTTTGCTCGGCAATTGCACCAGAACTAAACGTGCTAAGCGGTGCTAATAACCCAATTAAGATCAGTTTTTTTAAATTGTTTTTATTCATTTTTATCTCTTAATCTCTACTCTTCGGTTGATATTTTTTCTGGCACTAATACATTGAGGGAAAGTGGATTGACTTTTACGACTAGTTTTTCAGTTTGGCTTTCTTCGCCATCAATCACATACTTTAATGACGAACCAGCATTGGCTAACCGGATTTCAACTTTGCTGGCATAAGTGTGTTTAATATCTTCATTAAATCGCTCGTTGGTTAAGCCGGATAACGCCAGTTCAAACAGGTTAATAATCGGCTCGCTGCTTGAGTTAGTATGCGGAATCCAAGTAATATCGAGTTTTCCGTCCTGAATATTGGGCGCGCCTTTGCCTTGCGCTAATAAAGTGGTAACTGGCGAAGCATTGGCGATGGTTATGCTGTTAATCACAATTTCCTGCTCTGGTTCATCGTCTATTTTTATATTTAAATGCACAGCTTCATTTTGGCTGATGGCTCGCCACAGCCCTTGTAAATAAGCAAATTGTCCATGAGCATTTTTAGCTTCTCGGCTGGCTTCTTCAATCATTTTTTGTTCAAAACCAACGCCAGCTAACAGCAACATTAATTCGCCGTTGCAATCGGCTGTGTCGATTTTTTCGCTGTAGCCTTCAATAATATTTAAGCAGGCTGATTCTATTGGAATGATTTTAGAGCTTATCCCCCATAAAACATGGCTTAACGCATTGGTTGTGCCGAGCGGAATAATCCCAAGTTGAGTATCGGTATTAATTAAAGCGCTGGCGACCTGAGTAACCGTGCCGTCACCACCGCAGGCAATTACAGTTTGCACGCCTTGCTCAACTGCTTGTTTGGCAAACTCTGTACCACTGACTTCTTTCGAGGTTTCTTTAATTGTTAATTCAAAATAATCAGATAGTTGCGCTAAAATATCGTCTTTATTTTTTTGCCATTTTTGACCACCAGAGACCGGGTTGGCGATCAGCCAAGCTGCATTTTTAATAATTAGCTGTTTAGATCTGTGATAGCGGGTTAAGCGCTTGAATTGTTTTTTATTTAAGCGGGCGGTTTGGCGAATGGTTTGAATTTTTTCAAGTGTTTCGGTTACCGACATTTGTGGATTACGGCTTAATAAATAAGCTGCCATCATAAATACTGAGCGGCCTCGCCCTAACGCGCAATGAATCACAACGGCATTGTCTGCTTTTTGGTGGGTTTGTAACCAGTGCAGCGCTTTAGTGACTTGCGATAAACTTGGTACCGAATGATCTAAAATCGGTAAGTTTAAATAATCAATGCCTTCGCCTAATAAGCTAATATCCAAAGCGTTAAATTCGGCTGTTACATCAAGTACCGCTGTGATGTTATGGTGTTTTAAATCTTCAACGTCTGATGGAAATAAGCGCCGCGCTAAATATAAATTATCATCAATTTTTTGCAGTGCCGGAACCGGATCATTTTTTCGGGCAAATGAGTTATAAAGCTGGGTGGCTAATAAAAAAGGAATAAATAACCAGCGAATATAAATTGGAATTAAGCCGCTTTGGCGTTTTCTAAAAATATTCGGGTTATTTAATAAGTAGGCAATGCTGACCGCTAAAAACGATAACGCACACCAGATAAAAAATAACTTAAAATAAAACTGCTCACTTAAAACTACTAAAAACAAAAATATTCCTGACACCAGTAAATAAAATTGCGGATGAAACATCACGATAAAAACTCCTGTAATTTATTGTTTTTGAAGTATTTCGATTTACTTTAAAGCAAACTAGCAGGTATTTTAAGCTAAAAAAAGAAAAACGGCTAAAAATCGAGAGCTATTCGAGATTATTTTTTAGCCGTTTATATTGTAAATCAGGATTGGATAAAGTTAAGGCTGGCGTTACATTTCCATGCAGTTAGCATAATAAGTAACTGTGGCTGGCCAGTCGGAAAATACACCAATTACACCAATATCTTTTGCTAATACATCTAACAATTGATAAACCACGCCTTCGTTTTGAATGGCTGGCGCTATGCTTTGATAATACCAGTCTGCGCCTTCACTTAATTTGCCTGAGCGTTCAAGTGACCAAGTGATAATTTTTAAACCTGCTGCATTTGCTGCTTTAGCATATTCAGACGGTATAATTTTATTATCTGCATCCACAGTCACTAACACCCATAAAGGCGGAGCTATAATTTCAACCCCACGGCTTTTTAGCTCAGCCATTGAGGGGGAAAAAGAATCGGTATTTTGTGGATTAAATCCATCTTGAGTATCGTATCTGTCATCTAAATAAACCGCTTGTTTGCCAAAATCGCTGGCGCTGTTAACCCAGTATTCAACATCAGCTAAATTAAATGATTGTGCAAACACTTGCTCTGGTGAAACACCAGCTTCAATATATTCATCAATCATTTTTTGAGCATAATCCTGCTGGCTCATGCCGTCATAAGGCATAGTAACAGCTGGTGCTTTAAGCTCAGGAGTCATTTTTACACCAGCTTGTTTAAACATTTCTATGCTTTCTTTATGTGTCATTAACGTTGCGCAAGTTGAATGCAAATCGGTTCGCCACTTGGCTGTGCCGTCCATATAAGCTTCGGCTGTGGTTGCCTGATTATTTGCGCCATCCATTTTGCCACATAATGTTTTAAATTCGGCCAAGCTGATATCGCTGGTACAGCATTGTGCGCTGGCGTTAACCCCGTTTTGAGGATCTGCTGGTGTAAATGGGGTTGAACATTTAGCCGCTAATTCTGGCACTGCAAGAATATTGGTTGTGGTGTGTAAATCACATTGTGCATGGCGACAAACCAGTTGTTTATCTTTAGTGAAAGTCACATCACATTCCACAATGCCTGCGCCAGAATCTATTGCCGCTTGGTAAGCCTCTTTTGTATGTTCCGGAAACATCATAGACGCACCGCGGTGGCCTATGCTCCAGTCGGTTTTGTAAAAGTGATTATCTTTACACTGCGCCAGTTTGTTTTTTAATTCACCGTCTGACATTTGATCAACCAAAAACAAAGGGCGAGCACCAATGTGAGCTGGTTTGTTATTGGTTTCTACCGGGAGTGAAGTGCCTGTATCATTTTCTGAGTCTATTTCCAGCGAACATCCTGATAGTGCTGCAAGCAGAGCCAAAATGCTAACTGATTTAAATTTGAGTTTAACTGTGTTCATATTTTCTTTCCTGAAGTTGTAGATACTGAGCGTGACTACCTTGCTACGCAATTTTTTAGCAGAAATGACAGACTAAGTTTAAAAAATGAACGCAATAAAACGCTTTGATGAAATTCAAATGACGAAAAAATGAATTGGGCGCATTTTCAATAAATTTAAATTAAGCAATTAATTTAACTTAACTTTATTTTATTTTTAATATTAACTGCTATTTTATTATTTGAATAAATTGCTTGCAAAATGCACAATTAAATTCTAAAGTTTCAATAGTTTCTGAAAGTTTATAAGAAAAAATATTATGATGTCTCCAAAAATAGAATCTTTTGTTATGCACTGTGGCGAAATGGGGAGCCGCTGGGGATTTAACCGCACAATTGGTCAAATGTGTGGTTTATTGGTTATTTCTAAGCAGCCGCTAACCGCTAATGAGATCTCAGATATGCTTAATATTTCACGCGGCAATGTCAGTATGGGTATTAAAGAGTTGCAATCGTGGCGTTTAATTCAAGTACAGCACAAGCCGGGTGATCGTAAAGAGTATTACACGCCTGCGGGCAGTATTTGGGAAATGGCGATTCGGGTGTTTGAAGAGCGCCGTAAACGAGAAGTTGATCCAACTTTAAGTTTGTTACGCGACAATATGCTGGAAGAGCCTGCAGATGAAAGCGAAGCTTATGCGCAGGATAAAATGCGCGAAATCCACGATTTATTAGATTCTTTAACCCATTTTGCTTCCGAATTACCGCAAATGGGCCCAGAAAGATTACACAGTTTAATGAAGCTCGGTGCCGGTGTTGGCAAAGTGCTAGACATGAAAGATAAGTTTTTAAAACAGTCAAACAAATAATTTATCCCAGTGCATCTTTAGGTTGCACGAGGATACGCCGACTTGAGTAATCAAGCGCGGAATTTGATGACAACACTCGGTTATTTTCTCATCTGACTTGTATAGGAGCAGGTTATGCTGGACACCCTAATGCTGTCGCGGATGCAGTTTGCCGCCAATATTAGTTTTCATATACTTTTTCCAACTATTACTATCGCTTTAGGCTGGTTTCTCTTTTATTTTAAACTCAGATTTAACCTCAGCGAAGATCCTATTTGGATGCGCGCTTATCGTTTTTGGGTCAAAATTTTTGCGTTAACTTTTGCTTTAGGTGTGGTAACTGGCATAACTATGTCATTCCAGTTTGGTACCAACTGGCCGGGATTTATGGAAACTGTCGGCAATATTGCCGGGCCATTATTAGGTTACGAAGTATTAACGGCTTTCTTTTTAGAAGCGACTTTTTTAGGCATTATGTTATTTGGGATTAACCGAGTTCCGCCTAAAGTACATACCTTTGCCACTTTTGTCGTCGCTTTTGGGACAACGGTTTCCGCATTTTGGATTTTGTCGCTTAACTCATGGATGCAAACGCCTGCCGGTTTTGAAATGCGTGATGGTGTTGCGCATGTGACAGATTGGTTTGAAGTGATTTTTAATCCGTCTTTTCCTTATCGTTTTACCCACATGCTATTAGCGTCGGGCTTAACGGCTTCATTTTTAGTCGCTGGGGTGAGTGCCTACCGGATAATGCGTGGCGACTCTAAACGAGCGCCTAGATTAACTCTAAAATCGGCCTTAACTGTTGCTTGTATTTTGGCGCCAATGCAGTTGTTTGTGGGCGATATGCATGGTTTAAATACGCTTGAGCATCAGCCACAAAAAGTTGCCGCGATGGAGGGGGTTTGGCACACCGAAAAAAATGTGCCTTTGTTATTGTTTGCAATCCCAGATGAAGAAGCCAAAACCAATCATTTTGAGATAAAAATACCAAACATGGCGAGTTTAATTTTAACTCACAAAATGGATGGTGAAATTAAAGGATTAAACGAGTTTGAGGGAAAACATCCACCTGTTGTACCGGTATTTTGGGGATTCAGAGTTATGGTTGGCATGGGCATGCTGATGATTTTTATTGCTTGGTTTAGCCGAATTCAATTATGGAAAAATAAATCTTTATCGCCTTGGTTATTAAAAGTTTTATTTGCGATGAGCTTTTCGGGATGGGTCGCGACGTTAGCCGGTTGGTATGTCACTGAAATTGGCCGCCAGCCTTATTTAGTTTCCGGTATTTTAACCGTAAAAGATGCAGCAACGGATATAGCGCCGGCTAATGTTGGTTTATCACTGAGCTTATATTTAATGTTGTATGCGGTATTAATGGTCGCTTATTTACACACTGTATTTTTAATGGCTCGTAAAGCGGTTGAAATAGAAGATATCAGTTACGAAGAAATGCAAAAATCTAACTTACAGCACCAGAATAAAGCGGAGGTGAATCATGTTTAGTGCTGAAACTTTAGCTGTTATTTTTGTTGGTTTAATGGGGCTGTCGATTTTATTGTATGCAATTTTAGATGGATACGATTTAGGCGTTGGTATTTTATTGCCTTTAGGCAACCAAAAAGACAGTGACGATATGATCGCTTCTATTGGTCCGTTTTGGGATGCCAATGAGACTTGGCTGGTAATGGCCGTTGGGGTGTTATTGATCGCGTTTCCAAGTGCACATAGTTTTATTTTAAAAGAGTTGTATTTACCGGTGGCGGTATTATTAATCGCACTGATATTACGTGGTGTTGCATTTGATTTTAGGGTTAAAGCGGCATTTAGCCATAGGCCAACTTGGGATAAAGCGTTTAAAGCTGGTTCGGTATTAGCTGCATTGAGTCAGGGGTATATGCTGGGCATGTATATTATGGGCTTTGAGCATAGCTGGCAAAGTTTTGTATTTAGTGGGTTAAGTGCTTTAGGGGTGGTGGCTGCCTACAGTTATATTGGCGCTTGCTGGTTAGTGATGAAATCAGAAGGGAGCTTACAAAAACGAGCCGCTAAATGGGCAAGAAAAGCCGGACGTTTTAGTTTTATTGGGGTGTTAGCAGTTTCAATTGTTAATCCAATTATTAACCCTGATGTATTTGAACGCTGGTTTAGTTTGCCGAATATGATTTTGTTATTGCCTATGCCTGCTTTTTGTTTTGTTTTATTTTTAATTGTCGATAGATTATTAAAACGTATGCCATTTAAAGATGATGCCAGTTGTTGGATCCCGTTTGTGGGGGCAATTATGATATTTTTCTTATGTTTTAATGGACTGGCGTTTAGCTTTTTCCCAGATATAGTGCCCGGTAAAATTAATATTTGGCAGGCCGCCGCTGCACCAGAATCTCTCAGTTTTATTTTATGGGGAGCGATGATAGTTATTCCTTGTATTCTGGCTTATACGGTTTATTCGTATCGGGTATTTTGGGGTAAAACCAAAGAGTTAAGATATTATTAAGCGGTTGGTTTTTATTAAATGAGATGCTTTTTTGCAGTAGAGCCTAGCGCTCAAACCAAACTGGCAATTGAACATTGGCGGCAAAAATATCTGCCGCCATTTACAGCGCCTGTATCGGCTGCTAATTTTCATCTGACATTGGCTTTTTTAGGCGAAATATCTGCCGCGCAGTTTGAATCGTTAAGTCAATTAATCCTCAACAATCATTCAGCTCAGCTAACATCATTTAATTTAACGCTCAATACTCAAGGCTATTGGCCCAAGCCAAAAGCATTTTGGTTGGGTTGTGATAATGTGCCTGCACAATTATTAGCGTTGGTGAAAATAACCGAACAAGCAGCCCGAAGCGCTCACCTAAACTTTGTTGAACGCAATTATATTCCTCATCTCACTTTGGCTCGAAAATGCAAAACCGAGCCGCCCTTGGCGTTGCTCCCACCTAACTTTACAACTCAAATTAGTGAGTTTGGATTGTATGAATCGGTTTCAACAGCAAATGGTGTACGTTATTTTAAGCGGTTAAGCTGGCCTTTGTGATTTTTTATCTCAGGTAAAAATAAAATCGCTATCAAAAATTCGATGCAAGTTTTTAATGGCAATTATTCTTACCTTTCAAATTGAACTAATTAGTTGAAATTAAATGTTTTTATTTATATCGGAAAAACCGAATATGGTTATCGGATCTAACCGTTATACTCTTTAAGTTCAAGCGCTTAATATTCTCCTTGTCGAAACGAAAAACGTTTCATCAACTACTTAAATCAATGTAAAGGAGAAGTCAGATGACTCAATCAATTATCAACACTAAAATCAAAGAATTTAACGCAACAGCTTATCACAATGGCGATTTCATTGACGTATCAGATAAAGACCTTGCTGGTAAATGGTCTGTTGTTTTCTTCTACCCTGCTGACTTCACTTTTGTTTGTCCTACTGAGTTAGGCGATGTTGCAGATTATTATGAGCAACTTCAAGGTATGGGCGTAGAAGTATATTCAGTTTCAACTGACACTCATTTCACTCACAAAGCATGGCATGATTCTTCTGAAACTATCGGTAAAATCAAGTTCCCTATGATTGGCGACCCAACTGGCCGTATCTCTCGTAACTTTGGTGTAATGATTGAAGAAGACGGTTTAGCACTTCGTGGTACTTTTGTTATCAACCCTGAAGGCGAAATTAAAGTTGCTGAAGTTCATGACCTTGGTATTGGCCGTAGCGCTAAAGAGCTAGTTCGTAAAATTCAGGCTGCTCAATACGTTGCAGAGCATGATGGTGAAGTTTGTCCTGCTGCATGGCAACCAGGTGAAGCTACATTAGCACCTTCATTAGACCTAGTAGGTAAAATTTAATAAAGCAGCCGCTTTTAGTTAAATTTTATTAAGTGTACGAAGCCGCTCAGGCGGCTTCATCTCTCTTAAATTTCCGTATCCATTATTAGTTTTTTTATCTTGGAGTTGTTATGTTAGACAATAATATCAAGCAACAATTAACCAGTCACTTCGCCGGTCTTAAACACAAAGTAGAATTGCAATTGTCGCTCGATGACAGCAACAAGGCAAAGGAGTTAAAAGGTTTGGCTGACGATTTAGCCTCAGTTAGTGCCAATATTGAGGTAACTGACTCAACCAATCCGGCTGATCGTAAACCTATGATGTGGGTGAAAGATACAGTTAATCAAACTCAGGCAGGTTTTGCCGGTGTGCCAATGGGGCATGAGTTTACCTCTCTTATTTTAGCGGTTTTGCAAGCGGGTGGTCATCCGGTTAAACAAAGCGCAGAAGTGATTGAGCAAATTAAAAACATTAAAGGCGAGTTTAAATTTGAAAGCTATATTTCACTGAGTTGCCAAAACTGCCCTGAAGTTGTGCAAGCCCTAAATTTATTAGCTTTGCTTAACCCGAATATTAGCCATGTGATGATTGATGGTGGCGTATTTGGTGATGAAGTTAAAGAACGTAATATTATGGCTGTGCCGTCAGTATATTTAAATGGCGAGTCTTTTGCTCAAGGCCGAATTGCGCTGGGTGAAATTATTAAGCGTATTGATTCTGGCGCGGCAGAAAAAGAAGTTGAAAAAATTAATCAAAAAGCACCTTACGATGTTTTAGTTGTTGGTGGTGGTCCATCTGGGGCTGCGGCGGCGATTTATGCGGCACGTAAAGGTTTGCGTACAGGTATTGTTGCTGAACGTTTTGGCGGTCAGGTGATGGATACCGTTGGCATTGAGAACTTTATTTCGGTTAAAAAAACCGAAGGTCCAAAATTAGTTGCTGGTTTAGAAGAACACGTTAAAGATTATGATGTGGATATTATTCAGCAGCAAAGAGCAAGTTCAATTAGCCGTAACGAGTTAGTGGAAGTGGCACTTGAAAGTGGCGCGCAGGTGTCGAGTAAATCTGTGATTATTGCAACAGGTGCTCGCTGGCGCAAAATGAATGTGCCGGGTGAAGTTGAATACAGCGGTAAAGGTGTTGCTTATTGTCCGCACTGCGATGGCCCATTATTTAAAGGCAAAAAAGTTGCAGTGATTGGTGGTGGTAACTCAGGTATTGAAGCAGCAATTGATTTGGCTGGCATTGTTGAGCATGTCACTGTGCTTGAGTTTGATACTAAGTTACGTGCCGATGAAGTTTTGCAAAATAAAGCTCGCTCAATGGGCAATATCGACATTATTACTCAGGCTATGACTACCGAAGTTATTGGTGATGGCAGTAAAGTAACTGGGTTAACTTATACCGACAGAGCAACTGATGAATCTAAATCGATTGAACTAGCAGGTATTTTTGTGCAAATCGGGTTAGTGCCAAACAGTGAGTTTATTGACGGTGATATTGATTTAACCAATCGTGGTGAAGTCATTATTAATGAAAAAGGTGAAACTTCAATGCCTGGCGTATTTGCCGCTGGTGATGTTACCACTGTACCTTATAAGCAAATTATTATTGCAATGGGCGCAGGGGCTACCGCTTCACTAAGTGCATTTGATTACCTTATCCGCCAAACTCCGGCTGATACTAAAAGCAAAACAGATAAAGCGGCTTAATTGCCGCTTTGCGTTTATTTATTTTTGGCACTTTTTACAAAATACAGTTGCCCGCTGGGCAATAACCAAACCGGTTAATTCGGTTTGGCATATTTTGCACTTTTCACCAGCTCTTCCATATACCATTAGCTCTTGGGCAAAATAACCCGGCTTGCCATCTGCCTGAGTAAAATCTTTTAACGTTGTGCCACCTTGAGTAATGGCTTTAGCCAATACTTGTTTTATGTTTTCAACCAATAATTGATACTGCTTAAAGCTGATTTTTCCGGCTGCTTTTTTAGGATGAATGCCGCTCATAAATAAAGATTCATTGGCATAAATGTTTCCAACTCCAACGACAACTTTGTTATCCATTAAAAAAGTTTTAATCGCAGTTTGTCGTTTTTGTGCTTTTTGGTGCAAATATTCAGCGGTGAATTCATCTGTTAAAGGTTCTGGCCCTAAGTGCGCTAAGACTAAACTGGCATCTTCGAGTGTTTTAAACCAAAGTACAGCGCCAAATCGTCTTGGATCATTTAACCTTAAACTTTTGCCTGAACCTAAAAATAACTCAAAATGATCATGCTTTTTTTTAGGCATGGTGCTGTCTACAACACATAATTTGCCAGACATACCTAAATGTAAAAGGGCAATGCCAGCTTGGCAATAAAGTAGTAAGTATTTGGCACGGCGGTCTATTTTTTCAATGACTTGATCGGTTAGTTGGTTGATTTCAAGCGGAATAGGCCAACGCATTTTGGCGTTATAAACAGCCACTTTATTAATTTTTTGACCTATTAAATGAGGGCTAATCCCCATTCGTGTCACTTCTACTTCTGGTAATTCCGGCATTTGTCTATTCCTGAAAACATAATTGAAGCATTGTATAAAAAAGCCGGATAAGGTGCACGGCTAAAGCCGATTTGGATTGATTTTTATCGATATTAAGTTTGGCAATGCACTAAAACTACACATCAAAAAATAATTTTTGTTAATTCATTCACAACACCGCCCTATTTTTGTGCTTGCTTCTTTTTTAATCGCACTATTTTGTAGCATTTGATGTAATTAAAGTTTCATTAAAACCTTAACTTATTGTTTTTTAATTAAAAATAAACTTTGGCACAAGAGTTGTAAGTAAGACTTGGACATTTACTTACAACACTTAGGAGCATATCGCTATGAAACTGGTTAGTGCGATCATCAAACCATTTAAATTAGATGACGTTCGTGAAGCCATTTCTGAAATCGGTATTGAAGGTTTGACCGTAACAGAAGTTAAAGGTTTTGGACGTCAAAAAGGCCACACTGAATTATATCGCGGTGCGGAATATCAAGTCGACTTTTTACCAAAAGTTAAATTGGAAATTGCCACTCAGGATGAAAATGTTGAGCGCTTAATCGAAGCGATTAGCGGTGCAGCAAAAACCGGCAAAATCGGTGACGGTAAAATTTTCGTTTACGATTTAGAGCAGTGCATCCGTATTCGTACAGGTGAAACTGGCGATTCAGCAATTTAAACAATAACAATATTTTCAACGAGTTTTAGGAGACGATAATGGAAAATAATGTATTTCACTTGCAGTATGCAATGGATACCTTCTATTTTCTGGTTTGTGGCGCCCTAGTAATGTGGATGGCTGCAGGCTTTGCGATGTTAGAAGCTGGCCTTGTAAGAGCAAAAAACACAACTGAAATTTTAACTAAAAATATCGCGCTTTTTGCGATTGCAAGCATCATGTACTTAGTATCTGGTTATGCAATTATGTACGGCGGCGAATATTTCTTAACCGGTATTCAAGATGTAGACGTAACTGCAACTTTAGCTGATTTCGCTGCGCGTGAAGATGGCTTTGAAGGTGGTTCTATCTATTCTGGTGCGTCAGATTTCTTCTTCCAGGTGGTTTTCGTAGCAACAGCTATGTCAATTGTATCTGGTGCGGTTGCTGAGCGTATGAAACTTTGGGCTTTCTTAGCGTTTGCTGTTGTTATGACTGGTTTTATCTATCCTATGGAAGGTAGCTGGACTTGGGGCGGTAACGAAGTATTTGGTATGTTTAGCCTAGGTGATTTCTCTGACTTTGCTGGTTCTGGTATTGTTCACATGGCGGGCGCTGCTGCTGCTTTAGCTGGTGTGTTATTACTAGGTGCTCGTAAAGGTAAATACACAGCAGACGGTCGTGCTCATGCGATTCCTGGTTGTAACATGCCTTTAGCAACTTTAGGTACATTCATTTTATGGATGGGTTGGTTCGGCTTTAACGGTGGTTCAGTCTTAAAATTAGGTGACATCGCTAACGCTAACTCTGTTGCAATGGTTTTCTTAAACACTAACGCAGCTGCTGCTGGTGGTGTAGTTGCCGCTTTAATCACAGCTCGTATTTTATTCAAGAAAGCTGACTTAACCATGGCATTAAACGGTGCATTAGCAGGTTTAGTTGCTATCACTGCTGAACCGTCAACACCAAGTGCATTTGAAGCAACTATCTTTGGTGCTTTAGGTGGTGTGTTAGTGGTATTCTCAATCATTACTTTAGACAAGTTAAAAATCGATGATCCGGTTGGTGCTATCTCTGTTCACGGTGTGGTTGGTTTATTAGGTTTATTATTAGTTCCGGTAACAAACGATGGTACAAACTTTGGTGACCAGTTATTCGGTGCATTAGTTATCTTTGTTTGGGTATTCGTAACTAGCTTAATCGTTTGGAGCATTATTAAAGCGGTTATCGGTTTACGTGTAACCGAAGAAGAAGAGTATGAAGGTGTGGATATTTCTGAGTGTGGTATTGAAGCTTACCCAGAATTCACAAAGTCTGCTAAATAATTACAATTATTCCTTAACCAAAGCCGCGCCCTAAAAAGTGCGGCTTTTTTGTTTGTCTTTATTAAATTTAAATTGCGGGCTAAAGAATTAGCTCAATTTAACTCGCTGTGGCTTTACGCAAAAACGGGCTGTTTTTAAGCATAAATATATAGTTATCAACTATGCTCTCGGCCATAGAGTCTAAATCGAATAAATCCGGCATAAATAACCAGTTAGTCATTAGCCCACCAAAATAACCATGTTTAATGAGCGCTGCTTTTTTGGTGTCTAAATCTTGCGGAAGCTGGCCTTTATTAACCGCATTTTTTAACCCTCTTTCAATTCGGTCGGTGCATTCACAAAACGCAGTTTGTTGCCTTTGATCTAGTTCGGATACTTCGCCATTGGTTTCAAAACGGTGAAATAGAATGGTAAAAACACGGCGTCTTTGCTCATCATGGCAAACATCTTTTAAAAACTGAATTGAAAACTCACGCATTTTTTTGAGTGGGTCAGCTTCGTTTTCATCTGCCGGTTCTTCAGCCAGTGCATCCAGTGGGGTACGAACTCTGTCAACCATAGCTTCAAACAAATCCACTTTGTTTTTAAAGTGCCAATAAATTGCGCCACGGGTCATGCCGCAGTGGTTGGCAACATCCATTAAAGTTGTTTGAGCATATCCTTTTGTATAAAAAACTTCTTCTGCCGCATCCAGTAGCTGATTACGCGTTTCCAGAGTTTCTTCTTTCGTTTTTCTGACCATGTTTAGATACACCAATAATTTGCTGTTTGCTAGGGGCTGTTGCGTTTGATGTACAAATTTTGTTCTAACTAAATGCTTTTTAATCGAGGCGTAGCGTTGAAGGCCTAATGAATTAAGTCAAAACGCTGCAACAAAGAGTAAAAAGCATTTAGGACGAACCTAAAGGCAGCGTTTGTTTGGCATTTCTTCTGCGTTATAGCTCATTTATGTAGCTCACTACACGTCAATCGCTATGCCTTGGATAAATACCAAACAAACTGCTGCAAAATTGTACTCAAAAGATCAACAGACCCTAGCAATTCAAGCTAAAAGTCAACCGAACAAAGTGACTTTATTTCGATAAATATTGGTTGAAATTCTAACCAATATTATTCTAAAATACAAACATACATGCATGAATGTTTAATTTAAGTTCTTACTAGCGCTAATTAATTGATTAAATTTTCAACATGCATCTGTGAAAGATCTTTAGTATGGTACAAATAACTAACACAACGCACGATGTGAGTACCATTCTATTCCGCTATTTATTTACCAAGAGGTTATTATGAAATTGAAATTCAGTGCCTTAATGCTGGCATCCGGCTTAACATTGGCTTTAGCTGCATGTCAGTCTGGTGATGCAGAAGAAAAAGCTCAAGCTTCAGCTGCTCGCCCTGCTTTGCAAGTCGATGCGCTTGAGTTAGTTGCTCAAACTGTCGAAATTAAAGAAGAATTACCAGCCCGCGCTGTGGCTTTTAAAGTGGCTGAAGTTCGCCCTCAGGTTACTGGGATTATTCAAAAACGTAACTTTACCGAAGGTGGTTATGTTGAAGCGGGTCAAACTTTGTATCAAATCGAAGATGCGCTTTATCAGGCAAATTACCAAAGTGCAAAAGCAGATTTAGCCCGTACTGAAGCAAATTTAACAACGGCTAAAACTGAGTTAAACCGTTATAAAGCGTTAATTAAAGATAAAGCGGTTAGCCAACAAACTTTAGATCAGGCTCAGGCTAACTATCAGGCGTTAGATGCTCAGTTAGCGATGAATAAAGCCGCATTACATAAAGCTAAAGTTGATTTATCTTATACTAAAGTATTAGCGCCTATTTCTGGTCAAATTAGTAAATCAAATATTACTGAAGGTGCTTTAGTTAGTGCTGGTCAAGCTGATAGCCTTGCGAGTATCACTCAGTTAGATCCAATTTATTTTGATATGGTGCAAGCTAGCAGTGAGCTTCGCAAAATCAAAGATAAAATTAAAAGTGGTGAGTTAAATGTGTCGACTGCTAAAGCAATTTTGCAGTTAGACAATAAAGAATACACTGGTAAATTTTTATTTAACGAAGTTCAAGTTAACCCATCTACCGATACAGTTACGATTCGTACCGAATTTGATAATGCTGATAAAGCGTTAATGCCGGGTATGTTTGCGAGCGTTAAGTTAGTACAGGCGACTCGTCCTAACTCTGTTTTAGTACCGCAAAAAGCGATTGCATTTGGCCGTAAAGGTGATGCCAGTGCTTATGTTGTAACCGCTGATAATACAGTTGAGGTAAAACCTGTCACAATTAGCCGCTCAATCGGCAATAACTGGTTGGTTACTTCTGGTTTAAATGCTGGCGATAAAGTTATTTTAAATGGTTTACAAAAAATCGGCCCGGGTGCTCCTGTAAACCCAACAATCACTAAGCAAAAAGCGGAGTAACGAATGGCCAAAACATTTATCGAACGCCCGATTCTGGCATGGGTAATTGCAATCTTGATTATGCTCGCAGGGGTATTATCAATATTTCAATTACCGGTTGCACAGTATCCAGATGTAGCGCCGCCAGCGGTTTCCATTTCGGCTTCTTATCCAGGTGCATCTAGTGAGGTTGTGCAGGATACAGTTGTACAGGTTATAGAGCAGAGCTTAACCGGTATTGATAATGTTCAGTACATTAGTGCCAGCTCTGATTCATCAGGTAACGCTAGTATTACCTTAACCTTTACTGCTGGAACTGATCCTGATATTGCTCAGGTTCAGGTGCAAAATAAACTGCAACGAGCCATGCCTTTATTACCTCAAGTAGTGCAACAAAATGGTATTGCGGTTAGTAAATCTAGCTCTGGCTTTTTATTAGTTATCGGTTTTTATTCCTCTGATGGCACAATGAACCGTAACGATATTTCGGACTTTGTTGCTGCTAATATCCAGGATCAAATTAGCCGGGTAAGTGGTGTTGGCCAGGTTAACTTTTTTGGTTCTCAGTATGCGATGCGTATCTGGATTAACCCTGAAAAAATGACTCAATTCTCGCTGACTACTGCTGATGTGGTTGCTGCTATTCAAGCGCAAAATGCGCAAATTGCAGCCGGTGAAATTGGTGGTGCGCCAGCGGTTAAAGGTCAACAAATTAACGCTAGTATTATTGTTGAAACTGGTTTAGAAACGCCCGAAGAGTTCGGCAATATATTTGTTAAAGTTGCAGAAGATGGCTCTACCATTCGGATTAAAGATATTGCCCGAGTTGAGTTAGGTGGTGAAAATTACCAATATTTAACAGAGTACAATAACCAAGCCGCGAGTGGTATGGGGATTAGTTTAGCGTCGGGTGCTAACGCATTAGACACAGCTGCTGCAATTCGCGCTCGTATGGATGATCTACATGAATTATTCCCAGATGGTCTAGAAGTTGTTTATCCGTACGATACAACGCCGTTTGTTCGTTTATCTATCATGGGCGTAGTACAAACACTAGCAGAAGCTATTTTGTTAGTATTTGTTGTTATGTATTTGTTTTTACAAAACTTCCGTGCAACTTTAATTCCGACCATTGCGGTACCAGTTGTATTGTGTGGTACGTTCGCAATTATTTGGGCATTTGGTTATTCAATTAATACCTTAACTATGTTTGGTATGGTGCTCGCTATCGGCCTGCTGGTAGATGATGCCATTGTTGTGGTGGAAAACGTTGAGCGGGTAATGCATGAAGAAGGCTTATCGCCAAAAGAAGCGACCAAAAAATCTATGCGTCAGATTACTGGTGCGTTAATTGGTATCGGTCTTGTATTATCTGCTGTATTTGTCCCTATGGCATTTTTTGGCGGTTCTACCGGGGTTATTTATCGTCAGTTCTCAATCACAATTGTATCGTCAATGGTATTGTCGGTTATTGTTGCGTTAATCCTAACACCTGCACTGTGTGCAACTATGTTAAAGCCAATTGAGCATACCAAAAAACCGGAAAAAGGCTTTTTTGCATGGTTTAACCGTAAAGTAGATAGTTCAACTGAGCGCTACAAAAATAGCTTACACAATATTTTAGGTAAAACTGGCCGTTACATGGTGGTTTATGTGGTATTAGTGGGCGGTTTAGCCTTTTTATTCACGCGTATGCCAACCTCATTTTTACCAGACGAAGACCAAGGCATTATGTTTACCCAAATGACATTGCCGCAAGGGGCGAGTCAGGAACGAAGTGCAGAAGTTATGAACTCGGTTGAGCAATATTATTTAGAAAATGAAGCCGATAATGTTGCTTCGGTTTTCTCAGTAATTGGGTTTAGCTTTAGTGGTCGTGGTCAAAATAACGGTATTGCATTTGTGCGTTTAAAAGACTGGGATGAAAGAACCCGTGGTGAACAACACGTTCAGGCTGTTGCTGGCCGTGCTATGGGGTATTTTTCACAGTTAAAAGATGCGTTTGTATTTGCATTTGTGCCACCGGCAATCACTCAGCTTGGTACGGCATCTGGTTTTGATTTCCAATTGCAGGACTTAAGTGGTTTGGGTCATGACGCATTAATTAATGCTCGTAACCAGTTATTAGGTATGGCTGCGCAAGATCCAAGATTGGCGGGTGTACGTCCGAATGGGCAGGAAGATACGGCACAATTTAAAATCGATATTGATCAGCAAAAAGCATTAGCTTTAGGTGTATCACTGAGTGATATTAACCAAACATTTACCACCGCTTGGGCATCTAATTATGTTAATGACTTTGTAGACAATGGCCGGGTTAAACGGGTTTATGTTCAGGCTGATGCGCCTTACCGTATGATGCCGGAAGATATTAAACACTGGTATGTACGTAATAATCAGGGCGAAATGGTGCCGTTTACCGCATTTAGTGAAGCGCGCTGGATTCATGGTCCAACCAAACTTGAACGTTATAATGGTGTATCTTCGGTTCAAATTTTAGGTCAGGCTGCTCCGGGTTTGAGCACAGGTGATGCAATGCAGGCGATGGAAGAAATCGTCGCTAAATTACCTAAAGGTATTGGCTTTGAATGGTCTGGTATGTCATTACAGGAAAAACAATCTGGTGCACAAGCGCCTATGCTATATGCGCTGTCAATTTTGATTGTATTTTTATGTTTGGCTGCATTATATGAAAGCTGGAGTGTTCCGTTTTCAGTTATGTTAGTTGTACCACTGGGTGTTTTAGGTGCGGTATGTTTTGCATTAGCGCGTGGTTTATCTAACGACGTTTATTTTCAGGTTGGCTTGTTAACCACAATTGGTCTTGCCTCTAAAAACGCGATCTTAATTGTAGAGTTCGCAAGAGCCTTGTACGAAGAAAAAGGCTTAAGTTTAGTTGATGCGACAATTGAAGCAGCTCGTTTACGTTTACGTCCTATTTTAATGACTTCATTGGCATTTATGTTAGGTGTAACACCGCTTGTATTAAGCTCTGGCGCGGGTTCGGGTAGTCAGAATGCAATTGGTACTGGTGTATTTGGTGGTATGTTCTCTGCAACTGTGCTGGCCATTTTCTTTGTACCTGTATTCTTTGTGGTTGTATTTAAGTTATCGCACAAACTAACCAATAAAGAAGGTGGCAAAGTATGAAATCAATCCAAACATTAGTTTTGGCTATGAGTGCGGCAGCTTTGTCTGCCTGCTCGTTAGCACCGGATTACCAGCAGCCGGAATTAACTGTGCTGCCAAAACACCAAACTGCAATTGCTGTTGCGCCATTAAACTGGCAGCGTTTTTATCAGGATGAACAATTAAAACAATTGATCGCTCTGGCACTTAAAAACAATAAATCATTACAAATTAATGATTTACAACTACAACAATTGCAAGCTAATTATCAAATTGAAAGCAGCCAATATTGGCCAGATATTAATTTATCGGCTAGTGGTACACGTCAGCGTAATTCGCAATCGTCTACCACTTCTGCTTTTATGCCTAAATACAGCAGCAGCTACTCTGCCAGCGTTGGTTTTACTGCATACGAGTTAGACTTTTTTGATCGCATTGGTAGCTTAAAGCAAAATGCGTTAGCTCAATTTAGAGCGGGTCAATTTGCCCAACAAACCTTGGAGCAAAGTTTAGCTGCACAAGTGGCTGGTTTGTATTTTGATTATCAGGCTGGGCTGTTAAAAACCGAATTGCAAAAACAAGCGGTTGAAAGTGCCAAACAAAAATTCAATATTGCTCAAAAGCAATATGATCAAGGGGTAATTGACAATGTTGATTATCGTCAGGCGCAATCTAACCAGCAATTATCTGCGATTTTATTAAGCCAGTTAGAGCAAACTAATGTCTCTAATCTTAATCAATTAAAGCAATTAGTTGGTTATAAAGAAACAAACCATCTTGGTGAGTTAAGTGCTAATTTTTCGCTTGAGCAATTACAGGCTTTACCGGCTAAATTACCGGCATCAGCTTTATTAGATCGTCCGGATATTGCACAAGCAGAGCAAAATATTAGAGCAGCTAATGCAAATTTAGGGGTTGCTCGCGCAGCATTTTTCCCAAGTATTAGCTTAACCTCAAGCATAGGTTATGCGAGTCAGGATTTATCTGATTTATTTAAATCAGACTCGCATACATGGAGTTTCTCGCCGCAAATTAATTTGCCTATTTTTAACAAAGGTAGATTAGATGCGCAGCAAACGATTGCAGAGTTACAGCAAAAAGCTGAGATTATTCAGTATCAGGATACAGTTGAAACTGCATTCACTGAATTAAATAACCGCTTAACGGCACAGCAATCTTTAGCTGAGCAGGTTGAGTTGCAAAAACAAGTGGTTGCTAACTATCAGCATCAGGTTGAATTAAGTGAACTACGCCTTGAGCAAGGTTTAGAAGATCCGCTTAACTATGAAGAGTTTAAGTTATTGTTAGTATCTCAAAAACAAAACTTAGCTGATTTACAGTTAGCTTTCTTAAAAAATCAGGTTGGTTTATTTAAAACCTTTGGTGGTAAATACGACCAGCTTGATAACCAGCTAGCCTTTGCATTTCAAGACTAACTCATCACAAGTATGCACTTAAATTCCACTTTAAGTGCATACAATTCCCAACTTCATAGTATAATTATCTCAACTCTGTTGTTTAATCAGGTGTACCTCGTTTGAGAGCATATAAATATTTGCATAGAGCGCCTGTTCGTGTGATCAGAATCAACCGGAAAGCGCAAAAATTAAAGTTAAGACGACTTATGCTGTCGCTCAAGCTGGCTTTGCATCAAGAAAAAGTTGAAACGCGCGAAATGTTGGATATTTATAAACGCCACACCAGAGGAAAAGCGAGCAAAGAAGAACTCGCTGTTGCTCATGCGCAGTTTTTTGATGTGCTTAGAGGTATCGGCTTAGGCGTATTTGCGATTTTACCTTTTGCGCCAATTACCATTCCTGTCATTGTAAAACTAGGCCGTTTAGTTGGCGTTGAAGTGATTCCAAGTGCATTTATTGCCAAAAAGCCATTAAAAGGCGACAGCAGAGAACTTTAAGTCTCTTTTGCTTGTCTATACCCGTATACAAACACTCAAACTGTTTTTAATTGTTACCCTAGTTTGTTTTTCAAAACAAAAGCCCTTATGTTTAAACTAGAGCATAAGCTAGGAGAAATCACTATGTTTAAATCTATATTATCTAAAATAATCGTTTTGCTGGTAACAGTAGGTATTGGTAGTCAGGCAGCGGCCGCTGAGCTTAAAGTAACTTGGCAAGAACCTGATGAGTATACCGATATCCGTGAAGGATTTGCCTATACACGCTCTGGCTTTCGTGAGCATGTATTTACCAGTTTTGAAAAGTTTTTAACCCATCGAGCTGAAAAGTTACCGGAAGGGACATTAAAAATGACTGTCACCAATTTAGATTTAGCCGGTGAAACTCGTTTTAACTTAGATGAAATTAGAATTATTAAGCGCCAATATATCCCGCGCATTAAGTTTAGTTACCAACTGCTTGATAAATCTGGTAAAGAATTAGCTTCTGGTGAAGAAAGCTTAAAAAATATGGGGATGTCGACAACTTATTTAACTAAACCGTCAGAAGAGCAGTTTAAATACGAGTTTGATATGCTCAATACTTGGTTTAGAAAAACATTTCCTGATGCTGAATTTTAAATGCCAATCTTAATTAAAGCAGGGTAAAAAACTCTGCTTTAAAATTCCTTTTATAAGTAAGTCTTAAATTATTTGTCTATACCTGTATATCTTGAAGCCGCTTGTTTTATCACTCGTCACCACTTTTTACCCTGCTAACTTTTAAATAAATTAATTGTCATCAAGGTTTAACTTTACATCTGAAATTTCATATATATAATTTTCCATATATATGAAATTTCAGATTTGTTTTATGAGCCCAATCGATTTTTATAAATGTTTAGCTGACGATACCAGACTTAAATCTTTATTACTGATTTCAAAATTTAATGAGTTATGTGTCTGCGATTTAATTTCAGCGCTTGATTTAAGCCAACCAAAGGTATCGCGCCATTTAGCTGAGTTACGTAAATGCGAAATATTAGTCGATGAAAGACGAGGTAAATGGGTTTATTACAAACTTAATACCAAGCTGCCAGATTGGGCTAAACAAGTTATTAAAACAACCGCTGAGCAAAACCCTGAGTATTTAAAACTGAATATAGAGCAGTTTAAAAATAGTCAGGATTGCTGCTAATTCGCTAAAAATAATCACTCAATACAGAGAGTTAACTATGAAAGTTTTATACATTTGCACTCACAACCGTTGCCGCAGCATTTTGTCTGAGGCGATTACCAATCATTATGCTAACGGTAAAATCACTGCTAAAAGTGCCGGCAGCCAACCTGTTGGTGAAGTTCATCCACTTTCAATTAAATACTTGCAGGAAGCTGGCATTAGCACAGAAGGTTTAATCAGTCAGTCATGGGATGAATTTGAAGATTTTGATGCTGACGTTGTTGTCACCGTATGTGACTCAGCTGCTGGAGAATCTTGCCCAGTGTGGTTTGGTAATAGTGTAAAAGTGCATTGGGGGTTAGCAGACCCTTCTAAATTAACTGGCAGTGATGAAGAAATTGTGGATGCGTTTAGAGCGACTATTGCTGAAATTAAAAGTCGGGTTGAAAAATTAGCCGCGATTAGCGTAGATGTAAATGATAAAGCCGCATTAAAAGCCGAGCTAGCAGCAATAGGCGCAAAATAAATAGCGCGCAAAAATAAATAGAGGCTAATGTATGTCAGTTGAAGATTTAACTTTACCGAATATTGAGCAAGCTGAATTTAAAGTGCCGCAACCGGCTGACTTTAAGCCAATGCAATCCGCTCATAAACCACGTATTTTATTGTTGTACGGATCTTTGAGAAAACGCTCATTCTCACGCTTAGCAGTTGAAGAAGCCGCTAGAATTTTAACTCAAATGGGCGCTGAAACTAAAATCTTTAATCCGCAAGGTTTGCCATTGCCAGATGCTGAAGAACCGGATCATCCAAAAGTGGCAGAGTTAAGAGAGTTAATGATGTGGTCTGAAGGTCAGGTTTGGTGCTCGCCTGAACGTCATGGTGCGATGACTGGTATTTTCAAAAGCCAGATAGATTGGGTGCCACTCAATTTAGGTGGTGTGCGTCCAACACAGGGTAAAACCTTGGCAGTTATGCAAGTTTGTGGTGGTTCGCAATCTTTTAATGCGGTTAATCAAATGCGGGTATTAGGCCGTTGGATGCGGATGATTACTATCCCAAATCAATCATCGGTTGCTAAAGCGTTTGCCGAGTTTGATGATAACGACCGCATGAAACCATCGCCTTATTACAACCGGATTGTTGATGTGATGGAAGAGTTGATGCGTTTTACCTTATTAACCCGAGATAATGCAGACTATTTAGTTGATCGTTATTCTGAGCGGGTTGAAAGCGCAGAGCAAGTCAGCCAACGGGTTAACCAAAGATCAATCTAAGAGGTTTTTATGGGATTTTTTGAACGCTATTTATCGGTTTGGGTTGGGCTTTGCATTATCACCGGCGTGGCTTTAGGTTTAGCTGTACCTCAGGTTTTTTCGGTGATCGCCACTTACGAATATGCGCACGTTAATTTAGTCATTGCCGTATTAATCTGGCTAATGATTTACCCTATGATGATTCAGGTAGATTTTGGTGCGATTAAAGATATTGGTAAAAAACCAAAGGGGCTATTTTTAACTTTAATTATCAACTGGTTAATTAAACCTTTTTCAATGGCTGTATTGGGCTGGTTATTTTTTAAAGGCTTTTTTGCAGACTGGGTTGATCCGCAAACCGCTAATGAATACATCGCCGGTATGATTTTATTAGGGGTTGCCCCTTGTACCGCTATGGTATTTGTTTGGAGCCAGTTAACTAAAGGTGATGCGAATTATACTTTGGTACAGGTTTCAGTGAACGATGTGATTATGATTTTTGCCTTTGCGCCTATTGCTGCTTTTTTATTAGGCGTAAGTGATATTCAAGTGCCGTGGGAAACCTTGTTATTATCTGTGGTTTTGTACGTTTTATTGCCGTTAATTGCAGGTGCGCTTACCCGTAAAAAGCTTGATAAAAACAATGATCATACCCGTTTAAACCAATTTGTTAACCGCTTAAAACCTTGGTCGATTATTGGTTTATTAGCGACTGTGACTCTGCTATTTGGCTTTCAGGCGCAAACTATTATCGACAAACCTCAAGCAATTGTTTTAATTGCCATTCCGCTTTTAATTCAAACTTACGGCATTTTTGCTATTGCTTACTTTATCGCTAAAAAATTAAAGCTTCCGCATAATGTCGCAGCGCCAGCTTGTATGATTGGTACATCTAACTTTTTTGAGTTAGCGGTTGCCGTTGCAATTTCATTATTTGGCTTACACTCAGGCGCGGCATTAGCCACTGTGGTTGGTGTATTGGTAGAAGTACCAGTGATGTTATCTTTGGTTTATTTTGCCAATAAAACCCGTCATTGGTTTGAGTAACCTTATTTTTTACTGAAATTTTAAAGCGAATACCTTAACGTATTCGCTTTTCATTCATTTTCTATTCAGCAAATTTGTTTATACTAGCTATTTATTATTCGCTTTTTTTGCAATGGAAATACCATGACCAAGTTAATTCGTAGCGCACTAATTTTATTCTCCGGTTTACTTATTTTATCCGGTTGTTCTTCCATCACCACTGCCAGCAAAAAGCAGGATTTATCCATTAATAGCCGGTTAACTCAAACCATATTTTTAGATCCGGTTGCCCCTGAGTTAATGACTATTTATTTGCAAGTTCGCAATAATTCAGACAGTGAAAATTTTTACCTCTCTCCCGGCATAAAACAAAGGCTTGAAAATAACGGCTATCAAATAGTTAATGACCCAACCAAAGCAACTTATTGGCTACAAGCTAATGTGCGTTATGTTGGCCGCCCAGAAGGTAACGAGTTTGAAGATGCGATCGGCAATTATAAAGGCGCAGCTGAAGGTGCTGTAACCGCTGTGACCATTTCTGAACTAGGCGGCGGCTCTGGCAGCGATAACGTAAAAGCAGCCGCAATAGGCGCATTAATCGGTTATATTGCAGACGCAGCCGTGAGCGATGATTATTATACTGCTATTACCGACGTACAAATCGCTAAAAAAGTGGACGAAGGCATGGTGATAAGCGATGAAGAACACAGACTCAACCAAGGCGAAAGTGGCCAAGCTGTTCAAAGCAGCCAAACCACATCCGACCGTCAAAAGTATCAAACTAAAGTTTTAATCACCGCCAATCAAGCCAATATGGATGTGGTTAAAGCAGAAGCTGAAATTGCAGAAAAACTGACAAGAGTATTAGCTGGATTATTTTAAAAGCAGACTAAACCAATTCGGATTAGTCTGCTTTGGCAGATGCTTCAATAAAATCCAGTAAATCATTAACCGCTTGCAAGTTGTTTGCTCTTAGTTCAGCAGAGCGGGTTAGAGTCGCTATTCCCAACATTATAGTGAGTAAACTTCGGGCAAAACTTTTTGCTCGATCTGTTTTTAATAAAGGGGATAAATTATCCAACAAACCAGCTTCAAGCCCTTTCATTGATTGATTGATCATCTCAAGAGACTGCCCTGAAATACAAGCTGATTCATTTAAACTCAGCGTTAACAAACAGCCTTTATCTGCAAAGCTTGTATCTAAGTAACTAAAAAAATTACGAATGTTTGTTATACCGAGCGGCTGCTGAGTAAATATAGTTTGAATGCTGGCTCGCTGGCCTGCAATAAAGTTGGTCAGTATCGTTTCAAACATAGCTTCTTTATTGCCGAACTCATTGTATAAGCTTTTTTTATTGAGACCGGTTTTATCCATCAAATCAGCCATAGAGGTTGATTCGTAACCCTTTTCAATAAACACCTGAGTTAACTGCTCAATTACATCAGCTCGATTGTAGTTTTTGTTTCGTGCCATTTTACTCTTCTGTTTAAATGTATTTTACACCAAACGGTAAAAAACGCTTGTATTAGCCAAGTTTTCAAACTAATCTTTTTTTACCAATTGGTTACTTATTGTTGGTTACTTATTAATGTTAGACAATAAAAGGAGATTAGAATGAAACTATACCACTTATTAACTTTTGATCGCTCATTAAAAGTCCGTTGGCTAGCTAACGAGCTGGATGTAGCATTTGAGCAAATCACACTTGATATATCAAAAATGGCACATCTTACCCCGCCTTTTTCCGATATGAACCCGTATGGACTTATCCCCACGATTGAAAAAGATAACGGACAGGTTTTATTTGAAGCGGCTGCCATTTGCCTAGATATGTGTCGATCGAAAGGTAAGAGCTTGATTAATGAAGAAGATATTGAATTTATGCAGTGGTTATTTTTCTTCGCCAGTTCGCTCGATGCGCTGAGTGGAGCGATTGTTTCATTAAAAGTATTTGGTGAAAATCAGGGCGTTAGAACACTCGCTGAACGCCGCTTACCGCCAAGATTAGCAGCAATGGAAAAACATTTGGCCGGTCAGTCTTACTGGTATAAAAATCAATTTAGTTTATTAGATATATTTGCGTGGCAGAATTTGGCATTTTTGTATGTTGATGGCCAATTGCATAATTACCCGAATCTAGCAGCTTATGTTGAAAAAATGGCAAATCGCCCAGCATTAGCGCAATTAAACCCTAACGGGTTATTGTATGGAAACAACGGGTAGAAAAAAGAAAAGTGAAAAGACGGCCGGTAAGCCGGGTTCTGTTGCTCTGCATTTATTACTAAATACAAAGTGGCAATCATTCGTCTAGGCCTTGGTTCGCACCAAGGCTCAAGCAATCTACCCGGTTCCAACGCGGGCCACGCCAAAGGAACCCTATTTGATCTTGCTCCGAGTGGAGTTTACCCAGCCACAAACTGTTACCAGTTGCGCGGTGCGCTCTTACCGCACCCTTTCACCCTTACCTGTGCTAAAAAGCCATCGGCGGTTTGCTCTCTGCTGCACTTGTCGTCGGCTTTCGCCGCCCAGACGTTATCTGGCACTCTGCCCTGTGGAGCCCGGACTTTCCTCCCCTTCATAAATGAAGCAGCGATTGCCCAGCCATCTTTTCGCGGAGGATTGTAAACGGATTAGCAAATTAGTCAATTTTACTTCAGATTATTTCTGTATAAATAACTTGAATCACGCATTGGTTGAATTAAAGTAGTAGCGATCTGCGCGTTTATCGTGCTGCACTTTAAACTCAAGCAAGTGGTCAGTTTGAGATAATAATAAATTTTGTACACAAATACGTGGTGGTTGCAATTCAAGGTTAAGGAATAAAAAAATGAAATCGATCAAAGCAATTTTATTAGTAGGTATCACATTATTATCAAGCAGTGCATTTGCCCGTGATGATGTCGGGAGTTATTCGGTCGCTGATGCCCTCAGCACTGAAGATGCCAAAGCTAAACTGGGTAGTGACATTCAGTTTTATTTTGGTGAACAGAGCTATGGCGCAATTGATAAAAATTTTGGTGAATTTTCAACTAACAAAAAAACCAATGCGTTTAATAAAAGCGATAAAGAAGCCTGCGAATGGGTATTTTTATCTGCAATGATTGAGCTTAAAAATCGTGCGCAAAGAGAAGGTGGTAACGCGGTCGTTGAAATTAAATCTAATTACAAAGGCAATCTAACTTCAAGTAATGATTCATTTCAATGTGGTGCCGGTACATTTTTAGCTGGGGTTGCGTTAACCGGCAAAGTGGTGACATTAAAATAACGTTGTAACAACGAGCGGTTTTTTGGGTTTATTCGAGTCGAAGAGCCGCTTTTTTGATTTGTTTTTAGATTAATTTTAACAGGGAATTGTTTATAACTATCTGGCTAATTGATTTAGGTTAGTCAGAAAAGATAAATAATAACAATAAAATATGTTTAAGTTTTACCGTTACGTACTGCTGGGTTTGATTTGGATAATTAATTTACCGGCCACAGCTAACCCTTATCAATGGGCTGAATCGCTTAATTTAACTCATCAGCGGGTATTGGCTCCGGTATTTAATTCTGAGATTCAACTTTATTTTGCCAATCAGGATAAAACCGATTTACCCTCTTTAACTTTAATTCATGGTGTGGGCGGTAGCGCTCAAGACTTTACCGAAATTATTCCAAGGTTAGCTAAAAAATATAAGCTGGTTATTGTTGATTTACCCGGCTATGGGCTGTCGGAGCGCACTGACTCTTTATATTCTGCGGCAAACTATGCTGCCAGTTTAGCGGCATTATTACCGGATTATATTAATCGGCATAATATTGTGATTGGTCATTCAATGGGCGGCAATATTAGTTTGCAACTGGTTAATATTGCTCCGGCTTTGGCTGATAAATTAATCTTAATTGATGCGGCCGGACTATTACATAAATACAGCTACAGTAAATATGCCGCTTTACATCAAACCAATAAAATCCCTTACATTGGCGAGAAGTTACAAAAAAAGCTCAGTAACACCATAGATAAAATTAATAGTTGGCTGCCTAATAATATTGTTGATCTTGTCCTGTCTCAACCTAGCCGAGAACTTATTTTACAGCAGAATACCAGCTATATTTCGGCGCTGTCGGTGATGAATGAAGACCTGACTGGTATTTTTGACAATATTACCACGCCAACCTTAATTATTTGGGGGATAGACGATCCGGTTATGCCTTATCAGGTGGGATTTATGCTGAATAGTTTATTACCTCAAAGCCAGCTTGAATTTATCGATAAAGCAGGTCATTCACCACAAAAAACACGTACAGCTAAGGTAAACGAGTTAGTCGAAAAGTTTATTAAAAAAAGTAAGCAAAAAGATCAACCAGAACAGCTTAGTCTTAAAAACGAAGACTATTTGCTGGATTGCAAAAAAAATAATAAAACTAAATTAGAGCAATTAGCCTACCGAACAATTCGTATTGAAAACTGTAGCGAGTTAACCTTGCATCATGTCTTTGCTGAAAAACTTCAATTATTAAACTCAAGCGTGAGTGTGCAGTATTTAACGCTGCAAAATCATCAGGATTATGCGTTGGAAGCCAAACGTTCTCAGTTGATGGTGTGGGGCGGTAAAATTAGCAGTGATAAAGGTATGTTATTAACCCGCAGTCAGGCCGATTTTAACGGCGTTATTATAACAACCGGTTCATCGTTAATTAAGTCTGACCAGTTTAGCCATATTTTAGCTTCTGTTTCACAAGCTCAAGAAGCTGATAAGCAGCACTTGTGGCATGGTTTTGTATTACGCTCCGGCAGGCTAGTGGATTAATAAATTGGGAAAATTCGGGTAACTGCAATGCCAATTAAGTTATTTTGCTGCTGGCGAACCAGTGGGCTGTCCTCAATGCTTGAACCGGCTAAATTATAGTGCCTGACAAATCCGCCAAACCACCAGTTATTATGGCGATAACTCAGGCCTAGGCTAAGTTGGCTGGCATAAAAACCGCTATTTGCCTGATATGCTGCGCGATTTTCAGTTGCATAGCTTTGCGCCACCCCATAATAATAATCTAGGTAATTTTGCTCAGCAAAAACAAGCTGAGCTTGCAAACTTAATATAATTTGGCTGCTATTTAGTGGAAATGCTTTTTGATAAGCCAAGCCCGGTTCAAAAATAAACCCGACATGATCTAGTCCATTTTCATCAATCCCAACAGCATGGCGAGCCGCTAAAATACCGGTGAGCGCTCCTTTTTCAAGGTCTCTTTCAAAATGGTATTTAAGCGCAGGGCCAGCAGCTAATACCCAAGCTAAATCCGGCATATTGGCTCTGGCTTGATTCTCGTCACTATCCAGTGCAAACGCGGCCGACAAACTATAATCCAATTCCCAGTTTTGATTTTTCCATAAATCGGCACGAACCGACTGGCGATCAACGGTTAAATGCTCACTGCGGTAATACACATAAGGAAACGGAATTGTATAATGATGACTTTGCTCAGAGCCTAAATAATGTGGAATTTGGCTATAACCTAAGCCAATGCCTAAATCGAGCTGAGCTTTTTGTTTAGTTTGAACATCCGGTTTGGCCGGTTCCTCTATTGGGGTATTGGCTAATGCGTTAAAACTGATAAAAACTGCAATGGCAGACATAAACCAGCGGCGCATTTAATTGGCCACTCGTTTAAAAATCAGTGAGGTATTAATACCGCCAAATGCAAAATTATTCGACATCACAAACTCGGTTTCAAAGTTTTTACCGTCACCGGTTATATAATCGAGTTCTCCACAGGCGGGATCTAACGCAGTTAAATTAATGGTTGGTGCAAACCAGTTTGAATTCATCATGGCAATAGATGCCCAAGCTTCAATGGCTCCACAAGCGCCTAAGGTATGGCCCAAATAGCTTTTTAAAGAGCTAATGGGTTTATTTTTGCCTAACGCGCGCTCTGTAGCTAATGACTCGGCTAAATCCCCTTTATCTGTTGCTGTACCGTGGGCATTAACATAACCTATATCGCTGGCATTTATTTGAGCATCCTGCAATGCTTGTTGCATTGCAACTGTCATCGTTAAGTCGGTTGGCTGGGTAACATGCACGCCATCTGAGTTAGTACCAAAACCGACAACTTCGGCCAAAATATTTGCCCCTCTGGCAAGGGCATGTTCGTATTCTTCTAAAATGAGTGTGCAAGCACCTTCACCAATTACCAAACCATCGCGGTTTTTATCAAATGGTCTTGGGGTTAATTCGGGCGTATTATTTTTAGAGCTGGTTGCAAATAAGGTATCAAATACTGCCACTTCAGATAAACATAGCTCTTCGGCGCCACCGGCAACCATTACTTTTTGGCGACCAAATTTAATTGCTTCATAAGCATAACCAATTGCCTGAGAGCCTGAGGTGCAAGCCGAGCTTGTGGTGTGAACCCGCCCTTTGATGCCAAAAAATACCCCGACATTAACCGCAGTTGTATGATTCATCATTTGGATATAGCTGGTTGCCGTAATGCCGGACATATCTTTATTTTTAAGCAGTTCACCAAAACCGATAATTGGATCGGTTGAACCGATTGATGAACCATAGGCAATACCCGTATCACCATTTGCAATAACCGCATCACCTAATAAATGACTTTGCTCTAGTGCTATTTCGGTTGCTCGGGTTGCCATTAAAGACACCCGACCCATTGAGCGGGTTTGTTTGCGGCTGTAGTGTTTAGGTTTGCTAAAATGGGTAACAGGTGCGGCTAAACTGGTGTGTAAACCTTCAATATCCTGCCACTGCGGCATACTGGCGACCGCATTTTTTTTCAGTTTTAAATTACGCTCAAAAGTTTGCCAGTCATCCCCTAAAGCCGTAATGGCACCAACGCCGGTTACAACAACTCGTTTCATTACGCTATTCCACCATTTACACTAATCACTTGTCGGGTAATATAACCTGCATCTTCCGACATTAAAAATGCGACAGCGGCTGCCACTTCTTTAGCCTGACCTGCGCGGCGAAGTGGGATCATTTTTAACATTTCATCGAGCGGTAAATCATCTGTCATGCCGGTATCAATCAACCCAGGGGCGACACAATTTACCGTGATTTTGCGTTTGGCTAACTCTAATGATAAAGCTTTGGTTGCGCCTATTATTCCCGCTTTAGATGCACTGTAATTCACCTGGCCACGATTACCTACTACACCGGAAACGGATGATAAAGTGACAATTCGTCCGCCTTTTCTGGCGCTCACCATTGGCATTACTAACGGATGTAACACATTATAAAAACCATCTAAATTGGTGTGAATAACACTATCCCACTCGTTTTCTGTCATTGCAGGAAAAGCCGTATCCTGCGTAATTCCGGCATTACAAACTACACCGTAATAACATCCGTTTTCAGCCACATCCTGCTCTAAAACTTGTTTAGTCTGAGCGCGGTTGGCGACATCAAATTGCAGCATATAACTGTTTTGACCAAGCGTTTTAATTTGCTCAACTGTCGCTAATGCTTGTTCAACTCCACTGCGGCAATGCACTGTAACATCAAAACCATCTTTAGCCAGTTTAAGCGCAATGGCCTGACCTATGCCTTTGCTTGAGCCTGTGACTAATACTCTTTTATTCATAAACCACTCTCCGCTAAAAATGCACTTGGTTCATCTGGCTGAAATACGTTAATTTGAGCTTCAACTAACTTATTGTGTTGTTCTGAAATTGAACACTCAAATACGCTTAAGCCATTGTCTTCTTTATATAAACGGGTGACTGAAACTTCTAAAACTGAATTTTCGGTAAATATACTGGTGTGTGTTGTATATTTACGGCTACTCACTAAAAAGCCAATTTCAACTTTTTTGCCAATATCCAACTGATTTGCATTAGCAAAAGCGGCGATAGTTTGTGCCATGTACTCAATACCAATATAAGTCGGTACACCTTTTAGTTCTGCACGATAAAAGTTAGATTCAGGTTTAATTTTAACAGTGCAACAAGCCCCTGTTTGATCATAACTGAGTAAATTATCCAATAAAATCATTGGGGCTTTATGGGGTAATACTTGTTCAATTGAATATTTATTCATTGCATAGCCCTAAAATTAAAGCAACATTATTGCCGCCAAATGCAAATGAATTGGTTAAACAATATTGAATCGCTTGGGGGTTAGTTTCGCCGGCTTTAACCCAGTTGAGCGCCGGTAAATCTGGATCTGGCTGATTATCCCAAATATGCGGTGCTAACTTTTGTTGTTGCAAAACCAAATAACATAAACCCACTTCGGTTGCGCCGGCTGCGCCTAGAGTATGGCCAATCATAGCTTTACTTGAGCTCACATAAGGCTTATTGGCAAATACTCGGTTAATCGCCAATGTTTCCATTTGATCATTTTTAACCGTTGCTGTGCCATGCAAATTAATATAATCAATTTGAGCCGGAGATAAACCAGCCTGTTGCAGCGCTTGTATCATAGCTGCCTCTGCACCTTTTCCATCGGGCTCAGGTGCTGACATATGATAAGCATCACTGGATTCACCTGCGCCTAATAATGCAATATGTGGTTGTGCCTGATTATTCGATTTTTGTTTCGCTACGATAGCTAAAGCAGCAGCTTCACCAATATTAATTCCATCCCGATTTTTACTGCCGGGCAAGCAAATATGTGCAGCGGTTGATTCAAGTGCGCTAAAACCGTTAACTGTCATTCCACATAAAGAGTCTACGCCACCGACAATTGCCGCATCAATCACACCGGCTTCAATTAATTCGCGCGCAGTCACAAATGATTTTGCACTGGACGAGCAGGCCGTTGATATACTTAAACAAAAACCAGTTAAACCGGCCACTTCGGCAATAAATCCAGCAATGTTGGAGACTTCTTGCTGGCGATAATGATAATGCTCAGGAAACTGCCCCTGCTCCAATAATTGCAGCATTGCCGCTTCACCTTGAGCAATGCCTGAGGTGCTGGTGCCAACAATTACACCTATGCGCTCACTGCCATATTGCTGTTTCAGTTGGTTAATTTGCTCAGCGATTTGCACATAAGCAGCCATTGCCAATTGATTATTACGGGATTGAAAATGAACAGGCTGAGCGCTTAAATCAGGTAAATCTGCTTGCACTTGTGCAACCATAATTTGGCCGTTTGCAAGCAAAGTATCTGATTGAATTAATCCAGCCTGCGAACCTGCAAATAAATTGTCGCTAATTTGTTGGTTGCTGCAACCTAATGCATTGATTAAAGCAATTTGATGGATATAAAGTGGCGCGCTCATCATTTGATTAATTTAATTGTTTTATGAATAGCCGATAGTTAAGTGTTAAGTCATTAAATTCAATGTTTTGATTAAAATAACGAATATCAATTAACTTATCTGTTTCGGTTTCTATTGAGCGGCTGATGATAACATTTTCAGCAACAATTTGTCGCACGCTTATTGATGCAGGCAAACCGCTTTGCACTGCCAAAACTGGCCAGTGAGTTAACTGAATATCACGAATAATTAATTGTGGATTTAACTCAAAAGGTGGTGGCTGAATTAAATTAACGCCACTTTGCGCCGACCAAGTTAGCTGCATTAAAGGTAAACCCGCCGCGGATAAGGCCACCAGATTCATTTGTTGATCAACAAATTCAATTTGACAAATAAAGCTACCTTGTCCCTCAAACTCTAATACCTGCTGCCAGCTTTGTAGATTAAATTGCTCAGGTACAGGTTGTAACTGATAGTTGAGCGAAGCATTAATAAAATATTGTTTAATACTGGCACAACCTAACAAATAACAGATTAAGCATACCGGCAATATTAAACGCAGTGATTTGATCATGCTTCACTCTTGGTATAGTTGGCTAAAAAGCGAATTCCTTTTTTAGTATTTTTAACAAATGGGTTATCCAGATCCCACGCATACCCAGCTAAAATTGACGAAATCATCGCTTTAGCGTCAGATTTTTCACCTTGGAAAAAAATGACATCCTGCAAACTGGCATCGTACCAAGACATCACAAAATATTTAAATACTTCAACGCCTTGACGCAGCGCTTGCTCATATTCTTCGGCCCAGTTTATTGTTTGTCCCTGTAATTCCCGATCAACCAAATTCGCTGCCATAGCCGCAGAGCGCATTGCAATCGTGACACCGGATGAAAATACCGGATCTAAAAATTCCCCGGCATTGCCTAATAAGGCAAAACGTTCGCCATGTAATGCTTTTACATCAGCCGAGTAGCCACCTATTTTACGGCAAGGCTGGATAACTTCTGCATTCGCTAATAACCGAGATAAATTATCATCCTGATGAATATAACGCATTAGCTGCACTTCCAGAGCTTCTTCGGTATAACATTCTGGTCTTGCCACCACGCCAATGCTGGCTGTGCCATCAGCAAATGGAATTAACCAATACCAGACATCTTCAATTTGAGGATGAACTGTAATTAATATTTTATTGCGATCAAAATTTGGATCTGAGATCTTGTCTTTTACATGGGTAAAAACGGCTTGGCGGCTAGATAAAGTGCTGGGTAATTCTAAATCCAATAATTTAGGTAAAACCCGACCAAAGCCACTTGCATCTAAAATAAACTTAGCCTCAAGCTGATACTCACCAGCTTCGCAATCTACGCTAACCGTTACCTTATGAGGATCGATACAAACATTTTTAACTGTATGCTGATAACGAATATCCGCGCCTTTATTTGCGGTTTCATCCGCTAATAATTTATCAAATAGTGCACGTTTTACCTGATAAGTTGTCCCTGGACCTGAACTAAATTTATCTTCAAAATCAAAATGACAATGTACACCTGAACGATAAAATGCGGCGCCGTTTTTAAACTGAAAACCTAGTTCATCAGCATGTTGCGTTAATACATCCAATAATCCTGCTTGCTCAATAAATTGCATTGAATGTGGCAATAGGCTTTCGCCAATCGAAAATCTAGGGAATGTTTCGCGCTCAATTACCACCACTTTATAGCCTTGATTGACCAAGATGCTGGCAGCAATCGCACCCGATGGACCTGCACCAATAATAACAACATCACAAAGCTGATTTTTATTATTCATTTTATGTTTTATCCTGAAACTTTTTGAAAACGCGCAGTTTGATTTAACGCCGCAAAAGGTGCCAATAAATAAGTAATAACTATGCCGATAAATACAGTTAAACCAAAATTATAAATGGCAGGTGTGCCACTGAGTGCCAGCATAGCAAATACTAAAATAGAACTTAATGCAGAAACAAAAGTCGCAAAGCTGATTTTTAAAGCTATACCGTGATCGGCATAAAACACTGCATAATCTAACCCTAGTGCGATAATTAAAACACAGGCCAATGCATTAAATACAGTGAGCTCCGGTTGAATTAAAGCGCTGGCAGAAAGTGCAAATAAAACTGAGATTAGTGGAATCGCAACAATAAATAACGCTTTTTTAAGGCCATATACCCCAGCCAATAATAAAGCTGCAGCTAACAATGAAAAGCCCAGTAACTTAAATAGATTTATTCTAAAATGGCTGAGTTGTTCTGAAACTGAACCAGCTTTGTCTACAAATAAAACCGAGCTTTGCCCTTCAAGCGCTTTTTTCACTTTGTTTTTATCGGTTATTCCCTGCAATTTTATAACGGAAAAATATTGGCCGTTAATATCAAACCATTGAGGCTGATACGCTTTACCAAGCGGGCTTTGCAACCAAGTTGTTAAATTGAGCGGTTGTTGATTGGGGTTAAGTTCAAACGCTTGTCCGGTCACGGCTAAAAAAGGATCGAGTTGTCCGGCCTGATAAGCTTTAGCTAACGCGGCTTTGTTATTTTGCTGGCTTTGCTCGGTTGGTAACCACTGGCTAATTGCATTAAAACTGGTTAATACATTGTCAGCTTTTAATTGAGTGAGACTTAATACTGCTTGTCGCTCATCTTGCATTACCGTTTGTGGAGAATCGCCGCGTACTAAGACAAATTGAAAATCATCGGTTAGCCCAATTATATTTTGAATGCTTTGCTGTGATTCTGCTAGCTCTGGAGAAACTTTATAAAACCGACGAACATCATCATTAAATTGAGCGCTAAAAGCTAAATAAAAGCTTGCGGCCACTGCGAGCATGCATACGATTAAAAAGCCGCCGGTTTGGCAATAACCAAGTTGCAACCTATTCAACGCAGACAAGCGTGTCAGTGTATTGCGCCGATCAGCCAACTTAAAACGCACAGCTAAACTTGGGTACAATACTAATACACTGATTAATGCGCCGCTTAGCCCAGCCAAGATAAACACCCCAACCTGAGCAAAAATAGCAAAAGGTGCAAACATTAATACCAGATAACCTACCGCCGTACTGATAAACCCCATCACTAACGGCAGTTTTATTTTACTTAAATGACCCTTTTGAGTCGCAAGCTCAGTTAACGCATGAAAACTATAATCAGCGGCGATGCCAACTAACATAACGGCAAATACAAAAGTTAAAATATGCACCTGAGTAAAACAAAGATTTAAACCTAAATAGCCATAAAACAGGCTGATACCAACCAAACTTAAAGTTGAAATTAGCGAAACTAAATTGCGGTAAGCCAAGATAATTAGCAAGATCAAACCGACAACTGAAAGTGTGCTAAATAACCACATTTCGCGTTGAGCACTCTGGCTGGCAAAATCGGCAAAAAATACTTGGCCGCTGGTTAATACATCACTCTCAAGCTGGGCTGTTAGTTGGTTAATTTGGCTAACAAGCTGGTGGCTGTCGTTAAGCGATAATCCCGATGTTTTGGTGCTGAATCTTAGTAATACATAAAAATTTTGCTGGTATTCAAAATACAGATAATCTTGATATTGATTAAATTTTTGCTCCGGCAAAGGCAGGTTTGCCAAATAATCGGCCAGCGATAAACTTGGGTCTATTTGCAAACTGCTCACAACAAATGGATTTGCAAGTTGGTTTAACAGCGCAAATTGTTTTTCAAATAAAGCATTATTCGGGCTGGTTTGAGCAGCGTTATTATCTTGGGCGTTATCCAGCGTTTTAAATAAAATGTCGCGGTAATCGTCGGATAATAAAAAATGACGGTAATCTTGATAAAAACCAACTATCGAATTGATTTCAGGAATAAAATTAAACTGAGTTTGCACCTGTTGTAACTGACTATTTTGCTTTAGTTGATTGGCTATATTTGCGGTATCGGCAATTGCATTGGTTAAATTGGGGTGGCCGATTAGCAAAATATTTTGATTTTCTACCTGAGCTGAAAATCTATCTAAGGCGAGTTGAGCCATTTTATCTGGCTGCATAGTGTTAAACAGGCGGGATAAATCTGTATTAAACTGAATCGGTTTATAAATTTGCAACCCAACTAATAAAAAACAGGCCAGAATAAACTGAATAAGCCAGATTTTAGGATTGATTTTAACCAAACTCTTCGATTTTGAATTCCCTTGCATAATCGGCCTTAGTTAGCTCATTTATCCGCAATCAACTTAATCAAAGTTTCGGTTTGTGAATTGTCAAAAAAGCGAATTTGAGTATTGTTTGAGCTGAGTTTGCATAACTGAATTTGACTGACAAATTGTGCCAGTTGAGTGTTGTCCATTTTTGCCTGAATACAATGATCTGTCTCGCTTTGCCAAACAATGCCCGGATAATCAGTTAGCCTGCCACTAAATACACTATATAACAGTTGGGTAAAAGCTGGTTGCTGAGTTAAGAGTTTTAGCTCGCTGTCGGGTTTATTTTGTTCTTTTACGGCATCAGCTGTAATCACTAAACGGTTAAATACCGGTTGATTGGTCTGCCAGATAATTTGCTGCTGTTGATTATCAATCCAGTATTCGCCATTGGATTCAATGGCTCTGGTTAATAGCTTAAACTTTTTTTGCTGAATAAAAGTACCGTGTCCATCATTCAGAGCAAATGCATTTAACTGATTTTGAATTTGTGGATCAGTTTCTGCGCTAAATACATTAGCTGACAGCAAACTCAATATAACCAAAATAACAGCATTCAACCGGCTTAACATTTTATAGAACCGCCTTTATTTTATCGGTTAATACCGCCGGGCTTTGATATAGCATTTCATTATTTTGCATATCAACTGCAACTTGAATGGTATACGCTTTAGTGAGTACCTGTTTGCTGGTTGCATCACGAATAATATATTCGATTTTTAAGCGGCTTTCGTATTCTATCAGGTTAGCTTCTACCTCAATGATTTGCCCAAGTTTTGCTGACGAGACATATTTTAAACGCATATCAACAATCGGCCAGAGATAACCGGACGCTTCCATTTTCAAATAGTTATAATCAAATTTTTTCAGTAATTCGCAGCGGGCGATTTCTAAAAATTTAACATAGCTGCCATGCCAGACAACTCGCATTGAATCCACATCATAAAACTGAACTTCAAATTCTGTGCTGGCAGTTAATACCGGATTATTTTTCATAAAGCGCCCAGCGTTTCTCCTGAATATAAGTTATGGTTTGACGTAATAGCTGATCTGTTGGCCTATCTTCATTTAACATTTCAAAAAATGTTGAGATATCATTAATCATTTCAGCAACTTCTGCGGTAAATGAATTTAGCTCAAGTTCATGTTTTTCAACTCTTAACCGAATCGCCTGTACGCTAGCTAATAAAGTGGCGGCAACCACTTGCTCAGTTAGTTGCAGTACCCGCAGACAATCGCGCGCCGCAATGGTACCCATGCTCACTTTATCTTGATTGTGGCATTCTGTTGAGCGAGAAAATACACTGGCAGGCATAGTCAGTTTTAGTGCTTCGGCTGTCCAAGCTGAGCAGCCAATTTGAATTGCTTTAAAGCCATGATTGATAAATTGACGTTCGCCTTTTGCGCCGGACAAATTAGATGGTAAGCCATTATTCATTTTAACATCAACCAAGGTGGCTATTTGGCGATCGGCTAAGTCGGCTAAATTAGCGACGCAATTTTTCATTGAGTCCATCGCCATTGCGATATGTCCGCCATAAAAATGGCCGCCGTGTAAAACGTGTTCACCAATCCCATCAATAATTGGGTTGTCGTTGGCGCTGTTTAATTCATTTTCAATAAAGCTGCGCAGCCACGGCAAGCTGTCTTGTAGAACGCCGATTACATGAGGTGCACAGCGGATTGAATATCTGTCTTGCAAACGATCTGAATTTCTTGGATGGGTATGATGATTTAAATCGCCTTGAATCCATGCTGCAATTTGCTGTTGACCGCTGTGAGGTTTGACTGAAAATAAAATATCATCAAAGTGGTTACTGTTACCTTTTAACGCAAGACTAGCAAGCGCGGTGACTCTGGTCATTAATTTAGCTAAATAAGCCGCTCTGTCGTAGGCTAAACAGGCAATTGCGGTCATGACAGCGGTGCCGTTCATGATCGCTAAACCTTCTTTTGGCCGAAGTTTTATTGGCTTTAAACCTGCTAGCTCAAATGCTTTTTCCGAGCGCATTACCTCACCCTGATAATAAACATCCCGCTCACCAATTAATGCGCCTGCAATGTAAGATAGTGGCGTTAAGTCGCCACTGGCACCAACAGAGCCTTCTTGCGGAATAACCGGGACAATATTGTGATTAAGCATTTCAACTAGCAAATTTAATAAATCCCAGCTCACCCCAGAGTAACCCTGAGATAAAGAGACTAAACGCGCAGCTAAAATGGCGCGCCCTTGGGCATTTGAAAATAATTCACCTAAACCACAACCATGAAAGCGAGTTAAATGCACAGGTAACTCATGCACCAAATTAAGCGGTACTTCAACAGTGCAGGAGTCGCCATAACCTGTGGTTACCCCATAAATATGACCTTCTTCTTTTAATAGTTGGTCTAAAAAGGCAACCCCTTTATCAATACGTTGACAAAACAGCGCGTTATCTGATAATGCAACCGGGTTTTGGGTTTGGGCAATATTAATAATGTCTTCAATTTGAATACGGTTAGAACCAAATTGGATGGTTTTTTGTTTCGAGTCCACTTTTATTTATACTCCGGTTATTTGTTCTGCTCAGACTCTGTTAAGTCACTCTGCTGCCAAAAGTTAAAAAAGTTATACCACTGATAGGGTGACTTTTGACAATAATAAGATAAACGTTGGGCATATTGCTCAATCATTGACTGCAAATGCGCCTGCCGCATTTTTCGGCTTATTTTAACCTGTTGTGTAAACAGCTCAACATGAGCTTGATATCGGCCATTGGTTTCGCTTTTTGTGCAAAGCATTAAATAAACCGGACATTCCATCACACTGGCCAAGGCAAAAGGGCCGATAGCAAAAGGTGCTGGTTTATTTAAAAACGGAGCTAATTTTACACTGGCTGGATTATTCACCGATGTTCTGTCGGCAAATATCACAACTACTTCGCCATTATCTATTTTTTGTTTAATTAAAATCGTATCTGCCGGACCAAATTGATCAACATGAATAAAATTAATTCCTGAATTGGGATCCAGTTTATTTAATACCTGATTAAAGGCTTGTGCATGTGCATTATAGGTAATAATGTTCAGCTTTTTATCGGTTTTACGGTTACGAAATAACGCTCGGCAAACTTCCATATTGCCTAAATGTGAGCTTAAAACAACACAGCCTTTTTCGCTCATCAACCCATCGTAAGCCGCTTGGTTAACTATCTCTAAATCTGATAAGTTAATTTTTCCTGTCCACGCGCCAAATTTATCAACTATCGCCAATCCAAAGCTGTAAAAGGTTTTAAAGCTTTTGTAATGTGTTTGCCAAAAATTAAGCCGGGGCTGAGCCTGGCTTAGGGTTAATTGTTGCCAGTATTGATTAATGGCACTGCGCGCGGCTCCGCCGGTTAAATAAAAATAAAGCATGACCGGAAAAAACAGAACTTGGAAAACGCGTTTTCCCAATATCCGGTAACAAACCAGTAAGGTTTGAATGCCAAATACACTGCCTCTTTCTTTAATGGATGACCAATGTTTATCCTGACTCATAACCTTATTTTTGCCACTTTTTACTTTTACGGTAGAGTAGTTTAGGCAGGCGAATTAACATGCCAAAAAAGAGTTTTGTATGCATTTTAGAAATCAATACATTATCACGCCAAACATTAAAATGAGAGACACCGTTTTGTGGGTAACATACTTTGGTTTTAATAAAATGAACCGGCACATTTTGCCAATATAAACGCACCATAACTTCGGTATCAAAATCCATGCGTTTACCTATGTTCACTTTATCCGCCAATTTGACATAAGATTCAACCGGATATACCCGAAACCCACACATAGAATCAATTAGCTTAAATGACAGCGTTTCTATATATACCCAAACATGAGTGACATAACGGCCATAAAAACGGCTTTTGGAAATTGAATCGTCATAAATTGGTGCGCCGCTGATTAAGGCAGTTGGGCAAGCTTGAGATTTGGCAATTAATTTATCTATATCATTTAAATCGTGTTGGCCGTCGGCATCAACCTGAATCGCGTGACTTAGCCCTAATTTTTGGGCAGTGCGAATGCCGGTATCAACCGCAGCCCCTTTGCCACCATTTTGGCTATGGCGAACTAAAGTCACTAACTCAAATTGCTGATCTATTTGTGACAATACTTGTTGAGTTGATAGATCGCTACCGTCATCTACTAAAATAATCGGTAAGTTAAAGCGGGTTAATGCTTGTATCGTTTGCTCTATAACCAACTCATGGTTGTAATTTGGGATCACAAAACAAAAACGGTTACTCATTTAAATATTACCTTACCGGAGGCATGTTGACCTTTATCTGAAAGGTATTTAAACAAAAATTGTTTGTCTGATTTTTGTTTAATTTCGAGCGTTAGTTGATAGTTTGGCGCAACAATAAGCTGAAATTTTAAATTAGAAAATGCACTAAACTGAGTTAAATCCTGCTGAAAATATTTGGCTAAAAACTGCATTACCCACTCGGTTTGTACAACACCGGGTAAAACCGGAGCAAGCTCAAAATGCCCTTGAAAATAATATAAATTAGCTGGGACAAATAGCTCTAAAGTCAGGCTTTCAGCATTATGCTCAAGCAGGTTAACTTCAGGTTGATAAACAAACTCAGACAAACAATAACTCCAATTCTTTTTTTATTAATTTCCCTTGGGCATTATAAGGCAAGCGTTCTGTATATCTAAATTTTTTAGGTAAAACGACTGGCTCAAACCAATCGGCTAAATATTGGCGAAAAAACCTGTCTTGTTTAAATTTTTTGGTTTGATTAAATTCTGTTTTGCCACCAGCAGATAACTGAATAATGGCGGCTAATTGTTTTTTATGCTCACCAACAACCAATACATACGCATCTTCAATATATTCGTGTTGAGTTAACTTTTGTTGAACCTCGTCTAAAGACACCCGTTTTTCTTCAATTTTGACAATGCGATCGGCACGACCTAATAATCTAAATTGATTAATACTGATATGCTTAACTCTGTCATCAGTTAAATAAACCTGATTATCCGCAAGATAAGGTGAAGTTATAGCTAATAATTGGTCGTCTCTTGCAGGCTGAATGCTGACATCATCAAAACTTGTCCATATGTCATCCGTTTTATGCTGTTTGCTACGCCAACCTATACCACCGGTTTCGGTGCTGCCAAAAACTTCGATAATTCGGCAGGATAGTTCAGTTTGCAACTGGATATTTTTAGCCGAATCCAATGGTCCACCGGATGAAAAAATAACCGCCAGTTTAGCCGCGATTTGTATTAATACATTATCAGCTGCAATTCGGTGTAAATGAGCAGGGCTGGCGATAAGTGAAATGTTATCGGCTGAAAACGCTTTTGCAAACTGACAAATTTGCTCAGGAAATTCAAATGCCTGACTAACAAATTTATGGCCACAACATAACGGCCATAATAATTTAAATAACATGCCATAAATATGCTGGTGTGACACAGTTGAACATAAAATACTGTGTTTTATTTGGCTACCAAACTGACGCTCCAATACGTTCACTTCGGTGATGAGTTGAGCAAATGATTTGCTGATTTTTTTGGCCTGACCAGTAGAGCCAGAGGTAAAAAATTCAAGTTTACTCGCTTGATTTAAAAGCCAAGGGTGATTGTTAGTTGTCGTTGTCGGTAAATCTGGTGGGGTTTGCTTATATTCAATACAGGATTTAATACTCGGTTTAATTTTGCTGACAACCGATATACATCCAATCGCCGCATCTGCAAAACGGTGTATTTGTTCAATTTGTTTAGGTTGTGCGCTTGGCGGCAAAATAATGGTTTTATCTGCCCGCAGTAATGCAAAGAGCAATACTGAAAACGCATACGAATCATCATGAAAGAGCAACCAAGATTGTGCCGGATGCTGGCTAATCTGTTGATAATAATATTCAACCAGTCTGACCCAATTTGAATTAGCGTTTGGATCTGAATCAACAAATTTGATTTGAGTCGGTGAAAATAAATAGGTATCGGCCATTTTATTATTTGTCATTGCTTATTATGTTTTTTAACCTGTATCCGTACTAAATATTCTGTACCTAACAAAATACCCATCAATAAATATGAGATGAATCCGTTATAAATCAGCCAATATTGGCCTTGATTCAGATAAATGCTGAGGCTAGCTATAATGCAGTTAAACAGAAAAAAAATACACCATACCAGTGTTACTTTTTGGGTATAACGAATGCCGGCTTGATCAAGCTTTTCGGTTAACGAAGCAATCAGCGTGATGACTGCTGGTGGTTTAAACAAAGAGTAAGCAAATACAACCAGAAAACAGGCGCTGACTACGACAGGGTATAACTTTAAAGCGAGCTCAGATTGAGTAAAGCTACCATAAAGTAATAACACGGTTGTTGCGGCTGTGACTAAAGGTAACGCAGGGAATTTATTGAGAAGCGAGCGAAATGACCAGAACCTCAACAAGATAATGGTCAATAAAAACAAACTGATATAAGTTACTGAAACCAGCTTAATCCCAAAATAAACAATAAAGGGGTAAGCCAGCAATAAGGCAACTACTATCACTTTGAGCATAATTAATGATTTAGCGTTTGCTCTAACGTAGTAACCAGATCTTGAATTGTTCTGACTTGTTTAAAGTTATCCGGCTCAATTGAACGACCGGTTTGTGCTCTTAACTTAACCATTAAATCAACCGCATCTATGCTGTCGATATCCAGATCCTGATAAATATTGGTTTCAAGCGAAATATCGCTTTCGTCAATTTCAAACTCTTCAACCAGAATTGACTTAACCATATTAAAAATTTGTTCTTGGTTCATTGGGTGTTACTCAATTTTAATTACGATTTGCCTGTATAAACTCACACAAGGTTGTTACTGAATAAAAATGTTTTTTACTTTCTTCAGAGTTGCCTTCCAGTTTTATGTTATAAGCTTTTTTTATGGCAACACCTAACTCTAATGCATCAATAGAGTCTAATCCTAAACCATCATTAAATAGCGGCGCATCGGCATCTATATCTTGTGGTTCAATATCTTCTAACTCTAAAGCATCTATGATTAATTGTTTTACTTCGGCAATTAAATCATTCATAAGCTTTTATTTCCTTTCTGATATAACTTTCTAAATCACGGGTTAACGAACGAACCGATTTAGCGGCAATATCCGGATTATCACAATAAGGTTTAACCGAATAGTCCGGTAATACTTTTAACCTGACAACCACCCGCTTTTTTGCAACCTGATACCATTTTTCACCTTTAGTTAATGTAGTTGGTTTAACATCAATTAATAAAGGCAATAAATCAGTTTGAGTTCTAACCGCTATATTACTCGCCCCTCTTTTAAACACAGGCTCACAACCGGGTTCTGTTCGGGTTCCTTCAGGAAAAATAATTAAATTATTTCCGTTATTTAAGCTGGTTTTACAGTTTTTAAGAAAAACTTCCGGCTCTGCATCATTATTTATATAACCAGTGCTTTTAACCACACCTTTAATAAATGGCTTACGCCACAAACCGGACTTTACAACACAGTCAGCATTTTTAATTAAAGAAATTAAAACGACGACATCAATTAACGATGGGTGATTCGCAATAATCACTTTGCCTTGAGCTTGACTCAGCGCTGCTTTATTCTCGATTTGGACGCGAATAATACCAGCCAATTTCATATAAGCAACAAAACCTTTAAATGTGTAATGTACAACTTTTTTGGCTGCGGCCTGACGTTTTAGCTGATTGCAATAAAACAGGTTAATCGACGGAAAAACAATAATAGATAAAACCAAGCCACCTAGATTGAATAAAGAGAATGCGCCGCCGGTTACTATTACCCGGTAAATAAGGTTGAGCTTATCCATTTGCCCTGTTAAATACCCATGTTTGCTGTTGAATGGCTTGTATTAAAGCTGGTTGGTTTGAACATAAAAACTGAATAAAACTAAATGCCTGAGGGCCATTTAACTCTAGTGTATGCTCAGATTGTGACAATTTAGTTTGTGCCAAACTAAATTGTGCTTGTTCCATGGGGGAAGCTTCTAACAATAAAGCAATCGCGATGTTCTTTTCATTTTCGGCTACATAGTTTTGATAGCAGGTGGGTACTTTTAAATCTGAATAGACATATAAAATTTTAGCGTATTGATTTATTTGCATTTTGACCAAGCTGTCAACTAAACCTGCAATAAAGGTACTTTCACCAGCCGCAACCGCACTGATTGGCGCGGTGTTTTGCGTAAAAATACTAAATAAACCGGCCAGAGCATTATGTACAGATAAACCAAACTGAGTTGGGGATAAGTCTTCTTTTTTTGCTACTGCTTCAATTAGCGCTGTCGTTTTATGTAAATCACCATGACGGGATGCAAATACCGAAGGTACATGACTAGCATCATCGCCAGCTGCTTCAAGCGCACAATGTAAAGTGACTTTTGCAAATGGACTCAACCGGCGTCTTTGCATTGGCGGAACCGATTTTAATGCGGGTAAATTAAGCTCATCCGCTAATTGTTTTTCACCTGCCTGCCATTGTTGCCAGTCGGCTTGTGTTTCTAATCCATCGGCCCATGCTGACCAATTTGCCACATTAAAATAAAACACCATTGTTTTGCCCGTAATTTCTTATTCCATATTCATGTTAGTTCGGTTTAATCCAGCTCTATTCCTGCCTGATAAAGTGCTTTTTTGTTAACACCGTATGTTTCGGCAACAATGCCAGCGGCGGCTTTTAGCGGCATATAGGCTTTTAACTTAACTAATAAATCTATACTTTTCTGATCTATTTCTTGTGTTTTTTCAGCGCCTTCAATAATTAAAACAAATTCCCCTTTTTGTTGGTTATGGTCTGCTTGAATCCAGTCTAATGTATCTGCAACTGTGCCAGCATAAAAAGTTTCAAATGTTTTGGTTAGCTCGCGGCCAATGACAATGGTTTGCTCGGCTCCCATGCTGGTTTGTAAATCTTGCAAACTGGCGATGATTCTGTGTGTCGATTCGTAAAACACTGAGGTGTAAGTTTGTTCGGTTAATTTTTTAAATAAAGCTTGTCTGGCTTGCTGTTTTGGGGGAACAAATCCACCAAAATAAAATTGATCTGTGGCGACACCTGCGGCGCATAGTGCGGTAATCACAGCACATGCCCCCGGAATCGGAACAACTTGAATATTTTGTGCTCGGCATTGTTTTACTAAATGGTAACCGGGGTCGTTAATTAAAGGTGTTCCGGCATCTGAAATTAATGCGATATTCTGACCGTCTTTTAATAATTCAATTAACTTGCTGCTTTGGCTATTTTCGTTATGGTCATGATAAGCAATGCATTTTTGTTTTATTGAGAAATGGTTCAATAAACGTAAAGCATTTCGGGTATCTTCTGCTGCAATTAAATTTACTTGCTGTAAAGTAGCGAGAGCGCGTTGTGTAATATCATCTAAATTACCAATTGGCGTGGCGACCACGTAAAGTTTGCCCGCTGGCGTCATAACAGTTACCCTTAGCTTTATATTAATAAATTCACTGATTTTGCATCCAGAGCGTAATATACTAGGCTCGCCTTGCAGTTAACATAGTTATTCAGGAAAGAATGATTAAACGTACAAAATTTTACCAGATAAGTTTGTTGCTAAGCTGTTTTTATTTATTAACCAGTTGTGGCTCTGCGCCAAATAAACCTGCGGTTAATGTGAGCAAACCCGAAAAAACTGAGCAGCCAAGCATTCCCAAAACTCAAACCGTACCAGCATCGGATTTTCTGGATAAAGCCAATCAGGCTGATTCATTAGAGCAATCTATTATTTGGTATGTGCGGGCGGCCGATGCCTATTTGCAGCAGCAAGAACCCAAAAAAGCTTATGCGATTTTATCGCAATTACAACCAGAGTTAATCAGTGCAGCTATAAAGCCGCAGTATCATTTGTTTTTTGCAGAAACGTATCTCAGTTTTGAGCAATATCCAAGTGCTTATCAACAACTGGAACAAATTGATAATGTACAAGGGTTTGAAGCTCGTTTTTTATCAGCTAAAAGTATTGCCGCCAGCCAAACCCGACATTATTTAATCGCAGCTAAAAATCGGATTGAATTAAAATCTTATTTAACTGATGAAGCTCAAATCCAAGCGCAAAATAACTTACTCTGGCAAGATTTAATTAACCTGCATCCATCAGCCTACAAAAACTTTCAGCAGCCAAGCCAAATTGAATTATCCGGCTGGTTAGAGTTATTACAAATTACTCAGGCTAATGCTGATTCTCCGGCTAATATGTTACTGAAAATAAAAAACTGGCAAGCACAGTTTGCAAGTCATCCTGCGGCTAAACAGTTGCCGGACGGTTTGCAGCAAGCTTTAAAAACTAAGCCTTATAAACCAGAGCATATCGCGGTTATTTTGCCATTAAGCGGTCGCTTTATTAAACAAGGCCAAGCTATTCAACAAGGGATTAGCGCCAGCTTTTTTGAACAAAAATTATCACACTCACCCAAAGTTACTTTTATTGATAGCGAAACGATTAATTGGGATGAATTTGCACTGGCTGAATATGATTTTATTATTGGCCCTTTATTAAAAGAAAATATTCAAAAGCTAATCTCATTAAAACTAAATAAGCCGATTTTATTTTTAAATGATATTAGTGATTTATCTGGCGAAGAGTTAGTGGTAACCGATAAATCTGCTGCGCAGCAATTGGCACAAACATCTGCGGATACGCCTGTTGAGAGCAATGAGCCAGTGTTAGATGCGGCGAGCAATATATTAACTCAAGACGAGCCTGAGCAAGTTGCTGCCCAATATAGCTTTACATTAAGCCCTGAAATGGAAGCCAGACAAGCCGCGATAAAAATGCATCAGCTTGGTCACCAAAAACCAATTGTATTTGCCGCTAATAATAGTTTTGGTAAACGAATGAGCGATGCGTTTGTTAAAGCGTTTAGCGAGTTCAGCAACAAACATATTAGTGTTGCTTTTTATAGCAATACTAAAGAAATGGAAACCAGCGTAACCAGTTTAATGGAAACTGAGCAGTCCGAATCCAGAATTAAAACGATTCGCTCTTTAGTTGGGCGTGGCGTTCAGTTTGAATCTGAGCCTCGCAACCGCCGCGATATAGACGCAATTTATATTATTGGCGATCCAACTCAAACTCGAATTTTAAAACCTTATATAGATGTTAATACATCGCCTTTTGCGCCAATTATTCCAATTTATGCAAGCTCGTTAAGTTATAGCAGTAATTTAAATAATGCGGATATGCGGGATTTAAATCAGATTATTTTCAGTGACATGCCGTGGATTTTACCGGGGCGGGCGAATCATAATCAATTGGCTCACCAAATGCAGCTTGCTTGGAAAAATACCAATGACCAGTTATCCCGTTTATTTGCTTTTGGGTTTGACGCTTACCAGCTTGTTCCTCATTTAGCGCAAATGCAGGTTTTTCCTAATTACCGAATTGCAGGGCTAAGTGGTGAGTTAAGTTTGCAAGACTCATTGCAAATAGAGCGGGCTATGAGCTGGGCAAAATATGATCATGGCAGAGTCACCAACCTTGCACTTAAAAACGTTACTCAATAAGCGTCTGCTTGGGCAGGATTATGAAAAAGCGGCTGCCCGTTATTTAACCAAGCAGGGGCTAACGACGCTGGAGTATAACTTTAACTGCAAATTAGGCGAGATAGACTTAATTTGTCGTGAAAATGACACGTTAGTTTTTGTTGAGGTCAGGTTCAGAAAAAACAGCCAGTATGGTGGCGCCAGCGCTAGTATTAGTGTGCAAAAACAAAATAAAGTTAAAAAAGCGGCGCAGTTTTATTTACAGCAGCACAATATTAACTTAAATCATTGTGCCATTCGCTTTGATGTCGTTACAATAGAAGGCCAAATCAGCAATCTCAACTGGATAAAAAACGCGTTTTAGTCAATTAAAACCCATAACACAGTTAAATCATGCAAGAATTAATCAAACAAAGTTTTACCGAAAGTATTCATACTAAAATCGCAGCGCTTGATGTGCTGGCGCCAATTGTTGAAAATGCAGCTCAAATTATGTTGAACGCATTACTTGCCGAGAAAAAGATTCTTTGCTGCGGCGACGGTTTTTCTCACTCAGTTGCCAGCATTTTAGCTAATGCCTTAAATTACCGGTTAGAGCATGAACGCCCAAGTTTACCTGCTTTGGCTTTATCTGCTGATCCGGTTTTAATGTCTATGCTGAGTGACGAAAATCAGGCAACGCAACAATTTTCAACTCAATTAAGAGCCATTGCGCAAGCTGGTGATGTACTGGTGATTGCCAGTGCTTATCCAAATTCACCAACCTCGTTAAGAACCATTGAAGCTGCTTTATCTAAAGATATGTTGGTTGTGGCTTTAACCGGTAGTGATGGCGGTGAAATATCCGGCTTGTTAGGGCCAAATGATGTTGAAATTCGTGTGCCATCTGACAAAGCAATTCGTATTAATGAAGTACATCAGTTAGTTGCTCACAGTATTTGTGATGCAATTGAGCAAACTTTATTTCCGGGAATGTAAGATGAAATTTTTCAAGCTATTACTGATAGGTTTTGCATTAACACAATTAACCGCTTGTGCTGTGGCCGTTTTTGCCGGAGCCGCCGGAACAACAGCGGTTGTAGCCAGTGATCGGCGCGATGTAGACACCCAAGTTGCCGATCATGAGCTTGAAAAAGGCATTCAGCACAAACTTAATCACGATCCGGCCATTGCTAAGCAATCGCATGTGACTGTGGTGAGTTATAACAAAAATGTATTGTTAGTGGGTCAAGCACCAACCGATTTTTTGCTTGATAAAATTGTTAAAATGGCGACTGAAGATCCTAACTTAGCTGATTTATACAACGAGGTTAGAATTGCCGAAAATTCAAGTACCGCTCAGCGTACCCAAGATACTTGGCTAACCACTAAATTAAAAACCCGAATGCTGGCCGATAAAGAGCTGGATGGTCATCAGGTAAAAATAATTACTGAAAATGGCGAAGTGTTTTTAATGGGTAAGTTAACAGAACATGAGCAAAAAATTGCAGTCACAATTGCGCGTAATATGAGTGGTGTTAAGCGGGTAATTGATATATTTGAGCCTTATACTAAACCAGCTAATGACAACTAACTCATACTTTATTGCGGTTGATGCCGGTGGCTCAAAATGCCATGCCGTGCTATTTGAACAACTGAGTTTAAAACCTGTAGCCCAATGTACAACTGGGCCTGCTAATTTAGCATCCGATTATAAATTGGCACTTAAAAATATTCAGCAAGCAATTAAATCACTGCTATCTGAACACAACTTGGCTGAGTTAGAGTTAAAAAATATTCCGGTTTATGCGGGGATTGCTGGGGTTAATTATCCCAAAGTGGCGAGTAAGCTTAGCCAGTGGCAACATCCTTACGCTGATTTTTATTTTACAACTGATTTGCATCTGGCTTGTTACGCGGCGCATCAGCAAGCCCAAGGCAATGTTATTATTGTTGGCACAGGTAGCTGCGCGATTGCGATTAATCAGGGTAAAACGACGGTGTTAGGTGGTTATGGGCATAAGCTTGGCGATCAAGCTTCTGCTGCTTGGTTTGGTTTACAAGCTTTGCAACATACACTGCTAGTATTGGATAACGTAGAGTCTGGCAGTTTATTGGCAAATAAAGTCTGTCAATTTAGTGAGTTAGATTCGGCAATAGAATTAAGCCAATATTGGCACAATGCTAGTCCGAGTCAAATTGGCCAGTTAGCTCGTTGTGTATTTGAAAGTGCTGATGAAGGTGATGCCAGCGCCCTTGAGATTATTGAGCAGGCAATAAATTACCTAAGCCGTTTAGCGACTCAACTTAACTATCAACAAAATTCCCCAATTTGTTTAATGGGTGGATTAAGCGATATTATTCAAGCGTATTTGCCGCCAGCGCTTAAACAACAAATTATTTCAGCTAAATACACCCAACCTGTGTTTGGCGGTTTAATTTTGTTTCAAACACCTGAGCTGGCATTAAATTACGCCTAAGCCAAATATGATTCTTTTATATGTTTGAATCTAAATCGTCTATAAAATCAGTTTTATGATTTTTATAACCTGCTAGAGTTAGGCAAATTAAAGTCAACTGACCAAAAGCCAATAGTTTTCATTAATATGACAGAATCCTTGTTATCACTAGAAGCAAAAGAAACTCCGGCTCGAATCGCAGAGCAAATCGAAGAAAACGAACATACCATTGCCAAGCTTGGTTCTCATTTAAAAATTATGCAGCCCAGATTTATTTATATGGTTGGCCGTGGGTCGTCTGATCATGCTAGCGGGTTTGCTAAATATTTATTTGAAACTGAAACCGGTGTTCCTGTTGTTGGCGCAGCACCGTCTGTAACCAGTATTTATCAGCGTAAAATGCTTCTAGAAAAGTCTCTGGTGCTGGTTGTTTCTCAATCTGGACGTAGCCCGGATGTGATTCAGCAAGCTCAAATGGCGCGCGAAGCAGGTGCATTTGTGGTCGCTATTGTAAATGATGAAGATTCGCCGCTGGCTGATATTATTGATGTTATTTTGCCCTTAAAAGCCGGAGAGCAAAAAGCCGTTGGCGCAACCAAAACCCATTTAACCGCTTTAGCTGCATTACTCCAATTAGCGGCAACTTGGTCGCATAATAAAGAATTGAAAAAGTCGATTGCTCAATTGCCAGAATATTTAAATCAAGCAATTGAAAGTCCGCCAGTTTTAAACCCCGAAAGTTTTGCTGATACAGAGCACTGCGCTATTTTAGGTCGTGGTTTTGGTTATTCAGTTGCTAAAGAAATATCAATGAAACTCAAAGGTTTGTGCGGGATTCACGCCGAGCCATTTAGTACGGCTGAGTTTTTACATGGTGGTGTGGGTTTGCTTGAACATCAACTCAAAATATTTAATACCATTGTCGAAGATGAATCTTATGCATCACACATGTCGTACATTAAACAGTTTGAGCAAAGCGAAATAGCGATTACGCATATTCATCAAGCCCTTAAAAATATTCCACCGAGATTACAGCCACTTACCTTGTTACAAAGATTTTATTTAGATCTCACTCCAATCGCGTTATCTCGTGGTATTGATGTTAATAATCCACCGGGTCTGCAAAAAATAACCCGAACAGTTTAAGGTTAATATACCCGTGCTACCTCAAGATGCATGTTTCAGAGCTATCACAGCGCTTTCAATACAAAACAGATTGGTGAAGGAATGTAGGCACCTTTCAAACC
>NZ_JAOPFU010000031.1 GCF_025515275.1 Catenovulum sp. 2E275
TGCGTTAAATTCACTTGCAATACGACCCCATGGATGGGGGAGGTAGAGCGACGTCGGAACTAAAGCCGAGACTAGCTATTGACGCGTGAATTTGCTTTGTCCGCACAAAAAAATTATCGTTAGAAACCATGTGGAATTATAAGGTTAAATAATTCCATTAGTTAGAATACACCTTAACCCGAGTTGAGGTTAATTAAAATGCCGCTGTTAAGCGGCATTTTTGTATCTGCGATGTTTGATTTAGCTCTATGTCGCTAAATTGTCATATAAACATGCTAAACTCACGCGAATCCTAACTTTATTTTGTGTTATGAAAACTGACAAATTAGCCATTTTTGAACAAGCTGCAAATTGGGCGGAAAAAGCAACTGAGTTAACGGATGCTGAAAAAGCAGAACTAGAAATTTGGTTGGCACAAAATACGGAGCATCAACAAGCTTATCAAAAGTGTCTGGCGGTTTGGCAATCAGAAAATTTAACCCAAGCGTTAGCAGAAAATGTTTACCAGCCTCAATCCGTTAAAAAAGCTAATCATAAACTCAAATTAACCACAGCATTTGGCTCGTTGGCTATTGCTTTGTTAGTCGGTTATTTTTCAATTAATCAGGATGTCAGCCAGCCAAAATTGGTTGCTCAAACACAAACCTCACAAACTCAACAATTAAACTTAGCCGATGGCTCACAGCTAAAACTAGCAGGTGAAACTCAGTTAGATTTTTTATATCAGCCGGATTTACGCAAGGTTGAATTAACAAAAGGTGAATCGCTCTTTTCTGTTCAGCATTTAACTGATCATCAGCCATTTATTGTTGCTGCCGGAGATACACAAATCAAAGTTACCGGTACTAAATTTTCCGTTGATAAAAATGATTATAGCACTCAAGTTGTGGTGGTTGAGGGTAGTGTACTGGTGTCAAATCATCAGCAAAAAATACATTTAACAGCCGGACAAAGTATTGAAATTGTGGATGGCAAAATGGGAGAGTTAATTTATTTGCCACAACATTATAAACACCATTTAAATACTCAGGACTATTCCGCTGACTGGTTAGAAGCTTATCAAACCAGCTTAGGGTCAGTTATTGCAAAACTGGATAGGCAAATCACAGAACAAATTAGCCTGGAAGAAAGCAGTTTAAAAACACTGCCAGTAACCGGGCGGTTTAACCTTAAATCGCCCAAACAAACGTTAAAAATGATTGCGTTAGCCAGTAATTTGAGAGTATCAGAATATCCGGGGCAAATTATTATTCGTCGAAATTAACCAACGGATACCAAATGTACTTGGCTAACATATTTACATCGGGGTTTGTCATTAGTCATTTAGTTCTTGGTCGGTTAATCATCGGAATGTTAGTTCTCGGAATGTTAACCGGCACTTTCCAAGGTAAGGTATTTGCGACTGAATCAGCACAAGCTCAATTTTATAAGATAAAGCTGGATGCAGATAACTTATTTACTGCTTTAACTCAATTATCCCAACAAACCCAGATCGCCGTTTTCTTTAACCCAAATTTAACTCAAACAACCCCTGCGGATAATCAAATCTTAGCTTTTCAATATGCAGGACAAATTGAATTAACTGATATTTGTAAAGCAATAGCCGCGCATTATCAGGTAAAAATTGAAGTGATTGAAAATTCAATTGTTGTTGCTAAGTTGCCTGCAACTCAACCCGCTTTAACTACGCCGCGAGCAGTTAAATTATCTCAGACTCAACCAATCACCCAACCTAAACCGGAAGAGGTTATTGTAATTGGTTCAAGCGAGCAAAGTAGACAACATAGAGGGTATCAATCCACTCAAAATGCCCAGCCACAAAACAGTGTTCGGGTTGAGCAATTATCTTTATTAAATGCTGCCAGTTATCCAACAAATAATTTGGCCGAATCTTTATTAACTATTGCTGGTATATCTGCCAGTTACGATGGTGGGGAAGGTAGACAATTAGCTATCAGAGGGCTAAGTGGTGACTTTTTAAATATATCGTTAAACGGCATGCAAACTCTGGCTATACATGGCTCAACGCTCGATAGCAGAGAACAAAATGAACGGGCGTTGGCGTTTGATTTTAATGTATTACCAGCGGAGCTCTTTGCGCAAGTTAATGTCACCCGTGATTATCATGTTTCACAAGATAGTGGTGGCATTGGATCTAATATAGAAATTTATAGCATGCAGCATGATGATTTAGCTGAAAGCGATTTAATTAATATTATGTTCGAACAAAATTATAATGCGCTATCTGAGCACTTTTCATACGGTAGTGCAATCAATTGGCAGTTTAAACGGGCTGATTGGTATTACCAGTTTGCGGCTGTTTACAAACAAAAAAATACACAAGAGCAAGGCTATAATACCTATCGTTGGCGCACTTTAGATATTGGCGATACTGATATTTCTGCGTTAAACCAACAATTACAAAATCAGTTAAATAATCAGAGTATTTATTTTGCTAGAGGCAATCGCTATTCAAGTTGGTTAAATGATATTGAACAATTGGGATTAACCGCATCTGCCTATTATATAACCGAAAATATAGCTCATAAATTTGATTGGGTGAGTAGTCAGCTAACCAATCAAAAACGCGAATATCATCTTGCTACTAGAGGAATAAATACGACTGCAATCAGCCAGGATAATTTACAACTCACCGGCATTAATAAACTGACAATCGATCAGCATAATTTTGTTGAATATGCTGAGTTTAGCAATGCTCAATTAGCGACAGAAACTCGCCTCTTACAAAAAGAAACAGAGTTTAATCAAGTGACATGGTCGGGTGAATATCAGCCAAAACCTTCAATTGATATTAACTGGTTAATCGGGCACGCCCAAAACAGGCTCTCTATACCGCAAGATCAAAAAGTATATTTAACGGCATTTAGTGATTTAACAACAGATTACCAAGCCAATCCGAATTACCCGATTAACCTCTACAGTAAAGATGTTAGCTTGGCTGAAACTTGGCAATTGGATGAAATTGATCTACAAAAAAATACCTACCTCATTCGTCAAAATCAGGCAAAAATTCAATTTAATTATCAGATGCTTAATACAGAAAAAACACAGTCACAGTGGCAATTTGGCTTACAATATAAAGATTTTTACGATCAACGGCGGGCTTATCAGCAAGCTGATTTATTAAAAGCTGAGTTTGCCAGTGGGCGTTTAGATAATAACTTGCAGGCAAATTTTTATTTATTGGCGACACAGCACAAAAAACAAGCTTTTGCCGCAGTTGATATAAGCCAAATCATGGCTGCTTATTTGCCACAAAACCAATTTACTGAAGAAGATATTTTGATTGCCGACTCTTATGCGCTTAACCGGCAAAATAGATCAGCTTGGCTTAGTTATCAGTATCAACACACTAACTATCGTTTTGATATTGGTGTCCGCTATGAAAGTTTAAAAAATCAACTTACAGCTACAGACAATACCAAACTTAACCATAAACAGGATAATTTTTGGTTATTAAGTGCCAATTTTCGTTATCAAATTAACCAAAACTGGCAAGCGAGGGTCAACTTAAGTCAAAATTTCACCCCAGTTCAAACCAAATATATGACACCCGCTCAGGTATATTTGAGCGCTTTGGATATATATCAAACCGGCTCAGCAGATTTATCTGCTTATAAAAGCACACAATTATCAGCACAATTATCAGCAACACCGACAGCTACAACAGAGCTGATTAGCGGTATTTATTACAAAAAATTGAGCGGCTTAATTAATTATCAGCAAACCGTTTGGCCTACTTTAGCTGATAACACCCAGCCCCAAGCTGTAGAATCAGCCATATTTTCGCCAACAGGCAACCAAAATGGCTGGCTATTTGGGAGTGATTTAAGTTGGTATTGGCACTTAACTACAAATGTATCATTGCAGGCTGCATATAGTTATGCCGACAGTAGCAGAACTTATCAATATGGTGACTTATACCAGCATCAGGCTCAGATAGAGGGAATGTCAGACCATACAGCGCAGCTTAGTTTAAATTATCATACCCAAAACTGGGGTAGTCGGTTTAATTTAAATTATCGCAGCGATTATATCAGTGAAATTAAATATTCTCGTTTAGGGCAGGACCAACTCGAAACTGGTTTTTTACCTTACGCCAGACTAAACTGGTCAGCTTATTTTAAATTAACACCTGAGTTTGAAATTAATTTAGGGATTAATAATCTTAGTAATGCGTTTTATCGCGAATACGCAGGCCAACATCAGCATTTATACAATACCACAGAAACCGGCAGGCAATTTTATTTACGTGTATTGCTACAAATTTAAGTCATGGTGTAGGCGGTTTATTTCTTTTATTGGTATTCTTATTCTATTGCCAAGTTTGTAACAGGTTTATTGCTTTTTCGCGGTCTGATAGTTTGGCTGAGGAATCAGCTGCTATAGCCTTAATTGCTGATATTAAATCAGGTGCTACATGCTCAGCTTCTATATTTACTAAAATCGAAAATGTTTTGTTTAAATCTAGCTTTTTTAAAATTCTATTTTGTACGTGTCTTGATAAATTAATGTCGTCTGAATTAATAATTAAAGCATTTAGGCTGATATTTTCGTTATCTGAATCTATCAACGCTGTTGAAAATTGCTGAAATTGAGCATAATACTCAGGGTAAGCTTGTTGTAACTTAGGAATTAATTTTAGTAATCTGATTTGATGTCTTGGTTGTTCAAAGTCATAAATAAAATTGACTAATATTGGTAGTAACTGAGGGGTATTTAACATTAACTCTGAATCTAATAAATAATCCCATATCCAATTTTTTTCTTCCTGTTCACCATAGTAGAGTTGCTCTTCTAATAACGCTATATCATTAGTATTGACTCTGCTTAGTGCAGTTAATAGACGCTGCTTTTTGTCTTCAAGAGGTAGGCTTGTATAAGTTACTTTTTGTGTGTCCTTATTTGATTGATCCGGATATATTTTTATCTCTTTTGGTAATTCGTTTGTACTGTTATGTAATTGAGGGAAATCAGTAAGTAGAGTGTTTACTTTTTGCTGGCAAGTCAGTTCAGGCGCTAACGTTTTTGGATAAGGAGTAGAAGATATAGTTAAATAAAGATAAGTAAGTAATATGCTGATAGTTGAACTGAAGGCAATTAAAAGGAATAACTGAAACGCTCTCATAACAAACTCCTAGCGGCCAGATTAATGATATCCTCTGGCCGCATCATATATTAAAAAGCGGGATAGCCAGATGGTAAACCTGCATTTAACTTATTAATAAAGTTAGGGTCATTAAATGGTGTGTTCGCATTACCAAAATCTGTTGTATTAAATAAGTTTTTCAAATCACTATTGGTTACACCAGAATCGCCTTGCATCAAACTCCATGAAACTAGAGTTGGTTTGTGCCAGGCACCTGTATCATTTTCTGCGATTTCACCTGCATCTCCGGGACGAAAAACATGGGTTGATGCACCATCTTTATGGTACACAATTCTAACGTGCTGATTATTGCTATCGTCATATACGTAAGCATTAGCAGGTTCAGTAACTACATCGCGGTGTTTTGAATAACTAACATGCGTCATTGTATTATTTGTAAGCCAAACAATAACAAACTCCCAGTCATGTCTATGACTAAAAGCATCATCAAATAAAGCACCATCAATCGCCTGATCTTTTTCAAAATAAAGTGCATACATGTGTGCGCAATATTGATTGCCATTACTACTAAGGCAAGTGCTTCTGTGGTTAGTATTTGAATTTATTAAGTCAGATAAATCATGGCAGTTACCTGAAATATCACCAGTTGGCTTCAAGCCTCCATTAGCTTGTCCGTCACGACCAATACCAACTGATGGATAACAGCCATCAGTATCATAATCAAACCTAGGTGACCATAAATCTGCGCTACTGGTTGCGTTTTCTAATAATTTAGGTGGTGGTGCAGCAAATACCAATTGGCTTATGCTTGATAAACAAACTAGGAGTAAACTTAATGCTTGAATTTTCATTTTATATATCCTCAGTAAATTGAAATTGTTAAAAGACTTCATAATGAAATCTTTTATAAAGAGCTTCGAGGAATATAAAAGGCGACAATTTAAAATATTAAAGTTTTGTGTATCTTAAGTTATTCGCCCAAATGCATAGCAATTTGCGCTAAAGCTCGGTTGATATGCTTTTTTACTGCTTCTTCACTTAATTCTAATTCTTTTGCGATTTGTTCACGGCTTTGGTTTTGTAAACGGCGACGGATAAATACTTGCTGGCGCATTGGCGGCATATTATTTAATACAGCTTGAATGGTTTTAATTTTTTCTTGTTGTAAATAGTTTACTTCTGCACTTTGGGTTTGGCGCGGGTCGAGTGTTTCATCATAACTGTCATGATTGTTTGCATTATTATTTCCGCTTAATTTCCATGCAAAGTGGCGGGCAACAGTGACCGCATAAGCAAGTGGGTTTTGAATTGGCTCACTTTGATTACGCTCAATAACAGTTGTAAGTGTTTCCTGATATACATCAGCCTGATCATCATGTGTTTTAACCCAACGACGGATCATTGCTTTCAATTTGGGCTCTTCTTTTAACAATGCAGATGTAATTGAAAACTCGCTTTTGTTCACAGCTATATTCTTAATTTTATTAATAAACCTTAAATATGTTGGCAGATAAATATGACAAATTAATTACTGTTAAATTAAGTTAGCGTTTTGGCTGATGCTTTAAACCATCAACAAAATAATTAAATTTTTTTGTCCCCTTTTTTCTACTCACTACTCATTAATAGCAAAACCGAGCGATTTAACTAAGACACCAACAAGGTAGACGAGGCTAAAATGAGAGCGAGTCAACTTACCGAATTAATTAAGCTTAAACAGCGTTTTAGCTATTTACTGCTATTTGCTTTTTTGCCGTTTTTTGTAGTTGCACAAAATCAGCTAAAACTGAATCAGATTCAGGTGATTGGCAGCCACAACAGCTATAAAACTGGGTTAGATATCCATATCGCCAAACAGTTAGATCAGATAGAACCAGGGTTTGCCGATAAAATTAGTTATGCTCACCCAAGCCTACCAACCCAATTAGATTTAGGTTTACGTCAGCTCGAAATTGACATTTTAATGGATGAGCAAGGTGCACTTTTTGCCAAGCCATTAGCGCAAAAGTGGACTTCCAACCAATTACATACTAAAGCGCAGCAACGAGCGCTTAATCAACCCGGATTTAAAGTATTACATATTCCGGATATAGATGTTCAAACCCATTGTATTAGTTTTAAAAGCTGTTTAAGTCAGTTAAAAAACTGGTCGAATCAAAATCCTAATCACTTGCCGGTTTATATTTTATTTAATGTTAAAGAAAGTCGTTTTAATAAAATAAACGGTGTGATCCCTGCTGTTTTAAACTCACAAAATTATCAGGCGCTTGACCAGCTAATTTATACTGAATTGGGCAGCGAAAAGTTAATGACACCCGCTTTAATTAAGCAACCCAACTTAACGCTATCGCAGTCTATCCGCCAGTTTGGTTGGCCTGAGTTGGAGCAGGTCAGAGGTAAATTTGCATTTATATTTGACGCCAACAAAAACCAGTTAGCTCAGTTTTCTGCCAGCCAAACACACGCCATTTTTGCAGCTTTTGAGCTTAATCATCCCGATGCTGCTTTTTTAATTTATAACCATCCATTGCTTCAGGCCGAACAAATTAAACAAGCTGTGGAACAGGGATTTATTGTGCGCACCAGAGCCGATGAGTTTAACCATAATGAATCACCAAAAATGCGCGCGTTAACTGCTATTAACTCAGGCGCACAAATTATTTCAACCGATTTTTATAAAGGTGCAATGCAAACCCCTCTAAACGCTCCTTTTGTGAGTTTTGAGCTGGTCACAAGCCAGCCAAAAAACCTTTTTGCACGCTGTATTCATTTAGCGCCGAATACAAAATGCAGTTTTTAAACATCATTTTAATTCAATTATTTTCGGAGATATTATGAAAATTCAAGCTTCTAAAACTTATCTGAGTTTAGCTGTTGTTGCTGCTATATCAGGTTATAACTCAACGGCTTTAGCTGCAGAAAGCCAAGCTCAGCCGCAAACCCAAATGGAAGAAATTACAGTAAAAGGGTTTCGTCAGAGTTTATTAAAAAACCGAGATGTAAAGCGCGACTCATTAATAGCGCAAGACAGCATTGTTGCTGAAGATATTGCAGATTTTCCTGATTTGAATTTAGCTGAATCATTACAGCGAGTGCCCGGCGTAACAATTACCCGTGAAGGAGGGGAAGGACGACAGATTTCGTTACGTGGTTTAGGGCCAGATTTTACTCGCGTTGAATTAAACGGCTTAGATGTTTTAGCAACCAGCGGCAGTAGTATGGATAGTCGTGGTCAGGCTAATCGTTCTCGCGGATTTGACTTTAACGTGTTTGCATCAGAACTATTTAGCCAAATTGATGTTAAAAAAGCGTTTTCGGCCAGTATGGAGGAAGGTGGTATTGGTGGTACTGTTGCACTTAGACCTGCCAAACCGTTTGATTATCAGGGTTTTAATGCAGCAGTTTCTGCTCAAGCTGGGGTTAATTCTATGGCAGACGGAACTAGCCCAAGATTAGCAGCATTAGTATCCAACACTTGGGATAATTTTGGTGCGTTGTTTTCAGTAGCTTATAGTAAACGAGATACAGTTGAAGAGGGCTATAATACTTACCGCTGGCGCCCATTAGATGCATCTGGCTCAGATATTAGCGGGTTAGATCAGGCTGTTCAAGATCAAATAAATAACAAAGAAATACGTTTTGCTCGCGGTAATCGCTATTCAATCTGGCAAAATGAACAGGAGCGTTTAGGGGTAACTGCCGCGTTTCAATTTAATGTTAGTGACAAACTATCTTTTGATTTAGATGTACTCTACGCAGAACTCAACAATAATAAAAATGAACACCATATTGCAACACGTGGAGCTGGATTATCAGCATTAGGTGGAAGTACAACAGCCGGTGGTCAAACTGTTGGTGGTGCTGTAGTCAATGATATTAAAATCAGTAATACAGGTGAAGCCATTTATACTGATATTAGCAATGCTACTTTGGCGACAGAAAGTCGTATCCAAGTCATGGATACAACATTTAATCAAATTTCATTATTAGCAGATTGGCAAATAAGTGATTCAACAGTTGCTAAGTTTTTAATTGGACATTCAGAAAATGAATTTGTGATCCCTGTTAGTGACAAAGTCTTTTATGAAGGGTTTGGCGGTATTATTTCGGATTATAGTAAAGACAGGTTTTATGCACAAAATACCTATGACTTTGATATTGCATCTATTGACAACTGGAAAATGCATGAATTTGATTTAGACGAAGATGAGCAAAACTCAAGTATAGATACAATTAAATTATCATTTAATACATTTATAGGTGATAGCGGTGAACTAAAATACGGTTTATTAAATAAATCCTTTAGTTCAGATGGTAAAAGTTATCGCATTGCTGATGCCTTAAAAGCTGAGTTTGAATCAGGAGAGATCGACAATACTTTAGATCCAGCATACTTCGAGGTTTTTACTGACCATGATAAAGCGAATTGGGCGGCGGCTAATGTTGTTAAAGCTCAGGATTATTACGGAGTTAATGCAAACCTGACAGAAGCTAATTTATTAACTAATAGTATTTATGATTTAGAAGAAACAACTCGTTCAGCATGGGCTGAATACCAATGGCAAAATGAACTATTTGGCGGTAATTTTGGCGTTAGGTATATTCAAACCGATGTGAAGTCGATTGGTTATATCTCTCAAAATGATGAAAATATTAAAACTCAAGCTGAGCAAGACTATTCTTATATTCTACCTGCATTAAATTTAGTCTGGTATGCAGCGGAAGATCTACAGTTCAGAGCCAGTATTAGTAAAAACTTAACACGCCCGGCACTAGCTTCATTGGCTATTTCAGGTAGCGTCAATACAGATAAAATGGAGCTTAGTTCAGGTAATCCTGGATTATCTCCATATGAATCTATTAATTACGAAACCGCAATGGAATGGTATTTGACCGATAGTGGTTTTTTAACTGCAGGCGTGTTTTATAAAGATATAGATAATTTTGTAATTAGTAAATCTGTTGAAATGCAATATAAGAATACTGGATTTTCAGAATCATTATTGGCACCGGGCCAAACTGGAAATACAGTATTTACTTATCATACTAGTGTCAATGGTGAAAAAACCAGTATTCAGGGAGTAGAGTTAGGCGGTCAGTTAGATTTTACTTTTTTACCAGCGCCTTTTAATAATATGGGGGTGATTGCTAATTATACTTTTGCTGATGGTGAAATGGATTACTACGATGGTGATGTTTATTTTGCAACCAAAGCTTTTCCGGGGTTATCTGAACATTCTGCTAATGCAACCTTGTATTATGAAACTGAAAAGTGGGGAGCTCGTATTTCAACTGCCTATCGTAGCGAGTATATAACGCATGTTGCTTCACCAACTGATATAGATCAAGATGAAGCTGGATTCCATGGCTCAACTTATATCGATTTCTCCGCTTTTTATCAGTTAAATGAGCAAGTTAAGTTGACCATCGAAGCGGTTAATCTAGGTAATGAGCGTGAAGAACAATATAGTGACTCAGATGACCGAGCTTATAATACCACAGAGTTTGGTTCGACTTATTATTTAGGGGTTAACTACAAATTTTAAGTTGAACGTTAAAACCTAATACAAGTGATTAAGATAAAAAGCGCTTAGCTAGTAAAATCGGCTAAGCGCTTTTTTATAAGAGTCAGAGCTGGTTATTTAACCTGAGGTGCAGCTAAGGTTATTTAGGATTAAGCGGATTTTCGAGCTTAAAAGCTTTACCTAATGCCAGATTTGTAAAATATACAACCCAAAATGCAAATATGGTGTCACTTAAAAAGTGGCCACCTTGCACAATACGGGTTAGGCCAACAATAATGCCAATACCCAAACCAATATAAAAAGCTCGGCGTGAACGCAGCAACCAACCAAGGGCAATAAAATAAAAACCCATAGAGGCATGGCCACTAACAAAAGAGCAGTTTCTATCGCATTGTCCTGAATACTCAAATGCAGCAGTGTAAGTATCCGGGCCATTAAACTCTTGAATTTCAACCGGTCTTGCCCGGCCAATCGAGTTGTTTTTCAAAACTTCGTTAACTAATAATCCCGGACCAATTAATAAAGAGGCCAATAAAAAGCTGTAAATCCACTTTTTATGGTAGTTTTTATAATCCTGCTCACGGTCAGCGGTTTTATATTTTCGGTAAAAAGTAATCGCCAACACTATCAAGGCAGGTAAAATCACAAAATGTGGTTTAGCAAATGCGTTATAAATGGCTCTGATTAGCGGATTATTATTTAAATAAAAACCACCTTGTTGTGCATCATAAAACAACCCTGCCACACTAATATCTATTCTGGGGGCGATAAGCGTAAAAAAGATCACAGACAAAATTAGCAGGGCAACATCTACTCGTAAAAGAGACTGTTTTAAAAAGTTATTCTGACTCATCAGAAACCTCATGCTGAACTAGTGTTTTAATGACAGATTTACCCTTAAAGCCGGATACTTTGTATAAGCGCGCTTCTCGGCTGTAATTGTCATACACTTTACGGGTTTGCTCGGTTAGTAATTCAACCTGAGTAAAGTATTGATTAAGTTCGGTTTCTGTCCATTTATCGGTAATAAATAAAAACGCCTGATAGTCACTTTCGTATAACGGATACATTAAATCGTAATGATGCGCAACGTGAAAATCGCCATCTAATGATACGCCGGTGAAATCCTGCGGCGTTAAATAATAACCAAAATAGGCTAGTAGTTTGCGGTGATCACTGGCAAGTTTATGATCAGGATATTGGTCAAAATAAGGTTGGAATTGCTCAACAAATTCAGGCCAGCCATTAATGCGTTTATAAGGGTCATTGCTTTTAGTGCGCTCAACGCCAATGGCATCGGTAAAGGCATTAAAGTGATAAAACGCCGCCATTAATGCAATATTGACGGCTAACCCAGCTTTTAACCAAGTTTTGGCTGTCATTGTTGATAGGTAATAACCAGTTAGTAAGCTAGCACTTACATAAGCGGCTGCTGCCCAGTTCATATTGGCTTTAGCCAATAATGCTTGAGTGGAAATAATAATAATTGTTGGCCAAAACAAACACCACAGCAGTTTTTCGTTATCTGTTTTTGGTTTTGATTTAGCTCCTTTCACTAACATTAAAACTAATAAAACCGGGCCAAATACTAATAGTTGCAAACACCAAAACTCAGTCATTCGGCCAAAACTAATTGGTTTTTCACCTTGTTTTGAAATTTCAGAGGTGTGCTGAAAACTAATAAAATCGTGCTGATAATTCCAGTATAAATTAGGTAATAAAAACAATACTGCAATTGCACAAGCTAACCAGAATCTTGGATTGGTCAGAATTTTTTTACCCTGCTCAGATACCACTGCAAAACATAAAAATGCAACCGGTAATAAAACAAAAGTATATTTAGATAATAAACCAAGGCCACCAAAACAACCGGCTAGAATCCACCAGCCAAGTGCATTATTATCACGGGCACGGATAAAAGCATAAGTTGCACAAGCCCAAAAAAATAATTGTGGCGCGTCTGTGGTGATAAAGAGTGAATTTAAGCTAACCAGTGGCATAAACAAAAATGCAAGTCCCGCATAAAAACCAGCTTTTTCGCTGAATAATCTGCGGTTTATGCGATAAGCAACAATAGCGGTTAAACAATATAAAACGGGCGCAGCTAATTTTACAACCCATTCTCCATTGCCAAATAAGCTGGTGGTTATGCTAATTAACCAGCCAACAACAGGCGGTTTTGAGTAATAACCCCAGTCTGGGTTTTGTGCCCAACTTAAATAATAAGCTTCGTCGTAGAATAAAGTTATTGGGGTGGCAAGAGTTACCCATTCGCGATAGATAAAAGTGAGTAGGGTGATTCCAACAAAAGTCAGAAAACACTTTGAATAACAATTAGACTGATTCAATTTTGCTTACTTCCGCTTTATTTTTATGCAAACAAAAGTGCAAAATCTATTTGCACTTAGGGTTTACCGGTTTGATTTTGATACAAATGGCAGGCAAGTTGAATAAAAAAGGTCGCCAATGCCAAACAGGCGACTAATATAGCAAAATCATGCGCGTTAGGATAACCGTTATGGTGCATAAAAATACGAAATACGGCATAAAGCGGTACACAGAATAAAATAAACTGCGAAATTTTATGCTGACCTAAATTAAAACGGGCAGCAACCAAATAACCAAAACCGGCAGCTAATAAACCTACGCCTCCGCCCACTAAAGTATCAATCGGAAAATGCACCCCAACCATTACTCGGCTAATACCAACTAAAATCACCAAAGTTAGTGCTAAAGTACGTAATATATTGTTTTTAGCGCTCATTATTAACAGCCCAGCTAAGACGGCCGCTGTCATGGTATGTCCAGACGGAAAACTACCCACCTCTAATACTCGGCCAATTTGGTTAATTTGCTCCGGTTCAAATATTCTGGGCGGGCGATCAACAGCTAAACCACGTTTAAAACCTTGGGCAAAAATAGTCGCCGGAATAGATGCAATTAACATTGCGGGCATTAATAATTTGTCTTTAAAAATAAAAAATAATAAAAGTGCGATTGCTAAATAAGTATCGCCCAACATAGTCATTGCAGCCCAAATCACATCTGAAAAGCGGGCGCCAAATTGATTCAACGTTAAAAAACCAGCATGATAGCCAAAAACTACAGCAATGATTAAGGCCAATAATAATAAAACACCGCTGGCTTTAATTAACCAAATTGTCGATGGTTTATGGGTTTGCCATGTTTGTTGCCAGTTAGTTTGCATATTGTTATTCCGTTAAGTCGTTAATACGGGCAAGGATAATACCGCCGTTTTGATACTCAATACTTATCTTAGCTTTAATATTATTAGACTCAAGTGATTGATTAAGTTCATCTAATTTATCCACTTTGGTATAAACATATTCACCTACTTGGGGCAAGCGGCGCTCAGTGATTTGCCCACGGTAAACACTAAAACTCGGCATGTGAATTTGGTAACGAACAATATTAATTTGTTTATCTAGAGTTTTAGCAAATTCAGCTGCGTTTTTTATTGGTGTTTGTTGAATGCCAGCCAACGCAGGCATTAAAAATAAATAGCAGAACAAGCTTTGTAATAATCCGGCAAAACAGAGTTTTTTCCATAAACTCAACGGCTGCTTTTTACTGATAAATCGGCTAAATAAAAATACGCTTAAAATCACGATTAAACACAGACTGGCAAATATTAAATAGCCGCTATTAATATATTGGGGTGCTAATTCAAGCATTTGTTTTTGATATAAATTAGTTTGATTATCAGCCAAATTAGCTGCCATTAATGCCAGCGCAATTTGAATTGCAAAAAATAGTATAGGAAAGATCACTTGCCAGTATTGTCTGGCAAATAAATTACGATATTTAGCAAATAGAATAATAAGAGGGGTAACACCGTACAAAACATAATGCGGCAACTGAGTTTGTGAGACAGACACTAAAATAAAAACTGTGATAAACCAAAGCATTAATAAACGTTCAAATGGTTTTTGCCAAAGCTTTTTCACTTTTGTCAGTAACACTAATAATAAGCCAGAATAAGGTAAAATTATCAGCGGCAAGACAACAACATAATATAAAAGCTGACCGCCGTGGCCTTCTTTAGTGGCAGAAAAGCGATTTAAGTTATGATCCACTAAAAAGCCATAGAAAAATCCGCTGCCTTGTTCCAGCCAAACCATATATAGCCAAGGCACTAAAATTAAAATTAAGATCGCCCAGCCTAGGGGATTAAAAATGGCTTTAAACCACAGTTTATGCTGCCTTAAACTAATAAACCAAATGGCACTGGCAATAAACGGAATTGCTGCGGCCACCGGCCCTTTGGTTAACATGCCTAAAGCTAGCCATAGCCAAGTTCGGTAGATATATTTTTTATGCTGACTTTGCTGGTAGCGATAAATATCAAAAAAGGTGAGGGCGATAAAACAGTTTAAAATGGCATCGGCCGTTGCAGCGCGGCCAATAACGGTAACCCATAATGTTGAGCTAAAAATTAAAATAGCAGCTTGCGCGGCTTTTTTATGACAAAACTGTTTAACAAAATAGTAGGTAGCACCGCCCCAGCACAATACCGCAACAATAGAATGCAGCCGGTAACCGAGTTCATTAAAGCCAAAAAAATTGACAAAAAGTGCTTGAATCCAATAGGTTAAAATAGGTTTATCGTATCTTGGTTCGCCATCTAAATAAGTGGCGGACCAGATACCAGAGCTAAGCATTTCGCGAGTTGCTTCAGAAAAAGCCCCTTCATCTACATCAAATAATGGAATGCCGGTTAAGTTAATAAAAAATCCGGCGCTAATAAAACTGACTAATGCAAATAAAAAAGGCTGATTGAAGCGATAGGGCATTTAACTCTCGTTGGTTTTGTCGGCAGAAGCTAGTGGCGCTTCTTGGGTTGTGGTTTTAACTTGACTCCAGCCAAGGTGGTCGTCGAGTTTTTCACCGTCACGCACAACAAAGTTTTTATCGCCAGTGCCTTGGAAAAAGACCCGACTGAGCATTTCTGCGACCACTCCAGTGGTTAAAAATTGCAGTGCCATCATAATTAATAAAATAGCGACAATTAATAAAGGTCTGTCACCAATATCTTCGCCTAAAATAAATTTTACAAACATCAGCCAGGTCATAAATAGGCCACCCAGTGCACCTGAGAATAAACCGATAGAGCCAAAAAAGTGGCCTGGGCGTGCACGATAACGTAAAAAGAAAAAGACAGATAATAAGTCGATAATCACTCTAAAGGTTCGGCTAATGCCATATTTAGATTCGCCAAACTGGCGAGCATGGTGAGTTACCACAGTTTCGCCAATTCGGTGTGGGGCGGTTACACCAGCAACCCATACTGGAATAAACCTGTGCATTTCACCAAATAAACGTACCTGTTTTAATACACTAGCGCGGTAAATTTTTAAGCTACAGCCATAATCGTGCAGTTTTACACCGGTAATTTTGGCGATTAAACGGTTTGCGATTTTAGAGGGTAATTTACGTTTGATTGCCGCATCTTGTCTGTCTTTACGCCAGCCTTGTAATAAATCTAAATCACGCTCGGTCAACTCTTTTACCATCCGCGGAATATCGTGCGGATCGTTTTGTAAATCTCCGTCCATTGTGGCGATTAATTCGCCGCGGGCGGCATCAATACCAGCTTGCATTGCAGCGGTTTGGCCAAAGTTACGCTGTAATTCAACAATACGGACATGCTCGCCATATTGTTGTTGAGTTTGTTTTAATCTTGGAACGGTTTGATCCGGGCTGCCATCGTCTACGCAAATGATTTCCCAGTTACCCGGAAAATCCTGCATTCCTTGATGGATGCGATCAATCATTAACTGGGCGTTGTCTTCCTCTTTATACATAGGAATCACAATAGACAGGCTTGGATTATTTGATAATGACATTTTGTAAATTACTCGTTTGTTCAATCAAAAATATTGCGGCCATTATACCCAAGTCGATAGTAAATGCAGAACAATGCAAAATTCAGTCAAGGTTAATGGACAAAACTTAAAGAAAAATTAAAAAAATATGGCAGTTTTATGTCAGTTATTCTCTGCCATTTGTTGTGTTTTGGGTAAAACCAGCGCCAAAGGCACTGATAATAAAGTCACCACTAATACATAAATATGTAAATTAACTGCCGCTAATAAAATAGCATCTTTTGCGACACCAAGCGGGATTAGTGCGGCTAATACCGCAGCTTCAAATGTACCGCTACCGGCTAAACCATGAATAGGCAATACGCTGGATAAATCGGCACTAATAACTGCAAATAACCCCTGCATACCCGGAATATCAATAAAGGCTAACATAATTAAGGTGAGCGCAGCGAGTTTTATGCTCCAGATTATGGCTGTCATTACATACACAGTTAAACAAAATTGAGCTGAATGTGGTGTGTATTGTTTTAGCGGTTCTATTTTTTGTTTTATTTTGGCCGGTAACACCCGATTAAAATGCAAACTGAGCCAAAGCAAAATAAAAGGCGAGATGATAATTGCCAAGCTAAGTGATAAATAAATAACACCAAACTGAATCGCGGCCATAATCGATAACAATAATAATAACCAGTGTAAATCCATTAAACGGATTAAAAATAAGCCCGCACTTGATTTTAAAATAGGGTAATTAAAACTTTGTTTCATAAATAACGGAAACGAAGCTTCGCCAAGGCGCATAGGTAAAAAGTTATTTAACGCATTATGCAAAAAATTAATGCGAACATAACTTAAAAAAGGATGGTTCTCAGTTTTGCCAAAATAATAATAAACTCGGTAAGCTCTTAATAAATAACTGATAAAAGTAAGCGCGGTCAGGCTAATCAGCAAAGTAACAGATACGTTCTGCCATGCAGAAAATACGCTTTGCCAGCCAATATCTTTTTCAATCCAGATGATAACTGCGATTAAAATAATACTGGCCAGTAGCCATCTGATTAACTTATTCATTTAATCCCTTGTTATTTTTGTTATATGAGCCATGTGATTTATGCTGGTTAGCATTGATTGTTAAATCGCAAAATAATCTTTAATGCCGGATAAAATATTAGTGACTGCCACTGAGGTTAGAATCAGTCCCATTACCCGTGAAATAATACTAGCGCCGCTATCGCCAATAAACTTATGCACATAACGCGACAATAATAATAACACCAGTACAATCGCTAATACCGCTAACATCATAGACGAAGTAATGGCTTGCTCTACCCAAGTGTATTCGGTATTTCGGGTCATTAAAACCGCACCTAACATAGCTCCAGGGCTAGCAATGGATGGGATTGCCAGTGGAAAAATAGCCGTTTCAGAGGCGCTTTTTACGCACTTGATTTCAGATTCTGGTTTGCCTTCGCCAAAAATCATAGTTAACGCAAATAATAACAGCACAATGCCGCCGGCTATTTGAAATGCAGGTAGTGGGATTTGAATCGCATTTAAAATAAGCTCACCAGCTATCACAAAAAAGAGTAAAACCGCCGCTGAGACAGATACTGCTTTAATCGCGACTCGTTTTTTAAAAGCATCATCATGATGGCGGGTCACGGCAATAAAAACAGGGATAGTGCCAATTGGGTCTATTACAGCAAAAAAGAAGATAAAAGTGGCAATTAATTCAGTCATTTGAGGCTCAACCAAGCTAGATATTAAGCGGCATTATACGCATCCAATCCCGGCTAAGCCAATATGTAATGATGTCCATAAGTTAGTGTTTATTTTTAGTTTGAGCGATAATGTATTTGTGCCTACCTAATACTTTAAGTTAGCGAAGAAACTGCTCACGTAATTTTTGCTCAAAGTCATTTTGCTTTAGCGGTTTACTATATAGATACCCCTGAGCAATATCACAACCTAAAGAGTTTAAAATGAGATCCTGCTCTGAACTTTCAACTCCTTCTGCTACAACTTGCAAACCAAAACTTTTAGCCATATTTATTATAGTCGAGACAATATCTTTGCCTGTTTTGTTTGTTGCAATATCACTAACAAAACTTCGGTCTATCTTAAGTTTATTTATAGGGAAGTGTTTTAAATAAGCAATTGACGAATGGCCTGTACCAAAATCATCTATTGCAATTGATACATTTATTTTGCGAAGACGTTTAATGATATCTAGTGCGATTTCAGGCCTTTCCATTAGGGTATTTTCAGTAAGCTCAAGTTCAAGATATTTAGGATTAAAAGCCAGTTGTTCAATAATACGCTGAACCTCAGTCATAAAGCTTTTTTGACTAAAATCACGAGGTGAAATATTTAATGCAAGTGGGATTACAAGTCCTTGTGCATGCCATGATTTGAGTTGCTGGCAACCTTGATTTAGCACCCATTTAGACAGATCGTGAATAACACTGCTTTCTTCTGCATATTCAACAAAAGCATCGGGGGACAATAAACCTTCTTCTGGATGATTCCATCGAACTAAAGCTTCAGCCCCAACTATTTTATGCTCTAGAAAATCGACTTGCGGCTGATAATAAAGTTCTAACTCATTATTTTCAATAGCTTTTTTTAGTTGGTTGTTAATTTTTAATTTTCTATCGGCTAGTTTGGTAATATTTTCAGTATAAAACGCATAAGTATTTCGGCCATTTTGTTTCGCTTTATACATAGCAGCATCAGCAAAAGTTAAGAGTTTATCTGCATCAGTGGTGTCATCAGGGTAAATTGTAATACCTACACTGGTTCCAACAACTGCTTCATGATGACTTTGAAGTACAAAAGGTTTGTTAATCTCAACAATAATGTCATGTGCTAAAATTACCAAATCTTCAATTTTATTTAAGTCCTCAACTAATACAACAAATTCATCACCACCTAATCGGGCAAGAGTATCCTGTTCTCTGACCCGAGCTTTTAGCCTAGCTGCTACCTGCTGTAAAAGCTCATCCCCAGCTTGGTGCCCTAAACTATCATTGACGATTTTAAATTGGTCTAAGTCTAAAAATAACAAACCGAGTTTTTGTTGCTTATTTCGTTTCACACGTCCAATTGCATGATTGATTCGTGACTTTAATAACAAACGGTTAGGTAAATTGGTTAAGGCATCATAATGTGCTAACCGTTCAAGCCTTTCTTCTGATTGTTTTAATTTAGTAATGTCTGAAAATACAGCTACATAATGGGAAATGACATTTGGTGACTCTTCAAGTTTTGAAATAGATAATAATTCAGGGAATGTACTGCCATCTTTTTTTCTGCTCCATATTTCACCTTTCCAAAACCCCTTTTCTTGAACACTTTTACGGATTTCTCTGAATAGCTCAGGCGCATTTTTATGAGAACTTAAAAATAAAGGCTTTTTGCCTATAACTTCACTTTCACTATACCCTGTTATATCACTGAAAGCCGTATTAACAGAAATAACTTGGTTATTTGCATCAGTAATGAGCACTCCCTCCTGAGAATGTTCAAATACTTTCGCATCCAGCTTTAATTTTTGTTCACTTTCTATTCTTTGAGTAACATCATGAATAATAGAAAATAATAACGTTTGATCATTTACTTTTACTGGGGAAGAGTGGACTTCAACCTGTCTAATTGAACCATCAGCTAATTTATGCGGAAAAATAAAGAAATTTTGTTTGTGGTGTGCAGCTAACTTTCGTTTTGTCTGAACTTCCTCAAAAGTTAGCTGATTTATTTCCTGTATTTTTTTATTAGTTAGTTGCTGATGTGTATAACCATAATATTTTTCAGCTGCCTGATTGGCATCAACAATCGCTCCTGTGGCTTGTTCAATTAGTAACATAACCGCGTTATGATCATGGAAAACATTACGAAATTTATGCTCGGATTCAATCAGGTTATTGACTGACTTAATATATAAGGTCTGATTTTTAAATCTTTGCCTTAAAATAATAATCCAGATGATTAATAAAAAAGCGGATGCTATCCATAAAGGGTAATGAAATTGATAGTGATGCCAACCATTTTTTGGTTCTGCATAAATTATCCATGCCCCATAAGGAAGGTTAATTTTTAGCTTTACCGAAGATGTTTTGACAAGCTTTTTATCACCAAAAAATACAGCACCACTTTCTCCTAAGGCATCCTTACCTTGCAGCGTAATATTTAAGTCTTTCTGCTCTAAAATACCTGCTTCTTTTAAAATAGTGTTGAAATCTAATACGATTGAAGAGATTCCCCAGAGCTTTCCTGTAGTACTAACTTTAACTGGTTGTCTAGCGACTAAACCTATACCTCCTTGAACTAAGTTTAATGGCCCGGCTACCACGATTTTACCTACTTCAATTGCTTTTAAGGCAGCAGCTTTTTGGGCTGGCATTTGGGCATAATTTAAACCAATTGCTTTTTCGTTACCTTTTAAAGGGTAAATATGTGTAATTACTAGATCCTTTGCAGCTCCTATATTACGGACTTGGTGGTCAGCCGAAAAAACATGCTCAGCAAAAGTTTCATATTCTTGTTGGGTTAGATCAGGGTTGATAGATATAAAGGCTGATATGCCTTGTGTTAGTTGTAGATTATTATTAATTAAATATTCTAATTTAGCTCGGTATTCAGAAACCTGTTTGGTAACTTTTGCAATATTAGCTTGTTCGGTACGGCTTATATAAATATATTCGATAATAAGAACGGATAATAAAACAAATAGGGTGGAAAAGAGTATATTAATAAATAGTCTGGGCTTTAACCCATCTAGATCATTTTCTAAATTATGAATTGTTTGCATAACAGACCATTATTACTGTACTCGATAATCTTCATTGAAGCACTTTTCAAACTTAACTTTAAATCTGTATTCATGCAATCAGTTTTCTAACACTAACGTAATGTAAAACGATCTGGTTCACAAGGTACACATTTTTTTGGGGGCTTGTTATATTTGCAGATATTAATGTGAAGTTTGGATAATAAGCTAAGAATGCTTGAACCGTTAGATATGATTTTGTATTAATTTGTTTGGTATTCACCCACAACTATAGTGCAATTTAAAGCATTTAGTTAAAACAACTTTTTACATAAAGCGGTAACGGATCCACGTTTATTATTATCTAGCTTTTAGTGTAAGTCCCTGTAGTTTAATGGATAAAACAAGGCCCTCCTAAGGCTTAGATCCTGGTTCGACTCCAGGTGGGGATGCCATATCTGTTAATAACGCCTACACAATTAACTATTTTATAGTATTTAAACAAGGATTATTCATGCCTGGTAAAATTAAAGTATTACCCATTTGTATTGCATTAAGCTTTGCTATTTCTCCTTTGGTATCAGCTGAAAGCTGGTGGGAAAAAGCAACTAATGTAGTCAAGGAAAACATTCCTTCCGATTCTGATAACGCGAGCGAAGCGACAAAAAGCAATTTAGGGGCACAAGAAATTACGGAGGCATTTAAGCAAGCTTTAAAAATAGGTTCAGAAAAAGTTATTGCCCAGTTAGGGGAGACTGATGGGTTTTATGCAGATCCTAAGATTCATATCCCATTGCCAACTGAATTAGAAAAGGCAAAAATGATTTTGTCGAAAGTTGGGATGGCAAATTTGGCTGATGATCTAGAGCTTAAACTAAACCGAGCTGCAGAAGCTGCAACCCCACAGGCCAAAGCCTTGTTTGTAGCAGCCATTCAAGATATGAGTTTTAGCGATGTGCGGGCTATTTATGAAGGTGAAAAAGATTCGGCAACACAATACTTTAAACAAAAAATGTCGGATAAATTGAGTGTACAAATGAAGCCAATAGTCGATCAATCAATTGCAGAGGTTGGAGCCATTCAAGCACTGGATAAATTATTGGGTGAATATAAAGATATTCCTTTTGTCAGCAAAGTGAAAACAGATATTAGTTCACATGTTATTGATAAAGGTATAGAAGGTATTTTTTATTATATTGCCCAAGAAGAAGCTGCTATTAGAGAAAATCCGTCCGAGCAAACAACAGCTCTACTTAAAAAGGTCTTTGGTTTATAGCTATTTTACGATTCAAACGGCTGTTGATTCATTAGCCCAGTTAGATCAATCTGACTGTCAGCTAATGTTTCTGAGCTCGGTTTACCAAGAAAGAAACCTTGTGAATAATCAATTCCCATTTTTATCACTTTTTGTAGTAGTTCTGGGTTATCAATAAATTCAGCAACTGTTTTCATACCCATGCCTTTTGCATATTCAACTATTGTCGCAACTACTAATTCAGCTTTAGGGTCGGTTAATAAACGTTTAATAATTGAACCATCAATTTTTAAATGGTCGGCATTTAAATCAATTAAGTGAGAAAAATTAGAATAACCTGTGCCAAAATCATCAATTGATAGTCGGCACCCTAACTCTTTAATTTGTTTACTAAACTCGTTAATTTGCTGATGGTTCTCTATTCCTTCACTTTCTGTTATTTCAAATGTAATTGAGTGACCAGTCTGACTCGTTGTAATCGCTTGAACTATATAATTTAGAGTTTCAGGGTGAGATAAATCTGCAATAGTTAGGTTAATCGAAATATTAACTTGTTTCTTTTTGACTATTTCAATTGAATGGTCGATAACAATTTTAGTAATCTGAGGATATTGTCGGTTCTTTTTTGCAATATCTAAAAAATGAAAAGGGGAAACGATAGAGCCGTCTTTATCTATTAATCTGACTAAAGCTTCATAGCTACAGATTTTTCCAGTTTGATTACAAATAATTGGTTGAAAATAAGTTGTAATGCGATTAGCACTAAGCGCAGACTTTAACTTTCTTGACCAAATAGCATTATGTAGCTGTTTTTCTTGTAAGCTAGAGTTATGTTGATAAATAGCGCAGCTTTTTCTGTCTTGTTTAGCATTGTTGAGTGCTGTTGTTGCTTCATTTATTCGTTGTTTGCCATTACATGAGCTGATGCCTACAACAACTGTAATTGATATATTTAAATCGCCACTAAAAAATACGTAATTTTCAATTCTGGAGATTAAATTTTCAATAAATCTAATCGACTGGCTTTGAGTAAAATCATCTGGAAAAAGTAAAGCAAAAATATCTCCATATGCCCTATATATCCTAATTTTGGATACAATCTCAGCTTTTAGAATTCTGGCAAACTCTTGTAATAACCTGTCCCCAACTTGATTGCCATAAAAATTATTGAGAATTCTAAAATCATTAATATCAATTAAAGCAAGGTTATTATTAAAGTATTTTAGATCTTGAATTAATTTGGGCCTGTTTGCACAGTCAGTAAGTGAATCTCTAAACTGTTCTTTAATCACTTTATTGCGTTGTTGGATAATCCATACAAAAGCTAAAATACAGATAATCGCGAATAAACAAAAAATAACGCTAATCCAGAGTAAAATAGTTTGATTACGTTTGATGAAGCTGTCTGGTTTATTCAATATAGTAGCTGATTTTGCTAATGATTTAGGGAGGGTAATGCCTAGCTCTTTTAATTTATCCCAATACAATACGAGCTCACTATCTGTATGATATATTTTAGGTACTTTACTGGCCTGTTTTCCTAAAATTACCTGTGTGGCTAAATCGGCTGCAACTTCTCCGTACGAGTTTTTCGGCTGTAATCCACCTAATGCACCTGCTTTTACTTGGCCAGTCATTAAAATTGGGTTACCTAATTGGTTTAACTCTGATAATAACTTTTCTGAATTCACAAGTTTGTTGCCTGTTGACAGACTCCCGACAGTTCCTGTTAAAAAAATAGCTTCAGGATAGGTTTTAAGTTGCTCAACTAGCTGATCAAGTTGCTTTGCTCTAATGTGGATAAGAGGAAGAGTTTTATTATTTTTAAGGTTAAACTCTTCTAGTTGTTGCGCCACAATATCATCAGTTGAGGAACTATCTCCCAATAATAAAATTTGTTTTGCTGCTGGAAATAAAGTTTTAGCTAGCTGTAAATACTCCTCATAATATTCACTTTCAAAAACCCCTGTGATTTCTTGATACTGGATATCATTTAAAGCTGTTAAATTATCAATGCCTGAAAATACAATTGGTATATTCTTCAAAAATGCGGGTGGATTATTTAATAAAGTTTCAAGAGCTGTATCGTCAGTGACATAGATAAGATCAGGCTGGATTAGTTGATATTTTTCAGTTAGATAAGCTTTAAATTGTTCACTGATTGGTTGAGTTATTTCCAAGTGTTTCGCATTTAAATATTCAACAGAATAATTTATACGTTCTTGAGGTAAGTTTTTATTTAATTGAGATTTAAAATCATCGAATTGCTTACTGGTCCAGATGAATGACTCATGATAAGAATGGATCGCTAAAATATCCAATACATCTTTAGCAATCGCCTTTGGCGCTAGACAAACTAATAATAAACAAATAATACGAACTAAAAACATTAAACAACCTAAGAAATACTGATGCTTTCAGATTAATCTAAATGTAAATAACCTGAGTATATTAAACACAAAATTGGGGTTAACACCAAAAAACGTTTTAAACCTAGGTCATTTGTAACAGGCATTAGATTAAACATCTTAGGTAGTTGTTAGTCAATCAATATACTTGTCTTTTACATAAATTTAACTTTATGTTGAATATTTATTCTGGCGAATATTTGCGGACTTGCAAAACGATTCCCATTTTTGGGTGATCAAAATAATGTACTTCACCACTGATGATACGCTTGTTTTGTTTAAAATAAAAAGGATATAAATACAGATTATTGTTTTCTGATTGCAAGTTAGGAGTATCTTCCTTTTGAATCATTTGCGTAACTTCACGGATATTAAATTCAGTTTCAATATATAAATAATGATTTACATAAATTTTAAATAAACCATCGAACTGCCAGACCTGCTCAGGCTCAGATCGGTTAGTTTTTAACTCTGGTTTTTGAGTATCGGCATCGGTTTTTAATACCCAGTTATTATTATCAATTTGAGTTAATAATTGCTGAATGTTTTGCTGTACTTTTTGATAAGCCTGACTAGGATCATCTACTAGCGGCAATTCCTCCGCTGTTTGGTTATCAGCTTGAGAGTCATTGGTGACAGGTTCTCCTTTATAATTAAATTTGCCAGTATAGTTTTCGCCAGCAAATAAACGCCAAGGCTTTTCTTGAGATTTAGCTTTTACCGGTTGTCGCCAGCCGATATGTAAAAGCGGTGACATATCATCCCGCCAGCCAATTTTGCCTTTAAGCGTATTAAACTTAAGCTCTTCTTCAGTTAGTAAATAAGCTTGGCTGACTGGCGCATCACCTTTTCTTTGTACTGTAACAGGCAAGCGCGGTAGGCGGGTTTGAATTTCAAGCGCCGTGAGTTTTTTATAATCTGGGTTTAATAACCCAGGTGCCGGATTGATACAGCTAAAATCATAATGCCAGCTTGGTTTAGCGTTGCTAAAGGTAAGGGCTTCAATATCAAACTCTGGCTGTAATTTATTTAATAAGCTCAGGGCTTGTTTGGGACTAATCTGATTATCTGCTGTTTGGTTTTGTAGTGACTGAATGTCGTTGTAAGTTAATACACTTGCCTCTTCTTCAACAAGCGTTGGTGGTTGCACACTGGCTTTGTAGCTAAGTGCCGAGGTTGGTGTGGCTAAACTGTGGCTGTCAAATACAGATACCGCTTGTTCGCATTCAGCCAGCCATTTACGTAATGAACTATTGTCTGGCTGATAAGTCGGACTAATTAAATCCCGCGCTTTATTCACACTAATAGTATGAATTTTCGAATCAAAATCTTCAATTAAAGTATTTGCATCATTGCGCTTAAAAATGAGCATTTCAACCTCAAACCAGCGCTCAGCCGCAAAAGCGGTTGGCGTTTGTAATGCAGCTAATATAGCTGCGAGTAAGGTTTTTTTTAGTATTTTTGTCATTATGGTTATGCCGTTATTTTTTGCGCAAAGTCATTTAACATTGAGTCTACCAGTTTGATCCGCTCTCGGGTATCTTCTGCGGTGATATTAAATCTTAATTTATCCGGTCCGGCCATTGAATAATATTTAGGCTGTGACTGAATTAACCCAATAATAAAACCTGGGTCGACTTTGGTTTGTTGACTAAATTCTATCACACCCCCTTTTGGCCCGGCTTCAAGGCGCTTAATGCCCAGTTTGCTTGCCTTGATTCTGAGAGTATTCACTTTAATTAAGTTTTTAGCTGCATCTGGTAAGAGTCCAAACCGGTCAATTAATTCAACCTGAAAATCATCCAGTTCATCAGCCGTTTTACAGCCTGCTAAACGTTTGTATAAAGATAAACGTAAATTCACATCGGCAATATAATCGTCTGGCAGCAGAGCCGGAATTCTAAGTTCAACCTCGGTTTGATTTTGCAGAACATCATCAAGCGACGGTTCTTTACCTTGTTTTAACGCTTCAACCGCTTGTTCCAGCATATCCATGTATAAACTAAAACCGATAGAACTGATTTGTCCGCTTTGGTCTTCGCCTAATAGCTCACCGGCACCCCGGATCTCTAAATCGTGAGTTGCCAGCGCAAAACCAGCGCCTAAATCTTCAAGGTTTTCAATTGCGGCTAAGCGTTTTTGAGCATCTTTAGTCATGCGTTTTGGATGCGGAGTTAATAAATAGGCATAAGCCTGATGATGCGAGCGACCAACCCGGCCTCTTAACTGATGCAGTTGGGCTAAGCCAAAATTATCAGCCCGATCCAAAATAATGGTATTGGCAGTTGGAATATCAATGCCGGTTTCAATAATGGTGGTACAAACCAACACATTGTAACGATTGTGGTAAAACTCAGACATAACATGCTCAAGTTCACGTTCACGCATTTGGCCGTGAGCGACAATCACATTGGCTTCTGGCACAAGCTCTTGTATTTTCTGAGCTGTTTTTTCAATTGTTTCAACTGCATTATGCAGAAAATAAACCTGACCACCGCGCATAATTTCACGGGTGATAGCCTCTTTAACCAAATTTTCATCGTATTGGCGAACAAAGGTTTTAACTGCTAAACGCTTTTTAGGCGGAGTTGCGATAATAGATAAATCGCGCATCCCACTCATGGCCATATTTAAGGTACGCGGAATCGGGGTAGCCGTTAAGGTTAAAATATCTACATCGGCGCGGCGTGATTTAATTAACTCTTTTTGTTTAACCCCAAATCTATGTTCTTCATCGACAATTAATAATCCTAAGTCGGCAAATTGCACATCTTTTGACAGTAATTTATGTGTGCCAATAATTATATCGACTTTGCCTTCGGCTAATTGTGCTAATACTGCATTTTGTTCTTTGGCGGTTTTAAAGCGAGATAATACTTCAACTTTTACCGGCCAGTCGGCAAATCTGTCTTTAAAGTTTTCGTAATGTTGTTGGGCGAGTAAAGTTGTTGGTACTAACACCGCAACTTGTTTGCTTTCGTTAATAGCAACATAAGCGGCGCGCATTGCCACTTCGGTTTTACCAAAACCCACATCGCCACAGACCAGACGATCCATTGCATTAGGCGTTTGCATGTCGGCCAAAACATTTTGAATCGCATTTTGCTGATCTTCGGTTTCTTCAAACGGAAAACCTGCACTAAACTGGCGATAGTTATCTGCATCCAATTTAAAGGCAAAGCCTGGTTTGGCGCTGCGTCTTGCATAAATATCTAATAAATCGGCAGCGACATCGCGTACTTTTTCTAATGCTTTACGTTTGGCTTTTTCCCATGCGTCACTGCTCAGTTTATTCAGCGGTGCATTATCGCTTTCTCCACCGGTATAACGGGCGATTAAATGCAGTGACGAAACCGGCACATAGAGTTTTGAATCAGCGTATTCAAGCGTGACAAACTCAGTTGGTATGCCTCCGGCATCTATGGTTTGCAAACCCTGATAGCGGCCTACACCATGATTAATATGTACAACGGCCTGACCATGAGTAAGTTCCGCCAGATTTTTAATGACCGAGTCGGTTGTTGTGACTCCGCCTTTTTTAGTTTTTCGGCTGCGCTGGATAACTCGATTGCCCAATAATTCGGTTTCGGTTATAAAGGCAATATTTTGCTGATTAATTTTGGCTAAAAAACTGTGCTCTAAATCAGAAACACACACACCAATTTTATCTGAGCCGGTAATAAAATCTTGAATACTGGTTTGAGTTTTAGGTTTTAGTTTTGCCGGTTTAAGTAGCTCAAGTAAGGTTTCGCGGCGGCCTTGAGATTCGGTTAAAAATAGAACTCTGTCAGTTTTAGTTTTAATAAAATCTTCAAGTAACGCTGTTGGTTGTTTTAGTTGGGCATTAATCGCAATCTCAGTGATTGCTGCGGTTTCAAAATTAACTCGTCCTGCTTTTTCTTCTATTGCTTGATTGCTAATTTGTACACGACCAAAGTTTTTAAGCTGAGCAAACAATTCGCTCGGAGTTAAAAACAATTGATTAGGCGACAAAATTGGACGGCTTTTATCGTATCTGCGGTTTTCGTAACGTTTGCCAACTTCCTGCTGAAAATGTTCAGCGTGAGTTTGAATATCTTGCGCTAATACTAAGGTGGCATCTTGCGGTAAATAATCAAATAAGCTGGCTGTATCATCAAAAAATAAAGGCAGATAATATTCTATGCCAGCCGGCATGATTTTTTTACTAACTTGGTAATAAATCGATTCTTTGTCGGTACTTGGCTCAAATTGCTCTCGCCAGTTAAGCCGAAACTTTTCAATTCCGGCTTCATCTGTTGGAAACTCATGAGCGGGTAATAAATCAATTGCTGCAATTTCTTCGCCGCTGCGTTGTGTTTCTGGATCAAACAGGCGAATTGAGTCTACTTCATCATCAAAAAAGTCAATTCGGTAAGGGTGCTGGCTACCCATAGGGAATAAGTCTAATAATGAACCACGCACACTAAATTCACCGTGTTCCATTACTTGATCAACCAAACGATAACCAGCTTTGCTTAATTTGTCGCGCATTTGCTGAATATCGGTTTTTTCATTTTTATTCAGCATTAATGTGTATTGTTGCATAAAACTGGTGGGCGCTAGTTTCATTAATAGCGTATTAACTGCAACTACAAACACGCCAGATTTTTGCTGGAGTTTATTTAAGGTATGTAAGCGCTGCGAAATAATATCTTGATGCGGTGAGAATGTATCATAGGCCAGTGTTTCCCAGTCAGGGAAAAAATACGCGCCAATTTTTTCATCTGCCAGTAAAGAGTCAATCTCTGACCAGAGTTTAAGTGCGCTGCTGGTATCTTGTGTGATTAATAAAACCGGTGAAGTTTGAGCCAATGCTAATTGGCTGATCGCCAATGCCGGACTGCTTCCGTGTAACTGACCCCAGCGGATCAAATCGGCTGTTTTATTGGTTTTGGTTTTAGGTGCGGTTGGAGTTAATAATTCACAAGTTGCCATGCAATAAAAGATATTTTGTCTATTTAACTGTGGCGTTAGTTTAATCAAGTTTGTTAATAAAGGCTATTTTAATCAAAAAATTCAATAGCAAATAGCCGATTTAAGCTTTTAGGTTTATGCTTAATTAACCCCTTATTTTAATCAAAGATAGACATGATCAGGCATAGGTAAAGTCAATATAGATAGCTTGGGTATATAAGCTTAAATGGAGGTTTGAATGCTGGATATTATAACTGATGGTAGTTTGATGCCACATGGTCATTGTTTATTATGGCGCTGGGATTTACTTTTTTTACATGTAGTTGGTGATTTTTTAACTGTACTTGCATACGGGTTAATTCCTTTTGCAATTGTTTATTTTGTTTATAAAAGAACAGATATTAAATTTAACTGGTTGATTGTTTTATTTGCCGGATTTATTGCTTTTTGTGGAATGACTCACCTAGTGGGTCTAATTAATGTATGGCATGGCTATTATTTTATTGAAGGAATAGTTAAATTTTTGACCGGTATTATCTCAATTACCACCGCTTATATGCTGTGGCGATTAATGCCGCAATTATTGACCATCCCAAGTCTTGAAATGCTACAACAGCGTAACGTTGAACTTGAGCGTGTGAAAAAAGAACTAGAGGATATTAATAAAACACTTGAAGAAAAAGTGAAATTAAGAACGATTGAGCTCGAGATTCAAGCTAATACAGATCCGGTAACAGGTATCGAAAGCCGCCATGCTATTATGGAAATTTTAGAAAATAATTTTAACCATCATACCCGATATAACCGAATATTTTCTGTTTTAATGATAGATATTGATCATTTCAAACAAGTTAATGATAATTTTGGACATCAAACCGGTGATAAAATATTGTATGCTGTTGCACAGTGTATTAAACAAAGTTGTCGTCTTACCGATTATGTGGGTCGTTATGGTGGTGAAGAGTTTTTGGTCATATTACCTGAAACAGATAGTATTGGTGCGCAATATTTAGCTGAACGAATTCGTACTTGTGTAGCTGAGTTGGAACTATCGATAGCGCAAAGAGTCACTTGTAGTATTGGAATATCTAGCATGCAAAAGGGGTTAATCCAGGCTACCGTTATTAAAAACGCAGATGAAGCTTTATACCAAGCTAAACGAACAGGGCGAAACAGAGTGAAAGTTTACACACCAAGTGATGAATAAATATTCTTTAATATTTAATAATTATTTTTTGTGTGAATTCTGATTTTGCAGTTACACTATACCCAATTCAAATTTGCTCCCCCTATTAAATATAAAGGAGAAACTTAAATGTCTGAACAAACTGTGACGCGAGCTACCTTTGATGAGGTTATGCTGCCAAATTATTCCCCTTTGCAAATGATTCCGGTTAAAGGATTAGGCTCACACGTATGGGATCAGGAAGGACGCGAATATATAGATTTTTCAGGCGGTATCGCGGTTAATTGTTTAGGCCATTGTCACCCAGCTTTAGTATCGGCAATTAATGAGCAAAGCCAAAAGCTTTGGCATGTCAGTAATATTTGGACAAATGAACCTGCATTACAGTTAGCTCAAAAATTAGTCGATTCGACTTTTGCCGACAAAGTATTTTTTTGTAACTCTGGCGCAGAGGCAAATGAAGCAGCATTAAAACTGGCGCGTCGTTATGCGCTTGAAAAATTTGGTGCAGAAAAAGATCAAATAATCGCATTTAAACAAAGCTTTCATGGCCGTACATTATTTACCGTAACTGCGGGTGGTCAGCCTGCTTATTCTGACGGGTTTGGTCCAAAACCGGGTGCCATTGATCATGCTGTTTATAATGATTTATCATCGTTAGAGGCATTAATATCAGACAAAACCTGCGCCGTTATTTTAGAGCCTATGTTAGGTGAGGGCGGTGTTACCCCAGCAACTGAAAGCTTTATTAAAGGTGTGCGTGAGTTATGTAATAAACATAATGCGCTTATGATTTTAGATGAAGTTCAAACGGGTTTTGGTCGTACTGGTCATTTATATATGTATCAGGCGTATGGCGTAACGCCAGACATTCTGTCTTCAGCTAAATCGTTAGGTGGTGGTTTTCCAATTGGGGCAATTTTAACCACTAACGAAGTTGGTCAGCATTTAAAATTTGGTACTCACGGTACAACTTATGGTGGTAATCCACTGGGCTGCGCGATTGCTGGTGCTGCGTTTGATGTGATTAATACCGAAGCGGTTTTAAGCGGCATTATGCAAAGAGAGCAAATGTTTCGTGAACATTTAACTGCGATTAATGAAAAATACAATGTATTTTCTGAAATTCGAGGTCAAGGTTTGTTGTTAGGTGCAGTGATGAATGAAGCGCATCAAGGTCAAGCACGCGAATTTATGGCTGCTGCATTAGAGCAAGGTTTAATGGTGCTAGTTGCTGGGGCGAATGTAGTTAGATTTGCGCCTGCATTAGTGATTGAACCTCAGGATATTGCAGATGGTTTGGCTCGTTTTGAAAAAGCCGTTGCTAGAGTGGTTGCTGCTGGTTAAGTAGATAATGCAGCATTTGCTTTTTAAAGTGCTGCATTATCTTTTAAAATTGAAATGAATTGATTCCTCGTTAAAATCTAAAAAAATCTCATTTTTAAGCTGAATTTATTACAAGTCAAAAAGCCCTGCTTTGTGCTATCCTTAGCCCACATTTTTGATTACTTTCTTATCCATATCATCAAATGACAAACTCTAAAATTGCCATTATTGGCGCAATGGAACAGGAAGTTGCGATTTTGCGCGGGCAACTCGACAACTTACACACAGAAGAACACGGTCCTTGTAAAATTTATACCGGCATATTAGCCGGACATGAAGTGGTATTAGTGCAAAGCGGGGTAGGTAAAACTGCCGCGGCTATGGCCACCACTTTGCTGCTGGACAATCATAAACCCGATTTCGTATTAAACACTGGCTCGGCTGGTGGTTTTGCCAGTGAACTCAATGTAGGTGATTTAGTGATTTCTAATCAGGTGCGTCATCACGATGTTGATTTAACTGCATTTGGTTTTGAAATTGGGCAGGGTTTTGGTTTTCCTGCGGCTTTTGAATCTGATCCGGCATTAATTGAAAGGGCGCAAAAAGCGGCTGCTCAGCAAACCGATTTACAAACCAAAGTGGGTTTAATCTGCTCCGGTGATAGCTTTATGGCATGCCCTGAAAAAGTGGCAATGGCTCGGCAGCATTTTCCACAGATGATAGCTGTGGAAATGGAAGCGGCGGCTATTGCCCAAATTTGCGCACAATTTAAGACACCGTTTGTTGTGGTTAGAGCGTTATCTGATATCGCCGGTAAAGAGTCGCACGGTAGTTTTGAAAGCTTTTTAGAGCAAGCTGCTAAACACTCATCTCAGCTAGTGGTTGATTTTATCAGGTTAGGTGAGTGACAGAACTGTTAGCTAACCTGCCAGATTTTCCAGACTATGTTATCAGAGTCCTGATTTTATTTGTGGCTTTGGTGCTGGACTGGAAATTACCGATTAGTGATAAATATCATCCGGTTTATTTTTTTCGTCAGGTGGTGGAGCGGCTGGCGGATAAAGTGCATCCAGATCCCAAACGACATAAAAGTCAGCTACAAATATCCGGCACATTGGCATTAATCTCAGCTATTTTGCCTGTGATGATTATTTTGTATTTATTTATGCCTTTGGTTGAGGTGAGCTGGTTTATCGACATTATTGTGGTTTGGGTATGTTTAAGTTATCAGCACTGTGCTTTGGCACATCAGAAAATTGCACAAGCTTTATTTAAAGGCAAAAAATACCTAGCGCGTGACAGGTTATCTGACTGGGTACTAAGAGACACAGATAATTTATCTGAGCTTGGAATTGTTAAAGCCAGTATTGAAAATCAGGTATTACGCTCCGGTTATTTTTATCACGCGATTATTTTCTGGTATTTATTAGCCGGCCCCGTGTTTGTTTTAGGTTTTAGGTTATTACTGGAATTAAATCAAAGCTGGAATGCTAAACAAGCAAGGTTTTTCCATTTTGCTCAACCCACTAAATGGCTACTGCATATTTTAGCTTGGTTGCCACTGCGACTATTTGCATTATCGCTGTGTTTAAACTGGCAACAACTTAAACAAGTGATTAAATTAAATGCTAAAAACTGGCGCTTTAGTAATAGTTTAGCGGCTTTGGCTGCCGCTAGTATTTGTTTAAAAGTGCAGTTAGGTGGCGCGGTTAGTTATGCCTCAGTTAAACTCAGGCGAGTTCAGCTTACTCAGTATCGTTTGGCAAAAGCCGCTGATATTGGGCAAATAGATAAGTTTTTACGCCGATCTGCGCGGATTTGGCTGATAATTATTGTAATTAGCGCCAGCCTCGTTATGATCTGGCACCATTATTTTTCATCGTAAAATTTAGGTTTTTACATGCGTAAATATCAGGTATATGGCTTAGGGAATGCCCTGGTCGATCAAGAATTTGAAGTAACAAACGAATTTTTAGCCGTTAATAATATTGAAAAAGGCTTAATGACTTTGCTGGACGAAGCTCAGCATATTGAATTACTCAATAATTTAACTAAAGAGTTTGGTTTAATTAAGCGCGTTGGCGGTGGCTCAGCGGCAAATAGCATGGTTGCCATTTCACAATTTGGTGGTTCAACTTTTTATGCATGTAAAGTTGGCGATGATGAAACGGGTGAGTTTTATTCGCAAAACTTAAAACAAGCGGGTGTACATAATCGGGTGTCTGAACTTAACTTAACCGGCCAAACCGGTAAATGCATGGTTATGGTAACGCCTGACGCTGAAAGAACCATGAATACCTATTTAGGGATTACCGCTGATTTATCTGAAAACGAATTATTTATCGATGAGTTGGCTGATGCCGATTATTTGTATATTGAAGGTTATTTAGTGCCTTCTGATACGGCCAGAGCAGCAATTGCAGCGGCCAAACAACAAGCTAAAGCCAATGGCTGCAAAATTGCGATGACTTTTTCTGATCCGTCAATGGTTAAATATTTTAAAGACGGTGTTGATGAAGCATTAGGTACTGATCCAATCGACCTTTTATTCTGTAATGAAGAAGAAGCATTAACTTTTACCGGTGAAACAGAATTAGGCAAAGCGGCACAAATTTTATTAACCCGCGCTAAACAGGTTGCGGTTACGCGTGGGGCAAATGGCGCCAGTATTTATAGTGCCAACGAGGTGGTATCTGTTGAATCACCAAAAGTAACTGCGGTAGATACTAACGGTGCAGGCGATATGTTTGCCGGTGCATATTTATATGCAATTAGCCGTGGCTGGACTGTTGAAAAAGCAGCAAAATTAGCTTGTGCTTCAGCCGCCAAAGTAGTTACTCAATTTGGCCCAAGAATTAGCCAAACCGAACAGCAAAACTTATTGGCTGAATTTAACTAAATTTGCGTTTGGTTAAACTGCCAACCCTATATGAACCAATTTAAATTGATTTGATATTTTGGAGCAAGACTCAATGACTGATTATAAAGTAGCGGATATTAACTTAGCGGATTATGGCCGCAAAGAATTACGCATCGCAGAAAGTGAAATGCCGGCTTTAATGGCAATTCGTGCTAAATACCGCGATGAGCAACCTTTAAAAGGTGCAAAAATCTTAGGTTGTATTCACATGACAATTCAAACGGGTGTATTAATTGAAACTCTGGTTGAATTAGGTGCAGAAGTTCGCTGGTCGTCTTGTAATATTTTCTCAACTCAGGATCATGCTGCTGCTGCTATTGCTGCCGCTGGCGTACCTGTGTTTGCATGGAAAGGCGAAACAGAAGAAGAATACGTTTGGTGTATCGAGCAAACCATTAATAAAGATGGCAAGCCTTGGGATGCAAATATGGTATTAGATGATGGTGGCGATTTAACTGAAATTCTTCATAAAAACTATCCTCAATTATTAGAAAATATCCACGGTATTACCGAAGAAACCACAACCGGTGTTCACCGTTTACAAGAAATGTTAGCTAACGGTGAATTAAAAGTACCAGCTATCAATGTAAATGACTCAGTAACTAAGTCTAAAAACGATAACAAATATGGTTGTCGTCATAGCTTAAATGATGCGATTAAACGCGGTACAGACCACTTATTATCAGGTAAAAAAGCATTGGTAATTGGCTACGGTGATGTGGGTAAAGGTTCTGCTCAAAGTTTACGTCAAGAAGGTATGGTAGTATCTGTTACTGAAGCCGATCCGATTTGTGCAATGCAAGCTTGTATGGACGGTTACGAAGTCGTTTCTACTTATAACAATGGTATTAACACGGGTAAATTAGAAGATATTAATACTGCACTATTAGCTAAAACAGACTTAATTGTTACAACAACAGGTAACTATAATGTATGTGACGCTAACGTATTACAAGCATTAAAGGCGGGCGCGGTAGTTTGTAATATCGGTCACTTTGATAACGAAATTGATACTGCATTTATGCGTAAAAACTGGCGCTGGGACGAAGTTAAACCACAAGTTCATCAGGTTTATCGTAGCGATAGCGAAGACGATTTCTTAATTTTATTATCAGAAGGCCGCTTAGTGAACTTAGGTAATGCAACGGGTCACCCATCTCGTATTATGGATGGTTCTTTTGCTAACCAAGTTTTAGCTCAAATTCACTTATTTGGCGCTAAATTTGCCGATTTACCAGCCGAAGAAAAAGCAGCCGCAATCACGGTTGAAGTATTACCTAAGCAATTAGATGAAGAAGTGGCTGCTTACATGGTTAAAGGATTTGGCGGCGTTATTACTCAGTTAACACCAGAGCAAGCTAAATATATTGGTGTTAAAGTTGAAGGCCCATTTAAGCCAGAAACTTACAGATACTAAAATAACAGCTTGGATTTATGTAGCCGAGTTTATGCTGATATTTGAGCTTATGTGATATTCAACAAGCTATGCGATACTCGGCTTACGCTCATACTTCGCTAAACCGAGCTACATAACCTGATTTGGTTTTAAGATAAAGCCTTAATTACGAAAGTGATTAAGGCTTTTTTGTTTTGGCGAATTTAATGTTTATTTGGTTGATTAGGCCAAGTCAATTCGCTTTTTGGGGTTGTTAATCCGTAGTAAAACGCTCTAAGGTGCAAACAGCCAAGTAATAACAAAAGCCAAGGATTATTTATAAGCGCGGCGCTAAATACTGTAAATAACCTTTGTTTTAAGTGTTGTGTTGATATTCCATGAAACTATTTGCTTTAATTTTGAGTGTTCTATCATTTTTTAGTTTTGCTGAGGTTAATTTAGTAAAAGTCGATAAATCTGAAAATAAAATGTATTTACTAGATAATGGTGAAGTAATAAAAGAATATCATGTTGCTTTTGGTGGCTCGCCCAATGGTCATAAACAACAAGAAGGTGATCAGAAAACACCCGAAGGTGTTTACACATTAGACTATAAAAAAGAAGACTCATCTTTTTATCGTGCAATGCACATCAATTACCCCAATGAAGCAGATTTAGATAATGCTAAAAGACAAGGCGTTTCTGCAGGAGGTTTTATCATGGTGCATGGACAACGGAATTGGCTGGGCTGGCTGTCTTGGATTACTCAAAATTTCAATTGGACAAATGGTTGTATTGCTCTAAAAAATTCGGAAATGGATGAATTTATGGATTTAGTTAAAGTGGGTACAAAAATCCAAATTGAGTGGTGATTGGGATAAACAAAATGCATAGTACGGTTATTGAGGAATATCTCGCGACTAAAGCTATACACATTTTTGTTTTTACCAGAAAAAGAGCGTCTACTTATAGAGAATTCACTAGAATTTCTAGTTCAACTGCTTCTTAGTTTTATTATCTTTGAGTCTTTTAGTCGCTCTAGTTATTGGAATTAATTCTGTCGTGTAGTAAGGTCAAGCATAAGTCAATTTTTTACAATACGTTCGTACATTTGTGTTCTCACTAAAATGTAATAAACTTACGTAAGAATTGTTCAAAAAGTAGGCGTTGTCAAGTTATGGTTGTAATTTGTCAGCTTATGCTTGGATCAACACAGAGCAAAAATGAGGTGGCGGCCTTGCAAGCCACACCCCGGCACATGAGTCGTTTGCTGTGGCTGCTCCCTTCCGGGCCTGACCAGATTCACAAATTATCATTGCGGGGGAACCAACAAGGCCACCATAATGTGAGCCACGCATTATCCATATTCAGCTTGTTTGATCAAGGGTAATTTGGGATTCGTACCAGATATTTTGTTTAACTGTTTAAAAACTCACCGAAACACTGTAATTTAATACGAATTGCTTGTGCAATCCGGTTAAGCTCAAGTTATAATCATCGACATTTTTTGTGTTCAAATTTTTAATTTACAGAGTGCCCAATGGAAAGCATTACAATAGAGCCGATTTCACACGTAAATGGTGAAGTAACTATTCCTGGCTCAAAAAGTTTATCAAACCGCATTTTATTATTAGCTGCTTTAGCTAATGGTGAAACTCACATTACTAACTTGCTTGATAGCGACGATATTCGTCACATGCTTAATGCACTTAAATTATTAGGTGTTGATTATCAATTGTCTGCTGATAAAACTGAGTGCACAGTTAAAGGTTTAGCAGGCCCAATAAAATATAACGGCAGCGCAGAATTATTTTTAGGTAATGCGGGCACAGCAATGCGTCCGTTAGCGGCAGCTTTATGTTTAGGTGAAGGTGAGTTTGTATTAACAGGCGAGCCAAGAATGTTTGAGCGCCCGATTGGTCATTTGGTTGATGCGTTAGTGCAAGTGGGTGCTAATATTGAGTATTTAAAAGATACGAATTATCCGCCACTTAAAATTACTGCAAACGGCTTAAAAGGTGGCCGAGTTGAGATTCAGGGTAGTATTTCTAGCCAATTTTTAACCGCTTTGTTAATGGCGTCACCATTAGCACAAGAAGATATGGAAATTGTGGTAGTCGATGAACTAGTATCAAAACCCTATATTGAAATTACCTTACATTTAATGGAGCAGTTTGGTGTTAAAGTTGAAAACGAAAATTATCAGGTATTTCGCGTTAAAGGTAATCAAACCTATCAATCACCAGGTCGTATTTTAGTTGAGGGTGATGCCTCTTCTGCATCTTATTTTTTAGCGGCGGCTGCAATTAAAGGTGGCACGGTTAAAGTCAACGGTGTGGGTTTAAAGAGTGTACAGGGTGATGCTAAATTTGCTGAAGTGCTTGAGCAAATGGGCGCTATAGTTGAATGGGGTGATGAATACATTCAAGTAACTGGTCAAGGTAAATTAACCGGGGTTGATGTAGATTTAAACCATATTCCAGATGCGGCGATGACAATTGCGACAACCGCTTTATTTGCTGAGGGTACCACTGCGATTCGTAATATCTATAACTGGCGTGTTAAAGAAACGGATCGTTTATATGCAATGGCGACTGAGCTTAAAAAAGTGGGTGCAGTAGTTGAAGAAGGTGAAGATTATATTATTGTTGAGCCGCCAGCTGAAATTAAAACCGCGGCAATTGATACGTATAATGATCACCGGATTGCCATGTGTTTTTCGTTAGCGGCTATGGGCAAAAACCCTATGATTATTAATGATCCTAAATGCACCGCAAAAACTTTCCCTAACTATTTTGAGTTGTTTGAATCGGTTGTACAAAGATAATACCGCCAGATAGTGGACAATCAGCTCAAATAAAAAAGCCAGATGAGTCACCTTATCTGGCTTTTTTCGTTTTAATTGGCTCAAAATAACTATATAAAACTTGCTAGCTAAAAATCTGCCGGGCAGTGAAACTCTATCATTTTTTCTGTGGTTGGGTGAGTTAACTTTAAGCACATTGCATGTAAACATAATCTGTCGCTGGCTTGTTTTATTTTTTTAGGTGCATAAAAATTGTCACCTAAAATCACATGACCCAAAGTTAATAAATGCACTCTTAGCTGGTGTGTTCTGCCAGTCACAGGTTTTAATTCGATTAAACAAGATGCCGCTTTTTTGTGTAACACTTTATAATAAGTCTCTGCATTTTTACCGGTTTCGACGCATACTTTTTGTAATGGAATACGTTCTTTATCTGCAATTAAAGGCCAGTCCATCACACCGGTTAACTGCTTAGGGATACCATTCACTTCGGCGAGATAAGTTTTTTCAGTTTGCCTGGCTTCAAATTGTTTTTTTAAATGAATTTCAGCTGCTTTAGTTTTGGCAAAAATTAAAATACCGGATGTTTCACAGTCGAGCCTATGGACTAAAAATACCTGTTCATATTGTTGTTGGAGGCGGGTAAGTGCACAGTCATGTGTTTTAGGGTCGCGCCCAGGATTAGACAATAAACCAGAAGGTTTATTGATCACTATAATGCTGTCATCTTCAAAGATAATTTCGAGCGCATCTTGTGGCGGGTTATAAATAAACTTTTGCATGCAATAATCAAAAACACTGTTATTTTTTATAACGCCTATATTACCCGAAAGCTCGTTATTATTTAAACGAATGTCCTGATTTTATCTGAATGCTGGATTAGCGCTTTAAACAGTAAAATTCTGTCTATCAGAATTAATTTAAATAGACGCTGTGCGATGAGGGGGAGCTATTATATTAGCTCACCGCTTGCATCACAGAGACAACATTTTTAGCAACATCATCTATTTTTTGGCTGTTGTCCATCGCCATTTTTCGCAATGTCCGGTATGCCTGATCTTCGGTTAGCCCTTTATGTTGCATTAAAATGCCCTTGGCTTTGTCTATCCATTTACGGCCATCTAATCTGCGCTTGGCTTCATTTAACTCATCTTTAAGAGACTGAACCTGCTTAAATCTGGCAATTGCAATTTGCATAGTTGGCCCAACGTGATGTGGTAATTTATCTCCAACAATATAAGCATTAACCTGTGAGTTAATAAGCTTGTTAATCATGATTTCATCTGAAAACTCAGTGAAAACCACAATCGGTTTTGGATCGATTTGATTCACTATGGTCAGGCTATGAATATCCTCGCTGCTTAATCTGTCTACATCCAGAATTAATACATCTGGTGCTACTTCATCAACCACTTTGAGGATAGATACATTGGTTAACCTTGGATAAACATGGTATCCGCAGGTGACTAATGCATTTTGTAAATCTCTGTCATAGTTTGAATCTTCAACTAATAAGAGGACTTTTAAGCCATTGCTACTTTGCGATTTATATTGATCTTGCATAAATTTTTAACGACTTTGCTATTGTTTAAATTTGAATAAGCAAAAAGCGATCCGTTTTTATTATTATTTAAAATCAACTGGTTATGTTTTTTCTCTAATTTGCGTTTGCACTAAAAGGGCGGATTTTTGCACTAAGTTGGCACTTTTGTTAAGCATTGGTATGGATGACAAGCTGGCAAAGTAGAATCTCTTCGGTTGTTAACCATCTATTTTATATTTGGCATTTTTATAAACTTTCCCCGTAAAAGGTTCAATAAATTAAACGAGTTTTAAGTTTGATTTAAATCAATAATCGAAACTGTAACTACCGCTACGATAATAGATAAGCATCAAATGGTTAACTATACCTTGCAACCTTACAGTATGTTTTTTGTTCGGTTGTCAATGTTAACATTTTTAAATTAGGGGTAAGTACAATGGAAAAATCAAACCAAGCAAGCAAAAAACAGGAATTATGGATGTTTCTGTTTATCACAATTGTTTTATTTCCTGTGCTAAGCATATTACTGGTGAGTAGTTATGGGTTTGCTATTTGGATTAGTCAGCTTTTATTTGCACCAACGCATTTTTAACTTTATTTAACTGTTAAGTGGTCTATCCAATGGCGGATTTAACCAAAAGAGCTTGGTTTAGTAAATCAGCTCAACAGCACAAGAAAAAGCCTGCAATCAGGCCTCCGTTTAGCGGTGACGAAAATACATTTTTAGCTAAATGTACACAATGTAATGCCTGTGTGACAGCTTGCCCGACTCAGGTGATTGAGCTAGGTGCCGATGGCTATCCGCAGCTTAATTTTCAAAAATCAGAATGTGATTATTGTCAGGTATGTGTGACGCAATGTCAGCCTCAAGCTTTATCTAAAAATAATCCACAGCAAATTCAATTTATCCCTGTCATTAATCAAACCTGTTTAACCGAGCAAGATATTTATTGCCGTAGCTGCGCTGAAAATTGTGAACCTATGGCGATTCAGTTTAGTTATCAAAATGGCGCTATCGCAAAACCCGAAATTAATCTGGATGAATGCACAAGTTGTGGGGCTTGTGCTGCGCCTTGTCCGGTTGAGGCAATTCAATTTAACCCTTTAAGTTATCAACTAAACCACCAAGCGGTTAGGTAATTATTATGAATGAGCAAAACGAATGTCATATCTCAAGCTTAATTGTGTATTTAGAGCCTGAGCAACAAAACCAAATATGCCACAGGTTAGGCGCTGTAGAAGGATGTGAAGTGCATGCCGCTGAACAAGGCAAAGTCATTATTACCCTTGAAGCCGACAGCCAAAAACAGCTTGCCGGATTAATGGATAGCATCACCTTGATTAAAGGCGTTATTCAGTCAGTACCTGTGTACCACGAGTATTTCTCTTTGTCTGAACAAACAGAAATTGTAAACCAGTCACCTGTATTACCAGCTTGAGTTGAAAAAACTGAGTGAGGAATCAAATGAAAATTAGCAGACGAGATTTTGTGAAAGCCAGTGCCGTGAGTGTTGCCGCCAGCGCGGCTGGAATGACTGTGCCGGCTTCAGCCAGTAACTTAATTACCAGTTCTTATCATACCCAATTAAAGTGGGATAAAGCGCCGTGCCGTTTTTGCGGAACAGGCTGCGGGATAAATGTGGCAACCAAAAATGGCAAAGTGGTCGCAACTCATGGCGATATTAAAGCGCCGGTAAACAGAGGCTTAAACTGTGTTAAAGGGTATTTTTTATCCAAAATAATGTATGGCGATGACAGATTAACTCAGCCAATGCTTAGGATGAAAAATGGACAGTTTGATAAAAATGGTGAGTTTACACCAATAAGCTGGGATCAGGCATTTGACATCATGGCCGAAAAATACAAAGCCGCTTTAGCAAAAAATGGTGGCGATAGTATTGGTATGTTTGGCTCTGGGCAATGGACTGTGATGGAAGGTTATGCTGCAGTTAAGTTAATGAAAGCTGGTTTTCGTAGTAATCATATTGACCCAAATGCACGGCATTGTATGGCATCGGCTGTGGGTGGTTTTATGCGTACCTTTGGTATTGATGAACCAATGGGGTGTTATGACGATATTGAAAATGCCGATGCTTTTGTTTTATGGGGATCTAATATGGCAGAAATGCACCCCATTTTATGGACAAGGGTGACCGATCGCCGCTTGAGTAATCCTGATGTTAAAGTGGCTGTGTTGTCTACTTATCAGCACCGTAGCTTTGATTTAGCCGATGTGCCGGTGATTTTTACCCCGCAAACGGATTTAGCCATTTTAAACTTTATTGCTAATTATATTATTCAAAACGGTAAAGTTAATTGGGAGTTTGTTGGTAAACATACTAATTTCCGCCGCGGGATCACAGATATTGGGTATGGTTTACGCAATGAGCATCCGCTTCAGCAAAAAGCGAAAAACGATAAAAACGCAAATGATTCAACACCAATGACATTTGCTGAATTTAGAGATTTTGTGAGTGAATATACCGCTGAATATGTTGCTGAATTATCTGGTGTTGGGGTTGAAAAACTAAAACAATTAGCTGAGTTATACGCCAACCCAGATATTAAAGTAACGTCATTCTGGACAATGGGATTTAACCAGCATACCCGTGGTGTTTGGTGTAATAACTTAATTTACAATATTCATTTATTAACTGGCAAAATATCAACCCCAGGCAACAGCCCATTTTCATTAACTGGTCAACCTTCTGCTTGCGGCACCGCTCGTGAAGTCGGCACTTTTAGCCACAGATTACCGGCAGATATGTTGGTGGCGAATCCAAAACACCGAGCGACTGCTGAAAAAATCTGGCGTTTACCTGCGGGCACTATTCCAGCAAAACCTGGCTATCATGCGGTTGAACATAATCGAAAATTAAAAGACGGCAAACTGAATGTGTATTGGGTGCAGTGCAACAATAATATGCAGGCAGCAGCCAATATTAATGAAGAAGCTTTTCCCGGTTACCGCAACCCAGATAATTTTGTCATTGTCAGCGATGCTTACCCAACGGTTACTGCGCAAGCTGCGGATTTAATTTTACCGGCAGCCATGTGGGTTGAAAAAGAGGGCGCTTATGGCAACGCAGAGCGCCGAACTCAGGTTTGGTATCAGCAAGTTGAGGCGCCGGGTGAAGCAAAATCTGATTTATGGCAAATGCTCCAGTTAGCTAAACGGATTAAAGTAAAAGAAGCATGGCCTGCGGACTTAGTTGCCAAACAACCCCAATTAGCAGATAAAACCTTATTTGAGGTGTTATTTGAAAACGGTAACGTTAATCAATTTAAGTTAAATGAAATTCCAAATGACAGGTTAAATCAGGAGTCACGCGAATTTGGCTTTTATATTCAAAAAGGATTATTTGAAGAATATGCCGAATTTGGTCGTGGTCATGGACACGATTTAGCCCCTTACGACAGATACCATCAGGAACGCGGTTTACGCTGGCCGGTGGTAGACGGAAAAGAAACCTTGTGGCGCTACCGCGAGGGGAGTGATCCTTATGTCACCAAAGGCAAAGGGTTTGAGTTTTATGGTAAACCAGACGGTAAAGCTATTATTTTTGCTCTGCCTTATGAGCCTGCGCCAGAGTCACCGGATGATGAATACGATTTATGGCTAAGTACCGGCAGGGTGTTAGAGCATTGGCATAGTGGCTCTATGACTCAAAGAGTACCTGAGTTACATAAAGCGATTCCGTATGCGCTGATGTATATGCACCCAGAAGATGCGCGTAAACGTAATTTACGCCGAGGAGATGAGGTTAGATTAATTTCGCGCCGTGGTGAAATTAATATTCGGGTTGAAACCCGGGGCCGTAATCGTCCACCGCAGGGGTTAGTGTTTGTACCTTGGTTCGATGCATCGCGTTTAATTAATAAAGTGACACTAGATGCCACCGATCCAATTTCAAAACAAACCGATTATAAAAAATGTGCGGTTAAAGTGGTTAAGGCATAAAGGAGCAGAAAATGAAATTATTCACCCAAATGTTAAGCCTGATATCTTTATGTTTTGTTGTTAGTTTTGCTGGCGCAGAGCCGATTAATCCTATTTTACAGGCTGAAATTGATCAGCCTGTATCGGCTCCGCCGATTGCTAAACCGATTAATAATGATCTTAAACAGGCGCGTAACTATCCAATGCAGCCACCGTTAATTCCGCATAATATTCGCGGCTACGAGATTAATTTAAACGTGAATAAATGCATGGCTTGTCATAGCCGAACCCGTACCGAAGATAGTCAGGCACCTATGATTTCTGTCACCCATTTTATGGACCGTGATAGCAACTTTTTAGCTGAGATTTCGCCAAGACGTTATTTTTGTAATCAGTGCCATGTTCCACAAACCGATGCGAAAGACGTGGTGGAAAATAACTTTGTAGATATGGAGCATATCATGCAGAGCGATCAGCAAAATAATCAAGGAGCCAACCATGATTAAATGGCTTAAATTTGTCTGGCAAATATTTAAGCGTCCGAGTGTTCATTTTAGCCTTGGCTTTTTAACTTTGGGTGGCTTTATTGCCGGCATTATATTTTGGGGTGGTTTTAATACAGCGCTTGAATTAACCAACCGGGAAGAGTTTTGTATTGGTTGCCACGAAATGGAAGCCAATGTGTATCAAGAGTTGCAAAGCACCATTCACTACTCAAATCGTTCAGGGGTTAGGGCAACTTGCCCTGATTGCCATGTGCCGCACGAATGGACAGATAAAATAGCGCGTAAAATGGCCGCTTCCAAAGAGGTTTGGGGTAAAGTATTTGGCACGATTAATACCCGTGAAAAATTTCTGGATAAACGCCGCGAACTGGCTGAACACGAATGGGCAAGGTTAAAGGCAAATGATTCGTTAGAATGCCGTAACTGTCATAACTTTAATTCAATGGATTTTACCATGCAAAGTCAGCGGGCGGTTGCCATGCATAGTTCGGCTTTAGCTAACGGTGAAAAAACTTGTATTGATTGCCATAAAGGAATTGCTCATCAGCTACCGGATATGAGTGGTGTTGAGGGTTGGTAATCTTATTTTTAAATATTTTGATTAATATTTACCGCTGTTAAAAATCATAATGATATTGTTACATTTTGTGTTAACTTTTTTGTTTTGATTAAGGTATGATTTGCCAAAAATTATAGACTTATAAGGACAATCAATGGCAAATCCAGAAATAACGGCAAGCTCCTCGCTTGCCGCTAATCCCGCAACTGAAAACAAAGCTTTTATTATTTTAATTAGCTGTATTGCAACTATCGGTGGTTTTTTATTTGGCTACGACAGTGGCGTAATTAATGGTACGGTTGATGGCATTCAAGTTGCCTTTAACTCAGATTCTGTCGGCACAGGTTTTAATGTTGCCTCTATGCTGCTTGGCTGTGCTTTAGGTGCAGCTTTGGCTGGCCGGTTAGCGGATTTATACGGCCGTAAAGCGATGTTAATTTTATCGGCTATCTTCTTTTTGGTCTCTGCTTGGGGAACCGGTATTTCTACAACTTCTGAATGGTTTATTTTCTTTCGGGTAGTTGGTGGTTTTGCGGTTGGTGCGGCCAGTGTGATGACTCCAGCTTATATTAGTGAAGTTGCTCCGGCTCGTTATCGCGGACGTTTGGCAACAATCCAGCAGGTGGCAATTATTTCTGGTTTAACTGCGGCTTTTTTAAGTAATTATTTATTAGCGGATATTTCAGGCTCTGCCCTTAACCCATTATGGATGAGTTATGAAACATGGCGTTGGATGTTTTGGGTTGAACTGGTTCCGGCAGGCATTTTTTTACTGGCGTTATTTTTAATTCCAGAAAGCCCGCGTTATTTAGTTGCCCGCCATAAAGATGAAAGCGCGTTAAATACGTTATCGCGTTTATACGGCGCACAAGAAGCGAATAAAAAGCTAAATGAAATTCAACAAACTGTTTCAAAATCGTCAGACAAACCTAAATTATCAGACCTTTATGATCAGGCTACACAAAAAATCAGACCGATTATTTGGATTGGTATTGGTTTAGCGGTTTTCCAGCAGTTTGTTGGTATTAATGTGGTTTTTTATTATGGTGCAGTGCTTTGGCAATCGGTTGGATTTAGCGAAAGTGATGCTTTGTTTATCAATATTTTATCCGGCTCACTGAGCATTGCAGCTTGTTTAGTCACCATTGTTCTGGTCGATAAAATAGGTCGTAAACCTTTACTATGGTTTGGCTCTATTGGGATGGCGGTTACTTTAAGTATTACAGCTTATGCATTTTCAACCGCCACTGTGGGCGAATCTGGTCAACCACAATTATCAGATACTATGGGTACGCTAGCGCTTATTTTTGCAAATCTCTATGTGATTTTCTTTAATATGTCGTGGGGGCCTGTAATGTGGGTTATGTTGGGTGAAATGTTCCCTAATCGCATTCGTGGTTTAGGCTTAGCCATCGCAGGTTTTTTCCAATGGATTGCTAACTTTGCGATTACCATGACATTCCCAATTATGCTTGGCTCAGTCGGATTGGCTGGTTCGTATGGTTTTTATGCGGTATGCGCCGCTGTTTCTGCGGTATTTGTTTATAAAATGGTGCAAGAAACCAAAGGTAAAGAACTGGAGCAAATGCAGGGGTAACCTGCATTTTTTGCGCAGAACTTGTCTATTCGGGGTTAAGGAAAATTGAGAATAATTAAACATTATGCTTAGAGGTAATTGTATGCAAAAGATTTACTACCTCTAGTTTTTAATTTGCGTTAAACATACCGAATGGGCAACGCTTTTGCCGCATTCGGTATTATCGATCATTTACAAAGTAGCGGTTAATGAGCTGGCTAATGGTTGCATTACTTTTTTAACCTCTTCCATTTTTGAGCTGTCTGGCAGATGGACAATAACAGACCACTGACCAGAGCGGGTGGCGGTTCTGATTTTGTTGATCATACTGTCGTGGTCTGGTCTTATTGTGACAAAACCTGCAACTAATAACCCTAAAAACAGACAAATTAAACTAATAGAAACAAAAGCCTCTATTAAATAGTTTTGCATCAATACAAAGCCTGTTAGGTTTAAAAGTGTGGCAATACATAAGCCAAAAATTAAGCCGATACAGCCAAATGTAATATGGGTTTTAAGCAAGGTTTTACCTATTTGTTTATCTTCCGGCTCTAGTTTTTCATCAAAATGCATATCACCGGGTTGAATTAAGCTAACTTTATCCGGCGATAAATCAGTTTTACTGTGTAGTGCTTTAACTACAGCTTGTGCACTTTCTTCTGAATTAAAGACACCAGCAATTTTGCTAGGATAGGTTTCTTGACTCATTTCAATATTCATCATTTTGCTCCTTTTGCTGTAGAAAGCTTAAATCTGAGGTTTAAGCTTTTAGCTGGTAAAGAATGAGCAAACTCAATGCCAAAGCGAAATAGAATTTATCGTTATGATTTATTTGATTTTTTACAAATATAAAGAGAGCTTGATAGACGCTTTTATATTGAGAGGATGACTAATATCTACAAGGCCGTCAGTAAATTTTACAGACGGCACTGGAATTAAGACAGCTTAGTTATAAGCCTCTAATAACCGTCATACTCGGTGCGGGCTAAATTATCAAAGCGAGAATACTGACCTAAAAATGCGACATCGACATGGCCGATTGGACCATTCCTTTGTTTACCGATAATGATTTCGGCAACGCCTTTTCGTTCCGAATCAGGGTAATAAACTTCGTCGCGGTAAATAAACATAATTAAATCAGCATCTTGCTCAATAGAGCCTGATTCACGTAAATCTGAGTTAACGGGGCGTTTATCTGATCTTTGCTCCAAACTACGGTTAAGCTGGGAGAGGGCAACAACAGGCACATTAAGCTCTTTTGCCAGCGCTTTTAATGAACGCGAAATTTCTGCAATTTCCAAAGTCCGGTTTTCTGATAACCCCGGTACTTGCATTAATTGCAAATAATCGACCATGATAAGTCCAATCCCTCCGGGATGGTCTCGTGCAACCCGGCGGGCGCGTGAGCGGACTTCGGTCGGGGTTAGGCCTGATGAATCATCAATGTAGATATTATTTTTTTCAGCCAGTAGCGCCATAGTTGAAGAAATTCTTGCCCAGTCTTCATCTTCAAGTTGACCTGTACGGATTTTAGTTTGATTAACCCGGCTGAGTGAGGCAAGCATCCTCATCATAATTTGTTCAGACGGCATCTCTAAACTAAATACTAATACTGCTTTATCAAACGACATTGCTGCATTTTCACATAAATTCATCGCGAAAGTGGTTTTACCCATAGAAGGACGGGCAGCAACAATGATTAGATCCGACCCTTGTAAGCCTGAGGTCATATTATTTAAATCATGAAAACCGGTTGTAACCCCTGTAACACCTGAAGCACCGTTTTTCATTGCATCTTCAATTTTTGTGACTGTGCTGGCCAATACGGTTTTTAAACTTTGTGGACCTTCGTTCGCGTTTGTTCTTTGTTCTGCAATTTTAAAAACTTTGCTTTCTGCTAAGTCTAATAATTCGTTACTGCTGCGTCCTTGAGTATCGTAACCGGCTTCGGCAATTTCGTTAGCAACGGCAATCATTTCTCGGATAATGGCGCGTTCGCGCACAATATCGGCATAAGCCGTAATGTTGGCAGCACTTGGGGTGTTGTCGGCAACTTCTGCTAAATAGGCAAAACCACCCACATCATCTAATACTTTTTCTTGTTCGAGCGATTCTGACAGCGTAATTAAATCAATAGGTTTATGTTGCTCAACCAATTTTGCCATGTGCTCAAAAATAGCGCGGTTGGCATAATGATAAAAGTCTTTGGATACTACTCGTTCGGCTACTCTGTCCCAGGCATCGTTTTCAAGTAATAAACCGCCAATAACCGACTGTTCAGCTTCCTCTGAATGCGGAGCTGTTTTTATATCTTCAACCGATTGAGTTGGTTTTTTTGCCTGCCAAGTTAAGTTTTGTGCCATTAAAAGTACCGCTGCCAAAAATGAAAAGTTGATTATGCCATATTTTAATTTGGGTTAAAGCGATTCAATTAATAAAATCGATTGTTCATATTAATTTACAGTTTGTTTTTCTGTGAGTGAATTTGAGATAAACAAGCAATAGATTAATTGCTCGCTTGGTCTATATTTTAAAGTTAGTAAAGATGCACAAGGTACATACCCTTTTACTTGGAGGTTTAGATGGATTTACACAGAGCCGTATCATTAGAACCTAATATTTTATTAGGTATAGTGAATGATCAGTTACGTCATGACTGTGAAGACTTACATAGTTTAGCCTGCGTGATGGAGGTAGATGAATTTACCATTGAAGATAAATTGGCCAGAATAGGTTACCACTACGAAGCTGAAATAAACCAATTCAGCCCAGACTTATAAAACGATCCCCTCGAACATTCCCTTTAGCGCTACTTCGGTAGCGTTTTTTTTTGTAATTAATCATTTTTATAGGCGAAATTTGCATTCAACTTTGGACACAAGCTAAGGCTTTTAATATCATTCGTTTATAAATGTTTATTAATTTAATTGGCTGTATTTATGCAGATTGTTATTGCCCAGTGCAATTTAACCGTTGGCGCTGTAGCTCAGAATTGTCAGAAGATTATTGAAACTAGCAAACAAGCACCTAAAGGTGCGGTGGTTGTTTTTCCTGAATTAGCGGTGACCGGTTATCCTCCAGAAGATTTATTGTATCGCCCAGATTTATATCAAAGAGTTGATGAAGCGCTTGAAAAAATTGCAGCCGCGTCGAGCGAGCAAGTAATTGTAGTTGGCCACCCGTGGCGCGAAAACGAAAGCATTTTTAATGCGGCTAGTGTCTATTATCAGGGTACATTATTAACTCGCTACTTTAAGCAGGCATTGCCTAATTATGGTGTATTTGATGAGCAAAGATATTTTACTCAAGGTAATCAGTCTGCCATTTTTGAATATGCAGGTAAACGCATTGCTTTGTTGATTTGTGAAGACTTATGGACAGATCAGCCTATTGCAAAATTAGACGGACAAAACGTTGATTTATTACTGTCATTAAATGCTTCGCCTTTTAACAGTGAAAAACAAAATGAGCGTGAAGAGCTATTAAAAAAACGGGCTCAAAATCATAACCTACCCATTGTTTATGTGAATCATATTTGTGGTCAGGATGAGTTGGTTTTTGATGGCGGCTCGTTTGCGATTAATCGTCAGGCACAATTAGTGGCACGTTTACCCGCGTATCAGGAAAAAACTCAGTTAATAGAGTTTGAGCAAGATATAGCAAACAGTGAAATAGCGCAGTTACCACAAACTGATGAAGCTGAAGTTTATCAGGCGTTAGTTTTAGCAACCCGTGATTATGTATTTAAAAATGGTTTTCAAGGCGCGGTATTAGGCTTATCCGGCGGAATAGATTCGGCTTTAACTTTAGCGATTGCGGTAGATGCGCTGGGTGCTGATAAAGTTCAAGCCGTTATGATGCCATTTAAATATACTGCACAAATGAGTGTTGAAGATGCGAAAGCTCAGGCACAAACTATGGGAATTGAATTTGATATTGTTTCGATTGAACCTATGTTTGACAGCTTTATGCAAGCGCTTGACCCTTTATTTAAAAATACCCAAGCGGATACGACAGAAGAAAATTTACAAGCCCGAAGCCGGGGTGTAATCTTAATGGCGTTATCTAATAAAAAACGTCGTTTAGTATTAACCACGGGTAATAAATCTGAAATGGCGGTGGGTTATTGCACTTTATATGGTGATATGGCTGGTGGTTTTGCGCCAATTAAAGATGTACCTAAAACCTTGGCTTATCGTTTGGCAAGGTATCGTAATAGCTTATCGCCGGTGATACCACAACGTGTTATCGACAGGCCCCCTTCAGCAGAATTAGCACCGGATCAGGTTGATCAGGATAGTTTACCTGAGTACGATGAGTTAGATGCAATTTTAGAAGCTTATGTAGAAAATGATTTATCACTGTCAGATATAGTCGGCTTAGGCTATGATGAAACTGTAGTGCGAAAAGTGATGCGACTGGTTGATATTAATGAATATAAACGACGTCAATCGGCGATTGGTCCTAAAATCACCCAGCGCAATTTTGGTAAAGATAGACGCTATCCAATTACTTCCGGATTTGGAAAAGAGCACAAATAAGAGGATATAACAATGAAAAAAGTTGAAGCCATTATTAAACCATTTAAATTAGACGATGTTCGTGAAGCTTTGGCTGAAATTGGCATCACAGGTATGACAGTAACCGAAGTAAAAGGCTTTGGTCGCCAAAAAGGTCATACCGAGTTATATCGTGGCGCGGAATATAACGTGGATTTTTTACCTAAAGTGAGCATTGATATTGTGGTATCGGATGATCAGGTTGAACGTTGTGTTGATACGATTACTAAAACAGCTCAAAGTGGCAAAATTGGCGATGGTAAAATATTTGTGACTAATGTTGAGCGTGTGGTGCGTATTCGTACCGGTGAAGAAAACGAAGACGCTATTTAGTCTAGGTTTTGTTTAATCATGATTTGCTATAAAAGCCGACTAAATGTCGGCTTTTTACTTATAGCTCAGGTTTATTAATCTAACGTACAGTTTAATTTAGGATATTAATATTATGTCTACTCATAGCTCTGCATTTTTACAACTGGTTGATCAGGCTCGTCAGAATATTAAAGAAATTGACATTGAAACTATGTTGGCAATGAAAGCATCGGGTGAATCTTTTGTATTAGTTGATGTGAGAGAACAGGATGAATGGGCGGCAGGGCACCTACCTGATGCCGTTTATATTGGCAAAGGTGTTATTGAACGGGATATTCAAGCGAAATATCCAGACCCTCAAACTACCTTGGTTTTATATTGTGGTGGCGGTTTTCGCTCGGCATTAGCGGCTGATAATTTGGTTAAAATGGGTTATCAGAATGCAATTAATATGGATGGTGGATATCGCCGTTGGACCGATTTAGGTCACCCTGTGGTTAAAGGTTAAAGGTTAAAGGTTAAAGGTTAAAGGTTAAAGGTTAAAGGTTAAAGGTTAAAGGTTAAAGGTTAAAGGTTAAAGGTTAAAGGTT
>NZ_JAOPFU010000032.1 GCF_025515275.1 Catenovulum sp. 2E275
TGGTAAGTGCTAAGTACTGCTTTGGGTATGCCGAACGTGATAATGGCCATAAACGCGAACCTGAGCCGCCGGCCATAATTACAGGTATAAACATAGGTAGGGTTCCTTGTCGTTATTTTTAGTTTCAACGGTGAAATGCTACCATCAAATTATTTTTCAGGTAAGCAATTTACCTGAAATTACACATTCCAATGTTGTTTATTGTTGTCCAAGTCAAATTTTAAATATCTAAACTGGTGAATAATTTAATATTTTTAAATTGCATTAAGGTTACATCCGGTAAGAAGATCTGAAACAAGTAGTGTGATTATGTATAAAATTTAAAGCAAAAGACATGCCGCTTGATAATTCAAGCGGCATGTCTAATTTAGATTAACTGAAAATTCGTGCTTTAATTTTGCCAAGATCTGACAGTAATAAATACAGTGATGGCACTAAAATTAAAGTAATAACAGTTGAGAATAAAATACCAAATGCCAGCGATATCGCCATTGGGATCACAATTTGAGCCTGCAAACTGGTTTCCAGCACAATAGGAACTAAACCAAAAAAGGTCGTTAACGAGGTGAGCATAATCGCCCTAAAACGCTCTGTTCCAGCCTGAACAACCGCATCTTTAATTGCTAAACCTCTTTCCCGAGCGCGATTGACAAAATCGACCATAATTAAAGAGTCATTCACCACAACCCCTGCCAACGCGATAATCCCGAACATAGATAAAATACTCATTGCCAGACCAAAAATCACATGGCCAATAACTGCACCGACAATCCCAAATGGAATGACAGACATAATAATAATCGGCTGAGAATAGGATTTAAGTGGAATTGCCATTAACGCGTAAATCACAACCAAGGCAAATAAAAAGCCAATGGCGAGACTCAACATAGCATCCTGTTCTTCTTTTGATGCGCCGGTTAATTCAAAAGAAACTTGCGGATATTTTGCCAATATATTGGGGATCACATCGGTAATTATCTCACCAGCAATTTTACCCGGCTCAGCCACCGCTTTATCTGCTTTTGCTGTGACACTAATTGAACGCTCGTAATCAATGCGTTGAATGGTTGCATAACCTTCGCCAATTTCATATTCAGCAACAGAAGAAAAAGGCACTTGAGCACCGTCTGGTGTTCTTATCCACATTTTTTCTAAGTTATCAATCGACTGACGCTCGTTAATTGGGTAACGCACCATTACTTTAATTTCTTCTTCATTGCGCTGAATACGCTGCGCTTCTGCACCATAAAAGGCCAAGCGAACCTGCTGCGCTAAATCAATTAAAGTTAATCCCTGAGCTTCGGCTTCCGGTTTAATTTTTAATTTAATTTCGTCTTTACCACCGCTAAAAGAGTCGTCTACATCATAAACGCCCTGATAGCCTTTTAATATTTCTTTTAACTCGCTGGAAGCAGCATCAATTTGCGCTAAATTATCGCTTCTAAATAAAAAGGCTAAATCAGCACCCGCGCCACCTTGAATTGAACCAGAAAAACTCACGGAGCGCACTCCCGGCATTTCACCAAACGCATCACGCCAACGGTTAGCCGCTTCAAAACCATTAATCGGGCGGTTTTCATCTTTAGATAATTCAGCCCAAATCATGCCTGCGGTTTGTCCTGAGTTAAACGCAACCGAGTTGCCTAAAAGTGCAAAGCCAGTTTCATCCGTTAAATCCTGATCAACCTGATATAACGCACTTTCTAATTTACTTAATACCCGATTTGTTTGCTCCGCGGGTGTTCCGTCTTCCATCGTTAATGAAACTTGAACATAATCACTTGGTAAATTAGGAAAAAAGACAAACCGAACTAAACCAGAGCCAATTAAGCCAATCACCAAAATTAATACTGCAATAAAACTGGCCATTGTGGTGTATCTGTAACTTAAACAAAGCTGTAAAAACGGTTTGTATTTATTATGAATAAAACCATTTAATTTAGCGTCAACTTTACTTCTAAACCTAGGAAGCCACATGCTTTCGGTTTTTTCTGTTACTTTTATCCCAACTAAATGAGACGGTAAAATCCATTTCGATTCAATCAGTGAAAAAACCAAACATAACATAACAACCACACCGATTGATGCCCAAATAGGTGATGACGGTCCTGACACCATTAACATAGGCACAAATGCAACTATGGTTGTTAATACCCCAAAAGTGGCAGGCATCGCCACTTTTTGGGCACCGCGAATAACCGTTTCAACTGAACTACCATGCGCGGTGGTAGTAGCATGGACACTTTCGCCGATAATAATCGCATCATCCACCACAATTCCCAGCACTAAAATAAAAGCAAATAAGCTAATCATGTTAATGCTTACACCAGTCAGCGGCATCAGCGCGAGCGCCCCTAAAAAGCTAACAAATAAGCCAACAATAACCCAAATAGCTAATCTGAAACGCAAAAACAAAGACAAAATCACAAATACTAATAAGGCACCCATCACCATATTATTGAGCATTAAATCAAGTCGTCCTTGCAGGTAATAAGAGCTATCACCCCACATTTTTAATTTCACGACAGATGGTAAATCTTTTTGTTTATTTTCGATAAACTGCTTAACCGTTTGAGCGATATGTAAATCGTTTTGCTCACCGACGGATTTAACTTGAATCCCAACGCTATCAAGCTGATTAAAATGAGAGTATCTATCGTACTCAACAAATCCGTCCCGAATATTAGCGATATCACCAAGTAATAAACGGCTACCATCTGGATTTGTTTTTAATACTAAATCGTAAAATTCATCAGCATAATAAGCTTGACCAGTTGTTCTCAGTAAAATATCACCACTTTCGGTTTTGATTGAACCACCCGGTAAATTAATTGAGCTACTTCTGATTTTTTCGGCAACATACTGCAAGCTAATTTCATGCTCTCGTAATACATTTTCCGGCACTTCAATTGATATTTCATAACCACGAGCGCCAATCACTTCGGCCGCACTGACTCCGGGCAATAATACAATTTCATCTCGAATAGACTTGGCATACTCTTTCATGGTGCGTTCAGACATATCGCCATAAACCTGCACCCAAAGTACCGCCTCTTCGGGTTTCACTCGGTATACCACCGGCTTTTCGGTATTTTCCGGCAAACTCGGGATCGCATCGACCTGAACTTTCACTTCATTCATTAGCTCAAGTACATCATACCCATCCATCACTTCAATTGTGACAGAAGCAACCCCTTCATTAGCGTTCGAGGTAATTTTTTTAATGCCCTCTAATCTTTTAACCGCTTCTTCAACCTTTAAAACAACACCTTCTTCAACTTCTTCTGGTGCGGCACCCAAATAAGGAATTTGAATAGAAATGGTATCTAAGGTAATGGTTGGAAATGACTGTTTTCTAATGGTAAAAATGGAGTAAATACCAGCCAAAATAATCAGTAGCATCATTAAATTAGCGGCAACCGGATTACGCGTAAACCAAGCAATAATCCCTTGTTGAGTTTGAGCCGTAGTCATTTTAACGCCTCACTCTGAGCGGTATTTTTTGACTCAGTTCTTACCTTCATTCCCTCAACCGGATTACTCAACGCAGACACCACCAGCTTGTCTCCATTTTTAATGCCGCTGGTAATATAAATATAATCCTGTTCACGGCGAATAATCTCAGGGTTAACCAAGCTAATGCTCATATCGTCGTTTAAAACAATAAGTTGCTGATCAACCGTTAATAAATTACGCTGCACCTGCACAACATCGCCAGCCTGTTTACCAAAAACCTGTGCTTCAACAAATTGCCCAAAATGCAAAGGTGATTGATGGGTATTAGATAAATTGTAAGGGTCTTGCACCTGAGCAACTACATAGATCATCCGGCTGCTATTATCAATAACCCCTTCGCTACGCGCTAAACTGGCTGACCATTGATAAGTTTTATTAGCGATTCGGCTGGTTAACCTGACCTCTGCTGGTGCAGTTTGCACCGAGTTTTGGCGTAAATCTAAATACTCACTATCTTCCAAACTAACCGGTAAACGAATTTCTGCTACCTGAGTGGCATAAACTAACCCAACCGATGTACCAGAAGCCAAAAATTGCCCTAACTGCGCATTGCGACTAACAACCATACCATCATAAGGGGCTTTAATTAATGTACGCTCTAAATTACGTTTAGCTTGTTCAAGCTGGGCTTTAGCTGATTCAACATTCGCTTTTTCAGTTTCTAATTGAGGAATGCGCAGCGCTAAATCAGTTGCTTGATCAGCTAACTGTTCCCATTCATGTTTAGCTACTTCGCCGCGTGCTTTTTCTTCTTTTAATGCGGCTTCTGCTTTTGCTAGTGCCGCTTCTGCCGACTTAACCTGAGTTTGATAATCTGAGGCTTCAAGCTTAACCAACACTTCCCCTTTTTTAAAAAATCCACCTTCAATAAACCCACTGGCTAATTCAACCACTTTGCCAGAAACTTGAGAGGTTAATTGGGTTTGATATAACGGCGTAACCAGCCCTTGAGAGCGAACCTTAAATTGCCAGTTTTGAGAGTTAACTGAAATCACATCTACCAGAGGCGCTTTAGTTTCCAGTGGTTTTTGTTCAACTGGTTGTTTTAAACCAACCAGCATAAAAAATACGATAAAAGCCAGTACAAGAATTACAACTGGCAATAAAAATTTAAGCCTTTTTTTAGTCATTTTACCTAAATCCATCTTTTTATTAGTTTGTATTTAACTTAAATATCCACTGTACAATCACTAAAAATAGTCAAGCTAAATAATACAAAAAGGATTTTAAGCTATATTTATCTAGGTGCAATTAATAGTTGCAATAATATTTCCCGAACTAAATAACAATCAAGGCTCCATATCTACTAAAATACGTTTAAATTGTTATACTAGCCTTAACTATTAGAAGTAATGAAAAAATATGGAAATAATTATTAATTACTTTAAAAAATTATTTTTAAATGTTTCGTCATAAAAATTTAGCTTTGGTACATTATTTGTATTGTTTTGAATTAAAACTATTTGAGTTTAATAACTAACCTAGCCTGAACATACAGGGTAAGTTTTAAGAAAACTTAAATTAAAATATCACAGCTATCGTTTAAAATTTGTTTATCAACTTTCAACTTAAGGGATAAAGTATGAGCCTGAAAAAGCAATACCTTAAATCTAAACCTGTCTGTAAAGTCACTTTTCGTCTAACTGCAGAGCAAGCTCAGCAGGCGGATGAAGTTTATTTGGTTGGGGATTTTAATAAATGGGATCATGTATCCCACCCAATGAAAAAACTAAAAAACGGAGATTTTACATTAAATCTCGACTTAACATCTGGTGAAGCTTATCAATTTAAATATCTATTAAATGGTGAGACTTGGGAGAATGATTGGGACGCAGATAATTACCTTCCTTCACCTGTCGGCGGTACGGATAATTCGGTAGTTAACTGCAGCGGTGCTTAACTAACTAAGATCAGCCATTGACTCAATGAGGATAAACTAAATAAAGTTTATCCTCATTGTTATTAATTTTATAATAAAATAATATCCTTATTGACTAACGCCATTCCATCCCCATATATGCTTTTATTAAGCTGTTTGATTCATGTTATTTGGTTTGAAGCAAATAGCTATTAGTTATAACAAAAAAGCACTTCTGTTTAACTTATAAGCGTATAAGCTAATAATGATTCACTTATACCTTCTTATAATAATAAGGAATGAATATGAACATTTTTGACGATAATTCACTTTCAATTGGCAAAACTCCACTAGTCAAACTCAACCGTGTTACATCAGGTAATGTTTTTGCAAAAGTGGAATCACGTAATCCTAGCTTTAGTGTTAAATGCCGTATTGGTGCAAACATGATTTGGGATGCCGAGAAAAAAGGCATTTTAGCGCCGGGTAAAGAAATTGTAGAGCCAACCAGTGGTAATACTGGTATTGCGCTTGCGTTTGTGGCGGCATCTCGTGGCTACAAATTAACATTAACTATGCCTGCAACTATGAGTTTAGAGCGTCGTAAACTATTAAAAGCACTAGGTGCCAACATAGTATTAACCGAAGGCCCTAAAGGCATGAAAGGTGCGGTAGCAAAAGCTGAAGAAATTCGTGATGCTAACCCTGAAAAATACGTATTACTTCAACAATTTGAAAACCCAGCTAACCCTGAAATTCATGAGCAAACTACAGGCCCTGAAATTTGGGAAGATACAGACGGTCAAGTTGACATTTTTGTTGCTGGTGTTGGTACAGGCGGCACAATTACAGGTGTATCTCGTTATATCAAACAGCAAAAAGGTAAAGCGATTCAATCGATTGCTGTTGAGCCAACTGATTCTCCAGTTATTGCTCAAGCATTAGCTGGCCAGGAGCTTACTCCGGGTCCACACAAAATTCAGGGTATTGGTGCTGGTTTTATTCCGGGCAACCTTGATTTATCAATTATTGATGGTGTTGAAGCTGTATCGAACGAAGATGCTATGGCAATGGCTCACCGCTTAATGAAAGAAGAAGGCATTTTAGCTGGTATTTCTTCTGGTGCGGCAGTGGTTGCAGCTAATCGATTAGCAGAAAAACCAGAAAACAAAGATAAAAATATTGTTGTGATTTTACCTAGCTCTGCTGAGCGCTATTTAAGTAGCCCATTATTTGCTGAAGTATTCAGCGAAGCTGAGCTAGTTCAATAATTATAATTAATGGTAGCAGACCTTATCTGCTACCTTCCTCTGCGCTCTTATCTCCCTCCCAAAAAAATCTCTTCATAACTTTCCTTAACAATAACAGATAGTTATACGCCAACAATTTTTATCAGCAACTCAAATTAATTTTTTATATTCTAACTCCTATTCAGCCAAAACGTGTTAGACTCTGCATAGCCCTATTAAAAACGGCTAACAAAAAATTAAATCATTGATTTATAAAGACTATTAATTATGTTAAATGTAAACTTATCAATTAAAATTGCATTTATTACTGCTATACTAGCTTTACTGCAAGCATGTGATAACAATAAGCTAACTGTACAACAACCAGGTGAAGTCGCTATTGAGTTTTTTGATGCGATTTACAACCAACAGGATTTAAATGCTGCTGTAAAATTAACCACCCCACAATATAGCAGAATATTAAAAAGCTATTACACTGTAGAAAGAGTTCAAAAAGTTTTATTCAATCGCCGCTATGATAAAGTTGAAATAGAAGAAGATACTAATATCACAGGTTTATCCTTTACTGATACAAATGCCGATAAAGCTTATGTAACTTTAATGTTTGATGGCTTGTATAATGGTGAAAGATTCCGTGACTTAAAAAAAATTGTTATGGTAAAGCAACAAGGAAAGTGGCGAGTAGATAAATTAAAAGCAGATGTTTATCGCTAAAAAGGCTAAATCACATGGGCGTGTTTGTAAAAAAAATAACTATCTTTTTTATACTATTGACTTGGGACTTAACAGTATTTGCTAAAGAGAATTTTACTTATTTAGCCCCCAACGGAATAAATGATACTCGCCATGTGTATGCTAAAGAATTGCTTGCACTTGCTTTAAAACTTACCGAAAGTGAGTATGGTGAATTTGAACTCTCACCCAGTACACCTAATATTGACTTAAAACAATCAGAAAACCTCGCAATAAAAGGTGAGTTTAAAAATTTCTTTTTTAAACTGTCTTATAACGATGAACTTGCAAACTCATTATTGGCTATACCAATCCCCTTAGAACGAGGCATCGTGGGTTATAGAATTTCTTTTATTTCATCCAAAACCCCTGATATTTTAAAATATGCTTCGAGTATACAAGACTTTAGAACCAAGACCGTTGTTCAAGGAATTGGTTGGCTCGATTCAAATATTTTAAGCACTAATGGATTATCTGTTTTCTCAATATCAAGCTACGACAAAATGTTCGATATGGTTGCAAATCAAAGGGTAGAATTACTATTTAGAGGTGTTAATGAGTGGTTAAATGAGTTTAATATTTTTAAGTCTATTTACCCAGAACTGACCTATGATAAACATATAGCGCTACATTACCCATTACCCAGGTTTTTTTTCACTAGCAAAGACAATAAACTAAATGCAGAAAGAGTTAAAAAAGGATTATTACTGGCAATGGAAAATGGCAGCTTTCAACGACTCTGGCTTCAACATTATGCCAGTAGTGTCAAAGCCAGCCGTTTAAGCCAGCGCCATATTATTGAGCTTGAAAACCCTTATATAAAAGCGCTGCCGTCAGACTATCAAAAATACAATATCAGTATGCAAGAGCTTAAACAAATAGAGCAAGCTAACTATTCACCCCCTCCTCAATAGCCTAATGCAATACCTTCACGCCTTGGATCGGCTGCGCCTTGCCAGCCTTGCTGAGTTTTCCAAATAGCATGCAAACCGCTGTTTAATTCACGAATATTGACTTTATGCCCTAACTTTTCAAATTGAGTTTGATACTCAGCTATATTTGTTCCAGCTTCTAATGAGGTTTCCCCATTTAAGTTAGTTATTTTGGGTAAATCAATTGCAGCCTGAATCGTTAACTGCCAATCCAGCTTAGCAATCAAGGTTTGTGCAACATAATTAATAATTCGTGACCCACCCGGCGAACCTAATACCCCAACTAACTGGCCGTTTTTAAATACCATAGTAGGCGACATTGAACTGCGGGGGCGCTTATTCGGCTCAACTCGATTAACCACTAACTGCCCATTTTGTTTTGGCGAAAATGAAAAATCAGTTAGCTGATTATTTAATAAAAACCCCTCAACCATGACAGTTGAGCCAAACGCCATTTCAATACTGGTTGTCATCGACACAGCATTGCCCCACTTATCAACAATGCTAATGTGTGAAGTATTGGGTTGAGTTAAACTTGCCCCCTCATCTATTTTTGTTTGCCTAATTTCACCTGCTTTAGCTACGCCCAAATCTGTATTTAGTTGAATTAATTCGCTTCTTTTATTCAAATAATCTGGCTTTAATAACTGATTTAAAGGCACAGAGGTAAAGTCTGAATCAGCCAAATACCTATTTCGATCAGCAAACGCAAGTTTAGATGCCTGACTAAATAAATGTAACGCAGTTGCCGAGTTAGCAGGATATTGGGCTAACTTAAACGGCTCCAGCAATTGTAAAATTTGTAGCACGGTAAAACCGCCAGAACTCGGCGGACCAAAACCACAAACCTGATAGTCATGATAATCACCGCACAAAGGCGCTCTTAATTTAGGCTGATAATTTTTTAGATCACTCTGCGAAAGCTGACCCGGAGCAATGTCACTGGTTTGAACCGCTTTAACTATTTTTTGAGCTAAATCGCCCTGATAAAAATATTGGCTACCTTGTTTTGCAATTTGTTTAAACTGCTCAGCCAATGCCGGGTTTCGTTTTAAATCACCGGCTTTAAGCGGTTGATTAGCTGGGTAAAAATAACTTTTAGCAGGCTCTAATTTTGCCAGTCCGGGGTTAATATTTAATTCAACCAATTTAGCTAATCTGGGCGATACAATAAAACCTTGCTCGCTTAACTCAATGGCTTGTTCAAATAAACTTTGCCAACTTAATTTACCCCATTTTTGTTGCCCTAACTCAAGTGCCGCTAGCACTCCGGGCACCCCAACAGAGCGACCGCCAACAACCGCTTGATGCCAGCTAATTGGTTTACCATTTTCAAAAAATAAATGCTCATTTGCCGCAGACGGTGCAGCTTCCCGCCCATCCAACGTGAATAACTTTTGAGCTTTTTGATCCCAATATAAAATAAAAGCACCTCCGCCAATGCCGGAAGACTGAGGCTCAACTAAAGTTAAAACAGCTTGAATAGCCACCGCAGCATCCATTGCTGTTCCACCTTGTTTTAAAACCGATAACCCCACTTTTGTAGCATAAGGATTAGCCGAGCTAACCATCGCCTGTTTAGCGGTTACTAAAGCATGAGCCTGAAAACCTGTAGCCGCTTCAGGGTCTCTGGCTTCTCGCTGTGTAAACGACTCAGCACTGATAGGCTGGGAAAATAAACTCACCAAAGAGACAAATAAAATACAAAAACGAGTTAGCTTAAACATAATCACTTTCTTCCTAAAAAATAAAACAGCGTCAGTTGGTATATAAAAATATTGAGCCTTAAGTTTTAATAACGCTATACTGTGTTTTTAATCATTCTTAACCTTTATATGCCACTACCTTTATTGTCAGATTTAGCTTGGCGAAAACTGCCTTTAATACTCGGTTTTATTTTAATCTTTTTTATTTTTCAAACACTACAAAACCAAGTTGATATTTTTTCTCTGCATCTGACTCATTTTCAGTTAAATCAAAGCTGGCGCATTATTAGCGGTCATTTAGTGCATAGTAATTTTCTGCACTTTATCTTAAATAGCGCAGGATTTTTAGCCCTTTGGGCATTGCACGGTCATTTTTATCAGCCGGTTAAATTAATTCAATTAGTATTGTTAAGCTGTTTATTTATCTCTGCTTGGTTATTTTTCTTTTCAGACATTGATATTTATTATGGCTTTTCAGGCATTTTACATACGCTGGTTTGTTGGGGTGCATTAAAAGACATTCAGGCAAAAGATAAAACCGGATATTTGTTATTGCTCGCTTTAGCTGCAAAAGTATTTTACGAACAAAGTTTTGGTGCCAGTGAATCAACCGAAGCATTAATTGGGGTAGCAGTGGCGACTCAAGCACACTTAGCCGGAGCCATATTTGGAGCTATTTATTTTTATATCGGCCAATTTAACCAATGCAAAAAAATCACTTAATGACTTTCACTGTATGTTTATTAATGCCGTAATCTCTTAGTTTATTCGCAATGGCAGTATGGCTTAATCCTAACTTTTGGGCTAATTGACGGGTACTTGGATAATGCGGATATAACTGACGCAACAGCGCATTTTCAAAACGTTTTACTGCATCATCTAAACTACCGGATAAATCCGTGGATAAATTGTAAGCTTGCTCTTGTGCTTGCGGCAACTCAAAATCATCAACCGTTAATTTATCCTGATTATTGGTCAATAAAGCCTGATTAATTACACTTTCTAACTGACTCAGGTTGCCCATCCACTGCTGGTTGGCTAACTGCGTTAATACGGCTTTATCAATTTGCACATGCGGGCGTTCAAATTTATTGCAGGCCTTACGAGCCAATAACTCGGTTAACTGTGCTAGATCAGCTTCTCGCTCTCTTAACGGCGGAACATGCAAGCACAATTGATTAATCGCCTGATATAGGTTTTCGTCAAATACCCCTTCATTTACTAAATACATTAAACTTTTTTGGGTCGTTGCCAATATCCGGCAAGTTAGCTGAGTTTGTTTTAAGCAAGTTAATAACTGAGCTTGAGAGTCAGCTAGCAGTTTATCTATATGGCGAAATATTACAGAGCCAACTATTTTATCCTGCTCTATTTGCGCTAACTGTAATTTCAGTTCATCGGCGGATAACCCAATACAATCAATGGTATGCACAACTTTAGTCGAGTGTGCACTTAAATAATGGCATAAGCTGGCAAAATAATGTTTACCCGTACCGGCTTCGCCTTCAAAAACAACCGTAAGCTCTGTGCGAGCCAGTTTTTTTAAATCGCGCACTAATTTTTTACTGCCCGATGCATGAGCCACAGTTTGATTTAAAATAAAAGCCTGTTGATTCGCTAACGGATAATGAGCATGGCTGGGTTTAATTCTAATTAAAGCACCGGTAAAAACCATATTATTTTGCTCTGACGGTAACCATAAAGGATGCAACTCAACCTGCACAGTTTGCTGCTCAATTTCGCCAACTTGCAATAATTGCTCTTTACTTTTAGTATCTAACCATCTTTGAATGTTAATGCCTTTAATCCACTGCGTAATCAGGCCATAATCTTTTTTACTCTGATTATTTAATAAACTCATAGCAGCGCGGTTAAGGTTTAAGACTTTACCTTTTTCATCTACAGAGATAATCGCTTCCAGTTCACTTTTTAAAGCGGCTTGATATTCATAATGCTGACGCTCAAAAGGCATAAAATTAATTGTTTTAACATCTTTTACGCCATTAATTAATCGTATCTCTGGCATTAAGTGCTGAAATTCGGCAAATTCAATGCTAGGAAAATGCAAATAAATTTTTTCAGCATGAACTTCTATACCTTGTAAATCAATTTGATGTCGCACCAAAATCTCAAGTATGTCTTGAGTGATGCCAAGCCGATTTTCACAACTGATTTCAAGCCTCATCGAATTTGCACCTTAAATAAAAACTAGATTTATAATTAACTAAAGCTTAGCCTAACAGAATAAAATGCGCTACGCGCAAAATGTGATTGATTAAGAGAATAAAATGACGTTACAGCAACAAGTTGAGCAAACCTTGAGCAAACTCACAGAAAGGCTCAAACAAAATCCGGATCAGGAAAAACTGGTCAGCATTTTACAATCTCATACCAGTTTTATTTGTCAGGCCGAAACGTTAGACGATTATTTGGAAGAAACCAAACGCTTAATTGATTTAGCATTTAACAAAACCACCCAGAATGATGAAAGATTAGCTGATCGCTTAAATGACCAATTAGAATTATTGGCTAAACTGGCGCTTAACCAAAAGTTGATTGATATAAATGCAGCAACTGAATACAAAAGCCGAGTAGGCAAAATGCACCAAACTTTGGCTCAATATCGTCAATATCTGGCGCAATTTGATGACCAAATTAGACTCAACCCAAACTTACCCGCCGAACATTCTATTTTTAAACGTCGTGAACGTTGCCTTTCAGCCATTCTTCAACTGGAAGAGAAAATCAGTAAAATAGAACAAAAAGGTTATGGCACAAATCGTTTTATTTAAGCGGTATGATAAATAATCTTAAAACCATCTGAACCTTTTGTCTGTTCGTAAATCAAGATATACTGCGACACAACAAACTATGCCTGCTTATGATTCAGGTATTAAGTAACAATATAAAAGAGCATTAAATGAAATCGATGATAACTTTAGCACTGGCTTTAGCATTAGCTAGCTGCGCTTATAAAATTGATGTCCGCCAAGGCAACTACATAGAAAAAAAAGACGTTGATAAACTCAGACAAAATATGACCAAAGAACAGGTTGCTTATGTACTAGGCAAACCGATTATTGAAGACGCATTTAATCAAAGCACTTGGTATTACTTATATAATGTTGAATATGGCGATGGTCGCCCAGACAGACGCATTGAGTTAACGCTACAATTTGAAAATAATCAGCTTAAAGATATGCAAGGCACCATAGATAAACCAGAAGACTTTGAAAAATCACTGGATTTATAAAACAATACGCTAACATCAAATTAGAAGCTAAATTAAAAAAGCCGCATTTAAGATAAATTTAAATGCGGCTTTTTATTATTTATTGATAACTTCTGCCATATATTTGATGAGCAGGCTTAACCCAACTCATCAGAAGCTACATGATAGTCAGGGTCTTCAAGAATATTCACTTCACATAAACTCCCTGCCCGTTTAAGTAACTGGCGACATTCTGGACTTAAATGACGTAAATGTAATTTTTTACCTTGAGCTTCATATTTTTCAGCTAAACCGTCCAGCGCTTCAATACCGGAGTGATCGCTTACTCGCGAACGTTTAAACTCAATAACCACATGCTCGGGATCGGTTTCTGGTGAGAATAAACCTTTAAAATTGGCAACCGATGCAAAAAACAACGGCCCGCGTAAGTCATATACCTTGTAACCTTGAGCATCAATATAAGTATCGGCCTGAATATGTTTTGCATGTTTCCATGCAAATACTAAAGCAGAAACAATCACCCCGATAATGACCGCGATTGCTAAATCAAAAGCAACGGTAATGCCCGAAACTAATACAATAATAAAAGCATCTGCAACCGGGATTTTTGGCATAATTCTAAACGATGACCATTCAAATGTGCCAAGCACCACCATAAACATAATACCGACTAAAGCGGCTAACGGGATCATTTCAATCAGACCTGAAGCAAATAAAATAAACCCTAATAAAACTAATGCTGCGGTAATTCCAGATAAACGGCCACGACCGCCAGAGTTAATATTGATCATACTTTGGCCAATCATTGCACAGCCACCCATACCACCAAAAAAGCCATTGGTCGTATTCGCAATACCCTGACCAATACACTCGCGGTTTCCTCGACCACGAGTCCCTGTAATTTCATCAATTAAAGATAAGGTTAATAAAGATTCAATTAAACCAACCGAGGCAATAATCAGTGCAGTAGGAAAAATAATATAAAGCGTTTCAAGCGTAAGCGGCACCATAGGAATTGCAAAACTAGGTAATTCACCTTTTAATGATGCGGTAGCTGCTTCTTCCGGCGGTAACATATCACGAACAAAATCAATAACGGTTCTGGCTTCTAAATCCAGCCCAATCACAATTAAAGTAACCGTAATAATTGCAACTAATCCAGACGGCACAGCTGTGGTAATTTTGGGTAAAAAGTGAGTAATCGCCATAGTTAATGCCACTAAACCCAGCATAATCCACAAGCTTTCACCTTGTAACCATTGCCACTGACCAATATCATCTAAAAACTTAAACTGTCCCATTTGCGCCAGAAAAATAACAATGGCTAAACCATTAACAAACCCCAGCATAACTGGATGCGGCACCATCCGAATGAATTTACCCAACTTAAATATGCCGGCTAAAATTTGTAAGACCCCAGCCAAAATAACGGCTGCAAATAAATATTGCACGCCATACAAAGCAACCAAAGATACCATTACAACCGCAGTTGCACCGGTTGCGCCTGAAATCATGCCAGGGCGACCACCAAAAACCGAGGTTAATAATCCCATCATAAATGCAGCATATAAACCAATCATAGGTTCAACGCCTGCAACAAATGCAAAAGCAACGGCTTCTGGTACCAAAGCTAAAGCAACTGTGATACCAGACAATACGTCGTTTTTGACATTGTATTTTTCATTATTAATTAAACTAAACATTTAACGCTCTTGTGTATATTTATTGTAAGTGTGATTCTTTAATATGTATAAATGAAATATGAAACTTAGGCTTTACCACCTGTGACTTTATTTGCCCGCCCTTCTTCTTTAGCTTTTTCTGCCCGACGACGTCGCACATCTTTAGGATCAGCAATTAAAGGCCGGTAAATTTCAATTCTATCACCATCATTTACTTCATCGGTTAATTTACGGGTACGGCTCCATATCCCAACTTTATTCACCGATAAATCAATATCTGAATGTTTTTGTAAAATTCCGGATTGCTCGATACAAGTTTGAATATCAGTACCTTGAGCAACATGCACTGTCAACAAGCTTTGTTCTTGTGGCAGAGCATAAGTGACTTCAATTTTTAATAAATTATCGTTCATCATTTTCTTATCAATTTATTCCGGATCTGGACTTTGTATCTCAAACCAGTTAAGCCTAAATTTAGGCGTAAACCTCTTTAGCTCTTTGAGTAAAAGCTTTAACCATATTATTTGCCATATGATTAAAAATAGAGCCAAATGCAACTTCAATTATTTTGGACGAAAACTCAAAATCTAAATCTAATACCACTTTGCAGGCTTCATCATCCAACGGGATAAATTGCCACAAACCAACCAATTTTTTAAACGGGCCATCAATTAAATTAATTTCAACACTTTGCCCGTCTTGCATTTTATTGTGAGTGGTAAACCACTTGCCAATACTCGCCTTGCCAATCTGAACAGACGCTTTTAATTCTGTTGATGTTTTACTGATCACATCCACTGCCATACAATCCGGCACAAATTGCGGATATGCAGCAACATCATTAACCAAATCATACATTTGCTTGGCACTGTACATCACCAAAGCATGCCGATGAACTTTTGGCATGGATAACTCCCTGAACTAAACGAGGGCGGAATACTAGCATAAAATGCGTTATAACGCAGTTTTTGCACACACAAATTAGAATTAACCAAGACAAAACTGGCAGCTGCCAGACTAACTCAGTATAATCGCCCTTTAGAGTGTAAAATTACAACGAATCTGCCTGATAAAATAAATCATGGCTCGTATTCCAAGCATCCATTTGTTTAACCCGTACAAATGACAAGCTTGCGGCAGTAAATTTAAGGTTAACAAATAGTTATATGGCAAAATCAAAAAAAAGCAGTGGCAACAACAGCAACTTGATTGCCCAAAATAAAAAAGCACGACACGAATTTTTTTTAGAAGATAAATTTGAAGCCGGTATGGAGCTTCAAGGCTGGGAAGTAAAAAGCATCCGTGAAGGCAAAGTTAATATCTCTGAATGTTATGTCATTATTCAAAATAATGAAGCATATTTAGTTGGCAGCCGGATTACCCCGCTCAATTCAGCATCAACCCACGTTATTGCCGATCCGGTAAGGCCACGCAAATTATTATTAAGCCGACGAGAAATTGATAAATTGATTGGCGCGCGTGATCGTGAAGGTTTTTCAATTGTTGCTTCCAGAATGTACTGGAAACGCTGCTGGGTAAAATTAGAAATCCATCTGGCAAAAGGTAAAAAGTCGCACGATAAACGTGACGATATAAAAGATAAAGACTGGGCTCGCCAAAAAGAGCGAATGATGAAAACCAGTTTGCGTTAAACGGCTTGAATTGGTGTATTGTTAAACCCAATACCAAATAAAAAATACAAAGCTTGCGGCAAACTTTACCGCAAGCGACTCATTAAGCTAATGCCAGTTTAATGCTGCCAGTTTCACGGTATAAACGGTAAATTGTTGTTAAATTCATCACAATCACCGCCGACTCCAGCATAACGCCACCAATTGAGCCCACAATAATATTATTGGTTAACCACAAGCAAGATCCCGCCAATAAACATAAGCGCATTTTCACACCGGTTAAACAAAATAAAGCATAAGTACCACAGCAAGCGCCTAAAATCGCAATTAAATCTGTCCACTGAGTTGCCATTAAATAGCCCATAACTGCAGTCACCGACATAAAACCAAAGGCAACCCATTTAGATTGTATTTTGATTGAAGTAGCCGTACGCGCAGCTGAAAACAAACAGCAAATAGCAGATGTACTCGCCCCTAATAAAAAGAAATGCAGCGCATGATTTAAATTAAAAAGCAGCATTACCGACTTTAAACGTAAATCATTTTTTTGAAAAAAACTGGTCAGTGCTAATACCACACTAAACAAACCAACTGCTTGAGCAATCATTAAAGTAGTCATGAAACAAATACCACAGAATCACAAATAAAATTAAAAAAGTGAGATAAGCCGGATTAACGAATGTCGATGGCTTATTGATTTAAACACAATGTTTGATGTGGTTAATTATAACACAGGCAAGTAACGAGGTTAATATTTAAGGTGTTGTTTTTAAAGGGTTTATTTGTTAATTATTTTAAAATAGATCAGTAAAATGAAATAATTTGAAAGCCAGTTGAAAATAAAATGATCAAAGCAGAAACGAAGAAGTAAATGGCGGTGAGAGAGGGGTTCGAACCCTCGATACGCTATTAACGTATACACACTTTCCAGGCGTGCGCCTTCAGCCGCTCAGCCATCTCACCGGAATAGAATTGTTAAGCGGCCGAATAATAGGTAAATCAAACCCATTTAGCAAGACTAAAAGCAAACAAATTAGCAAAAGACAATTCAACTGCTGTTTTTTTAAACATAAAAAAGGCGCTATAGAAAGCGCCTTTAAAATAGTTTATTTATTTCACTTTGGCTGTAAAGTTAAGCATTACCTTTAACTTTCATTTTTAACTCAGCGGCAAAGTTAAGCATTCTATCTAATGGAATTAAAGCTTTTTCACGCAGAGCATCATCAACAAAAATTTCATGCTCAGATAAATCATCTGCAATTAATGCATTTTCAATTGCAACCAAACCATTCATTGCCATCCACGGACAATGCGCACAGCTTTTACAAGTTGCGCCATTACCGCCAGTTGGCGCTTCAATAAAGGTTTTTTCTGGCGCTAATTGCTGCATTTTATAAAAAATACCTTTGTCAGTCGCCACGATAAACATCTCGTTTTCCATTTCCTGACTGGCTTTAATTAGCTGGCTGGTTGAACCAACCGCATCTGCTAACTCAATAACCGACTGGGGTGATTCAGGGTGCACCAACACTGCCGCTTGCGGGTACATGGATTTTAAATCGTGTAAATGTTTAGCCTTAAATTCATCATGAACAATACAGGCACCATTCCATTTAAGCATTTCTGCGCCGGTTTGCTTTTCAATATAAGCACCTAAATGCTTATCAGGTCCCCAAATAATTTTGTGACCTTCGCTGTCTAAATGCTCAACAATTTCAAGTGCGATAGAGGAGGTAACGACCCAATCGGCACGCGCTTTTACCGCTGCCGATGTATTAGCATAAACCACAACAGTATGATCCGGGTGAGCATCACAAAACTCGGTAAATTCTTTTTCAGGGCAACCGAGATCGAGCGAGCAAGTTGCTTCTAGCGTTGGCATGTAAACCCGTTTTTCCGGGCTTAAAATTTTAGCGGTTTCACCCATAAACTTAACACCGGCAACAATTAGAGTTTTAGCCGGGTGGTCACGACCAAAACGTGCCATCTCTAATGAATCAGATACACAGCCGCCAGTTTCTTCAGCTAACGCTTGAATTTCTGGATCAGTGTAATAATGTGCGACTAAAACCGCATCTTTCTCTTCAAGCAGTTTTTTAATTCGTGCTTTATACTGAGCTTTTTGCTCAGAGGTTAACGGAGCCGGTTTAGCCGGAAAGTTAAATTCGTACTCAGCATGAGTTTGCAATTGCGCCATTTGTTTCACTATATATCAGTTAAGCAAGTTTGTGGGGCGAATTATACGCAATAACCGGCTTTAAAGTACAGTTTCAAAGCATAGCTTGATAACAAATCTAAATTAAAAAAATTTAATTTAGCGAAAGCTCGTCGGTTTGGGCTGCGCAAATAAAATCGTTTTTATGTAATCCTTTAATTTTATGTGTCCACCAGCAAACACTAACTTTTCCCCATTCGGTAGTAATAGCCGGATGATGCGCATTTGCTTCGGCCAGCGTGCCAATATGATTGGTAAAGGCTAATGCTTCGACAAAATTTTTAAATTGATAGGTTTTATGCAATTGTTCAATGCCATTCACTGTCACAATCTGCCAGTTATCGAGTTGATTTAACCATTGCTGTTTTTCGGTCTTGCTGGCTAAAGGCGCATCTTTACGACACGCCTCGCAGCTTTGTTGACTAAGCGACATAATAAACCTCCATAAGCTAATCTGCGATTTGGGTTATTTAACCTCAACTCGGGTTAAGGTGTATTTTAACCAATTGAATTATTTAGCTTTATAACGCTACTCTATTTCTAACGAGAATTTTTTTGCGCGGACAAGGCAAATTCACACGTCAATAGCTAGCCTCGGCTTTAGTTCCGACGTCGCTCTACCTCCCCCATCCATGGGGTCGTATTGCAAGTGAATTTAACGTAGTCCCCGTGAAAAAAGGCCGTTTGAAATATATTCATTAATCCGAGCTGAGGTTATTATAGCTTATTAATTTCACGCTCAACTTTAAAACGTTCTGAGGTAACATGCTTCTCCATTTGTTGGATACGCTGCTCCAAGGTTTGATAAGCATGAGCAATCGTTTGTAGCGCTTGTTTTGGCGGCTGCCCTGCCCGCCACGTATTTTCTTTTATGTCGAAATGATAGGTTTCACCACTATAAGTTGAATTAATATCTTGCTGATAAGCGGATGTTTTATCATCCCTTTCTAAAATTAACCAAGCGGCTAAATACACAAATAAAGTTAATCCACCAGCAAAAAATAATGAGCCAAAAACGATAATCCGTACCACCCAAGTTTCCAGCGAAAAATGACGGGCAACACCGGCACATACCCCAGCGATACGCGCATTAGCGGTATCGCGCTTTAGCCTTTTATTGGTCTGATTAGAGTTAGTCATGTTTTTCTCTCCAGCTTGGTGATTCTGCATCCAGAATTTTTTCTAACGATTTGATGCGCTGCGACATTTGTTCAGCTTTGTCGGCAAGCTGCATCATTTGCGACCTTTCGTCATCGGTTAACCCTTGTTTAACCTGACGTTTGCTGCGGTAGCTTAAAATCAACCAAATCGGCGCAACAAACACCATAAACAAAATGAGCGGGGTAATAATGAGTGCAACAATGGCAGTCATTGTTTATCTCCTATTCAGCTTTATTGTTAGTTGCGTTTAATTTTGCTTTCATTCTGGCAATTTCAGCGTCAATTTCGTCTTGAGCAATTAACTCATCAAACTCATTTTTTAAGTTTTTATGCTGCATATCGTAGCTTTCAACCTGAGATTCCAACTCATCAATTTTTCGCTCATAAGCATCAAACTTATTTAATGTATCAACCACTTTATTATTGTCTAACTGACGCTTTACCGATAAACGAGATGAAACCGTATTTTGTTTTAATAATAAAGTTTGCTGGCGAGCTTTTGCATCAGTTAATTTATTTTGTAACTGAGTGATTTCAGACTGTAACTTATCTAATTGAACATCTAGGTTAGCCAGTTCATTTTTAATTGATTGCGCAACTTCGGCTAAACGATTTTTTTCAATTAACGCACCACGTGCTAAATCTTCACGGTTTTTATTTAAAGCCAGTTCAGCTTTTTGCTGCCAGTCTTGCTCCTGCTCGGCGATTCGCTCCAGTTGACGGGTTAAATCTTTACGCTCGGCTAAGGTTTTAGCTGAGTTTGAGCGCACTTCAACCAAAGTATCTTCCATTTCCTGAATAATTAATCGCACCATTTTTGCCGGGTCTTCCGCTTTATCTAACAGTGCATTGATATTAGAGTTAATAATGTCGTTAAAACGTGAAAAAATGCCCATAAGTCACCTCATTAAAAATTAAACTTTATCCTATATAACTAATGTCAATAGATAGCGATATTTATGCCAAATCTTCAACTTATTGATTTTAAATATAAAAAATAAAATTCGCTTTTTTAAACGATAACAAACATAATAAATAAAACTATTTATTGGTTTAAAAAATCACTTTATGGCTAATTTAACCAAACCAACTCAATTAATCGGACAATCCAGTTATTTTGCAAATATGCTGGAGCAAATTTCTTTATTAGCACCTTTAAATAAACCTGTGCTAGTGATAGGTGAAAGAGGAACCGGTAAGGAGTTGGTTGCAGAGCGGTTACATTATTTATCCAGCAGATGGCATGCCCCTTTAATTAAATTGAATTGTGCTGCAATTAACGATAACTTGCTGGAAAGTGAATTATTTGGTCACGAAATCGGCTCATTTAGCGGAGCGAGTAAAAAGCATATTGGCCGGTTTGCACGGGCTGAAAATGGCAGCTTATTTTTAGATGAACTCGCCAATACGTCTAATCTGGTACAAGAAAAATTATTAAGAGTGGTTGAATACGGCGAATACGAAACGGTTGGCGGGCAAAAAACACTTAACTCTGATGTACGTTTAATTGCCGCCACTAATGAAGATTTGCCACAATTAGTTGAGCAAAAGCGCTTTAGAGCCGATTTATTAGACCGACTGGCGTTTGATGTAGTAACCATTCCACCATTAAGATACAGGCAAGAAGATATTTTATTACTCGCCGAACATTTTGCGATTCGCATGGCGACAGAGTTAAACCTTGAATATTTTGCCGGATTTACTGATGAAGCCAAAGAAACCTTATTAAGTTATCAATGGCCGGGTAATGTACGTGAGCTAAAAAATGTAATTGAACGCAGTTTGTATCGCCAAACAGATTTAGCCGAAGCGCTAGATAACGTTATATTTGACCCTTTTGATTCGCCATTTAGACCTGTAAAACCCAGCCAAATCACTGAAAAATCAACACCAACTCAAATTAATGATTTAAATTCTTTTAATCAAGCGTACAATTGGCCTATCGACTTTGCTCAATTATCAGCAAAGCATGAAATTGACATGATTAAAGCAGCATTAAAACAAAGCAAATTTAACCAAAAGCAAGCTGCTCAGTTATTAAATGTCAGTTATCATCAATTACGTGGTTACTTAAAGAAGTATAAATTACTGGACTCGCTTAAGCATGATTAAGCTGGATATAAAACATTGTTGGCTCATTAGCGTTAGTTTATTTTATTTAACAGGGTGTGATTTAGCCGGACTGGCAAGCAAACCCAAACCCGATCCGCGTTTACAGGATGGTTTAGTGTATTGCTCTGAGGGTAATCCTGAAAACTTTAATCCGCAAACTACAACCTCGTCGATTACGCTTGATGCCAGTGCCAGACAAGTTTATGACCGGCTCATCAATTACAACTCAACTACACAAGAATTTGAGCCTGGGCTAGCAACCAGTTGGCAAACCAGTGACGATGGCTTAACCGTTGATTTGTTTTTACGCCAAGACGTTGCTTTTCATCACACTAGCTATTTTAAACCAACCCGCAGTTTTAATGCCGATGATGTAATTTTTAGCTTTAACCGCTGGCGATTAAAATCACACCCTTTTCATGATGTAGCACCAGATTACCCTTTTGTACAAACTCAGCAGCTTAATTTGCTAATTGACGATATAACCGCGCTATCACCCTATCATGTTCAAATTAAATTGGTTCAGCCAAGCAGCTCTTTTATTACTCAATTAACCACTGATTATATGGTGATTTTATCTGCTGAGTATGGCCATTACCTTAATTTAGTCGATAAAAAAGAACAAATTGATGTATTACCGGTTGGTACTGGGCCGTTTTATTTTGCTCAATATATTCCTGATGAATATATTCGCTTTAAAGCTCACCCTAATTATTGGGATGGTAAAAGCAAACTGGATCAGCTTATTTTTGATATAACCCCCAAAAGCTCAACCCGACTGGCTAAACTGGTTACTGGTGAGTGTGACGTAATTGCTTATCCTATTGCCAGTGAAATGGAAATTTTGCAGGATAAAGCAGGTATAACGCTGCAAAGCCGCAATGCAGAAAACATTGCATTTTGGGCGTTTAATACCTTAAAGCCGCCGTTTGACAAACCAGAAGTGCGCCGCGCATTAACCAGAGCAATTGATTTACAAACCATTTTAAAAACCGTTTATTATGGTATGGCTTTTCCGGCAAAATCGGTGATCCCGCCAAGTTCATGGGGATTTAACCCCAATTTAACCCTCTATGATTACAACCCAGAGCTAGCTAAAAAAGAGCTTGAAGCCGCCGGAATAAAAGCAGGATTTGAAATGGAAATTTGGGCACCTCATATCGAGCGTGCTTATAATCCTAATTCACTCAAAATGGCTGAATTAATCAAAGCCAATTTAGCGGCTGTCGGGATTAGAGTGAATATTGTAGATTATGAGTGGACAACGTTACGCAAAAAGCTAGCGGCTAAAGAACATGATTCAGTCTTAATTGGCTGGAGTGCTGATATTCCGGATCCAGATAACTACCTGCGCCCAATTTTAAGTTGTACCTCGGCTATTTTAGGTAATAACCGTGCTGGCTGGTGTAATCCTGAGTTTGATACCTTATTGATTAAAGCTCAGTTAAGTGAAAACAGAGAAACCCGTAAAGACTTATATTTTCAGGCTCAAAGCATTTTAAATCAACAAGTTCCAATTGTTCCAATTGCCCACTCTATGAGTTTTTTAGCCAAACAAGATAACGTGTTTAAAGTTAACTTTTCAGCATTTTCGGCGATTTCGTTCAGAGAAACGGAGAAACTCTAATGTTTATTTATTTAATTCGCCGCCTTAACTTGTTAATAACCACTTTGTTTGTAATCAGCATTATTTCTTTTTCGTTAGGCCATTTGTTTCCGGGCGATCCTGTCATTAATTTTTCAGGACACCCAAGTTTAACCTATTCAGAATATCAAACAATTAGTCAGCAACTAGCGCTGGATAAATCGTATTTTGAGCAATATTTGGTTTATTTAACTCGCATTTTTCACGGTGATTTTGGCGTCTCTTTTGGCTCTCAAAAACCAATAGTGGATGATTTTTTCCGAGTATTGCCAGCTTCCATCGAACTTAGTTTTTATGCTTTAGTGGTTACTTTAGTCATTAGTTTACCTTTAGGGCTATGGGCCGGAATAAAAAATAATACCTTAATTGACCGCGTTATTTTTTCAATTGCCACGGTATTTAATTCGATTCCAATTTTTTGGGTGGGGTTACTATTTATTTTAATCTTCACCTTAAATACGGGCTGGTTACCGATGTCTGGCCGTTTAAATTTATTGTATGAAGTGCCAACTATTACCGGCTTTTTATTATTGGATATAGGTTTATCTGAGTTACCAAATAAAGGCTATGTGTATCTTGATGCCCTACACCATTTAATTTTACCTACCATAACTTTAGCCGTTTTACCTGTTACTTTGGTAATTGGTATGATGCGAAGCTCGGTCATTCATGTAATGGGCTTACCTTATATAAAAGCTGCCCAAACTAAAGGATTAAGTAGCTGGCAATTGATTAGCCGCCATGTTTTTCGCAATGCACTATTACCTATCATTCCGCAATTTGGCTTGTTATTTAATACCTTGGTAACCAGCACTATGATTACTGAGGTCATTTTTTCATGGCCGGGCATCGGTCACTGGATTATTGAAGCCATTTATCAGCGCGATTTTCCAGCTATCCAAGCCGCTTTATTTATTGTTGCATCTATGATGATCAGTATTAATGTTTTACTTGAAATTGCACACATGCTAGTTAACCCTCTGATGAGAAAAGAATTTAATGCCACAAAGTGATATTTACAACGAAATTGAATATCCAGGCCCGTACAAACAAGCTTGGCTCAAGTTTAAACAAAACCATGTCTCTTGGGTTTGTTTTTGTATTGTTGTGTTTTTTATATTTGTGGCGTTAATTGGCCCTTTTATCAGTCCTTATTCACCTTATTATCAAGATACTAACTATGTATTATTGCCACCATCGTGGCAGACTGCCGGTAATGTTCACTTTTTATTAGGAACAGATGATCTCGGGCGAGATGTCTTTTCCCGCTTAATTCATGGCACCAGTTTAACCTTTGGGATTAGCCTGTTAGTTGCATTTGGCGCTATGATTATAGGCGTTAGCTTAGGCGCGTTGGCTGGGATGAGTAAAGGGGTTCGCTCTAGTATTTTTAATCACCTGTTAGATGCGATTTTATCTATTCCATCATTATTATTAGCCGTGGTGATTGTCGCCATTTTAGGCCCGGGGTTAGATAACACGGTTTGGGCGGTAATGCTGGTGCTAATTCCTCAATTTGTACACCGTACTCAAATAGTGATTCGGGATGAATTAAAAAAAGAATATATCATTGCCGCCCGGTTAGATGGTGCAAGTGAGTTCCATATTCTTAAAAACTCGATTTTTCCAAATATTATTGAGTCCATTATTTTGCAATATAGTTTGGCGGTATCTGCGGCTATGTTAGATATTGCCGCATTAGGCTTTTTAGGGTTAGGTGCACAGCATGGTTCACCTGAATGGGGCGCCATGCTGGCCGATAGTATAGATTTAATTTACCGCGCCTCTTGGCTTGCTATTTTACCCGGTATCACTATGTTTTTATGTTTATTATCGGTTAATACTGTCGGCCACGGCTTACGTAATGCGTTAAAACAACGCAGCGAATAAGGAGTGAAATATGTTACTTGATGTTCGCAATTTAACCGTAAAACTCAACAGTACAAATTTAACAATTAATGCAATTGATAAAATGAGCTTATCTATGCGTGATGGCTCTATTCATGGCTTAGTGGGTGAAACAGGCTCAGGCAAGTCGCTATTTGCTAAAGCATTAATTGGTACTTTATCCGATAAATGGACAGTACAAGCTGACCGTATGTTCTGGCAAGGTGAAGACTTATTAAAATTGAGCACCGACAAACGCCGCCAGATTATCAACCGCGATATGGCGATGATCTTTCAGGAGCCAAGCCGAAGTTTAGATCCAACGGTTACGATAGGCGAGCAAATTAACGAAGTCATCCCTAAATCTGAATTTCAAGGCAGTATTTTCAGCCGCCGACAGGAGCGTCTGCAAATTGCCAAAAATTTGTTAATTCGAGTTGGGATAAAACATTATCAGCAATGTTACGACAGTTACCCGCATGAGTTGTCAGAAGGCCTATGCCAAAAAGTAATGATTGCAATGGCAATTATCCGCAGTCCTAAATTATTAATTGCCGATGAGCCGACAGATGCAATGGAAAGTACCACCAAAATCCAAATTATGCGTTTGCTGCAAAAATTAAATACCCAAAAAAATATGTCGGTTTTATTAATCACGCACGATCTGGAATCTGTGATTAATTATGCTGAAGAAATGACATTACTTTACAGCGGGCAAAGTGTTGAGTCTGGCGCAGTCAAAGAGCTGTTAAAACGGCCTTACCACCCTTACACTCAAAATTTATTTAAAAGCATTCCCAAGTTTAATACCGACACCCGGCCTAAATCGCGGTTAGAAACCTTACCCGGCTCAACCCCGCCGTTACAACATTTACCAATTGGCTGCCGGTTAGGCCCCAGATGCCCACGCGCTCAAAAAGAATGTGTGTACACGCCCAAAAGTGTCAAACTTAAAGGGCATGTTTTTAGCTGCCACCACCCAATTAATCTGGAATAAAGCGATGTCAGTCTTACTAGAAGTGAATGATTTATCTAAAACTTATAAACGAAAAGTGCTGCCATGGAAAAGTAAACACATTACTGCTTTAGAAAAAATCAGCTTTTCTTTAGATAAATACCAAACTCTAGCGATAGTTGGTGAAACCGGCTCAGGTAAATCGACATTGGCAAAACTATTAGCTGGCGCAGAAAAACCATCAACCGGCGAAATATTACTCGATGGCAAAGCCATTTTTACCACAGAGCATAAAGAGCGGTGTAAAAATATTCGGATGATATTCCAAGATCCAGCCACTTCATTAAACCCAAGTGTCTCAATTGGTCAAATTTTGGAAGAGCCGCTTAAACTCAATACAAATTTAACCGCACTTGAGCGTGAAGACAAAATTAAAAAGACATTAGCCAGAGTGGGCTTATTATCCGATTATATGTGGCACTACCCACACATGCTATCGAGTGGCCAAAAACAACGTGTGGCGCTGGCTAGAGCACTCATTTTAGATCCTAAGATTATTGTTGCAGATAAACCTTTTGCCGCAATGGACCCATCCACCCGTTCACAAATGGTTAATTTATTATTAGAGCTACAGCAAACTTTTGGTATTGCTTATATTTTTGTATCGCATAACTTAAATATCGTAAAACATATTAGCGATCAAATATTTGTAATGCAGGACGGCAAAGTAGTCGAACAAGGAAAAACATTAGAAATTTTAAAAGCCCCACGTCATGGTTTAACTCAAAAGCTACTCTATTCTCAGCAAATGCTTAGAAAAAATTAAGCTTAATTTGAGCGAAATGAGTGAATTATATATAGATTCTGTAAACTCTGCTTTAGTCGGAAATATTGTCTATTTTTCCAGATTTGACGACCTTCAATAGAATAAATAACCTAATCTATTTTCAAAAAATACAAACTGCGTAGCATCGGTTGAACGAAATGAATCCAACAATCTAATTTGATTACCACAGTAGGCCACAAGTAGGTAATACCAAATTTTAACTTTTGAGTTAAAAACAAAAAAGCCGCTGAGTAAACTAAGCGGCTTTTTAGGATTAAGTGATTATTTAAATAATCAGATTATTCAGCGTCTTTTGCTGGCTCAGCTTGTTCAGCTGGCTTTTCTTCAAGCCCTTTCATCGTTAAACGAACTCGACCCTGACGGTCAATTTCTAATACTTTAACCTTAACTTGCTGGCCTTCAGATAAATAATCAGTTACCGCATTTACGCGCTCTTCAGAGATTTGTGAAATATGAACCAGACCTTCTTTACCCGGTAAAATTTCAACAAACGCACCAAAATCAACGATACGCATCACTTTACCGTTGTAAATAGCACCCACTTCAACTTCTGCGGTAATAGCTTTAATACGCTCAATTGCTGCATCGGCTTTTTCTTTACCTGTTGCTGCAATTTTAACTGTACCATCTTCTTCAATTTCAATCGTTGTGCCAGTTTCTTCGGTTAACTGACGAATGGTTGCGCCACCTTTACCGATAACATCACGGATTTTATCTTGATTGATCTTGATAGTATAAATGCGTGGTGCGAATTCAGATACTTCTTCTCTGTGTCCACCAATTGCATCATCCATTACTTTTAGAATGTGTAAACGCGCAGCTTTCGCTTGGTTTAATGCAATTTGCATAATTTCTTTAGTGATACCTTCAATTTTAATGTCCATTTGAAGTGCAGTAATACCTTCGGTAGAACCTGCTACTTTAAAGTCCATATCACCTAAATGATCTTCATCACCTAAAATGTCAGAAAGTACAACAAAGTCGTCGCCTTCTTTTACTAAGCCCATTGCGATACCAGCAACAGATGCTTTAATTGGCACACCAGCATCCATTAACGCAAGTGATGAGCCACACACAGAAGCCATTGAGCTTGAACCGTTAGATTCTGTAATTTCAGAAACAACACGAACTGTATACGGGAATTCTGCCGCGCTTGGCATAACAGCTGCAACACCACGTTTTGCTAAACGACCATGACCAATTTCACGGCGCTTAGGCGAACCAACCATACCAGTTTCACCAACGCTGTACGGAGGGAAATTGTAATGGAATAAGAAGCTATCTTTTTTATCGCCAGTTAAATCTTCAATGTTTTGTGCATCACGCTCAGTACCTAAAGTGGCAACCACTAAAGCTTGAGTTTCACCACGCGTGAATAATGCCGAACCGTGAGTTCTTGGTAATACACCAGTGCGTACATCTAGGGCACGAACCATAGTTGGATCACGGCCATCAATACGAGGCTCACCGGCAATAATACGACCACGAACAACTTTTTTCTCAACCGAGCTTAAAATTTCACTCACTAGGTTAGTATCAATTTCAGGGTTTTCTTCAACTAAAGCGGTTAGTGCTTTTTCTTTTACTGCGCTTGCTGCGTCTTTACGCTCAATTTTGTCTGCGATTTGGTAAGCAGCAACAAAACCTTCTTGTGATAATGCAGTTACTTTTTCAACTAATACAGAGTCGATTGGCTCTGGTGCCCAAGGCATAGCAGGTGTGTTCACTTCAGCGGCAAATTGTTTAATGCTATCAACAACAACTTGCATTTGCTCATGACCATAAACCACAGCACCTAACATAGTGTCTTCAGATAAAATAGCAGCTTCTGATTCAACCATTAATACTGCGTTTTCAGTACCGGCAACCACTAAGTCTAAATCTGAACCTGCTAATTCGCTGGTTAATGGGTTAAGCATATATTGGCCATTTTTATAACCAACACGCGCTGCACCAATTGGGCCTTGGAATGGAATACCAGCAATTGATAAAGCAGCAGATACACCAATCATAGAAATAATATCAGCGTTAATTTCTGGATTTGCTGACATTACAGTCACAATAATTTGAACTTCGTTAGTAAAATCTTTAGGGAATAATGGACGTACAGGACGGTCAATTAAACGTGCAACTAAAGTTTCACCTTCGCTTGGGCGACCTTCACGCTTAAAGAAACCACCCGGGATTTTACCCGCTGCATACGTTTTTTCTTGGTAGTTTACTGTCAGTGGGAAAAAGTCACGTCCTGGCTCTGATTCTTTTTTGGCGACAACACTGACTAATACTGTTGTGTCGTCCATACTAGCCATTACAGCTGCTGTTGCTTGTCTTGCTACTACGCCGGTTTCCAACGTGATCTCATGTTGACCAAATTGGAAAGATTTAGTTATTGGAGTCACTATAAATTTCCTTTACGCTTACTTTTGCTTTTTGTCTTTAATTTCGTGCCTAATTATACGGAACAATTTAGCAAATAAGTACAGATGTTGTGCAGATAAATAAAAAAAAAAGGGCCAAAAGGCCCTTTTTTTTCAAATTTTTTCGATAAACGCCAAATTAACGACGTAAACCTAAACGTTGGATTAATGCGCTGTAACGCTCAACGTCTTTACGCTTTAAGTAGTCTAACAAACTACGACGAGAGTTAACCATACGGATTAAACCACGACGTGAGTGGTGATCTTTCTTGTGATCAGAAAAGTGACCTTGTAATTTGTTAATACGATGCGTTAATAAAGCAACTTGAACTTCAGGTGAACCAGTATCGCCTTCTGCAGTTGCATAATCAGCAACGATTGCAGCTTTTTCAGCAGTAGTTAGTGACATAATGTACTCCAACAAAAATTAGGGTTTGCCGATCACTAATCCAGCAAACCTAGAATATTTAAGCTAATAGTCAGCTTAAATCGTGAGGCGCGCATTTTACCGGATTGCGCCTAAATTACAAGCATTGTTCTAAACAATTACAACTCGTTAAGTGATTTGGCAGTGTTTAATAAACGTTTTGCCCTAACCACTTTTTTATCATCTATTTCAACAATGCCTAAAAATATATTTTCTTGCTCAGCATAAACCCGATATAAACCAGAATCTTGCTCTGGTAATACAAATCTCTGCCCTTGTCTTAACCTATCAGTTAAATCGGGTGGCAGGGTTAATAACGGAATATGTAAAATACCAGCATCACAACTTTCAATTAAGTCATCTCTTTGTTCTGCACTTAACTGTTCGAACTCAGCTTGAGTTTTCATGTGAGCACTATCAAAGCCTGAAATTTGAGTTCGCCTTAATTCTGTTACATGCGCGCCACAGCCTAAGTTTTCGCCTAAATCATCGACAATTGTGCGAATATAAGTCCCTTTTGAACAAGCGATTGTCATTGTGACATAAGGAAACTCAATGGCATCAACCGATAATTCGTAAACGGTAATCTGGCGAATTGGGCGCGGTACGTCAATGCCTTTACGGGCATAATAATACAAAGGTTTACCTTCGTATTTTAAAGCAGAATAAATTGACGGCTGTTGATCAGAAACCCCTTTAAATTTTAAAGCCTCGGCAATAACTTGCTCAGCAGTTACTGTTACATCACGAGTTTCAACAATTTCACCTTCAGCATCAGAGGTTGTGGTTCTTTCACCTAATTTTGCAGTTACCTGATAGGTTTTATCAGCATCCAATAAAAACTGGCTAAATTTAGTTGCTTCACCAAAACAAATCGGTAATAACCCAGTTGCAAGTGGATCTAACGCACCTGTATGCCCAGCTTTTTCGGCTTGATATAAAAACCGCATATTCTGCAAAGCGCGGTTACTGGATATATCTTTGCCTTTATCTAATAAAATTATCCCATTTAATGGTCTGAATTTTACTCTTTTATTCAACTGAATCATCCTCATCAGTTGAACCAGATTTGGCTTTGCGATTATCTGACGCAATGGCATCATCTACCAATTTAGACATGCGCAAACCTTCGTTTACACTGGTATCTAAATAAAACTTAATGCTAGGCACAACTCGCATCCGCATCGATTTAGCAAGTACCGAGCGTACAAAAGGTGCACTTTCATTTAATTGTTTAACTGCTGCCTGAGCTTTTTCATCTTCCTGCAATAATGCAGAAATAAAAATTTTTGCGTAAGCTAAATCTTTGGACACTTCAACAGCGGAAACTGTCACCATGCCGATACGCGGATCTTTTAAATCTCGCTGTAAGATTTGGGCAACATCTTTTTGAATTTGCTGAGCAACCCGCTCTGCACGGGAAAAATCTCTGGCCATTTAATATTCACCTAAAAATTTGCTTTTATACTTTAGATATACAAAAAAGGGCCTTTCGGCCCTTTTAGTCAATCAGCTTTAAAAGGATTATAACTGACGTTTAATTTCGACAGTTTCAAATACTTCAATCATGTCGCCAACGCGTACATCATTGTAGTTTTTAACCCCGATACCACATTCAGTACCGTTACGAACTTCGTTTACATCATCTTTAAAGCGACGTAATGATTCAAGCTCACCTTCGTAAATAACAATGTTATCACGTAGTACACGAATTGGGTTATTACGCTTAATAACACCCTCTGTAACCATACAACCAGCAATTGCGCCAATTTTAGGTGATTTAAACACATCACGAACCTCAGCCAAGCCAATGATTTCTTGTTTAAACTCAGGGTCAAGCATACCACTCATTGCTTTCTTAACTTCATCAATTAAGTCGTAGATAACGCTGTAGTATCTTAATTCAATATTCTCAGCTTCAATTAAACGGCGAGCCGTTGCATCGGCACGTACGTTAAAGCCTAAAATAATTGCTTGTGAAGCAGCCGCTAAAGTTGCATCAGTTTCAGTGATACCACCCACACCAGAACCGATGATTTTAACTCTAACTTCATCAGTAGATAGTTTAGTTAATGAATCAGAAATCGCTTCAAGTGAACCTTGAACATCTGATTTAAGTACCACATTTAATTCTTTAACATCGCCCTCAGTCATATTAGAGAACATATTCTCTAACTTAGATTTTTGCTGGCGAGCTAATTTAACTTCACGGAATTTACCCTGACGTTTTAATGAAACTTCACGTGCTTTTTTCTCATCACGTACCGCAGTTGCTTCATCACCCGCTTGTGGTACACCCGATAAACCTAAGATTTCAACCGGAATTGACGGACCAGCTTCAGTAATATCATTACCGTTTTCATCTTTCATAGCACGAATACGGCCGTATTCTAAACCACAAAGAATGATGTCGCCTTTTTTCAACTTACCAGACTGAACTAAAATACTAGCAACCGGACCACGACCTTTATCAAGGCGAGATTCGATAACAACACCCGATGCTAAACCATCGTGTACTGTATCTAAATCTAAAATTTCAGATTGTAGTAAAACAGCTTCTAATAGCTCATCGATACCTTGACCAGTTTTAGCTGAAACATAACAGAACTGAGTGTCACCGCCCCACTCTTCCGAAATAATATCGTGTTGAGATAGCTCAGTTTTAACGCGCTCTAAGTCAGTTTCTTCTTTATCTATTTTGTTTACTGCAACAACTAAAGGCACAGCAGCTGCTTTAGCATGCTGAATAGCTTCGATTGTTTGTGGCATTACGCCATCATCCGCAGCAACAACCAGAATAACAATATCGGTTGCCTTAGCACCACGCGCACGCATTGATGTAAACGCGGCGTGACCCGGTGTATCTAAAAACGATAACATGCCTTGATCGGTTTCAACATGGTATGCACCAATATGCTGAGTAATACCGCCAGCCTCACCAGATGCGACTTTTGCTCGACGAATATAATCAAGTAAAGAAGTTTTACCGTGGTCAACGTGACCCATAACCGTAACCACTGGTGGACGACGCTTAACTTCTGTCTGCTCACCACGGTTTGCTAATAAATCTTCTTCCATCGCGTTTTCACTAACCGCAACACCTTTGTGACCCATCTCTTCAACAACTAATAAAGCGGTTTCTTGATCAATCACTTGGTTAATGGTCACCATAGCGCCCATTTTCATCATAGCTTTAACAACTTCAACGCCTTTAACCGCCATTTTTGCTGCTAAATCGGCAACGCTGATAGTTTCACCAATTTTCACTTCACGCTCTGTTGGTGCAACTGGCTTTTGGAAGCTGTGCTGCATATTTTTAGGTGTAAATACCTTTTTACGCTTACCTTTAGGTGCACGGCTGCTTGCCATTGCTTCTGCTTCTTCATCTTTTTTAGATGCTTTTTTCTTACGACGACGAGAAGATTTTTCTTCTTGTCTATCTTTTTCAGCTTCAGCTTCTTGAGCAAAACGTGAAGAGTGAACATGAACATCTTCACGTTCAGCTGCACGGCGGCGCTCATCTTCAGCAGCCCAACGTTCAGCATTTTCTTCTGCCAGGCGTTTTGCTTCTTCGGCAATTCGAGCTGCTTCTTCTTCAGCTTTACGTTGTTCTTCTGCTTCTTTTTTCTTTCTTAAAGCAATTTCTTCTTCGGTTTCAACATGCTTTTTACGAACAGGTTGAGCAACATCTGTTGCAATTTTTGTTTGTGCAACTTTACTAGATGGTGTTTTAATTTCTTTATCCGCAGCCGGCTTAGCTGCATCAGCACTTGGTTTTGCTTGTGCTGCTTGCTGAGCTTTTTCTTCAGCTTCGCGTTGAGCTTCGGCTTCTTTCTTAGCCTGTTCTTGCGCTTCACGTTGTGCTTTAGCTTCAGCTTCTTTTTTAGCTTGAGCCTCAGCATCACGCTGAGCTTGCTCTTGAGCTAAGCGCTCTTCTTCCGCTTGCTTTTGCTGCTCTAATTCACTTGCTTTTACATAAGTACGTTTTTTACGAACTTCAACTTGAACAGATTTAGCTTTACCATGGTTACCAGCCACACTTAATGTGCTTTTGGTTTTGCGCTGTAAAGTCATCTTACTTGGTTGAGACAAGTTAGACTGACCACCATGTTGCTTATTTAAATGCTCAAGCAAAGTTTGCTTTTCTTGTTCATTTACTTGGCTACCCGGGGTTTTAGTAATCCCAGCCTCTGCAAATTGCTGAACTAACTTTTCGACTGATGTACCTACGTCTGTGGCAAGTTTATCAATTGATACTTCTGACATTCAGTTATACCTCCGCCGCTATTACTCAGCTTCGTTTTCGCCGCCAAACCAACAAATGTTGCGGGCTTTCATAATTAATTTACCTGCACTTTCTTCATCTAATTCGTCAATATCAGATAAGTCGTCAATACCTTGCTCAGCAAGATCTTCTAATGTGCAAATACCTTTATTCGCTAAAACAAAAGCCAGATGGCGATCTAAGCCTTCTAAATTTAATAAGTCATCGGCCGGTTCATTATTTTCCAGCGACTCTTCATTTGCTAACGCTAGTGTTGTTAACGCAGCTTTTGCTCTTTCGCGTAATTCTTCAACTATGTCCTCGTCGAATCCTTCCACTTCCAATAATTCGTTTACCGGAACATAAGCGATTTCTTCAAGGGTAGAGAATCCTTCTTCAACTAAAACAGTTGCAAAATCTTCATCTATGTCTAATTTTTCAGTAAATAACATCATTACTTTATCAGTTTCAGCCTGATGTTTATTAGCCATATCTTCAACTGTCATTACATTCAATTCCCAACCGGTTAACTGGCTAGCTAATCGAACGTTTTGGCCACTTCGGCCAATTGCTTGCGCAAGATTATCTGCTTCAACAGCAATATCCATTGTACGCTTGTCTTCATCGACAATGATTGATGCAACATCCGCCGGAGCCATTGCATTAATGACATATTGCGCTGGATTATCATCAAATAAAACAATATCTACACGCTCGCCGTCTAACTCACCTGATACCGCTTGAACCCGAGAGCCACGCATACCAACACACGCACCAACTGGGTCAATTCGTTTATCATTTGACTTAACCGCGATTTTAGCTCTTGAACCCGGATCGCGAGCTGCTGATTTAATTTCCAACATTTCTTCACCAATTTCAGGCACTTCAATACGGAATAATTCAATCAACATATCAGGCTTAGTACGGCTCATGATTAATTGTGGACCACGCGCTTCTGGGCGAATCTCATACAATAAACCACGAACTCTGTCACCCGGACGGAAAGTTTCACGAGGTAACAATTCTTCACGACGAATAATCGCTTCTGCATTACCACCTAAATCTAAAATAACCGCATCACGACTTGATTTTTTAACTACACCAGTTAAAAGTTCACCAACTCGTTCTTCGTATTCTTCAATAATCTGTGCACGCTCAGCTTCACGTACTTTTTGTACGATAACTTGTTTTGCTGTTTGTGTTGTAATACGGTCAAATTGAATTGATTCAATTTCGTCTTCAACATAGTCACCTAATTGAAGATTAGGGTCTTCAAATTGCGCAGCTTCCAAACCAATTTCTGAAAATGGATTTTCTAAGCCTGTACCATCTTCAGCAACAATTTTCCAACGGCGGAAGGTAACAAAGTCACCTGTTTTACGATCAATACTGATACGAACATCAATATCGCCTTCGTATTTTTTCTTAGTTGCCATTGCAATTGCAGATTCCAACGCCTGAAAAATTTTCTCACGAGGAACCGCTTTTTCGTTTGATACAGCTTCCGCTACTAACAAGATCTCTTTATTCATTATCCAGCCTCGTTAATTAGATCCCATTAAAATTGGGGAACCACTTGTGCTTTGTCTATGTTTTTTATTGGAATGACATACTCTTCACGATCCACTTCAATCACTACAGAATCGCCTTCTGTCTCTTTCAATAACCCTTTAAACTTACGTCTACCATTAATTGGCATTTTGGTTTTTAAATCAACCTGATGATTTGCAAATGCAGCAAAGTGCTCAATTTTAAACAATAAACGATCTAAACCTGGCGAGGATACCTCTAAGGTATATTCACTTGAGATAGGATCTTCAACGTCTAAAACTGCACTGACCTGCCGACTTACTTCTGCACAATTATCAACAGTAATTCCACTTTCATGTTCAATAAAAACACGCAAAATAGAATGCTTACCAGCGCGAACAAATTCAACGCCCCAAAGCTCAAAGCCTGTTACTTCAACAGCCTTTGCAATAATAGATTCAAGCTGAAATTCTTGTTTCGCCAAGCTAACCTCGAATTTTTTAAAATACAAAATAAAAAGCCCCGACTTGCGACCGGGGCTTCTCAAATAATAAAACCGGTTGATATTGCAAGGTTTGATCTTAAATGATTAAACCTCACAATTTAAGTGTTAATTACAAACTAACACTTACCAATTATCATCCTGAAAATTGGTTGCAGGAGTTGGATTTGAAAACAAACACAACAACCTTCGCACTTATTAAGAGCTAAGCCCAACGAGCTGCCCTTAATTGCCTTTAATCTCAAAGCACTAATTGGTTGCGGGAGCTGGATTTGAACCAACGACCTTCGGGTTATGAGCCCGACGAGCTACCAAGCTGCTCCATCCCGCGTTAATACATTATCTATATTTATACAGCTGAATCGCTGTCTAAGATCAAGTGATTTTAAAATCACCCAAAAAATCTGGCCAGTATTATAAAGCTCACTCGCAATAAATTCAAACTTTATACTGACAAAGAAAAGACATTTTTTAGATTAATATCTTTGAGTTTGGTGCCGTGGGCGGGACTTGAACCCGCACGAGCTATGCTCACCACCCCCTCAAGATGGCGTGTCTACCAATTCCACCACCACGGCCAATAATTAGGAAATTATGAACGCTATATTATTGAGGTACGTCTGTTGGTGTTTGATCAGCAGCAGGTACATCTTCGGCGGCAGGGGCAAGCGTTTCAGCAGCCGGTGCTTCTAAATCATTCCAGCTTTCACCTTCGTGTTTTTGTTTTGCGGTGATACCACCTAATACCAAACATAAAACAAAAAACAAAGTTGCTAATACAGTTGTTGTTTTAGTTAAAAAGTTGCCCGCACCTGATGAACCAAATACAGTTCCAGAACCACCAGAGCCAAATGAAGCGCCCATATCAGCACCTTTACCCTGTTGGATTAAAATAAAACCAATCAAAGCGACTGCGACAATAATATAAACAACAATTAATACTTCAAACATTTAAATCACCTATGCCAATTGACATATTTTTATAAACTGTTCAGGTACTAAACCAGCACCACCGATTAAGCCGCCATCTATATCCGGCTGGCTAAATAAAGCCGCAGCATTTTCAGGTTTAATGCTGCCACCATATAAAATTCTGACTGTTTTTGCCGTTTCAGGGCAAATAGAAGCTATCATGCCTCTGATAAATCTATGAATTTCTTGCGCTAACTCAGGTGATGCAGCCTGACCTGTCCCTACAGCCCAAATAGGTTCGTAAGCAATTAAACAATCTTTAAAAGCTTGTTTACCACCTAAATGCATAACTGCTTCAATTTGTGCAGTTAAACGACTAAAGGTTTTACCGGTTTCTTTTTCTTCTGTTGTTTCACCTACACATAAGATAGGTTTTAAACCAGCATTTAACGCTTTCATAAATTTTTTGGCTGTCACTTTTGACGTTTCTTTAAATAAAGAACGACGCTCTGAGTGACCACAAATAACCCACTGGCAACCACTTTCTTTGGCTAAACCAACTGATATTTCGCCAGTTAAGGCTCCATTATCTAACTCATTGATATTTTGAGCAGCTAGAAAAACATGATCTAATTCATGAATTTTCTTTTGCTCATCAAAATAACTATAGAGCGTTGCGGGCGGACTAATTACAACTTCGATGTCCTGACAAACACCAGATTGTTTGATTTGTAGCAAAACTTGATTGACTAATTCACGGCTTCCGTTCATTTTCCAATTAGCGGCTACAACGGGCATTCTTTTTGTCATTAACTACTCCGTTTACAAGCGGGCGTGATTGTATCCATCATCGCCCTTTGTTACAAGCAAAAAATACTTAATTAACAGCTTGTTTTACTGTATCCGCAATTTCCTGAGCCAAAAGTTCAACATCGGCTAAGTTTTGACCTTCAACCATCACTCGGATTAAAGGTTCAGTACCCGATTTTCGCATTAATACTCGACCAGTATCACCCAGTTTGGCTTCAACATCTGCAACCGATTGTTTTACTTTGTCATTTTCTAAAGGCTCTTGCCCAGCCTGATAACGAACATTAATCAGTTTTTGCGGGAATTTTTCCATCCCCTGAGCCAGTTCATATAACGACATTTGAGAATTTTGCATTGCTCGTAAAACTTGCAGGCCAGAGATAATGCCATCGCCGGTAGTGGTGTATTGTAAATTTAAAATATGACCAGAGCTTTCGCCGCCGATTAACCAGCCATTTTGTTTTAAAATTTCGAGTACATATCTGTCACCAACTGCACTACGGGCAAATGGAATACCTAAACGCTTAACTGCGATTTCCATCCCTAAATTACTCATCACAGTTCCCACAACCCCGCCGTGCATTTCTCCGCGGCGCAGTGCATCTCTAGCAATAATAAAAACGAGTTGATCCCCATCAACAACATTACCTTTATGGTCAACCATCATTAATCGGTCACCATCGCCATCCAAGGCAAACCCTAAATCAGCCTTTTCTGTGATTACCTTATTTTGCAAGGCAGTCAAGTCAGTCGCACCACAGTCTTTATTAATATTTAAACCATCCGGCGAACAACCCATTTCAATAACATTCGCCCCTAATTCACGCAATACATTAGGTGCAATATGATAAGTAGCCCCATTAGCACAATCGACTACTATTTTTAATCCTTTCAGAGACATATCTGACGGGTAACGGCTTTTACAAAATTCAATGTAACGGCCGGCAGCATCTTCTATGCGTTTGGCTTTACCTAATAAGCCCGACTCAACCGTGGTCATTGGTTTATTAATTTCAGCTTCAATCGCGAGTTCTAATTCGTCATCTAACTTAGTGCCGTGTTTTGAAAAGAATTTAATACCATTATCCTGAAACGGATTATGAGAAGCACTAATGACAATACCAGCATCCGCTCTAAAAGTTCGGGTTAAGTAAGCTATTGCTGGGGTTGGCATTGGCCCTAACAAACCAATATTGACACCAGCAGCGGAAAGACCAGACTCTAATGCCGACTCCAACATATAACCTGAAATTCTTGTATCTTTACCAATTAAAACTTTATGATTCCCTTGGCTGGATAATACTTTGCCAACTGCCCAACCTAGTTTTAAAACAAACTCAGGGGTAATACAGCCTTTACCAACTTCACCACGAATACCATCTGTACCAAAATATTGTTTACTCACAATTATTTTTCTCCTTTAAGTGTTGCTTCAACCACTTTTAATGCATCGATTGTTTCTGCAACATCATGTACTCTAATTATATTTGCCCCATTTAGCGCAGAGATAACAGCACCTGCGACACTCGCAGACACTCGCTGAGCAGGCTCTTTATTAACGACAGCACCTAACATTGATTTTCTTGATAAACCGGCTAATAACGGACAATCAAGCGATTTAAACAACTCAAATTTAGCAAGCAACTGATAATTATGCTCAACCGTTTTTCCAAAGCCAAAGCCTGGATCCAAAATAATTCTATTTTTCCCAATGCCGGCACTTTCACATGCTTGAATTCTATTTAGCAAATAATTATAAACTTCATGAATTACATCATCATACGAAGGCGACACTTGCATACTTACAGGGTTTCCCTGCATGTGCATTAAACAAACTTCCGTATCCGATTTTGCTAGCACCTCTAATGCACCCGGCATTTCTAATGCACGAATATCGTTAATTAACTCAACGCCTAATTCTATCGCATCCTGCATAATTTCGGGCTTATAGGTATCAACAGAAATAGGAATATCAAACCGAGACTGGATTGCTTGAATAGCAGGAATAACTCTACGTCTTTCTTCTTCAACTTCAACATAAGTTGCGCCAGGTCTGGTTGACTCTCCCCCTAAATCAAGGATATCCACACCAGCATCTTGCATTTTTTCGACTTGCTTTAACGCTGCGTCTAATTGATTAAACTTGCCACCATCACTAAAACTATCCGGTGTTAAATTCACAATCCCCATAACCAAAGGTCGGTTTGATTGTTCAATTAAAGTTTTAATTTTCATATAAAAGGGTATTCAGAAACTGATTTTATGATTAGCTAACAGTAAGAATAAAGCCCCAAGTTTGGGGCTTTAGGTTTGTATTATTTAGCGCTTGGCTCATCAGCAACTGTATTGGAAGGCGTCGATTTACCTTCACTCACCGTTTGTCCTGACGAACCGTTAGAACCTGTTGTTGGTGGTTTATTGTCTTTACCCCAGTCTTGTGGTTCACGCACTTCAGTTCTGGCCATTAAATCATCAATTTGTTTTGCATCAATGGTTTCATATTTCATCAAGGCATCTTTCATCGCATGTAAAATATCAATGTTATCATTCAACATTTTTTCAGCACGCTGATAATTTCTGTCAAGCAAGCCTTTAACCTCAGCATCAATTAATTTAGCCGTATCATCTGACATGCTTGAAGATTTAGCTGAACTGCGACCTAAAAATACTTCGCCTTCTTCTTCTGCATATAAAATAGGACCTAATTTTTCAGATAAACCCCATTGTGTCACCATCTTACGTGCAATTTCAGTCGCGCGTTCAATATCGTTAGAAGCACCCGTTGTTACTTTATCATGCCCATAAATAATCGCTTCCGCTAAACGACCACCATATAAGCTTGAGATCATGCTTTCTAAATGCTGTTTACTATGGCTTACTCTGTCTTGTTCAGGTAAATACATAGTAACACCTAATGCACGACCACGAGGAATAATAGACACTTTATAAACAGGATCATGTTCCGGCACTAAACGGCCAACAATCGCGTGTCCGGCTTCGTGATAAGCTGTCATTTCTTTTTCAGCTTCACTCATCACCATAGACTTACGTTCCGCACCCATCATAATTTTATCTTTAGCTCTATCAAACTCTTCCATAGAGACTAAACGTTTATTATTACGTGCAGCAAATAATGCAGCTTCGTTAACTAAGTTAGCTAAATCAGCACCAGAGAATCCCGGCGTACCACGCGCAATAACAGAAGCTTCAACATCATCACCTAAAGGCACTTTACGCATGTGCACTTTTAAAATTTGTTCTCGACCACGTACATCCGGTAAACCAACAACAACTTGCCGGTCGAAACGACCTGGACGTAATAAAGCAGGGTCTAATACATCTGGGCGGTTAGTTGCAGCAATAACAATAATACCTTCATTGCCTTCAAAACCATCCATTTCAACTAACATTTGGTTAAGTGTTTGCTCACGCTCATCATGCCCACCACCTAAACCGGCACCACGCTGACGGCCTACAGCGTCAATTTCATCAATGAAGATAATACAAGGTGCTGATTTTTTAGCTTGGTCAAACATATCACGCACACGTGACGCGCCCACACCCACAAACATTTCAACAAAGTCTGAACCTGAGATAGTAAAGAAAGGTACTTTAGCTTCACCAGCAATCGCTTTTGCTAATAAAGTTTTACCTGTCCCCGGAGGACCAACCATTAATACGCCTTTAGGAATTTTACCGCCTAATTTTTGGAATTTACTTGGGTCACGTAAATAATCGACTAACTCAGCAACATCTTCTTTGGCTTCATCACAACCAGCTACATCAGCAAAAGTTGTTTTGATTTGATCTTCGCTCATTAAACGCGCTTTGCTTTTACCAAATGACATAGCACCTTTACCACCACCGCCTTGCATCTGGCGCATAAAGAAAATCCACACCGCGATTAATAAAATCATCGGGAACCATGAAATAAAGATAGTGCCAAGCAGGCTAGGCTCTTCCGGTTTAGTTCCTTCTACTTTTACATTGTTAGCTAATAATTCATCCAGAATTTTTTCATCACGCATCGGAAAAATTGTTTCAAATTTTTCGCCTGAACGTTTTGTCCCGACTATAGTGCCAGTTGATGGATCAATTTTAACTTCGCTGACCATCCCCTGATCAACTTGTTTTACAAATTCACTATATTCAAGTTTGCGTTCGCTGCCGCCACCCGGAGAAAAACTATTAAATACCGCCATCAAAACAACTGCAATGACGATCCATAAAATTAAGTTCTTTGCCATATCACTCAAGACACTAACCTCTTATCAACTTAATGTTTGTAACCAGAAGCAACAATATAGACCTCACGAGAGCGGTCTCTTGATGAATCTGGTTTACGAATTTTAACCTGGCTAAATGCATTACGCACTTCGTTTAGATACTGATCAAAGCCAGCGCCTTGGAAAATCTTAACAACAAACTTTCCATTTTTCTTCAAAACTTGATGACACATATCAAATGCAAGCTCAACCAAGTACATAGATCTTGTTTGATCAACGGTATCATTACCACTCATATTTGGCGCCATGTCCGATAATAATACATCCACGGTTTTACCGCCAATACGATCTAATAAAGCATTTAATACAGCTTCTTCTCTAAAATCACCTTGCAAAAAATCAACACCGGCAATGGGATCCATCTCTAATATATCACAAGCAACCACATCACCGTCTGAACCGACTTTTTCTACCGCATATTGTGACCAACCGCCGGGCGCTGCCCCTAAATCAACCACTGTCATACCGGGACGTAATAATTTATCTTTTTGATCGATTTCTTCTATTTTAAAAACCGCACGCGAACGCAAGCCCATCTTCTGTGCTTTTAACACATAAGGGTCATCAAAATGTTCTTTTAACCAACGCTGACTGCTGGCTGATTTCTTTTTCTGCACAATTCTAACTTGGTTTAATTAGTAATAAGACGTAGATGGCGTTAAAATAGAATAAATTCAAGCTTCATCATATTAAAAAAGTGAAATAATGAACATATCTACCAAACAAAAACAATTCCTTAAAGGCTTAGCCCATTCGCTCAAACCGGTTGTCCAACTAGGTGGCAACGGATTAACCGAAGGTGTTATAGCCGAAATTGACTCTGCATTAAGCCATCATGAATTAATCAAGGTCAAAATTCCTACTGACGAAAGAGACCTTAAAAAAGCGATCATAGACGCAATTGTCCGTGAAACTCAAGCTTTTCAGGTTCAAACTATTGGTCATACACTGGTTTTATACAGACCAAGTGATGAACCAAAAATTCAACTACCTAAAAAATAATGTTATTTTTAGCTTAAATCAAAGCTTAAATAAACAAAAAGCCGACTACGTCGGCTTTTTCTATTTAGCGGTAACACAGGTTAAATATACTCAACCTTAATTACATCGTATTCCACTTCTGAACTTGGTGTTTTCAGCGTAAAAGCTTCGTCAACTTCTTTGCCTATCATTGCTCTTGCAATTGGTGAGTTTACAGATATTAAATTCTTCTTAATATCGGCTTCATCATCACCCACTATTCTGTAAGTTGATACATCACCTGTATCAACATTTTCAATAGTTACGGTTGTACCAAAAATAATACGACCCGATTTAGGCATTTTGGTTACATCAATAATTTGAGCATTAGATAACTTAGCTTCAATTTCCTGAATGCGACCTTCACAAAAACCTTGCTGCTCACGAGCTGCATGATACTCTGCATTTTCTTTTAAATCACCATGTTCACGAGCATCAGCAATCGCAGCAATAATAGCTGGGCGTTTAACTGATTTAAGCTCTTTTAACTCAGCTCTGAGCGCTTCCGCGCCCTGAACTGTCATTGGGATTTGGCTCATAAAACAACTCGCTTATGTAATGACTGAACAGAGTTAACTGTGTTTCTATCATCAGCAGAGTGTGCCATACAAGTTGCAAAAGCAGCATTTAAAGTAGTTGTGTACTTAACTTTGTAGCGTAAAGCACCACGACGAATTGGTACAGAATCAGTAATAGCCTGACGACCTTCTGTTGTGTTGACAATATAGTCATACTCACCGTTTTTAATACGGTCAACAATATGCGGACGGCCTTCTGATACTTTATTAACAACTCTAACTTCAATGCCAGCCGCTTCTAATAAAGTAGCTGTGCCTTTAGTCGCATCAATTGAGTAACCCATTTTTGTCAGTGTTTTTGCTAACTCAGCAACACGCGGCTTATCGCCTTCACGTACCGAAATTAACACTCTACCTGTTTTAGGAACGGTTTCACCAGCACCTAAACAAGATTTAGCAAACGCTTCTGCAAACGTATCGCCTACACCCATAACTTCACCGGTTGAACGCATTTCAGGACCTAAAATAGGATCAACGCCCGGGAATTTATTAAATGGAATAACCACTTCTTTAACTGAGTAATAAGGTGGAATAATTTCTTTTGTTACACCTTGTTGTGCCAAAGACTGACCAACCATAACACGCGCAGCTACTTTAGCTAATGGCACACTGGTCGCTTTAGAAACAAAAGGAACAGTACGTGCAGCACGCGGGTTTACTTCAATTAAATAAATTTCGTTATCTTTAATCGCAAATTGGGTATTCATTAAGCCCACTACGTTTAATTCAAACGCTAATTTTTTAACCTGATCGCGTAATCTGTCTTTGATCTCTTCAGTTAAAGAGTACGGAGGTAATGAACAGGCTGAGTCACCAGAGTGAACACCCGCTTGCTCGATATGCTCCATAATACCGCCGATAACAACCTGCTCACCATCACAAATTGCGTCGATATCAACTTCAATTGCACCATCTAAGAAACGATCTAACAATACAGGTGAATCATTTGATACTTGTACTGCATCGTTTAAATAACGCTTTAAGTCACTTACATCGTAAACAATTTCCATTGCACGACCACCTAAAACATAAGATGGGCGAACCACTAACGGGAAGCCAATATCTTTTGCTTTAGTTAACGCTTCTTCGATATTTTTAACTGTTGCGTTTTCAGGCTGTTTTAACCCTAAACGATCAACCGCTTGTTGGAAACGCTCACGGTCTTCTGCACGGTCAATTGCATCCGGTGAAGTACCAATTACAGGTACACCAGCCGCTTCTAACGCACGCGCTAATTTAAGCGGAGTTTGACCACCGTATTGAACAATCACACCTTTTGGCTTTTCAATACGAACAATTTCTAATACATCTTCAAGCGTGACTGGCTCAAAATATAAACGGTCAGATGTATCATAGTCAGTTGAAACTGTCTCTGGGTTACAGTTAACCATGATAGTTTCATAACCGTCTTCACGTAATGCCATAGACGCATGAACACAGCAATAATCAAACTCGATACCTTGGCCGATACGGTTTGGACCACCACCTAATACAATAATTTTGTCTCTGTTGCTAACGTTTGCTTCACACTCTTCATCATACGTTGAGTACATATAAGCAGTAGTGGTTGCAAATTCAGCCGCACAAGTATCAACTCGTTTGTAAACCGGGAAAATATCCAGTTGTTGACGCTTTTTGCGAACCTCGCCTTCAGCAACACCGATTAGATCAGCGATACGCTTATCAGCAAAACCTTTGCGTTTTAAAGCTACTAAAAACTCTTTAGTTAAACCGGCTAATCCTTTTTCAGAAATTTGTTTTTCTGATTTGATAATGTCTTCGATTTGAACCAAAAACCAAGGATCAATTTTAGTAATTGCAAAGATTTCATCTAGTGACCAACCAGAACGGAACGCATCCGCAATGTACCAAATACGATCGGCACCCGGCTCTTTTAATTCGTGACGAATTTTAGCCTGAGCTTCTGAATCATCTAAATCAATAATAGGGTCAAAACCGGATACCCCGATTTCTAAACCACGCAATGCTTTTTGCATTGACTCTTGCTGATTACGACCAATCGCCATTACTTCACCAACAGATTTCATCTGAGTGGTTAATCTGTCGTTTGCACCGGCAAATTTTTCGAAGTTAAATCTTGGGATCTTAGTGACAACATAGTCAATTGAAGGTTCAAATGACGCAGGGGTTAAACCATTGGTAATGTCGTTTGCTAATTCATCTAAGGTATAACCTACAGCTAATTTAGCTGCGATTTTAGCAATTGGGAAACCCGTTGCTTTAGACGCTAACGCAGATGAACGCGATACACGTGGATTCATTTCAATAATAACCATACGGCCATTATCTGGATTAATACCAAACTGAACGTTAGAACCACCCGTTTCAACACCAATCTCACGCAATACAGCCATAGAGGCAATACGCATAATTTGATATTCTTTATCAGTTAAAGTTTGCGCAGGTGCAACGGTAATTGAGTCACCAGTATGAACCCCCATAGGGTCGAAGTTTTCAATCGAACAAACAATAATACAGTTATCGTTTTTGTCGCGAACCACTTCCATTTCATACTCTTTCCAACCAATTAATGATTCATCAATCAATAATTCGCTGGTTGGCGATAAATCTAAACCACGGGTACAGATTTCTTCAAATTCTTCGATATTGTAAGCAATACCGCCGCCTGAACCACCCATAGTGAATGACGGACGAATAATACAAGGAAATCCAATACGCGATAATACATCAAGCGCTTCATCCATTGAGTGCGCAGTTTCTGCACGTGGACACTCAAGGCCGATGTTTTTCATCGCTTTGTCAAAACGCTCACGGTTTTCTGCTTTATCAATCGCATCAGCAGTTGCACCAATTAACTCACAACCAAATTTAGCTAACACACCGTGTTTATCTAAATCTAATGCACAGTTTAATGCAGTTTGACCACCCATAGTTGGCAATACTGCATCTGGGCGCTCTTCTTCAATAATTTTAGCAACCACTTCCCAGTGAATTGGCTCAATGTAAGTTGCATCAGCCATTTCAGGGTCAGTCATAATAGTTGCAGGGTTAGAGTTAACTAAAATAACTCGATAACCTTCTTCGCGTAATGCTTTACAGGCCTGAGTGCCTGAATAGTCAAATTCACAGGCCTGACCAATTACAATTGGTCCAGCGCCTAGAATCAAAATGCTTTTTATATCAGTACGTTTTGGCATCTCTAGTATCTCTGTTTGGCTCGTTTATTTAGCTTGCTTAATCAGCTCGATAAAATGATCAAATAAATCTGCGGCTTCATGTGGACCCGGGCTTGCTTCAGGGTGACCTTGGAAACTAAATGCAGGCTTATCTGTACGGTGAATACCTTGCAGTGATCCATCGAATAAAGACTTATGAGTTGCTTTTAAATTAGCAGGTAAAGTAGCTTCATCAACCGCAAAACCGTGGTTTTGGCTGGTAATCATAACCACTTTTGAATCTAAGTCCTGAACCGGATGGTTTGCACCGTGGTGACCAAATTTCATTTTTACCGTTTTAGCACCACTGGCTAACGCTAATAACTGATGGCCTAAACAAATACCAAATACCGGAATATCAGTTTCTAAAATTTCTTTGATTGCAGCAATTGCATAATCACACGGCTCAGGATCACCAGGGCCATTTGATAAGAAGATCCCATCAGGGTTCATTGCAAGCACTTCGCTTGCAGGCGTTTTAGCTGGTACTACAGTTAAATCACAACCGCGCTCAACTAACATACGTAAAATATTACGTTTTACACCAAAGTCATAAGCAACCACTTTAAAAGGCTTATCAGTTGGCTCAGCGTAAGCTTCTTGGCTTAAAGCCCAAGTTGTCTGATTCCATTGATAAGATTCTTTTGTCGTTACTTCTTTGGCTAAATCCATGCCTTTTAATCCAGGGAAAGCTTTTGCTTGCGCTAATGCTTTTTCTGCATCATCACCAGTAATTAAACAACCGTTCTGAGCACCTTTTTCACGTAAAACACGCGTTAATTTACGCGTATCAATGTCAGCAATTGCAACAATGTTACGTTGTTTTAAGTAGTCAGATAAACTTTGTTGATTACGAAAGTTTGACGCAAGTAGTGGTAAATCACGAATAACTAACCCTTTTGCCCAAATATGAGCAGACTCTTCGTCTTCTGGGTTTGTACCTGTGTTTCCAATATGCGGGTATGTTAGAGTAACAATTTGCTCCGCATACGATGGATCAGTCAAAATTTCCTGATAACCAGTCATTGAAGTGTTAAATACTACTTCACCAACTGACATCCCCTCAGCACCAATTGAAGTGCCCTTGAATACAGTACCATCTTCAAGTACTAACAAGGCGGTTTCAGCCAAAACGACCTCCTGAACATTAAAAAACGGGTGCTATTTTAAACAGCTGCCCGTTTTCAGAATTCTGCGAATGCGATTTTAAAATCGCGTATGTAAATCTTGTCTATTCTAGATGATTTAACTTTAATTGGCTATTAAAAATTACAAAACTTAGTGAAATAATGCCTTATCAGCTAAATTTTAATAAAACAGACAAAACAGACAAAACAGACACTTTTCATTAAAATTTATCTAACAGCTATATTTCTCTTAAACTCGTTTTTAAAACCAATAATTAACCATAAAAAACAATCAATTAAATATCTAACCTATCAGTTAAAAAAAATCCCGGAGTGATATAAAGCACTTCGGGATTAATTTTGATGCGATTAAAAAGTGATCTAATTAAAAATTAATCTTTAAGACCCAAAACATCCTGCATATCATATTTTGCAACAGGTTTACCGGCAAGCCAGTGTGCGGCTCTAACCGCACCTTTAGCAAAAGTTAAACGACTAGACGCTTTGTGTGTAATCTCGATACGTTCACCAATATCAGCAAACATAGCAGTATGCTCACCCACTATATCACCCGCTCTAATAGTAGCAAAGCCTATGGTATTTGGATCGCGCTCACCAGTATTTCCTTCACGGCCATAAATCGCACATTCATCTAAATCGCGCTTTAAAGTGTCAGCAATTACTTGGCCCAAAGCTAAAGCTGTACCAGATGGTGCATCTTTTTTATATCTGTGGTGCGCTTCCCAAATTTCAATATCAGTATAGTCACCCATTACTTTTGCTGCGGTTTCGAGCAGTTTAAATAATAAATTTACCCCAACACTCATATTTGCAGCAAACACCACCGGAATCTGTTTACCTGCTTCATCAATTTGTGCCAATTGTTCTTTATTAAAACCAGTTGTCCCAATCACCACTGGTTTTTTATTGGCTACACACCATTTAATATTTTCAATACTGGCATCTGGTAAAGTAAAGTCGATATAAACATCGGCTAATTCAGTTTGTGCAGTTAAGCTGGTTGTGGTGAGCTCTAGTTTGCCAATACCCGCAATTTCACCCACATCCATCCCTAAAAATGCCGAACTCTCACGCACAATTGCCTGACTTAACTCAACTTCGTCATTTAATTTGCATGCTTCAATTAATGCACGCCCCATTCGGCCGTTACTGCCAAAAATGCCAATTTTTGTCATTTTATCAAAACCTGTTTTCTTAAATTGCGCGCATTTTAGACGTATGCGCTGCGAATTTAAATGTTTAATCTAAATTTATTCTTTTTAGGATAAGGTTATTCCGGCTTTAATACATCTGAAATTGCTGAATATTCCATTCCGCCTAAACGAGCCAGCGGGTTAATTTTCTGACTGTCGATTTTTAATCTAGCGCCATCTTGGCTCACTGCATCATCACGAATATAAGCTTGTTTAATTTCGGCAAAAACTAACGACATAGGTTTGTCACCAATTTCGTCCACTTTATAAAGTTCACAACCAAACGCGACAGGTGCATGAGCTAAACGAGGTAAAGTAAAGCCGGTAAATTCGGTTAGCTTAATATTATATTCATCTATTTCTGAATGCCCCGGCGGTAAATCTGTACCGGTTTGATGAACCTGATTAATCTGTTCTGCACTGGCTATATGGATCACACATTTTTGAGTTCGCAGCACATTAGTTAGTGAATCTTTGTGACTACCATCCCGACGTTTTCCAGCGCTATACATCAGCAAAGGCGGCTCAGAACCAATTGCATTAAAAAACGAGTAAGGCGCTAAATTAAAAGATTCGTTTTGGTTTTCAGATAATACCCATGCAATTGGTCTAGGCAAAATCGTTTGGGTCATCAAAAAATAAGCTTGAGTCGGGCTTATCTCTGAAAAATTAATTAACATAAACATTCCGTTTGAATTATTTTGAATAAAAATGAGTTTAAAGCTATCCCCATGCTACTTCAAGATGCATGTTTCAGTGTTGATACAGCTAAGGTATAATGCCGCTTTTACTTATTTTGTTTTATTGATTTTCAGGAAGTAGCATGCGATCAGATTCTTTTGAAAACCGTTTTAACGGCAGCCAGCGTTTATATGGTCATCAAGGCGTTAAACAATTGAGTCAGGCTCATGTTGCTGTGGTTGGTTTAGGCGGTGTTGGCACTTGGGTAGTGGAAGCTTTAGCCCGCACTGCGGTTGGTCAACTTTCGTTATTTGATTTGGACGATATTTGTGTCTCAAATACCAACCGCCAACTGCATGCGATTACTGGCCAATACGGCCAGTCGAAAGTAGAAGCAATGGCAAACCGAGTCAAAGCAATTAATCCTCAATGTACAATTAATCAAATTGAAGATTTTGTAACGCCAGATAATGTCCGCGAGCTATTTTCTACCGGTTTAGATTTTGTAGTGGATGCAACCGACAATGTAAAAGCTAAATCGGCCATGATTGCATGGTGTAAACGTAATAAAGTTAAAATTATAACCATTGGTGGTGCGGGCGGCCAGCTTGACCCAAGCCAGATTAAAATTGGTGATTTGGCTAAAACAATTCAAGATCCACTGCTTGCTAAAGTGCGTAACCAACTACGCCGGGATTATAATTTTTCTAAAAATCCAAAACGAAAATTTGGGGTAGATGCGATTTATTCCACCGAGCAATTAAAATATCCAACCGATAATGGCGGCGTATGCCTGCAAAAACCAGAAACAGATGGCCCAGCCCGATTAGATTGTGCAACCGGTTTTGGCGCCTCAACAGTTGTTACTGGCAGTTTTGGTTTTTTTGCCGCATCCGTTGTGATTAACAAACTCAGCCAACCCGCTAAAAGTTAAATTAAAACAAAAGTAAAGATTCTGTCAGCGTGTAAATTAACTGTAAATCCGCTATCCGCCAATTCAATTGCAGACTAAATTAATCAAGCAACCCAAGCGAATAGCCCAAGTTGAGTTTATACCTGTGTTCAAGATACACGGGTATGGATAATCACTCTTTTAAAAGGACAGATTCAATGAAATCAAAACTGATTTGCTCAACCCTATTAATCGCCTTTAGCTGCTCTCAAGCTTATGCCGGCGATAAAGAAAAAATGCCTAAAGAAGAGCGCAAAGCGCTTATGCAAGAATGTAAAGAAGCCGCAGAGGCAGAAAACATCGACAAAGCAGAACTCAGAAAATGGGTTAAACAATGCATTAAAGAAAAAATGAGCCAAAAATAATTTTTAGCTTATAGCCGCAAAGCCAAATACTTTGCGGTTAAGTTTAACCACTTCCAAATCGTCTAATCTCATGTATACCCGTGCTATTTTCAAGATGCTTGATTTCAGCCGGAGAAAAAAATGCATGAGACAAGACAAATTGTTGTAGGTATAGTCACTCTACATCAAAACAATTTGGCGCAGTATCAGGCATTTTTAGCCCGGCCCTTCGGGAGCTTCACAGCGCTTCCACTACTGCATCATATTGGTTTGA
>NZ_JAOPFU010000033.1 GCF_025515275.1 Catenovulum sp. 2E275
AGGTGTTACCCGCTGTGTCGGTTTGCGTTGCGCTAACCGTTAAATTGCCGTTATTAAAGCTGCTAACATCTAACTCACTGCCTGCAATGCTCCAGCTACCTGAGCCATCGGCTGTGACTTGGGCTGTATCTGTATAGCTGCCATCTGTGATGGCAATATCGACGGTAGCGTTGGCTTCTGCCCCTGTACCCGTAATCAGTACGTCATTATCTTCTGCGGCGTTGATAATATCATCGCTTTCTATTGGGGTCGTAATACTTAATGAATTCGGAACTGTATTATCGACAGTCGCGTTTGTGGTATCTGCTGTCGTTGTGCTATTACCTGAATTATCAGTTGCTGTAACCGAAATATTTCGGTTAAAAGAATTAATACTGCCGGCAACAATAGTGTAAATAGCTGTCCATGTACCAGAAGAATTAGCCGCCGATACTGCACTGCCGCCACCAAACTGAGAAAAATCAACGGTCACATTTGCAGTCAGATCACTATTGTTTTCTCCACCAACTGTATTGTCCCATGTAGCAGTAACCGTATCACCAACTTTGTACACGCCACCTGTTCCGGTTGCACCTGAAATAGAAATATTTGCATCCGTCACAACAGGTGCGCTGTTATCAACCGTTGCATTTGAGGTATCTGATGTGGTTCTTGATCCCACAGTATTAGTAGCAGAAATACTTACATTCCGATTAGTTGCATCAATACTACCAGCGACAATGGTATAGCTAGCTGTCCATGTTCCTGCACTTTCAGTTGCCACAACAGCAAAGCCGCCACCAAAGTTTGAAAAATCAACAGTTACACCTGTCACACCCGCGTTATTATCACCTGCTCCCGTGTTATTCCATGTGACCGTAACTGTATCACCCACCTTAAAAGCGCCGCTGGTTCCAGTCCCACCAGAAATAGAAATATTAGCATCACTAATAATAGGTTTAGTCGAAATATTTACCGTAGAAGCAATTGATAATACAGCCGTATCATCGCCACCGTTTGCAGTACCACCATTATCTTTTAATGATGTAAGCGTAACCACTCTAGCGCTTGTGCTTGGCTGTACTTTGGTATTATTGTATTGGATTGCGTTTAAAATAGACTCGGTTGTTGCATCATTTAACGAGCCATTCGTAAGGGTAACGGTTGCCGTTGCAGCAACAACACTCACTGTGTAATTTAATCCGTTTGAGGCAGTAGTACCGGATGTGCCATTAGTTAAAGAAATCGCGGTTCCAGCAATAGTCAGCTTTTCATCTGCACCATCATTAACATTAGTCACCGTTAAACTAAAACCGGTAACAGCTTCGCCTAAGTCAACTGTACTAACATCTGCCGAGCTAAATAAATTAACGGCGCTACCACCTTCGTTAAAGGTTGGATTAGCTGGAGTTGCCGTAACAATTGGTTGATCGTTAACAGAGTTAACTGTAATCGCAAAAGTTTGACTGTTAACACTTGCACCTTCATCGTCAGCTAAATTAAAAACAAAGCTATCCGAAGTGGTTTCACTACCATTATGAACATAATGCAGGCTATCATTATCAATTGTTGTTTGCGTAAAGCTGGCGTTATTGGGTAAACTTAAAGCCTCACCATCATCCAAAATATCATTTGAGTTATTATCAACAAATAATGTACCTTTTGTGGGTAAGGTCGAAATTGTATAGGTTAAATCACTGGCTGCGTCATCAGCATCACTGGATAGAAGCTCACTTGAACTAATGACTCCACTTCCACCTTCATTTAAGGTTAAGCCATTATTGTTCGCTACAATAGGGGTATCATTGACTGCTATAATATCGACATTAATTGTTGCTAATATTACATCCCCTGAACCATCATTAGCTTTAATCGTGAACAATGCATTATTGTCTCCACTTGTATCTGCAGCACCGATATAACTGATGTTTGATGAGTTAGAAAAATAATCATTTAAGTCACTTATCGAACCGACTAAAGTAATCGTCGTATCATTCACCAAAGTTGCAGTGACACCACTTGTATCGATAGGATCTGAAAAAATCCCAGCTGTAGTAGTAATAGTAACAGTTAAACTTGTATTATCTGCATCTCCTAGTTGAATGCTGGATAAATCTAGGCTCCCCTGAGTATCTTCAGTGTAAGTTAGATCAGTAGCTATACTGCCACCTCCGCCAACTTCACGCCAAGCCATACACATAAAATTTAGGGCATTATTGCACGGAACACTTCCAATAAGGGTGTACCATGCACCATTCTGGTTCGCAACGCCTTTAACAGTATTACTACTACTGGTTCCTGCTGCACAGCTATTAGTATTAACAGAACCATCTGAGTTTGAAAAAGTCCAAAAATATTTAACATTACCACTATTTTCAAATAAATCAGACGCACCTGTATTTAGATTAGAGAGGGTACCGTCCAGAAAGTCACTCATTCCTGAATTGGTAAGTTTAGTTCCGCCTGAGTTATAAATAGGTAAATTTGGTACGCCATAGTTGACTTCCATGTCACGAATTTCATCAGTTTCAGACAATGAAATGAGCGCATGTGCTTTTACTGTTCCACTGCCATCTAACTTACTAGTATCATCATGTTTTTCTTCAAACTGCGCTTTACACAAAGCATCTATATTTGTTCGTGCTTCGCTGGACGTAGCCCCCAAAAAACCATTGGTGAGTTCACTAGTATTGTCTGCAATATCAAATAGTAAAGTTTTAGTTGACGCAGTACCTAGCCGAGCTGAAGCTGTAGGTGAATCATTTACACTTATAATAGAAACAATAGCTTGATTAGTTCCAGTACTAGATAAACTGCCATCGTTAAAACTATAGTTCAGTGTAACACTGTTGGGAGGTACATCAGAGGTATTTGCATAAGTCAGACTTTGTAATACTGAATCAACAATTGCCGACGTGGCATTAGAATTAAAAGTTAAAACAAGGGTACCAGATGAATTTGTCGTGACAGTCCCAACTGAAGTGCCATTATAGGTCAAGCCATTGCCTTCGGTTAAAGTTCCCAATAATCCGTTATTTGCAAAAACATCTTCGCTATTAGCTCCACCGTTTCGAACAATAGTTAACGACGCATTATTGTAGTTACCCGCACTGCTATTTAACGCATCTAGCTCTGTATCCGAAACAGTTACATTACTATCTAATACAACAGCAGTTCCCCCCTCAGTGAAGCTTGGAGAACCATCTAGGTTTGCAAATACTGGTGCAGTATTTGGTGCAGCGGTTGTCGTTATATCTAGCTTAGTCGGCGAAGACTGTAAGTTAGGCGTTCCTTCATCATCCTCTGCGATAAAATAAATATCATAAGCGGTAGATGCTGTTAATCCTGTTAAAGTGATTGTCCCACTATAACTACCTGAGTTTAATGTAACATTTGCACTGCTAATTACTTCTGCGGAGCGACCAGAACCCATATCATAATCAACACCCGCTTTAACCTGTGCTGCATTTGGTGCAAAAGCGCCATCTACCACCACAATTGCATAGACTGTACCGCCTTCGTTAATATCGAGATTAAACACCGCTTGATTATGATTAATTGTATTTTCAGAAGGTGTTGAATTTTCAAAAGAAGGTGCCGCTTCATCTATATCTGTTACCGTAATAGCAACATTTTGTGTCGCCGTATTATTGCTACTTTCACCATCATTTGCAGTAACTGTAATATTGTAAATATTGTTGCCGCCATTGTCTGCCGGCGATTCATAATCCGGTGCAGTCTTAAAAGTGATAACACCTGAACTTGAATCAATATTAAACAGTAAAGCGTCTGTACCGGATAAAGAGTAAGTGACCCCCGAATCATTGCTACCGCCATCACCATTGTCAGCATTAACATCAAGCACTGTTCCCGTGCCATTTTCTGCAAAGTTTGTAGATGCGCTGCTGTTAAAGGATGGAGGATTATTACTAGGCGTCCCTGCATCCCAAGCACAAAGAGGTGCGTAAGCACTACATCCTGTCTCGGTTGTATAACCACTACAAAATGTATTTCGGGGGTCCCCATCAGCAGGTCCACATTGCAGAAACACAAGCCGTCCCCAACTTGGATCGCGCGTGACCGTAATGGCTTTGTTAATCAACCTTGACTGCACATAATCTAGCGCTTGCTGATTAACGGTTTTATGAGTCGCTGCGCCATTTAATGTCTCTGCATTTGCTAGCGTTGATGAAACCACTGCCACAGGTAATTGAATGGCTGCACTGCATAGCAATGCAGCCTTAATATGAGTTTGTAGTTTACTGTGCGTAAAGATCGCTGCGCTTTTATATTCTGTATCCATAGTTTTATCCACATTTTGTACCCCGAAACATTCTTCTAAGGTAGGAATGACTTTTGTTTAAGTTGTTGTTTTAGTCACAATTAATACAACAACTTACATCACTTAAATTTTTTTAATTATCTAATCCAATACTCGTCACTTGAGCTAGCTTTTGCTTGACGTTACTTGCCGTTAATTCAGGTTCGGATGCCAACAACAGTGCAATTATGCCAGTACCATATGCAGCTGCATAAGAGGTGCCGCCAAAACCACTGTATGCATTATTTTTTGCAGTTACCTTGGCGCTGTAACCAGGCATCCAAGCGCTAATCGATTTACCAAAGTTGCTGAATCTTGCAGGTATACCACTAGTATCTAGTGCTCCCACCACCACCGCAGATTCAATACTCGCCTCTGTACTATTTGCTTTAATCATGTTCCCACTATTTCCGGCAGCTATTACTACTAACGCCCCTTTACCGTCTCGGCCGGTTTGTGCTAAGCCATCAATGGCATCTTTTATTGGTTCCAGTAGCAACTGCGTTTGCCAACTCATATTAATCACATCTGCTTGAGCCAGTTTGGCTATATGTAATGACTCTAATGTATAGCTAGCCCAGCTTTTTGTTTGTCTAATCGCGATAAGTCCGGCATCGGTTGCAAGCCCAGCCACTTCATCAGGCAAGAATTCGTTTGCTCTGGCAAAAATAACCCCCAGTACCTTTGTACCATGATTATCCAATCTGCTTTGCGGCCGGACATCTTTAGCTCTTCTCTCAATATCGTAAGTCAATAATATGTTAGTTTTGCTAAAGGCATCATGTTTCAAATCAAAGCCATCATCAATAACAACCACTTTTACTCCCTCACCTTGGGTCGATTGTTGTAATTGCTCTTGCCATTTCTCTATCCGATACAATCGATACGGTAAGCTTTTAGCTGCACTCGCTTCTGATAATATTTTTGTTAATGGGTGTTCAGTTTTTTTCTTTTTAATCTCAAGGTTTGATTTAACTTGCAAAAGGTCTGGCTGGACATATATCACGCCTTTCAAACCAATGGCTACTTCAAGCGCATAAGTTAAGCTCAGCGCAGATTCCCCCTTTAACGATACCACCATAAACTCGTGCTCGGCAAAGGGTCCAAAGGTCGCTAGCTGATCCACATTTATTTTTTCTTTTAACGCGTTTGCAACGTCTCGCCCCATCCCAGCCTTAATTTTTATGATTATCCTGTTACACAGTTCCACTAATTGTTCTGAATCAGCAAACCTATATACCCTCGTACCCTCAGAACCGCTGTGCTCAAGTGTTATCTTTTTGCCAAAATTAACAAATTCGATTTCCTGAGCATTTATAGTACCAATGGATAAAGCAACAAATATAAAGCACTGCACCAATTTTAGCCTTAATAGATTAAAAAGCTGATAAACTTCTTTTGTATACATCAGTTAATACTCTCACTAAGGTCAGTTAAATTTTTCTGTATACTTTTTACAATGATACATTGGTGCCACACCATGCTAAATACGAGTGTCCCGAAGTAGAATAGCTTTGAGTTAACTTTTTCATATAATTTAAAAAAGTTATAGAATATTTAATTATTTCAAAAGCATTTTGATTAAATATCAATTAACACTTTGCTTTTCGAGAACCGACATAATTTGTTTTGATGAACAGATGAGCTATCTACAAAAAAATCACGAAGATCAACATACCCTAAAAATTTTATTAGTTAGGTATCAAACTTACAGGCTCAATAGCGACCATTACTCATTCTAGACCAATATAGATGACACGTTGATTAAATTGAACAAATAAATAAAGCTAAAATTGTTTTAGATCAACTTTTATTTGTACTTTTTTACTGCTTCCGACAATGTAACCGCTGGATTTTACTCAATTACTGCTACTGCGGCAAATAATCCGCTCAATCTAGCTGCAGCCATTAAGGTTCCTGAAAAACGACCGACTTTAGCTAAGTTAATGCTAGCTTCATAGATATTTTTAGTTATTTTTACGCCCTGATTACCTGCCGAAAATACAACTGCCGTGCCTTTTCCAGAGCGACCATTAACAGCTAGATCATCAACAACGTCTTTAATAGGTTCAAGTAACATCCTGGAATGCCAGCTACAATTAATGATATCAGCACGATTTAGCTTAGCAACTTGAAACGCTAACAAAGTATTAGAAGTCCAAGTTGTAGGTTGTCTAATTGCAATAAAATTTGCTAATGGAGCCAAACCATTAAAAGAATTATTTTTTCCAAAAATAATTTTGGCTACCTTTGTTCCATGATAATCCAATTTGTTTTTGGGTCGTGCAGATAAACTCTGGTTTTGTACATCATATTCAAACACAATTTGAGTTTGTTTAAAATCAGCATCAGTTAAATCAAAACCATCATCGATAATTCCAATATTTATATTTTTACCATCTAACTTGTCTAAATGCTCAAAATAAACCTGATCAAATAATGTCTGTTTATTTGGTAAATAATGTTGTTTACTCGCTTCGGTTTTAACCCTGTGTTGCAATATATCAGGCTGTACTAATAAAATGCCATTTATCTGGCTTAACTGTTTAATCTCCGAATCAATAGATATGCCATCTTTCAGCTCGGCTACATAATAATTAAATGACTCTCCCTGATACGCTTGCCAAACTCGTGTAACTATATTTTTTATATAAATTTGCTCGGCTAGTTGTAGATGTGTTTCTGTCTTTATAATTAACCGATTTGATATATTTACTATAAGATTTGAAGATTCAACAAAATAACTTTCATTTTGTTTTAATAATTCAACACTTGTATTTAAGTTTAAAAATGAAATTTTTTCAGTTGCATAACTAATTGATATAAACACATAGCTTAAAACAAAGCAGTTAACTACCAGCAAGTGAAGTAATTTGAAGTTAATTTTTAACTTACGCAAAAGGAGTGATTGGTAAAAAAATGATAAATAAAATACTAAGTGGATTTCTTTTTGAATTCAACCAATATAAATTGAATAAATAAAACTCTACCACTATCTCCTATAATTTGTGAAAACAAATACGTTAATAAATATGGCTTCTTTAGATTTAATTATAAAAGGCATCAAGCTTTATCAGCAAAATCAATTTTCCTCAGCTAAAACTCAATTTTTAGCAGTTTTAAAAACAGATCCTGATTCGATAATCGCAATCCGTTATTTAACTGAAATAGCGATTATTGAAGGCACAAGTGCTGAATACATTGAACAAATTAAACAATGTTTAACTAAACAACCAAGTTCAATTGATTTATCTCATTTATTAGCGGTGGTTTATCAGCAAAATAAACAATTAAAACTGGCGATACAATATTACCGAAAAACTCTCAATTTATTATTAACCACAAAACCTGAACCGATTAAACCCACCCAAGCGATGCCTTTCGATCAAAAAAAATATGAAGCCACTTTATGGCAAACGCTGGTGTTATTTCGCCAGTATAATATTCGCTCATTCGCCACCTCTGGTACTTTGTTAGGATTAACCCGCGATAACGCCCTACTACCTTTTGATAAAGATATTGATATCGGCATTGATTGGGGACAAATGTCACAAGCTATCAAACTGCTAAAACAAAATGGCTGGCAGGAACATAAACGCTCTTATGACTTAATTAATCCACGCTGTTTTATTCACTCAAATGGGGTTATTTTAGATTTATGCGGTTATGGCGTTGAGCAAAAAAATGGGCAAACGATTTCTGGTTTATGGATGGCAAATATTCCGTTTTCATGGAATCGGGTAACCACTTATTCCCAAATAGATTTATCTGATAAAACAACGCCTTATGGCATTGTATGGCACCCTAAACAACCTGAACTTATTTTGCAGGCTTTATATGGTAACTGGCAAGTGCCAGATCCGGATTTTGATACCATTATTTGTGCCAAAAATTTAGCCGGTTTTAGTCTGTTAACTCAATGCTTTGCTTATTCAAGAATTTATATTTTGTGGCGCAAACAAAAGTGGCAAAAAGTTGAAAAACTATTGGCTCAGGTTAGGCATTTTCAAACCGACGATGATTTATTTATTGAACTTGAACAAGCGTTAAAACAACAACTCACTTCACCATAATAGGTTAATCATAATGAATAAAAATAGAGTATTAGCATTAGGTGTATTTGATTTATTTCATGTTGGCCATCTTAACTTTTTAAAGTTTGCCCGCCAGCAAGGTGATGAATTAATTGTTGGCGTTGCGCCAGATGCAATGTGCTTCAAATCTAAGGGGAAAAATCCGGTGATTAATCAAACTCAGCGAATGGAAATAATTAAAGCGCTGGGTATAGTAAGTGACGTCACTTTAGTCAAGTACCCAATAGTTGAAACGCAAAATGTAGTAAATTGGATGCAAACATTAAATATCAATACCGTCGTGAGTGGTATTCAATGGCAAAATACTGATCGTTGGAATCAATTAATTCCAAAACTTGCTGCCCATCATATAAACGTGATTTTTGCACCGGCAACGCCAGATATTTCCAGTACCCAAATTAAGCAGTCGATTGTTAATTTGTTTTTAGCTGATTCGGCCAAAATTGAGGATTAAAAATCAAGTATTGATAATTATGTATTAAAAAATTTAGCACCTAAATAACAGGTGCTAAATCATTTTCAAACATAAGCTAACTTAATTTTATTTACAAAAAGCTTTTAAAAAGTCTAACGTTTCCGTCGCTTTTTCATGGCCGGTAGCTTCTAAAATAATTTGAATGCCCGGCTTTTTATCTTTTAATAAATTAAATAAGTGTGCATGATCCATTTCGCCAGTTCCGGCTGGTAAGTCGCCCCATTTTAAACCGTCTTTTAAAATGTAATCTTTGCTGTGAATGGCAACAATTCTGTCGCCAAATTTAGTAAATGCTTCATCCATCAAAGCTTGCTGATCTTGGGTTTGGTCAGGCGGGAAAAAATTTACGGGATCATAAATCACTTGCACATTAGGAGAATCAACTAATTCCAGCATACGAACCATTTTATCGTATGTGTGAATTGTATGATGATGAGCAACCCCTTCAATCCCAACAATTGAGCCATATTTTTCTGCAGTTTTAGCCAAGCGTTTAACGGCATCAACCAGCTCTAAAAAAGATTCTTCTGTTTGCGATTCAGGATGGTAAGTACAATCAGGGTTTTTAGAACCAGTTTCTGTTCCAACAATGGCACAGCCAAAATCACGGGCAAAACGTAAATGTTCTTCAAACCTTAATAAAGATTGCTCTTTAATCTCTGGATCGGGGTGGATTGGATTAATATAACAACCCAATACTGCAATATTAATCCCCTGAGCTTTAAACTCATCCCGCACATGATTAGCAAAACCCGGTGATAACTGACCTGCTTTTTCTTCAATAAAAGGAAAAGATTTAGCTAAAGCTAATTGTATACAAGTTGCCCCATATTGACCTATTTCTTTTGCTATTTCCGCTGGGTTACCCTGACCAAAATCATGAGCTCTTAAACCTAAATTCCACATAAAACAATAATCCAAAAAATAAGTGGTTATAAACCTAAAATATAATTAAGCTGCTCAGCTACAACTTGCGCTGTTAACTTAGCACCTTCTTTGCTGGTGTGAGTATGCTTGTCTCCAAATAAAGGGTCAACTGCATCCGGCCCTAATTGATCATATTTTGATGAAATCAAGTTATGTAAATCAATAAAATGGCTGCCACTTTGACGAGCTACATGGTTAGCCCATTGCGGATAGCTATTTTCTGCACGCTGAATTAAAGGTTTATCTTGTTGCCATGTTTTACGCGGTACCGGTGAGCAAATAATTGGAATAACGCCTAACGCTTTTGCCTGGCCAATCATTTTTCTTAAATAACCACCATACGAATAAACCGTTTCAACTTTGCCAGTTAACATGTTGTCAATAATTTCATATTCCTGACCAATACCACGAATTGTACCGCGAGCACGGCTGTCGTCATTTAACGCTGCCGCGTCATTATGCCCAAACTGAATTAACACAATATCGCCCGGTTGCATCATATTTAATGCACGTTGCCAGTGTCCGGCGGTCATAAATGTACGGCTGCTTAATCCGCCAATTGCGCGATTCACTAAATTAACATTTTTTTGATTTAAATAATCGCCAACAAAATCGCCCCAGCCCCATTGGCCATTAGCACCGTCACCTGCACCATTTCGTACAGTTGAGTCGCCAACCATAAATACACTACGGCGAGTTTTATCAGCCACCACAGGTAAACGTAACCATGTCCAATCGCGTGACTCCAATGCTTTACCTTTGGCTGAATAATAAGATTTATCTAAAGTTGGGCGCATCCCTTTTAAGGCACTAACAATAGTTGCCGCGTGTAACTGCGCACCTTGAGGATTAAAATGAACATAGTCTTTTACAAACATTTCAGAAGTTTTAGCTTCGCCTAACATTTCTAATTGATCAGCAACCAAATTAGATACATCAATATATTGGGTATCTAATTCCCATGCTAATTGATACATCCAATAACCGTATTGGCCTGAACCACGTTCAATTCGGCCATTTTTCCATAAATTTCGGGCAGTTAAAGATAATAAAACCGGTGTTGCCTGCTTTGCTTTTACATCGGCAACCATTTTACGAATGTAATGACCAAAGCTATAAACGGTTTCGTCTTTACCAGTTAATTTATTCTGAATAAACTGGCTTTCTTCGCCAATGCCACCAATTGTGCCACGCGCGCGTTTTTCGTCATTTATTGGGCTTGCATCGTTATGACCAAACTGAATTAATACTAAATCGCCCGGCTTAACATCTTTAATTAATGCATCCCATAAACCTTCAGCAATAAAAGTTCGGGTAGAGCGACCACCACGGGCGCGGTTATCAACTTTCGTTTTAGATGTATCAAAAAATTGTTCAAGTTCACCAGCCCAACCTTGTTGATCTGGTTTACCATAACCTGCGGCTGTTGAATCACCGGCAACAAATATCGTTTGTGGCTGTAAATTATTATCATCTTTTGCATTCGCCACTTGGCATAATCCTAATGTTAACCAAGTTACACAAACCGCTTTTATGAGATTTAACTTCATTTTACCCTCTTATAATTGACGTCTCTGCGCTGACAATAAGTGATTGTAAATGATTGATTTTGACAACTCAATAACAAATAAAAATATTATTAATAAGTTATTAAAACAATGCTCACCCAATATTAATAATTATCTGTAATTCACTATTTATGGCATTCAAACCGAAAGGCGTAAAACGGGCTAAAGCCAGCACGACAAGGTGATCTTAATTACTCAGGACTTTATAAAAACGGAGCTAGTCATCACAGGAAGAGGCTGATAGGTAATGCCAGATATTTATCTTTTAAAGTGTAGTAACTTATATCTGATCTTACAGTTTTGATGAATAGGTTTAGACTTCAATTGGTTATTAAAATCAATATCTTTAATACGTAACCTTAGTGCTTCATTAATCCTTAGACCAGCTCCAAACAGTAAACTTGCTATCAGTTTATACTGAATCGGCAATAGGTTGATAATGTGCACCGCCTCGTCATGACTAATTACAACAGGCATAGAAACTTGCTTTTTTGTAAATCTAAAATTCAAATTGTCGGTTTCTTTATTCAGGATATTTTTATAGACGAATATTATTGCGCAAAGAGCTTGATTTTGAGTTGCTGCGTTAACCTGCTTATTAACTGCTAAATGAGTTAAGAATCGTTCAATTTCAAAATTCCCCATGTTTTCAGGGTGCTTGTAATCATTAAAGCGAATGAAACATTTTATCCAATGCAAATAAGCTTTCTCAGTTTGATAGCTGTAATGTCGAATTCGCAATTCAGCTCGGATAGATTCTAAAAATGGTGATTTAGACATAATTTCCGCTCCTTAGAATTAAGACTGGTTATATATACAGTTATAATTCTAAGGTTGATTTTTTGCCAGTATATTCTCGCTTTCTCCAGAATATTAATGGCTCGGTTTCTACATTTTTAATGTTAAGTTATTGATTTTAATTTGTTTACTGGTTTGCATAATAGACTAATTGATTCTCGGTTTCACACATGTATTGGCTTCTACATTGGAAAATATGATTGACTTTAAATTTAAATAGTCTAAGTTTTTGAAATTAATTATTTTTATTTATGGATTCTTCATTCAGCACGTATGTGGAAAGCGAGAATTCATGATAAAAGCTGTTAGCTCTCTAGGGGGACTCATTGAGCTCTAATGAAGGACGCATATATTTTGCTCTAGACGGAGGAAATATTGAGCCCGAAGAATTGTCAAAATTTCTTGGTATCGAGGCTACGTCTATTTTGAGGAAAGACTCAAGAGAGGTCGGCAAGCGTTCCAATATAAATTCATGGGAACTATCAACTCCAAATGTAATTGGTGAGTATGTTGATGTTTACGAGTTGTCAAAGGACCTAATTGTTGAGCTATTGCCAAAAAAGGATCTTATTATTGTGGCTATCAAGCGTTTTAATTTTACTCCTAGGTTTGAAGTTGTTTTGTGCATTTCAACTAATGAAGAACATTCCACCCCAGCAATTGGTTTTGATGCAAATGTTGTTAAATTTTTAGGTGAAGTTGGTGCGTATATTGACATTGATACTTATAGGAATTGAACACGAGAGCTAACAAAAAACTTATGTGGGAATGCTAAAAGATGAAAACAAAATACTTCTGCCTGTTTACTCTACTTTTTTAATAGCCGCCCCCGCTATATGGCTGGCTCTTCATGAGCTATTTGGTGGTGAAGCAGCGTGTTTTGAGAAGCTGGCAGTTGATGAACATCCTCTTGGTTGCAGTACTCAATTGCAGGCAATTGTTTCTATCGTTATTTATCTATTAAGTGGGCTCATTACACTTCTTATAATTGTTATTTCTAGTCGGTGGTTTTCTGCTTCCCACATTGTCAATTTTCTATTATTTGTTGTTTCAGTATTTTCGGTAGTATACGCAAGAAGACTTCCTGAAAACGTTAGTGCCGTCGAAGCTGCACAAGAGAGTATTAATTTGCTTTTCCCATATTTTTCTATTTTGTTAATTATCTTTCTTTCAAGAAATTTCTGGGTTAAAGGTAAAGCCTAACAAAGCAATCAAACGGATGGTTTTTAAGTTGGTCATTAAAAAGCTTCTAGAGTTATTTATCATCCCAATAGCTTGGGCTATCTTTTTATCTCTTTTCATATGGTTATTGTCTGCGGGGAATACAACCATCGCGCTAGCAGTTGGTGGTATTTATACGTTGTTCGCAGCGGAGCATATTTGTAACTATTCCAATCGTTCAACTAGTCCTATAATTAACAAAGTTGCTAGCTACAGAATTATGTATTTAGTTTACTGGCTCAGCCCAATGTGTATTTTATTTTGCCTTTATAGTGTGTTCGGCACATACAAGGCGCTGAAAAAGGAGTTTTGATTGAAAATTTTAATCCTGATTTTGTGTTCTGTTCTAACCTTTGGTTGCACCTCAACTAATAGTGATAAATCTGAGTATGTCTACAGTACCAATTTGAATTATAAGCAAATGGTTAAACTTCATTACCAACAATCAAAAACTAAGATTGGGTTTCAATATGAAGCTTACCAACTAATTCCTGAACACAATAAATATTGGTCTCCGATTGCAAAAAAATGCCGGAAATTAACAGAAGATGAAGGTAATCAATCTTTTGAATTCGTTTTTGCCGTGAACAAAGACGGTAACGTTATAGACGCGAAGTCTGAACTGGAAAGTAATGGAGTAAAATGCTTTCTTAATGGTATTAAAGGTATAAAATACCCGAAACCACCTTACGAAACTTGGTACGAAGTAGTAAGAGTAAAGTAAATATAACAAGGCGCTGAAAAAGCGGACGCGTAAAGCTTGGCTCGCGTTCGTTTCACTAAGTTTAGCCAAGCTTTACTTGCCGTTTATTGCGGCGTTCGGTGTCTATGGAAAAAGTATACCTGCTGGAACATTTGCACATAATTTCTCAAAACAATGAGTGTGTAAAAACAATCGGAATTTATGCTTCTGAACAAGAGGCAATCGCAGCTGTTGAGCGGCTAAAAGTACAACCTGGGTTTATAGATTTTCCTCAAATTAATCCCGATAGTGGTGACGAAAGTGGTTTTTATATTTCATGTTACCCACTTGGTAAAGATCATTGGGCCGAAGGTTTCGTAACAATCGACACCTAACAAAAAATTTATGTGGGACTGCTAAAGGTTGGCTCGGTTCCGCTTAACTATTTTAGCCAATCTTTATCAGCCTCATAATTGGGCGTTGAACTTGTTTTTCTGTATTTAAGTTTAGTCGGCTAACTGGCCTTTAGCTGACGTAAATATCCTAGAGCTCAACTTCCCCTTCTGGCACCTATGCGACTTTCAGATTTGATTGAGTTCTGTTAATCGAGCCTGACAGATCGAGTTAAGACTTATTCATTTAAAGTTTGATATTTACACCGCTGAATATCATTTCAACGGTGTATTAAACATTAAATAACGAGCTAAATTTATTTTTGCAGTGGTATCTCGTAACTTGGTTGATACTCTGCTGGATAAACCGCAAGCTGATCCAATACAATACCGGTTTGATTAACCTGAATACGAATATGAGTAGAACCCTCTGCCGGAGCGGTTAACGGAATATAAATATTCTGGCTGTTTCTCAGCGTATTGATTTTCCACGCTTCGCTACGCCCTTTGGTATTTAAATCAAACTGACCTAAAGGTTGCTCATTTACAAATACTTTAATTTGATGATCGAACTGATTAGCATGGGTTGGTAAAAATCTAAGCTCCAGTTGATACGTTTGATTAGCCGTTAAATCTAATTGATATTCCAGCCAAGGTTGCTCTGTTTCAAAATAAACATTTTCCAGCGGCAATAAGGTTATTGCGCGATCACTGTACCCTAAGCTTTCAATACTTTGCCAATTAAAGCCATCTACGTCGTGCTTTTTGCTATATTCACTGGCTTGTCGATAAATTGCATCTGACGCAATATTTGGCTCTGGTTGTGCAGCTAAATCAAATTCAGGCGCTTTAAATACAGGCAAGTTTCTCGGCTGCATCGACATCATTTTTTGCCATTTACCCTTACTGATTGCATCGTTATAGGTGTTGGTTAACTCAACAATTGTTTGATAAGCAGCTGTCGCTTTGGCTCGCCACTGCGCACCATCGGCTGGTTGGGTTGCATTCACCGCAAACTGACGATAAATAAATTTTTCATTCATTGCGGCTGCTGCTTTAACCGGATAAGCAACTAACTGAAACCAAGCGTCCTGTTTTTCTGCTGTAATATGCTTTGCTAGCTGATCAACTTGAGCAACCAAATGATGATAAGCCGCTAAACGTTTGTCTGCTTCAGCTTTTGAAAACTCGGTTAATTTAGTCTCTCGGGTTGGCTCGGTTTGACTCCAGCCCATGTATTCAGGTTTACGCAGTGATGCAAGGCGGTAATATTCATTCATTAGCGCTGCAATTTGGGCTGAGTGCGACTGGCCAAATTCACGGGCTGCCCAATCTTGCATATATTGCTCAATTGAGTCGTGTTGAATCGAGTTAATATCCCAAGCTAAATCCAGAAAAAACTCCATATTATATTCAGCCGGTTTAATGTCACCCACATTGGCGATCCACATTTTTTGAGCACCATTTGCATAAGCTCGTGCCATCTCAAACCAGATTAAACCCGGTTGAGTTGTGCTAAGCCACAAATAATCATGTGGTCGACCCCAATAACTTAAATGATAATAAACCCCGCTGCCGCCAGCGCGTAACTGCTCTTGTTTATTACTCAGACGACGAATATAACCATAGTTATCATCTGTCCACATTAGCGTGACATCGTCCGGTACTTTTAAACCATTATTGTAAAGTTCTAGAACTTCTTTATAAGGAATGAAAGTTTGTGGAATATTTTCTGCGGGTTTAGCCAGAGTGGTTGATAACATTTTGCGTTGAGTACTAATAATATCGTCTAAAATACCAATACTATCTTCAATGCTTTCAGCGCCTTCCATGTGGCTATCGTGAATACCCCGCATGCCTAAAGTAGCAATAAATTGGTCTTTATCTCCTTTTACCTGCTCGATTCTTTGCTGCCAATATTGGTTAATGGTTTCACTGTTAGTAAAATAGTTATATTCACCCAGTGTTTTTTTATCCCATTCATCTACATTATTACGTAGCATAGGTTCAGCATGCGAAGTACCAATCACAATATGGTACTGCTGTGCCATTTGCTGGTTACCATCAATCGCATAAAACGCCTGCGTGCTTGGGTGCATAGCAGGCCAAATAGTATTGGCTTTTAATCTTAATAAAAGCTGAAAGATTTTTTCGTAAGTTTTAGGGCCAATATCGCCGACTTCAGGTTCAAATGTATGTTCAGCCCAAGGTTGTAATCCCCAGTCTTCATCGTTTAAAAAAATACCGCGATATTGAACAGATGGGCCACTAATTAACCCTTGTTGGGGTAACGTTATGCTAACTTGTTCTTGCCATTGTGGCGTAACATCCGCCCACCAACGCCAAGGTGAAATCCCTAATTTTTCAGATAACTCAAAAATACCATAAACAGTACCGCGAACATCGCTACCTGTAATCGTCAACTGATTTTTATCTGCCTGAATTTCAAAATGTTCCCACTTTGAAATGAGCTCGTTGCTTTGTGCATGCGCTTTTAGCTCAGTGTGATTCATTAACTGATCAGAGAGTTGACCAATATAAATCCCTTTATTGAGGGCACTTTCAGTTTCAACTAAAGCTAATGTTTTGCCAGATAAGGCTTTAATATCATCAATTAATGCCTGTGCCGCCCATTTAATTAATGGATCAGTATTCGGATCTATATAAACCGTTTGCTGCTGTGTATCACTAATAATAGTAAAGTCAGTTAATTGTTCAGCAGGCTGAGATAAATCAGCATTCGCCTTGTTTTCAGCAGTTTGGACTGTTCGATTATCGCCACAGCCCGACACGAAACAAACACTGGCAATTAAGCCACTAATTAAAGCTAACTTAGGCTTAAATACCGGTTTTAACTTAATACGTAAACTCATTTTTATTCCATTTCGCAATTTAATTTGATTGATAAATTATTGGGATTATTCAGACTGGTTTTGCCCAAAATGAGTTAATAAATTATCCAGTGTCGCTTGCGATACCTCAACAATCGTGCCGTGACGACTACCTTTTGGCATATTCAAATCATCTGAAACTAATTCCCAGTTATCAAAGTCTTGGGTACGCATTACGCCGTAGTTATGATTGGTATATTCATCAAAATACACATAAAACCAATCCTGATATTCGGCAATTGTTGGCCCTTCAACCCAGACATCTTTTGGTGTGAATGCTTTTTCATCTACATGCCAAGGACCTAAAGCCGATTGAGCAACCGCTACTCTTAAATTTTTTGCTGGCGGATAACGGGTTTCATCTTTTAACACCATAATGTATTCGTCATCAACATTAATCATGGTTGAATCAATTACATTAAAATCTGGCTGTAATAATAAAAAGGTATCTGAATAGCTTTCAAAATCTTTGGTGGTGACAGCATAAATACGGTGATCCCAACCTTTATCTGCCTGCTTTTCTGTTTCCGGATACGACCCCGGAATTGTTGATGCCCAATAAATTAAATATTGTTGAGTTTGCTGATCCCAAAAAATTTCCGGTGCCCATGCATTTTTTGCGGTAGGAAAATCCTGCATTGTCGGAATAAATTTTTGCTCAGACCAGTTAATAAGATCATCTGAATGAGCAATCCCAATCCCGCCATCTTCCCAGCTACTGGTCCAAACCATGTGGAATTTGCCATCAGGCCCTTTAATAATACAAGGGTCGCGCATTAACTTGCCGCCCACCTGAGGGCTTAATAAAGAGTTATCCTGATTAATCGCAGTCCAGTTCAAAGCATCGTGGCTATAAGCCAAGTGCAAACCATCTTGCCCGTTACCTCGAAATGAAGAAAAAATAAATGCAGTTTCTGATTGAATTTGTTTATTTTCAGTCTGAGCTTGTATGGTTGATTGTTGCTCCAACTGAGCTTGCCCACAAGCATTTAATGCTAATACAGATAATAAACACGCCCCTTTAAATAACCCTGATTTTTTTAACTTCATTATATTTGTTAACCCTTTGATAAAAATATGGCAACTAATATACACAGCAAAGAAACAATTTCAAGCTACATCAATCAAAATCAATCAAATTTATTGTTAGATATTTTGTTTTAAATAATTAAAAGATAAAAAACAGAAGAGCCAAGAAGAAAGTAAGAAAAGAAGCAAAGTTTTCACTGAAAAATGGACATCCTTGTCCATTGACACACACGGGGTTACAAAAACTTTAATTAGCGGATTTCTGCCGGACCATATTTGTCCATATCGTCATAATCCAGATTTTCACCTGACATACCCCAAATAAAGGCATAGTTAGATGTACCGGCACCACTATGAATTGACCAAGGCGGAGAAACAACGGCTTGTTCATTTTGAACCCAAAGCACACGAGTTTCAGTTGGTTCACCCATAAAGTGAGCAACAGCTTGGTCTTCAGGTAAATCAATATATAAATAAGCTTCCATACGTCTGTCATGTTGATGACAAGGCATGGTGTTCCAAACACTACCCGGTTTTAAAATGGTTAAACCCATTTGAAGCTGACAAGTTTGCACAACGCTGTGAATTAATAATTGATTAATTTCACGCTCATTTGCCGTTTCTGGCGTACCTAAATTCAATACATTAGCATCGGCTTTAGTAACTTTTTTATCCGGAAATGAATGATGCGCAGGTGATGCATTCATATAAAATTTAGCCGGTTTAGTTGCATCGTTACTTGAAAACACAACTTTTTTATCACCCGCACCAATATATAATGCTTCTTTATTCGCTAAAGTATAAGTTGTGCCATCTACTTCAACTACACCATCGCCACCAATGTTGATAACACCAACTTCACGGCGCGATAAAAAGTGTTGGCTTTTTAACGGGTCGATGGTATCCAGCTCAATTGCTTTATCAACCGGTACCGCACTACCAACCATGTGGCGATCATAATGGGTATAAACCCACTTAACTTCATTTGGGCTGAATAAATCTTCAATTAAAAAGTTTGCTCTTAATTGGGCAGTATCAAACTTTTTCGCTTCGTTAGCACCAATGGCATAACGAGTTTCGTAATTTACGCTCATTCTTTAAAACCTCTCAATATTTGCAGGATTATCTGGCTAACCAGCCACCATCTACCGCTAAAATATGACCATTTACATAATCACTGGCCTGGCTTGCAAGGAAAATAGCCGCGCCAACTAATTGATCAGGTTGTCCCCACTCACCTGATGGAATACGCTTTTTAATTTCCTGATTACGCTCTGGGTTATCACGTAAAGCCTGAGTATTATCCGTTGCAAAATAACCCGGAGCAATTGCGTTAACTTGAATGTTTTGGCTCGCCCACTCGTTTGCTAATGCTTTAGTTACACCTGCAACCGCATGTTTACTTGCTGTATAAGCAGGTACAGTTAACCCACCAGTGTATGACAACATAGAAGCCGTATTAATGATTTTACCGGCACCACGCTCTAACATAGTTTTGCCGATAATTTGGCTTAATAAAAATAATGAATTTAAGTTTACATCGATTACTTTTTGAAACTCAGCAAACGGAAAATCAGCAGCCGGATAACGGGCAATAGTGCCACCGTTATTAACTAAAACATCAATTTTGCCATAGACTGCTAATGCATCATGTGCCATTTTTTCAACTGCACTATGATCAGCCAAATCCGCATACACACCAGCGGCTGTACCACCTAAGGCTTTAATTTCGGCTTCAGTTTCGGCTGTACCGCCTTCTCGTGAACTGGCACAAATTACTTTTGCACCGGCTTTTGCAAATCCAACTGCAAGCGCTTTACCAATACCACGGCTTGCACCTGTTACTAATACAACTTTGTCTTCAACTGAAAATATATCTAAGGTTTTCATGGCTTCCCCACTATCAAGATGTCACCTTATATGACAAGTTAAAATAAAGTTAAAAATAACTTTTAGACGAATTTAAATCCGGTTATTAACCGTTATCTCAATACTTTTACTGCCTTGCTACAGCATTTGCTTAAAACAAAGTTTAAGTCTAGCTGGCAGATTCCAGATTACCAACTTCAATTCGCTGTTGGTGGCGCGCTATGCTGTTTTCTAAATGTGCGCGCATAGCTGCTCTGGCAAATTCTTTATCTTTAAGTTCAATTGCACGCATAATTTGTTCGTGCTCTTTTTGAATTAAATCCAAATATTCCGTGGTATTTAAATCATGTCCCTGCGTAATAATGTCTCTGGCAGGGATCACTCCCGCGCCAATAAAATCAATAAACCGGACAAAATACGGGTTTGAAGTAGCTTCTGCTATCGATTTATGAAAAGCAAAATCTTCGTGCATAGAGTCTAACTTTTGCTCATTTTTTTGACTAATTTGAACAAAACATGCTTTGATTTTAGCTAACTGACTCTCTGTTCTTTTTTCAGCACTAAGTGCACACATTTCTGTTTCAACCGCTTTGCGCAGTTCTAAAATTTGAATCGCATCTTTAATCGAAGCAAATTCAGAAGCATTGATTTCAAAAGCGTTGGTATTGGCCGATTTGGCATTAGCAACAAATACACCAACGCCTTGTCGGCTAATCAAAATGCCTTCAGCTTTAAGCTGAGCAACAGCCTCTCTAACTACACTTCTACTAACGCCCGCCTGCTCTTCAATATATTTGGATGAGGGTAATTTACTGCCAATGGCATATTTACCCTGCTTAATCTGTTGGCGTAATAAATCGGCCAGTTCAGAAGTCAGGTTATGTGAACGACGAATTTTAGAAAATGCAGCGTGTTCCAATCTTTACTCACTTGTCAGATAAGTTAATCTGCCATCAAGTTAACATATCTTGTCTTAAATTGTGTAAATTTGAATTCAATCAATCCAGATTTTAGCTTGAAGCGGATTAAACAAACTAAAACCGATGATAATTAAATTAACTTTTTTATAATTCAGCAACACTTGTATGTTGTCATACAAGTTAATTTAAAACAATAATAAATTAACCATATATTTTATTTGTTTGCCAATAAATATTGGCTAAATATGCCAGTATTTTATAAACAAACTTAGGTTATTTAGCTTTAAACCAAGGTTATTTATATAAAGAGGTAAAAACAAATCAATCTGAATTTACCTCTTAAAACGCCTTTCAAGATACTTAATACTTTGTGATACACAAAGTTTAGTCAACTTAAAGCGTAACTCATTAACTAAACAAATATCCGGTGAATTTTACTCACCGCCATCCACAACAATCACTTCAACCCCTAAACGCGCATAGCTGTCTAAGATTTTTTGATCAGCATTGCTGTCCGTAATTAACGTATCAACATCCGTTAATGGGCAGAAAATAAAGCTGCTGCGTTGATCTAATTTAGAGCTATCCGCCAACACAATTAGTTTTTCAGCCTGACGACGTAATTTTTGCTCAGAGCGAATTAATAGTGCATCAGATTCAGTTACACCAAACTCACTAATGCCTGGCGTACCCATAAACATTTTGCTCGCACTATAATGCTGTGTTGTATCATTATCGTAGGCACTTAAAATAATACCTTGTTTACGATAAATTTCACCACCCGGTAAAGAAATTTGATTAGTGCTACGCTCTGCTAGCTCTTGGGCTAAAACAAACGAGTTGGTCAGAATGTTTAAGTTTCTGTCTTGCAAAAACTCACCCATCATATAAGTGGAACTACCACCATTAATAATAATTGATTCGCCTTCAGCACATAATTCAACGGCTTTTTTTGCAATTAAGCGCTTTACATCAGCTTTGGTTTCGCGTGACACCCAAAAAGCATTACCTGCAATATGCTTTAATTTGCTGCCTTCACGCCCGGTTTCTAATGCTTGAGCTCCGCCATGTACTCTAACAAGCTTATTTTGCTTATCCAGTTTGACTAAATCTCGTCTGATTGTCGCTTCCGAGCTGCGTAATAATTGAGTTAACTCGGCAACTGTCACAAACTTTTTTTCATCAAGTATGTCGAGCAACAGTTGCTGTCTTTGAATTTCTAACATTAAGTAAAATCCGCTTATTATAGTTTAAGAAAACGTTTTAATTATTCTGCATAAGTCCGCACAAACAGAGATAACAATACAAAATTAAATCGAATAACTCTCCCCAAAGTTACACATTTAACAAAAGTGCAAAAACATGCATATATAATCAATATAGCATTGAATTCTCTCACATTATGCTTAGTTAGGCAAATTTTAAACAATTTAATCTTTGTTTAAAATTATGCACTCGTCAAATTAAATTCTTTGAAAATACGTTAAACAACGCCCAAATAAGCTTATTGTACGATTATTTGAAAAATTAACATGCGTTGAAATTTGATTAATTTTGTATATAAAAAGTTTGCAGACCATTCACAACAATGCTAAATTAATCACCAACAATCATCATCGGTCATTACTTTTATTGTTTTATTAGCCCTTTCTATTAAAACAAGCCATTTGTTTTGCTGGTTGTTATATCAGCAAAATTTGCGTTATTAGGTATTAACTTTGCCTCTAACAATTTGCATTTGGCAAACAGCCGATGCAGTTATTGATTTGGCAATAAAACGGAGCAAATAAATACAAAATAAGATGCGCAAAAATGTAGCAATATTGCAGTAAAACCGATTGTTGAAAAATTTAAATAGTCTGAGCTTGAATCATTTTGGTCAATAAACCACAGCGATAAGTTCAACTTTAACAACACAATGAAGCCAACAAAACGACATTAGGATTCTGGGAGTAGAATACACGATGACCACAATTAGCGATATTAAACCAGGTGTAGTGACTGGTAGCGATGTTCAAAAAATATTTAAACACGCAAAAGAAAATAACTATGCATTACCTGCGGTTAATGTAATTGGTAGCCATTCTGTTAATGCTGCACTAGAAACCGCAGCCAAGGTCAATGCACCCATTATCATTCAGTTATCTAATGGCGGTGCCAGCTTTTTTGCCGGTAAAGGGTTAAAGTGTGATAAACACGAAGCAGCCATTGCAGGTGCAGTCGCGGCGGCGCATTATGTACATCAAATGAGCCAGTTATATAAAGTGCCGGTTATTTTACATACCGATCACGCAGCTCGTAATTTATTGCCTTGGATTGATGGTTTGTTAACTGCGTCAGAGCAATATTTTGAACAAACCGGCAAGCCTTTATTTAGCTCACACATGATTGATTTATCAGAAGAATCTTTAGAAGAAAACATTGCAACTTGTGCTGAGTATTTAGCCCGCATGGCTAAAATGGGGATGACGCTTGAAATTGAATTGGGTTGTACTGGTGGTGAAGAAGACGGGGTTGATAATTCACACTTAGATAAATCAGCGCTTTATACTCAGCCGGAAGATGTTGCTTACGCTTACGAAAAATTATCCGCTATCAGTAAACAGTTCACGATTGCGGCTTCGTTTGGTAATGTCCACGGGGTTTATAACCCGGGTAATGTACAACTTACGCCTGTGATTTTACGTGATTCACAAAGTTACACCTGCGAAAAATTTGAGTTACCACATAATGCTTTAGATTTTGTATTTCATGGTGGCTCGGGTTCTTCAAAAGCCGAAATCCGCGAAGCAATTGGTTATGGCGTGATCAAAATGAATATTGATACAGATACTCAATGGGCGTTTTGGCATGGCATTCAAGCTTATTATGAAGAGAAATCAGATTATTTGAAAAGCCAGTTAGGTAACCCTGAAGGTGCAGATAAACCAAATAAAAAGTATTATGATCCTCGCAACTGGTTACGCCATGCAGAAACCTCTATGATTAAGCGCCTTGAGCAATCATTTGAAGAACTTAACTGTATTGACCGTTTTTAAAGGATAACGCATGCAATCTATTGAAGATTTATTGGTTGATTTAGAAGTGGATGCTAAGCTTCAGCACGTCATTCACTCTATTTTATCCGCGTCTAAAGAAATTTCGTTCAGAGTTGGAATGGGTGCAATTTCAGGTGTACACGGTGCAGCCGAAACTGAAAATGTGCAAGGCGAAACACAAAAAAAGCTGGATATTATCTCAAACCAGATTTTGCTCGACTTATTAGCAAAAAACCCTTACGTTCGTTCGGTCGCTTCTGAAGAAGAAGATTTACCGGTCGCCTGCAAATCAGGTGCACCATTTTTAGTCGCTTATGATCCGCTAGATGGTAGCTCAAACATTGATATTAACGGCCAGATCGGTACTATTTTTACGATTTTACCGGCAAAAGAGGGTGTTGAAGATGGTTCAGTTGAGCAATATTACCAAACTGGTGATGATCAACTGTGTGCTGGCTATGTATTATATGGCCCTGCCACTATTTTATTAATTGCGGTAAAAGGTGAGATCCACGAATTCACACTTGATAAAATCAACAAAGAATTTTATCAAACTAAAAATCAGGTGAAACTGCCGGGCGGAACAAAAGAATTTGCAATTAATATGGCAAATTATCACTACTGGTCTGAGTTTTATCAGCAAACAATTACCGATTTAATTAATCCGTCAAATCGTGACAAAACCTATAATATGCGTTGGAATGGCGCTATGGTTGGTGATGTGCATAGGGTATTGACCCGTGGTGGGGTATTTTTATATCCGTCTGATACTAAAAACCCGAAACAACCTGCCAAACTTAGGTTATTGTACGAAGCATTTCCGATGGCAATGCTGGTTGAAGCTGCTGGCGGTCAAGCCAATACAGAAACAAACAGCATTTTAAAAACTCAGTTAACTGAGTTGCATCAAAGAGTGCCTGTTATTATTGGTGATAGTGAATTGGTTAATACGTTTACTCAGTAAACCTATCTTATTTGCGATCAATTCCCGATAATCATTTAAAGAGCGTATTATTTTTTAATACGCTCTTTTATTTTCTCTAGTTCCTTTTCCATAAAGTTTTGACTGTTTGAGCGCACCCTGTAGATCGGCGTTTACGCCGTTGAATTTCGTAGTCTAACGGCGTAAACGCCGATCTATCGATTGTTTTATGTTTGTTCACTTCCTGCCTGTAAATACTTGCAGCTAATAGCTATAGCCTGCAAAATAGCGGGCAAAACAACATATTAAAATAATTCATGGCTTATTTATTAACTATCACCCTACTCTGGGCTTTTTCATTTAGTTTAATTGGTGTTTATCTGGCAGGTCAGGTAGATCCTTGGTTTTCAGTATGGACTCGCATTGCTCTGGCCACATTAGTCTTTTTACCATTTTTACGGATAAAACAACTTTCAACTAAATTAACCACTCAATTAATGTTAATTGGCGCAGTTCAGTTAGGGGCAATGTACGGTTTTTATTATCATTCGTTTTTATATTTAACTGTACCCGAGGTATTACTATTTACCGTAATGACCCCAATTTATGTCACTTTATTAAACGATGCCCTTGAAAAGCGTTTTAATAAAACCTTTTTTATCAGTGCGTTTATTGCCACTTTAGGTGCGGTGGCTATTCGTTTTGATGGATTAAACCAAGGCTTCTTTATTGGCTTTTTAATTGTGCAGGCATCCAATTTATGTTTTGCCAGTGGTCAGGTGTTTTATAAACGCTTAATGCAAAATCACCAACACATTAAACAAGCTAATGTATTTGGCTGCTTTTTTATCGGCGCGTTAATTACTGCCAGTATTTGTTTGTTGTTATTTGGCGATTTAACCCAGCTTCCGGTCACGTCAACTCAATGGGGTATTTTAGTTTATTTAGGCATTGTTGCCTCTGGCATTGGCTTTTTTGTGTGGAATAAAGGAGCCACTCTGGTAAATGTAGGTGTATTAGCTGTGATGAACAATTTACTGATCCCGGCAGGTATTGTGGTAAACCTACTCATTTGGAATCGGGATGCAGATATTGGCCGCTTATTGCTGGGAGGTGCTATTATTACTTTTGCACTTTTGCTTAATGAGTATTTGATAAATAAACAAATTAAATTGTCATAATTTTCATAGACTATACAAGGGCAACAGCGCTGTTAAAACGGCGCTTTGACATAATTTGTCAAACAATGAATTTCTGTTAGACTCATGTAAATGAATAGACAATCGTTTTATTATTCCGTAATAATATAAGAATATAAACTAATTCATGGATTTAAACCTATGGCGCTATTTTGGATCCCACTACTGACAACTCTCGGCAGTCTGATCTCATCGCTAACGGCGAAGTTGAGTCGTAATCAAACCGCAGCAATTACTTTGCTTGCGCCAATTGCAGCATTAGCCATTTGTTTATATCACGCCCCTGCTGTTTTTAATGGCGACATTTTATATAGCCAGTTTAATTGGCTGGAACAACTTAATTTAAGCATTAGCTTTAGGCTAGATGGCTTAGCTTTTTTATTTGCGCTACTCATTTTAGGCATTGGCAGCTTAATTATTTTTTATGCCCGCTATTATTTAAGTGACAAAGATTCACTGTCTAAACTTTATGCTTATTTAATGCTGTTTATGACAGCTATGCTCGGCATTGTTTTATCTAACAATGTTATCCAGCTTTGGTTTTGTTGGGAATTAACCAGCATTAGTTCTTTTTTATTAATTAGTTACTGGAATGATAAAGCCGAAGCCCGCAAAGGCGCTTTAATGGCGTTAACCGTTACTGGTGCTGGCGGTTTAGCCTTATTAGCTGGTTTAATGTTAATTGGTAATATTGTTGGTAGTTATCAACTGGACGATATTTTAGCCAGCGGCGAATTAATAAAACAAAGCCAATGGTATGAAGTGACTCTGGTATTAATTTTATTAGGTGCATTTACTAAATCAGCTCAGTTTCCATTTCATTTTTGGTTACCGCACGCAATGGCTGCGCCAACTCCGGTGAGTGCTTATCTGCATTCGGCGACTATGGTAAAAGCCGGTATATTTTTAATGGCACGGTTTTACCCAGCGTTAGCCGGTACTGAAATGTGGTTTTTACTGGTCAGCTTAACGGGTTTAGCTACTTTATTACTAGGCGCGTATGTTGCGTTGTTTAAGCATGATTTAAAAGGTTTATTAGCTTATTCGACTATCAGTCATTTAGGTTTAATTACTTTATTATTGGGCTTAGATACCGAGCTTGCGACGGTTGCTGCTATTTTCCACATAATTAACCACGCTACCTTTAAAGCCTCTTTATTTATGGCGACCGGTATTATTGATCATGAAACCGGCACCCGTGATATGCGAAAACTCAACGGTATGTGGCGGTATATGCCCTACACCGCTACTTTAGCTATGGTTGCAGCATCGGCGATGGCCGGTGTGCCTTTATTAAACGGCTTTTTATCTAAAGAAATGTTTTTTGCTGAGACTTTGCATTCGCAGCTTTTAGGCTCTATGTCTTGGTTAATTCCGGTATTAGCAACTGTCGCGGGTGCGTTTTCAGTTGCCTATTCAGCCCGTTTTATTCACGACGTGTTTTTTAACGGCGATCCAATCGATTTACCAAAACAACCGCACGAAGCGCCGCGTTATATGCGAGTACCAATTGAAGTATTAGTAGCGCTGTGTTTTGTCGTTGGTATGTTCCCAAATTATATCGTTGACGGTTTATTACAGGTTGCCTCAATGGCGGTGTTAACTGAAGCAACTCCAGTATTTGAAATTGCGATCTGGCATGGCTTTAATTTACCTCTATTAATGAGTGGCGTTGCAGTAGGCGGCGGTATTTTAATTTATACCCAACGTAAATATTTATTCCAGTTTCAGGCCTCTTTGCCGAGTTTAAGTGCAAAAGCTATGTTTGATCAGGCACTGGATTATTTATTTATTTGGAGCCAAAAACGCATTAAACAATTTGAGAACGGATCGCTTCAGCGGTATACCATTTTATTGATTATGCTAGTGTTATTTGCCGCTGGTGCTCCTTTATTTGAAATGCATCAGTTGGTTGGCCAAAATACACCGCACAATATTGATATGTTTAACGCAGTCGGCACCAGCTTATTAATTGCTGGTGCGCTGGCAACGGTTATCTGGCATCGTCATCGAATGATTGCTTTATTGATGATCTCAGTTGTGGGTTTAATGGTTTCGGTTGCATTCACCCGTTTTTCTGCACCTGATTTAGCTTTAACCCAGTTAAGTGTTGAGGTTGTCACCATTGTTTTGTTAATGCTAGCGCTATTCTTTTTACCACAACATACCCCAAAAGAATCCAGCTCGATTCGGGTATTGCGGGATTTATCTATCGCTTCGGCTTGTGGGGTCGTCATTGGCAGTATTTGTTATGCCATTATTACCCGACCACTTGATTCTATTTCACAATTTTTTATTGAAAACGCTAAAACCGGCGGTGGCGGCACTAACGTCGTAAACGTGATTTTAGTGGATTTTAGGGGCTTTGATACCCTAGGTGAAATTACTGTACTTGGGATTGCCGCATTAGGTATTTACAAAGTATTGGTTAATTTACCCTTATTTATGCCTGCAACCGATGGTGAAGGCCGCAAATGGGCAAAAGAAAAATACCCCTTATTATTAGCCACTATTTCACAAACCCTGTTACCACTTGCGTTGTTAGTTTCTGCATTTATCTTTTTACGTGGGCATAATTTACCGGGCGGTGGTTTTATTGCCGGTCTAATCACGGCAACAGCAATTATTCTGCAGTATATTGCGCATGGCTCTAACTGGATAGCAGAACGCTTAACCATCAATTATCGTAAAATTATTGCTATTGGGGTGATGATTGCACTGATTTGCGGTATGGGCAGTTTGGTGTTTGCTCGTCCGTTTTTAACAAGCTGGTTTGATTATTTTGATATTCCTTTAGTTGGTAAAACTGAACTGGCCAGCGCCTTAATATTTGATTTAGGGGTTTATGTAACTGTGGTTGGTTCAACCATGATGATTCTCGCCAGCTTAGGTAAACTCACAGCCAATGAGCCAAATAAGCAAGAAAAAGCCAGAGGAGCAGATTAATGGAGCTGTTATATTCAATTTGTGTTGGTGTTTTGGTTGCTTGTGGGGTGTTTTTAATTTTACGGGCGAGAAGCTTTCCAATTGTATTAGGGTTAACCATGTTGTCGTATGCAGTCAATCTGTTTTTATTTGCATCTGGACGTTTATCAATTAATCAGGCGGTTATTTTAGGGGCATCTCCCCAACATGCTGACCCTCTACCACAGGCTTTGGTGCTTACAGCCATTGTGATAGGTTTTGCTATGACTGCCTTTTCCGTTATTTTAGCGATTCGTGCACGTGCCGATTTAGGCAATGATTTTGTTAATGTGCAAGGCAGCAATAGCACAGTAAAAAAAGCTGGGAGTAAAAAGTAAATATGCAGCATTTAGTCGCTTTTCCTATTTTATTTCCGCTGTTAAGTGCTTTGTTATTACTTTTGCCGCCTTGTGGAAAAAACTTAAAAATCAGACGTTTTGCATCTGTTAGTTTTGCTTTTATTACTTTACTTATTAATATTTACTTAATAAATGAAGTACTCCAGAACGGTATAACCAGTTATGCAATTGGTAACTGGCAAGCGCCTTTTGGTATTGTTTTAACAGCCGATCTACTAGCTGTCAGTTTAACTACCTTGGTTTCATTACTCACTTTATGCTGCGTTTTATATAGCTGCGCTGGAGATGATGCCAGAGGTAACTTTTTCCATCCGTTAGTACACTTTTTATTAATGGGGGTCAGCGGCGCATTTTTAACCGGTGATTTATTTAACTTATTTGTATTTTTTGAAGTGTTATTAATCGCCTCTTATTCATTACTAATGCATGCCGGAGACAAACATAATACCCGTGCGGCATTACATTATGTGGTCATCAACTTAGTTGGTTCTGCGGTATTTCTAATCGCACTGGGTACTTTATATGGTGTAATCGGCAGTCTGAATATTGTAGATATGGCTGCTAGAATACCCAAATTAACCGGCGATGATATTTTTATTGCCAAAGTGGGCGGCTCATTATTATTTATTGTATTTGCGTTAAAAGCAGCATTAATGCCGCTTCATTTATGGTTACCAAATACCTACGCAACTGCAATGCCGGTTATTGCGGCTTTATTTGCGGTAATGACCAAAGTAGGCATTTATTCAACCATACGGGTTTATAATTTATTATTTGCCCCCGAAAACGGTGCTCTGGCTTCGTTAGGTCAAAACTGGTTATGGTATGGTGGATTAGCCACAATTGCGATTGGTACTTTTGGCGTATTAGCCAGTCAGGATATGCGTAAACTGATTGCGAATTTAGTGATAGTTTCTGCCGGCACATTAACTGCGTTAATTAGTTTGCAACAACCGCAAGCAACCGCAGCAGCCCTTTATTATTTGCTGCATTCAACCTTGGTGTGCGCCGCATTATTTTTATTTGCCGATTTAATTGCCCGCCAACGCGGAAAAGTTGCAGACAGAATTACCACTGGCAGACCTGTCAAACAAGGTTTTGTTTTAGGTTTTGGCTTTTTTCTGGCCGCATTAACTGTGATTGGCATGCCGCCACTTTCTGGTTTTATTGGCAAAATCTGGATTTTAAAAGCGACGTTTCAACAAGCTGAATATATGGTGTTCTGGCCGGTTTATTTAATTTCTAGCCTGTTAATTTTAGTTGCAGTTACCCGCGCTGGCTCAATTGTATTTTGGCAAAACAATCCAATTGATGCGGATAAAAACGATACGCAACCGGCTCATCCAATGCAAATTTTGGCAACTTACATTTTAGTATTTGTCTCGCCACTGCTTGTTATTTTTGCCAAGCCCATTACCGATTTTTGTTTACAGGCCGCCATGCAATTGCATCAGGTAAGCGCATTAACTCAAACGGTTGGAGGTTTATAATGTTATTAAAAAAAATATTTCCGACACCAGCCACCAGTTTACTTTTATTAGTTGTTTGGCTGTTATTAAACAATAGTTTATCTGCCGGACAAATTATTTTAGGGAGTGTTTTGGCGATTGTGATCCCTTGGGTAACTAGCCCGTTTCGTGACGAACATTCATCCGTTAAAAAACCTTTTCTGGCATTAAAACAAATTTTAATTGTGCTCTACGATATTATTACTGCCAATATGCAAGTGGCGGTACTCATTTTAGGGCCGAATAAAAAACTGCGACCGGCGTTTGTTAAAGTCCCGTTAGATATGACAGATGCCTTGCCGATTACCTTATTGGCGAGTACGGTTTCGTTAACGCCGGGTACAGTGAGTGCGGAAGTTTACCCAATTAGTGAAGAACATCATATTAGCCAATCAGATGAGCAAAAATATTTGTTAATTCATGTGCTGGATTTAAAAGATGAAGCTGAGCTAATTCAACAAATTAAAACCCGCTACGAAGCACCATTAAAGGAGATATTTCAATGTTAAGTACAGTAATTATTGTTGTATTTGCCATGTTGGGTATCGCTTTATTGCTCAATATCTGGCGACTGATTAAAGGCCCTTCTGTGCCGGACAGGATACTGGCGCTCGATACCATGTATATTAATACGATTGCGGTAATTGTTTTATATGGTTTGCATAACGACACCAGTTTATATTTTGAAGCTGCTTTATTAATTGCGATGTTAGGTTTTGTCAGCACAGTTGCTTTATGTAAATATTTATTAAGAGGCGATTTAATCGAATAACTATGATGTATGAATGGATAGTTTCAATTTTATTGCTAATTGGCGGCACATTAATTTTAATTGGCTCTATTGGCTTGGTTAAAATGCCGGATTTTTTTATGCGCTTGCATGGCCCAACCAAAGCAACTACGTTGGGCATGGCTTGTTTGTTAATTGCCGCTATGATTTATTTTTCGGCTACCCATACAGGGTTTAGTTTTAAGGAAATTTTAATCTCGGTATTTTTATTAATCACAGCCCCGATAAGCTGTTATATTTTAATTAAATCAGCGATTCACCATAAACTGAAAGCCGAAAAGCATACTCAAGGAATTGAAAAAATAGAAAAAGATTCTTAATTCCCTCTATACTACTGGTATATTATTTTATTTGTTTAATAACTCTGGTTAGTTAATTTTTATTACTTATTAATCAAAATTAACTAACTATCTAAAGCTTCCCTTATTTCTCTATCACAAATAAATTTCCTTTTTTCTTATTACTTTTAACTCGCTAAATAATCCCAGTGTAATAAATCTTAGATTGGATTTATCAGCCCTTAAACCAATCTTGAATATTTTTCACTTTAAATATGAAATACAAACAATTTTATTCACGTTTAATTCCCTGTATAAATTACCTTGTTCTTACTTCAGGCATTATTAGAACTGTCTTTTCTAAATCTTAAATAGTTTAAAAGCCTATTTAATCAGCATGAAAAAGCCGTAATGCCTTAGTGTATGAAAAATATATTCAGGTTGTGTTATAAAATTGGATACCAGATACGATGAATACAGAATTTACATTTACGATTAAAAGCATTTGCTTTGATGAAAATTATCAGCCATCAGACAATACTCGCATCACCACCAATTTTGCTAATTTGGCTAGAGGAAAAAGCCGACAAAATAATTTACGTAATGCCTTAGAAATGGTTAACAATCGTTTTAATGCGTTAAGCCATTGGGATAATCCTAAGGGAGATCGTTATTCTGTTGAACTTAAAATCATCTCAGTGGATATAGATATTGAAGGTAGTGGGCAAAGCTTTCCATCAATTGAAATATTAAAAACAAATATTATTGATCACACAACGAATCAATGCATTGAAGGAATTGTAGGAAATAATTTTTCTTCTTATGTCAGAGATTATGATTTTAGTGTACTACTACTTGAGCACAACAAAACACGAGATAAGTTTAGCATCCCTGAAAACTTTGGTGAGTTACATGGAAAGCTATTCAAATGCTTTGTTAATTCAGATGCATATAAACAGCATTTCAAAAAACCACCGGTAATATGTTTATCTGTTTCAGATAACAAAATTTATCAAAGAACAGAAAATCAGCACCCAGTATTAGGTTACGAGTACTATCCGAATGAATCATCTTTAACTGAACAATATTTCAAAAAAATGGGGCTACAAGTTCGTTACTTTATGCCACCAAATAGTGTTGCTCCCTTAGCTTTCTATTTTTTTGGTGATTTACTCAATGATTATACAAATCTTGAGCTGATTAGTACTATTAGTACGATGGAAACATTTCAAAAAATTTACCGCCCAGAAATCTATAATGCGAATGCGACAGCAGGAAAGTTATATCAACCAAAACTGAAAAATAAAGATCATTCATTAACTCAAATTGTTTATGACCGCGCAGAACGTAGCAAATTAGCTATAGAGCAAGGTAAGTTTGCTGAAGAAAATTTTATCAAACCATACCAAACAGTTCTTGAGCAATGGTCTGCTAACTATACTTTATAATTAACAAAGATTTATAACGACATCTATTATGAAAAAATTACTTCCTACCTCAACTGCTGGCAGCTTACCTAAACCGTCTTGGCTTGCTGAACCTGAAAAACTATGGTCCCCATGGAAATTAAATGGCGACGAGTTAATAGACGGAAAAAAAGATGCGCTACGTGTGTCTTTACAAGAACAAGAACATGCAGGGATTGATATAGTTAGTGACGGCGAGCAAACACGCCAGCATTTTGTAACAACATTTATTGAGCATCTTGACGGAGTAGATTTTGAAAAACGTCAAACGGTTAAGATCCGTGATCGATATGATGCCAGTGTTCCATCAGTTGTTGGCGCTGTTTCGCGTCAAAAAAGCGTCTTTGTTGATGACGCTAAATTTTTACGCCAGCAAACTAAACAACCAATAAAATGGGCTCTGCCTGGGCCTATGACTATGATAGATACACTATATGATGACCATTATAAAAGCCGAGAAAAGCTAGCTTGGGAATTTGCTAAAATTCTTAACCAAGAAGCTAAAGAGTTAGAGGCTGCTGGTGTAGATATTATTCAATTTGATGAACCTGCGTTTAATGTATTTTTTGATGAAGTTAATGATTGGGGTATTGCAACATTAGAAAGAGCCATTGAAGGCTTAAAATGTGAAACAGCAGTACACATTTGCTATGGTTATGGGATAAAAGCTAACACAGATTGGAAAAAAACATTAGGCTCCGAATGGCGCCAATATGAAGAAGCTTTTCCAAAATTGCAAACATCTAACATAGATATTATCTCTTTAGAATGCCAAAACTCACGTGTACCTATGGATCTGATTGAACTAATTAGAGGTAAAAAAGTCATGGTTGGGGCAATTGATGTTGCAAGTAATATAATTGAAACACCAGAAGAAGTTGCCAATACTTTACGAAAAGCACTTAAATTTGTTGATGCCGATAAGCTTTATCCTTCGACTAATTGTGGTATGGCCCCTTTATCGCGTCATGTGGCAAGGAGTAAATTAAAGGCTTTAAGTACCGGCGCTGAGATTGTCCGAAAAGAGCTCTAGGCTTAATAGAAACTAACCAAGTTGTTAACAAACGGCTTAACGGCCGTTTGGTTAGTAAAATACAAAAATAACTTTTCCCAGCACACCCTATGAACAAAGTTCATCGTCTTAAATTTTTTAACACACTAACCTGCCACCAACCCAAAATACAAGATTAAAAAGCCTCAGAGTATGACTATGACTCTATTGCTAATTCTTAAAACAAAAAACGGGGCAGCTCTAACCCTGCCCCGCCTTTTACGGTGATTATTTTAAACTCTTATTTTTAATATTTACTCTTTAATTAAAGGGCTTATTTTATCCCAGCTTACTAATTTAAAATTTTGTGGCTGAGCTGGCATCACATTACGGCCGTCTTGTACAACTAATAATCCGTTTGGATATTGAGCGCCAAGGTTGGCTGAGGTGACGGCTAAACCATCGGTTTCGGATGCGCCATCGATTCCATTTTGTGGGTCAGCAACTATGCTAAAATTCGCCACTGGCAGGTGTGTTTTGAGTGAAAACACCACATAAGAGTCGTTACCCTGACTCGATGCCACTAAATATTTGTGATCTTGTCCGTGATAAATCGACACACCTTCTAAATCGTCAAACAATACTTTGTTATCTACTGCGTAGACAAGCTCAGGTAATGTACCACCATCCGCTTCGGCTGAGATTTTCCATAAACCAACATCTTCTTCGCCAAGATATAAAGTTTGTGAATCCGCATCGGCAACACAACCTTCTGGTTGAGATTTAACCGCAAATTCGCGTACTAATTTACCTTTAATTTGAGCACCGGAGAAATCCACTAAATATTGGTGAAATAATCCGCTTTCATCGTTAATAAATACATAATATTGATTGGTTTTAGCTGAATGATAAGTACATAAACCATATACATCCGGCAGGCTGGTTGGTAAATCAACTAATGTTGAAACCACGCCTTGTTTGGTAATTTTATACAGCGAAATACTGTTATGGGTGCGGTTACTTGCCGCTGCAAAATCAAATGTTTCGCCGTTAAAAGTTGCACCATAGCTAATATCAACATTATTTACTCGACCTGAGGCGATACTGTTTTTAATTTTGCCATTTAAGTCAAATACATATAAACCGTAGCGCTTGTCTGTTCCTAAAATTAAGCTTTGCTCTGGGTTTTGTTGATTAACCCAAATTTCCGGATCATCTGCGGCATCACCAAACTTTTCAACGGGTGCAGTTTCGTCATCGGCGGCAATTTCAGTAATCGCACTTTCGCTGAATACTCGTTTATTTAATTTAACTGGGGCAACCGCCGTTTTATAATCACCGGCTTCATCATCATAAAATGCCAGTTCAACTTTGTCGTTATCCAAAGTTTTCGCACTAATACTTTCATTAGCAATGTGCTGCTCTAGCTGAAATGTCTGCATTGACCATTTTTCAGCTTTGTCTGCGGCAACTTGATAATGCTGGATTTGCGCAATTTCAGGTAACGCAACTAATAAACTGCCGTCAGCTAATATTTGAATGTCTTTAATTTCGCCTTCCAGCTCGCCAAAAGGCTGCTGCATTGCAATTGCATTGCGCGATAAATCACGCTCTGGATTAACCGGATATTGCCAAATTCCAGTTGTTTCTTCAGCAATATAAAGCTGGCCGGTTTTATCATCGACACTACAGGCAGAGCTTTCTGGTGGCGCTGGAAACTCCCGAATTAAATAATCAACCACTTGGTCTTGGCTAGCCTGATAAACCATGCGCTGCTCAACCATATTTTGAGCCGTTAGAATAAACGCATAAATATCTTGCGATTTAGCCTGATACAAACACATATTATTAATTGCGCTGTTTTGCGGTTTAATACTGGCTAATAATTTAAATTGGTTGTTTGCCTTATTTTGGCTAATTTGCTGGCTAAATAAGTCTAATCGGCCATTTTCTTTTTCAACGCTAGCAACTAAATAACTTTGCGAGCCAATTCGGCGGTAATCCAGCGCCTCATAATTGCCGCTATGCTGGCTTAAAATAGTGCCTTGGTTATCTAATAACATAACCCCGTCGTTTTCACTATTGGCAAGCCATAACTCAGTACCAAACGGCATTATTTTCTGGCCATTTAATTTATCTTTTTGTAATAGCGTTTTGCTGCTTAATGTAAATGCAGAGCCGGTATTTTCAACCTTGCTTTGTGCACTACAGCCAGATAATCCGGCAATTAATGCCGTTGCCAGTAAAGACACATTTAATAATTTCATTTTAAAACTAACCTTAATTCTAACTATTTGTTTAATTTTTTAAAAAAGCGAGTTGGGTAACACTACGGGTTATTTAGCAATTTGAGTGCGATAAATAATCTCGCCTTTTGCATTTATCATTTGCACAAGAATGTTATTTTGGCTAACAGAAAGCGCGGTAAAACCGGCTTGTGCTTCGGCAAATTCGGTAAATTCCCGTGCTTTTACTTCACGCACAGCTGAACCCGCTCCCGAGATAAAATGCTGCACCGTTTTGCCTTTAATTTGGTTATGCTGTAAATCGTGTTCGTGCCCTGCAAAATAAGCTTGTACCTTATATTTTTCTAAAATAGGCTCTAATTTTTGGCGAACCGAATCGGTTTTGCCATATCGCTTACCACTGCTGTACATAGGGTGATGACCAATCACAATTTTCCATTTAGCTGTGCTGCCAGCTAATAATTGCTCCAGCCAGCTAAGTTGAGCTTGTCCATTTTCGGCGCGCACCGCGGCGTATTTTTCTTCAGTCTGATACTTAGCTTCAAACGGATTGGTATCTAAAAATATCAGTAATAATTCGTCTGAACTTTCTGGAATAGATAAGGTTTTGCTGTAATATCGGGCAGGCATATTCCAGCGTTTGCTAATTTTGCTGTAATCAATTTGCGCCTGAACATTACCGCGATAGTCATGATTACCTAACACCACATACCAAGGTTCAAATAAATGCGGGCCTGAATAAATATCCTCATACGAAGATTTTAAATAAGGGTCGTTCACACTGGCGATGCCATCGGGATAAAAGTTATCTCCGGCCGATACAATAAAGTCGCCATCTAACCAGTACATTGCATTGTCCATTTGTTCAGCGACTTCTTTTTGCTGAAAATGTCCGTTGCGTCCCCAGTCACCAACAACAATAAAGTTAATGGCGTTTTCAGTAACGGTTAAATTTTTAATCGGGTGTTGCTGATACCAAAGTTCGTCTTTGTACAGCGCGGCATGCGCTGTACAAAGTAAAACAAACTGTAATATCACTAAGCTTGTTTTAAATAACTTCATTAAAATGATGTCCAGCTAAAACCTAACTCAAAAGTACGGCCATAGGTTTCGTACTGAGCATTGGTATTTTTGTTATCAAAATAATGATACATAGGCTCATCATTTAAGTTAACGGCATTAAAATACACATGCGTTTGTTGGTTGATGTAATATTTAGCGGTGAAATCAAATTGGGTGTGCGCATCTTCATAACGCAACAGACCATCGTCAATCTCTTCTAAGTTTTTGCTCTTATACACACTGGTTAAACGCAGGCTTAATAAGTCGCTTTCGTAACCTAACGTAAAGTTAGCTGTGGTGTCTGACTGGTTTGGTAATTGAGTTTCAAACGCTTCACCATCAACTATGGTAGTGGCTTCTGAATCAGTAAATGTCGCGTTGGCAGACATTAATAAACCAGAATCAAATGTTTTAACCCAAGCTAATTCAATCCCAGATAATGTTGCGCTTTCACCATTAATGGCTTGATACACTTCGTCATATTCTGTCCAGTCACCCGTACCGGCTACATTGGCGATCACAACAAAGTTATCAATGTTTTTATGGAAATAACCAGCTGATAACACCCCGATATGACCCGGATAATATTCAATTGATAAATCAAAGTTATCTGAAAAATAGGGTTTTAACTCAGGATTACCAACTTCTGCTTCACGTTCAGTTTCAAATACACCGTCATCTTCTTCGGTAGTGGTTGAAATAATCTGAAACGCAGCAACATCTTCAAATTTAGGACGAGCTAAAGTTTGAGTAAATGCAGCGCGGCCAATGATTTGATCTGAAAATTGGTATTTTAAGTTTACGCTTGGTAATACTTTGCTGTAGTCACGCTCACCAGTCCAGCTTGTAGTATCGACATATTCATCATCAGCTTGTTCATCTTCAACCACTTCCACTCTTTGGCCTTGAGTTGAAAAATCAGTTTGTTCATAACGCACACCGGCAACAACACCCAATGCACCAATATCAAACTTAGCCATAGCATAAGCGGCAAAAATATCTTCGTTGATGGTATAAGATGCGCCTTGAGATTCAGCTTCTGAGTCTAATTCAGCTAACTCAAACCCTGATTGATTTGCTTGATAATGCTGGCGTAAACCGCTGCGATTTAAGCCCGGACCAAAATCACCTAAACTCCAGTCAAGGTTTTGCACCGCAAATTCGCTGGCATCAAAGCTGTCAAACGCATCACCGCCGTCATAAATTAAAAAGTTGGCGCTGGCTGTTTTTTCACGTTGACGATATTTAGTACCAACTTTAAATTCAACCGGACGACCATTAATTTCTAAGGTTTTGGTTAAATCTAATTTAAAGCTGGTTTCTTCATCTTGAGCTTTTTCTGATTCATCAGACACCTCATCCAACTCATAATTTGCCAAATCCATTGCCTCACTTGGTTGTGAAACCTGAGGTTTTTGGCCTTGCATTTCGCTTGAAATGTCTAAGTCTTCAGCTTTAATGGTGTAATATAATGCGTTTGGATTATCTTCAGTCGCTTTTGAATAACCAAGCTGATATTCAAGTTTCCAGCTATTAATTAAATGTTCTGCACCAGCCGTTAATGAAATAATTTCTTGAGTTTCTTTTCTGTCTTTAGTGCCGCGTTCAATTTCGCCATCTTCCAATGCAAATGTATTGCTTAATCTAAATTCGCTGTCAGAAAATTCACTGTATAAAGTGCGAAGATAAAATTGGTTATTAAAGTCTGGACGATAATCCAAGTTTACCGCAGCACCGGTACGCTCGCGGGTAATATCGTAAAATCTTTGTTCAATTTCATCATCGCCGTTTGATTCAATATTGTCTGAACCAAAGTTACGCTCCGAATAAGAAAGCGCCGCGGCAATCGCAAACTCATCATTGTAGCTGTCAGTAAAACTAGCTGATAATTTTGGGCTGGTTTCGTCTCTTAATTGGTTTTGTGATACCTGACCAGAAAAACTCATGGTTTGTACCGGACGATCAAAACCACTTAAGCTTTTAACCGCAATTGAACCACCAATTGCATCAGCATCCATATCCGGTGTAACCGTTTTAGATACTTCAAGTGCACCCACTAAGTTAGACGGGATAACATCTAATGCCACTGAACGAACACCGGCTTCTGGTGACGGTACATTTAAACCATTAATGGTGACATTGTTTAAGTTAGGATCAATACCACGAATCCCCACAAAGCGGCCTTCACCCTGATCTCGCTCAATAAACATACCCGGTAGGCGCTGCAAAGCTTCTGAAACGTTTTGATCCGGAAATTGACCAATCGCATCAGCCGAGACAATTGATTTAATGCTATCAGCATTTTTTTGCATATTAAGCGCACCAGCTTGACCTGCTCGCTGTGCACTAACAATCATGTGCTCAATGGTAACCGCTTCACCTAAAAATAATTTTTCTTCAACTAAGCCAGATTCATTAACGGTTACCGGAAATGTTTTTGGCGTTTCGCCTAAGTATTCAACTTTTAATGTGTAGTTACCGGCTGGTAAATTATCAAAACGATATTCACCAATTAAATCAGTTGTGGTTGAACGCTTTAGTTCAACAATAGATACTTTTGCCCCTTTAAATATTTTTTGTTCTGACTGGTCAGTGACTTTACCAATAATGTCACCGGCAAAAGCAGTAGGCGCGATTAAAGCAGCAGCACAAATTGCGGCCAATTTTTTCACTTTAAATGATGCCATATTCATTTTTGTATCCTTGAAGTTTTTTAAAATAATTTTGTGTGTAACGCTGTTGAGCGCATTAAACGGATACAGCCAAGTTTTTGCTATTAAACTTTTGTGACAAAGGCCGATTTTGAGCATAAAAAGTGAGATTAAATCGTTAAAAAAACTGGCGCTGAGCTAATTTAACCCTAAATATTTTTTATTTAAATTCAATTAATTAGACATTTTTAAGCGAGTAATTAGCCAGTAATTAAAAATAACAACTGCCAAAAAAACGAATTGAGTGAGCCAAATTGACCCCAAAGCGAAAAACTAACTTTTTATCCATAGTCGAGGTTTAAAAAACATAAAACTAAAACAAAAAATCAGGTTAACCAAAGCCAACCTGATTTTTTAGTCGTAAAACTGTATTTAACCTCAGCTCTGGATAAGAAGTTAGCTAAGGCATTAAAATTTAGCTTCTAGCTGTAACCAAGTTTTACTAATGTCATCACCCGCATCGCCGTTATAATCAGCATATTTAGCTAATACAGAAAAAGTTTGATTAATCTGATAAGAAGCCACTAAATCAAGCTCTTGGCCATAATCGGTATTCCCCTCTGCGGCACTAAAATCATGATAAAACGCAATCAGGGTTAACGCATCGTATTTATAAACCGCTTTAATATAAATATCTTCTAAACCACCGGCTGGAGTTGCCAAAAACTTATCGGCAAAACCATTAAAGGCGTGTTTGGTTGCCAGTGGCGTTTGAAAGCCATAAGCGCCATCGTCACTGCCAAGCGCTTCGTAACCTAAAGTAAAGTTAATCGCCGCAATTTTATAGCTAAAGTCTAACGCAAAATAATCTACATCATAATCACCCGCACTCTGGCTTTGTATCGCATAGCTGGCATGTGCTGTAATACCAGCCATTTTGCCTGTGTAATCAAACCCATAAGTATTAGTGTCTACATCATTTTGCTCATATAAATAAGCAAAACCTGAAATGCTGTGTTCAGGATTAATACTGTAACTGGCTAATAAATTATGCGCATCAATCTCAACATCTGTACCAAAAATGGTGCTGTTATTAATTAAATACGAATAATCCAGCTTAACTGCATCTAGGTTAGTTTGAATACGCACACCATCGTAAGTTTGCATATTTTGTCGCCAACCAACATGCCCGATAAATCTATGATTTAAATGAGTAATAATTTGACGACCTAAGGTGATTTGCGTTTGCTCATTGGTATATTTGAGAAAAGCTTGATTAATATCGCCGCCAATTGGATCGGCTACAACAGGATATTGAGTGCGGCCATTTAAAGTATCGTTATATTCAACTGGGCCTAATGAGCTGGTCATATCGCCTTGAATTAACGCAGAAAAACCTTTGTAAGAGCCGGTTGCTAAAGTCAGGCTAGACTTTAAAGTCATCGCTTTAGCATCTTCTGCTTTACCGGCCTGCTCAACGCCTTCATATCGTGCGCGCAAAGCAAGGCTGGCTTTACCTTCTTCGGTTATCGCTTCAGATAAAGTTGAAGCCGCATAACTCGGTAAAGTCACAGCGCCAGTGCTGATTAATGAAAAAATAGCTAAAGCTAGTTTCGATTTTTTGATTTCCATGAGTCACTCCCAAGTAACATTTTTAAGGTTAAAAAAATTAGTTTTGAAAGTGATGCCGGATGTGAAAGCTAGGATTAGATTAGTCGATAAAAGTGAGATGAGTCAAGCATTAATTTATATTTTTTATTTAATTTTCAATAACTTAAAAATAAAAACCAAACCAATAGGAAAGCAGCAAAATTGCCCACGCAATTTTGCTGTACCAGAAAAACAAATGAATTAATTTAACGGCCAGTTAGCCGACTGTCTTTGTTGCCATATTTGCTCTGCTTTGAACCTTGTTTGTTTAATAGCTTCTGCGCTATCAGATAAATCATCCGTTAACTGGCTCTGAGTTAATAACAACATAATATTAATCGTGCCGATTATCGCCTGTGTTGCATAATCATTTTGCTCTGCACCCAGCCATACATTTTTGAGTGAGTTAATATCTAATTCTCTTGGTTTTACTTGCCAGCTATCCAGCCCGGCAGGCAAAATAAACTGGCTGGTTTGGCCTTGCCTTGCGCAATGCAAAGTCACTTCACGTTCCGGATTAAACTCAATTTCACCACCTTCTCCGCGAAAACATAACACGTTTTTATCTTGCAAAATTTGCGCTGCATCAATATGCCGGATATCAAAGTTACGATGGTGAACACCATGCAAACTAAACTCAGCATTAAACGGATTTAACATTCGCGCTAAAGTATTTGCCGGTGAACGCAATCCAAATAAAGCACGTAGCTGAATCAGTTGGTCGAGTTTAGGGTGAACGCTGGCTAATTCCTGATAACAAAAACCCAATTTATCTAATTGCTGTTCTGCTTCTTGTTTATTTTCGGCTGGCATAACGCCAAATTCAGCCAAACAGGTTTTTAAATACAAACGCTGAGAATCTGGCTCTGCGGTGCCGTGAATAGCAATATTTAATCCCTGCTGCGCCATTGCCATTACAGCTAATAAAAACCAAGGTAAATGACGCCGCTTACCGGCATAACACCCCATATCTAAATCGACCGTTAAGCCTGCAAATTCTGGATTCACATATTCGCGACAAGCTTGCGTAAAACCGGCTAATTCTTCAGCGGTTTCTTCGCGCACTCTCAGCAACATTAAAAACGCCCCTAACTGCTCAGGGGTGACTTTGTCTTGCAAAATTTGTTGCATGGCATCATACGCTTGCGCCTGAGTTAAGGTTTGTCCGGCTCTTTGGCCCTTACCAATCAGATTGATATAGTGTTTAAATGGTTCGCTCATAATGGTCTTAATTAAGATAAAAGATGCGTTATTATACCACTGACTTTTATCGCTTAACATTAAGCGTTAATCCGGTTACGTTTGGTATGTTGCCAACGGGCTAATCGCCCGCCGTTCAAACTATAACTAAGCCACTTTAGCCGGACAATGCTGTTTAATTAAACCGCTTAAATCGGTTTTACACGACCCACAATTAGTACCGCATTTTAATCGCTGCCCTAACTTATCGACTGTATCGTCACCATAATCAACAATCGCTTCAATAATTTGTTTTTCACCAATTTTAAAACAACTGCAAATTTGTCGGCCTTTTGCAATTTCCGGCGTTGGAATCGCAGTAATTAAGGCGTTAATTTCTTCTCGGTCAAATTGTGCCAGTCCAAAAATTTCAGTCAGCCAAGAGACATCTTCAGCAAATGGGGTGGCTTGTACGTAGCAGACAAACTGTAATTCATTTTGTTTGTAACAAAATATTCTGAACTGTTTATTTTGTTGGTTTTCAACCCGAATCCATTCGCCCTGACTATTGGCTCTTTGCTGACACCAATCCAGCCAGTCGGAGACTTCGCCTTGTCCGGCAAAACTGGTAGAAAAACCTGCACTGCTTGGCGATTTTGCCCAATAATCTGAATCAACAAACATTGGATTTTTGCCCACCATAACACCATAAAAATCTGCCGGATAAGCTTCTATATTCACCGCGGCATGCTTCAGTTCCGGTTGACCTGAAACCGGATCAACCGCCCCTTTAAATACCCGGTTAATATTAGCGTTTGCGGCAAATTGCTGATTCCAATGCATGGGCACAAATAATTCCTGCTTACGCTGACCGCTATCAAGTTTAACTTTAACTAAAGATTCGCCCTGCTCTGAAAATATTCTGGCAACGGCACCTTCGGTTAAGTTTAATGCTTGTGCGTTATCTGGATGAATAGCCACAAAAGGTTCACTGATATGAGCGCTTAATTTAGCCGCTTTGCCTGTGCGGGTCATGGTGTGCCATTGATCCCGAATCCGGCCGGTATTACAAACAAATGGATAAGCTTCGCTGGTTTTTTGCTGCGGCGCAATTGGCTCAACCGCAATAAAACGGGCGCGTTTAGATGGCGTATAAAATTTGCCGTCGTCAAACATACGGGCGCGGCCGTTCGGATAGGCTTTTGTAACAGGCCATTGTAAAGGTCTGAATTTATCGTATTGAGTTTGGTTAATGCCAGCTAAGCCACTAATGTCAAAATCGCGGCTACCGTTGTTTTCAAAACCGGATAATCTGGCATGTTCTTCAAAAATATCAACCGGATGCTCAAATGCAAAACCACGGTTAAAGCCCATAGCTTTTGCAACATCACAAATAATTTGCCAGTCGTGTTTAGTATTGGCCGGAGGTGGCAAAATGCCACGCTGACGTGATATGCGGCGTTCAGAATTCGTTACGGTTCCATCTTTTTCTGACCAAGTTGTCGCTGGAAAACGTACATTAGCCCATTTAGCCGTGTCTGTATTAGCAATACAGTCTGACACAATAACTAAGGGGCAATCTGCTAAAGCTTTAGCAATTTCATTGCCATCCGGTAAGCTCACCGCCGGATTAGTCGCCATAATCCAGATCGCTTTAATGTCACCGGATTTTACTTTTTCAAACATCTCGACAGCTTTATAGCCGCTTGTTTTAGCGATCCTGGGTGATTGCCAGAATCTTTGGACTAAATCGCTATGTTTGGGATTTTCAATATCCATGTGTGCGGCGAGCATATTCGCTAAACCACCCACTTCGCGCCCGCCCATTGCATTTGGCTGGCCGGTAATAGAAAAAGGTCCGCTGCCTGCTTTACCAATTTTACCACTGGCTAGATGGCAGTTAATCACAGCATTGGCTTTATCTGTTCCCTGAACCGATTGGTTTACACCCATACAATAAAATGTAATGGCAGTTGGGCTTTGTGCAAACCATTGATAATAGGTTTCAATTTGCGTTTGAGGTAAATCACAATAAAGCGCTACCTCTGCGATTGTCCAAGGTTTAGCTTTCTCCAAAGCGGTGTTTAGCCCTTCAGTTGAAAGCGAAATATATTCGTTATCCAGCAGTTGATTTGCACTTAAATAGTTCAGTAAGCCATTAAATAAGGCAACGTCTGTTCCGGGTTTAATCGCTAAATGTAAATCTGCCAGCTCTGTTGTGGCACTTTTTCGTGGGTCAATCACCACCACTTTCATATCTGGATTAATTTGTTTTGCTCTTTCCATCCGCTGAAATAAAACCGGATGTGTCCAGGCCGCATTTGAACCTAATAAAACTAAACAGTCTGTATCTTCAATATCCTCATAGTTACATGGTACAGTATCAGAGCCAAATGCACGTTTGTAAGCAGCCACCGCAGACGACATACATAAACGTGAATTGGTATCTATATTCCCGCTGCCGATATAACCTTTCATCAGTTTATTGGCAACATAATAATCTTCGGTTAAGAGTTGCCCTGACACATAAAATGCAACTGAATCAGCACCATGCTCTGCAATTGTATTATTAAGTTGGTTGGCAACATATCGGGTGGCTTCGTCCCAGCAAACTTCTGAATTCCCTATCATGGGCTGCAGTAATCGCCCTGACATATCATTGGTTTCTAAAACAGATGAGCCCTTAACGCACAAGCGTCCAAAATTGGCGGGATGTTCCGAAGAGCCATTCACTCGAGTTAGCTTTAAATCATCGACTGTAACATCGATGCCACACCCAACACCACAATACGGACAAGTGGTTTGTTTTAAATTAACTGCTTTTTTGTTCATCAAATTCTTTACCTAAATTTGGTTGATTCTTCGCCATTGAAAAAACAACATAAACGCTCGAGTTGTTGTTTACCCGCCTTTGGATAACCAAGAACATTCAAGTTATATGCCAAAAAACTAAGATACTGATTTATATAAATTTATTTTATTTTTTATTGAAATAAAATAGCCGCTAAAATTTATTATTGGTTCAGCGTGCACCAAAATAGAGTTCATTAGCATTAACTGATTTAGATTAAGTGCAAAAAAGTAGCCATTAAGTAAACTTCTCGATTAAGCTATATCTGTAACCTTGAAAAATTAAAAGGCTGAGTGATGCAAAAAGCCCCAATTCCAAAAGATGAATTAAAACGACTAAAAATACTCCAACAAACTCAGTTGTTAGATACACCACCAGAGGAAAGGTTTGACCGTATTACCAGGCTAGTTAAGTCTTATTTTAATGTACCTATCGTTTTAGTAAGCCTAGTCGATTTAGATAGGCAGTGGTTTAAGTCTAAACAGGGACTAAATATTAATGAAACAGCCCGAGAGATATCAATTTGCGGGCATTCAATTTATACAAAAGAATTAACCGTTGTTGAAAACACACTGCTTGATCCTAGATTTGCTGATAATCCTTTAATTGTAAAATCGCCAAACATACGATTTTATGCTGGTATGCCATTAATTATCAATGAAATGGCAATAGGTACCTTATGTATCATTGATTACAAACCTCGTCAGTTAACTAAAGAACAAAAAAAATGTCTGATTGATTTTAGCGCTTGTGTCCTGGAAGAGATTAATGCCCGCAATGAATTAAAACTCAGTAAAGACCTAGTTAACCAAAAACTTCGGTTAAATAATTTAATCCATTCTATTCCAGATACTTTAGTTGTAGTCGATAAGGCTGGCTTTATTTTGGATTATAATGATATTTTTTGTCAGTTGTTTCATGCAGAAATACCAAATGGTCAACACATATCTTGGTATATTTGTGAACAAGCGAGTAATACATTATTAAATATGTTACAAAGCCCTGGCCTCCAATTAGCTGAACAAGTTGTAACTTTTGAACAATATATTGAATCCAAACATTTCCAATTTGAACTTAGGTTAACTCCCATCAGTTTATCTGAAAATTTGATTATAATCAGAGACATTACTGAAATAAACCTGAGCCAGAACTCTTTAAAAACACAACAACAACGCTTACAAGATATCATCGAAGCGACCCAAATAGCGACATGGGAATGGGATTTGCAACATCAAACTTTTCAAATCAATTCGATTTGGGCACAAATGCTAGGTTATCAATTAGCTGAATTAACCCCTTTAACTGATGAAAAATGTGAAAAATTAACCCATCCGCAAGATTATCAAAACTCATTGTTAGAGCTAAAAAAATGTTTAGAGAATACGGTTTCTGTTTATGAGTATGAACTTAGAATGCGCCATAAAAATGGCCACTGGGTTTGGCTTCGAACAAAAGGAAAAGTAACTCGAAGAGATTCTAATGGACAAGCGCAAATTATTTCAGGCACACATACAGATATAACATCAAAGAAACTAGCTCTGATCCAATTAGAAGAAAGTAATAATTGGCGTAATGCAATTTTAGACAGTGCCCACTTTTCAATTATTTCGACAGATCCCGAGGGGATTATCAATGTATTTAGCCATGGGGCAGAAAAAATGCTCGGCTATAGTAAAGAAGAAATGATTCATAAACAAACCCCAGCTATATTCCATCAATTTGATGAAGTTGTTAACAGGGCTAAAGTATTAACTGAAGAGTTAAACCAGCCGGTAAATCCTGGATTTGAAACATTTATAGCAAAAAGTGCTCAAGGTTGTGTGGATGAGAATGAATGGACCTATATTAGAAAAGATGGTTCTAAATTTCCGGTTTATTTATCTGTAACTCGATTATTAGATGTGAATGGAGAAATAAATGGTTATTTAGGAATAGCACGTGACATCAGTGAACAAAAAGCAGCTAGGGCGGCGTTAACTGAGAGCGAAACTCGACTCAGGGCTTTATTTGAGTTATCCCCTATTGGGATTGCATTAAACGACTTTGAAACGGGTCAGTTTATTGATATTAATCAAGCTTTACTTACCTCGACCGGATATAACAAAGAAGAATTCTTACAACTTAATTATTGGCAAGTCACCCCTAAAAAATATGAACAAGACGAGTTAGCCCAACTAAATAGTTTAAAACTTTATAAAAATTATGGTCCGTATGAAAAAGAATATATTAAAAAAAATGGCAGTTATTATCCGGTTTTATTAAACGGTATTTTAATTGAAGACACTACTGGTCGTAAATTAATCTGGTCAATTGTTGAGGATATATCTGAGCGAAAGTTACAACAACAGATACAGCAAAACCTTTCATCGCGTTTAACTATAGCGACTGATGCAGCTGGTGTTGGCATTTGGGAATGGGATTTTGAATCAGATAATATGCTTTGGGATGAAACCATGCATAAAATCTATGCAGTTGATCGTGAAGAATTTAATAATACTTCAAGCACTTGGTTAAGGATGTTACATGAAGAGGATGTAATCCAAACAAAAGCACAGATTGATAAATCGATTAAATCTTTACAAAAATTCGATACTCAGTTCAGAATCTTACTACATACTGGTGAAATCAAATGGATAAAAGCAGTTGCAGATGTAAAAACTGATTCCGATAATAATCCTATAAAAATGATCGGCACCAATTGGGATATAACCGACCGGATTTTAGCAGAGCAAACCTTAGTACAAGCGAAAGAAGCAGCAGAGGTAGCAGCTCAGGCAAAAAGTGATTTTCTGGCCAATATGAGCCACGAAATCAGAACACCGATGAATGGCATTTTAGGTATGCTGGAGGTTATTTTAAAAGCCCACTCTTTACCAAAACATCATCAACAGCAGATTGAAATTGCGCATACCAGCGCGACGTCTTTATTGCATATTTTAAACGATATTCTCGATTTTTCTAAAATTGAAGCCGGTAAACTGCACCTTGAATATACCGAGTTTAGTTTGTTTGATGTATTAAGTAATGTGGTTGAATCGTTTAGCCATATCGCCCAACAAAAAAATATTGAGCTGGCGCTGGATGTATCCGGGATAGAAACCAATTGGGTTCAGGGCGATCCAGCCAGATTAAAACAAGTTTTATTTAATTTAATTAGCAATGCGATTAAATTTACTCAAACTGGTTCAGTTGAGATTAGCGCCGAACTTAAACTCAGTTCAAGTGTTGGCTGTGTACTCAATTGCCGGATAAAAGATACCGGCATTGGCATTGCTAAAGAGAAACTAGCTCAGTTATTTGATGCATTTACTCAAGCAGATAACTCTACTACCCGCCTTTATGGTGGTACGGGTTTAGGTTTATCTATAGTGCAAAAACTTTGTAAACTGATGAATGGTAAAGTTTGGGTAAACAGCCGGCTTAATCAGGGCAGTGAATTTAGTTTTGAGATAAACCTAAATAAAGCCAATAAACATATATCGGCTGATTTAAATTATCCGCTCAAACATAAAGTAATTTTGGTTTTGTTACAGTCGGGTTTAAGCCGCAGTGTGTTAACAGCTAATTTACGCAGACTAGGCGCGGAATTATTGGAGATCACGCTGAATGATGTGCTTAATTCAATTAACTCAAGGTTTAATATAAATAGCACAAAAGCAATTGATTATATTGTGCTGGATGATAAACATATCGAGGATTATCAGCAGCTTTGCCAACAAAATCCAGCGCAGTTCAACTCTGCCAAAGTGTGGTTTGTCACCGATAATCCAGAGCAGTTAACTCCAGATTTAGCGCCAAACTCAAACCCAAACCCAAATTTAACGCTAAATTTAAACCCAGATCGTATTTTAACACTGCCTGTAACACCGCGTCAGCTCACCGCTTCCATTAATCCATTAGAGCCGAATTTAAACGCCAATACTGGATTACCAATCAATTTTACTGCGCGTTTATTATTAGCCGAAGATAATGAAATTAATCAATTAGTTGTACAAGCGATGTTAGAACAAATTGGAATTGAGGTGAATTGTGTTAAAAACGGACGTGAAGTGATTGAACATTTATCGGCCCAATCAGATAACCCGTATTCATTGATTTTAATGGATTGCCAGATGCCGGAATTAGATGGGTATCAGGCAACAAAAGCGATTCGTAATGCACAGGCTGGTATGCAATATCAAACCATTCCGATTATTGCGTTAACAGCCCACGCAATGCAGGGAGACAGAGAAAAATGTTTAGCTGCCGGAATGAATGAATATTTAACCAAACCCATAGTGAAAGATGAGTTGGTTGCAAAATTAAGTTTATTTTTAAGAGATTAAGAATAACCAGAATTCGGGTTATTTAACCTCAACTCTGGATAAGAAGTTAGCTAAAGCCTTAAATTTATTGGTTTTTAGTTTAAGTTCTTTTTCTAGTGAGGGATTTTTTCTGAGAACAAGGCGAATTTGCG